>JAKSDA010000603.1 GCA_022360315.1 Pseudomonadota bacterium
CCATCTCAATCACAATGCAGCCTTTCAGTGGTTCTGTCGTCTGCCCATGTACCGCAGCGTCAATGACTCGTCTCTGGAGCGCGATATCAAGAAGCTGCGTCCTGAGACTCTCGAAGCGATCAACCGTATCCTTGTTGCACATGCTTCCGGCAAAGGTATCGAGAAGGGCCAAAAGGTACGCACCGACTGCACCGGGGTAGAGTCACTGATCCACGAGCCGAAAACCGCTCTCTGTTTCTCTCTGACCCGGCGGATTGGTCAGAGAGCAAAAATGGGCCACTCGGGCTGCTGGGCGAACCCGCTCGGGCGCTCTCTGTTTGCGGTCAAAGCAGCGCCGCTCGGCGAAAATCCTTTGAGATTCACGGGTTGTACGCGAACCGGGCTGTGTAACCAAAAAGGCCCACCGGTTGGTGGGCCCCCTTCTATGGCTCCCCAGTTTCGCTAATAGACCACCCCCGATTCCGGAGAGCAAATCCAGAGTTTCAACTTAGACGCTCCGGAATCTCGCAGGATTGCAGGCAGGTAGAGCCGACTCTCCGGAGAGCGTCCACAATGGGCCCCACTTGTGTTCTTGCAGATCGTGCCGATCTCCGGAGACGCAGAATGGTTCCGCCCTCCTTCAGTCCCCGTTGTCCGACGTTTCTCCCGCCGCGCGCTGCAGGGCTCGCTCGGCCTTCTCGCGTTGGCGTTCGAGTTGGGTCCGCAGTTCTTCCTCGGTGGGTAGATAGAGTTGGTAGCGACTGGCGTGAACCTGTGGGCTTTCCTCGGGCAAAGTGATTTTGACCATCGCGTTGTTCTTGTCAGAGCAAAGAACGATGCTAACCGTGGGCGTTTCGTACTCCTCGCGCTGATAGCGGTCGAAATAATTCACATACATCTGCATTTGTCTGAGGTCTTGGTGGGTGAGCTTGCCGAGCTTGAGATCAACGAGGACAAAGCAGCGGAGCAGGCGATTATAGAAGACGAGATCGATATAGAAATGGTCACCCTCCAGGGTGATGCGCTTCTGGCGCGCGACGAAGCAAAAGCCTTTGCCGAGTTCGAGCAAAAAGGATTCCATGCGGTCGATAATCGCCTATTCCGGGTCACGCTCCCGCCACCTGGACCGTTCCTGTAGCCACGAGAACTCGAGGATAAACGTCTACTTGATCATTTCGGTCGGCTAGCCTGGATTCCCACGTTAGGAAGTCGAGTTAACACCACGGGGGCCACGGCGCCGCCGGGCCCCGGAGGAAAGCTTACCCGAAGGCGAAACGTAGGCGGCGATTACC
>JAKSDA010000002.1 GCA_022360315.1 Pseudomonadota bacterium
CCGAGCAGCGGCTGGCCGGCCTAGATGCCGAGCAGCGGCTGGCCGGTCTAGATGCCGAGCAGCGGCTGGCCGGTCTAGATGCCGAGCAGCGCCTGGCCGGCCTAGACCCTGAGCAGCTGAAGCGACTACACGCCGCACTCGACAAAAAGCTCAAAGGCCAATAGAACTCGACACTGTAGGCGAGTTGCGGAGGTTGGCCCATGACGACTCGACTCACCGGGTGTGCTACGCTTGGACACTGATGGCAACCATTTCACCGCAACTCGACTGCCAAGGGCGCGAGTCCCATGTACGCGCATGGCGGGCTGCAGCGCGCTGGTTCCGTAGATCATGACTCAGACGCTTTTTCGTCAACTCGAGAGGATCAACCAGCGACCGAAAATCTTCTGTCGATACACGGCAGCGGATCTGTGGACCGACCCGCACACATCGAAACAGATGCTCGCCTTCCACTTGAACAGTGAGGTCGACCTCAGCTCTCGGAAGCTGGAGTTCATCGAACGCTCGGTCGAGTGGCTCGCCGCCCGATTCGGCATTGGCAGCGGCACGGCAATTGCTGATTTTGGTTGTGGGCCGGGCCTCTACGCCCAGCGACTGGCGAACCGCGGGGCCTGCGTCACCGGCATCGACTTCTCGGTACACTCGCTGAACTACGCACGCGAGCAAGCACATAAGTATGGAACCGAAATCGAGTACGTCGAAACCGACTATCTCGAGTTCAGCTCCACGAAGCGGTTTGACCTGATCCTCCTCATTATGTGCGACTTCTGTGCGCTGAGCCCTGAACAACGGCAACGATTGCTGTGGGTCTTCCGCACTCATCTACAGCCGGGAGGTGCGGTGGTGCTCGATGCGCACAGCTTGCAGAGCTTCGAGCAACGCGAGCAGGTGGCTTCCTACGCCTTCAATCAGCTGGACGGATTCTGGTCAGCGAAGGCGTACTACGGCTTTGTCAACACCTTCAAGTACGAGGCAGAGAAGGTCGTGCTCGACAAGTATACGCTCGTGACCGAGGACGAGACTCGCGAGGTCTATAACTGGCTGCAATACTTCGACCGCAACAGCCTGAGCCAAGAACTGGAGCGCGCAGGCTTCACCACGGAAGAAATCCTCGCCGACGTCGCCGGTGCACAGTACCGGGACGACGCGCCCGAGCTGGCGGTCGTCGCCCGCGTCGGCTGAGACTCAATTGCGCCCCCTGAACGAGCGGCCCGGGCTATTCGGGTCGATCAGGTGATGCCGTAGTCCTTGATTTTTTTGTAGAGGGTCGAGCGATCGATCTCGAGTATGGAGGCTGCCTGGGCTTTATTGCCGCCGGTTGCGCGCAGGGCGGCGATGATCCCGTCCTTTTCCAGCTGGCGCAAGGAGCGGGGTAATCCAGGTGGGGGCGTTGGCGGTTGGGCGACCGGGGTGGGCGGCAGCAAGTCGTTTGCGGTCGGGTTGACGGCGAGCGGCGGGGCTGCAATGAGTGGGGCAGGGGTCATGGTGCCGGCCTGAAATCCGCCACCGCTCACGTGCAGCGGCAGGTCGCGTTCGCGTATCTTCTCGCCCTCGCCGAGTACGATGGCGTGTTCTACGGCATTTTTGAGTTCGCGCACGTTACCCGGCCACGAGTGATTGGTGAGGATGCGCAGCGCTTGTGGTGTGAAGCCGGTGATGCGTCTGGGCACCTGTGAGCGCAGTCGTTCGAGGAAGTGTCGAGCCAGCTCGACAATATCGTCTTTGCGCTCGCGAAGCGGTGGTACCACGATGTGGATGACCGACAGGCGGTAGTAGAGATCGTCGCGAAACTGGCCCCGGCGTACCATGTCGGGCAAGTTGCGGTTTGTCGCCGCGACCACGCGAACATCGACTGCGATGGTTTTTCCGCCGCCGACGCGCTCGAACACGCGTTCTTCGAGGACGCGCAGAAATTTGCTCTGACAGTTGCGCGGCAGTTCGCCGACCTCGTCGAGAAAGAGGGTGCCCTGGTCGGCCAGTTCGAAGCGGCCCAGTTTGCGTTCGGTGGCTCCGGTGAATGCGCCTTTTTCGTGGCCGAAGAGCTCGGATTCGATCAGGGATTCGGTCAGAGCGGCGCAATTGACCGCGATGAACGGTCCACGGCCGCGGCGGCTGGCCCGATGGATGGCCTGGGCGACCATTTCTTTGCCGCTTCCCGACTCTCCGGTGAGCAGCACAGTGGCGTCGCTGGGGCCGACCTTGCCGACAAAATCGAGCACGGCCCGGGCCGGGGTAGAGCTGCCGATGAAGTTGTCGCTGGCCAGTTTTTCGGTGAGAGCGCGATTTTCGCGGATCAGAGCCTGGCGGATGTCAAAACCGGTCAGAGCGGCAGAGACCAGGTGGGCCAGGCATGCGGTGGCCATGAGGTCGAGATGATCCCAGGTCGCTCCCGGTCTGCGCTCGATGTACAGCAGGCCGACCGGGGCCTCGCCAGAGGATCCGGTGAGGGTGCCGAAAATCGGTGCAGCTGCGCCCGGCCCGTCCGGTGTGTCCAGTGCGATGGCCTTGCCTTCGGCGACCACCTTGTCGATGACTGGCCCCGGCAGGGACAGCCCGGCGGTGCTCGACGCACCCTTTGCCGTGGCTGCAGAAAATGGCACCATCCGCCCTGCGGCGTCGCGCAAAAGGATGAAGGCGCGCCATGCCGAGAGACCGGAAACCGCTGATTCACAAGTGGACCGACCCAGTCGTTCTCGTTCGTCGACTCCGCGCAAGCCCTCGCCGAGCCGGGCCAGTGCGGCCAGATGGCGGTGGGCGCGTCCGCTGTCGCCGGTACCGAGGCCGAGGTCGCCCGGCCCGGGGGCAGCAAAAAGCTCTCTCGAGCCGACCTCGATAGTCACCCGCCCGGGCATGGATTGACGCGTGACGGCCGCCTCGCCTTGCCGCGGCAGATAGGCGAGACGGGTTTTCCCGACCTTGATCTCGTCGCCCTCCTGTAGAACGTGCGCGGTGATGGGCTGACCGTTGACCAGGGTGCGGTTGCGACTGCCACCATCCACGATGGCGAGCGTGCTGTTGCGCAACTCGAGCGTGCAATGCCAACGCGACACCGAGAGATCCGACAACTGCACCACATTGCCCTGTTCGCGGCCAATTCCTCCTCCGCGCAGGGGAATGTCGAATTCGCGGCCCATATCCGGGCCCTCGACAACGATGAGACGGGCCAACCCCATGGCATCAGGGTACAACGGCTGAGCGGCCGACTACACCGCCCAGGAACTCATTTCCCATCGGCCCGGGCGGAACTCGTTTTCAGACCGTGTGAATGAGCTGGGCGGGCTAGTCAGGGGACAGCACGTTGAACTGATACGGCTGGGCCGCACCCGCGCCCGGGTCGTCGGCAACCCGGGCGCCATCCCGGAGCACTGTCACGTAGTACGAGATCGTGCTGCCGGCCGGTCGGCCGGGGATGCCGACCTCATGCCGTTCGCCGTCTTGATCGGCCTGCATGAGCAAGGGGATGAACTGCGACTGATCGTCCACGAAGTAGCGGAGTTCGACGATGTCGTCGCCACCCGCATTGACGATGATGGATTGCACGACATACGGACCCACCGTATCTGTGGTGTCTGAGAGTACGGTCGTGGACTCGATAAAGGGCTGAGCATCGTCGCAGGCGGGCAGGGCACAGAGGCCGAAAAGGCCAGCCAGTCCAGAGATGAGTGCGGCGCGGGCGGGGAGTCGCAGTACCGAAGCGAGACCGAAGTGCATCGCGACTATCTTATCGCGGCTCACACCGAGCGGCGAGTTCGGTATTTGCGAAGTAGAATGCGACCCTTCCCATGCGATCGATCACGTCAAAACGAGCGAAAAGAATCAACCGAGCACAAGGACGAGTGCGGTCGGCCGGGGTTCCCGGCAAGCGATGCGAGGCGCCGTTTGCCCACAGCGGAGCGGCCTGGCAGCCGGCCATGCGAGGTGTATGGTTATGCGCAGCACTGGTCTGGATGTCTGCGGGGTGCGGCGCGCGTCACCTCGACAGCGGCACGGGGGATGGGCAAACGACTGCCACCGAACCGGTCATCGCGGTCGGCTGGGCGCTTGAAGAAACTGCCGGCCGGTCGTCGCAGAGCGCGGTGACGACCAGGGTTTCGCTTTCTCTCACCGACGAGACCGGAGCGACCGAGGTCGAGTACATGGGCGAGTTCACCGGGCGGTGCCACGAGCCCTCTACTGGCTCCGGAGCGCAGGGACAGGTGATCCTGGTACTGAGCTGCAGCCATCCGGGCGGCGGCACCGAGCTGCGCATTCGCCGGTATGGCGCTGCGCTCATTCTGTTGCGCGCTCCGACCGGCCAGGGGCCGGCCGGCCTGTCGTTCGAAGAGGCCGGCCGGGTCACCATCCCCAACGGCGCCTCAGTGCGGGCCAAGCGCTGACCTCGGCATGACGCCTTCGGATCAAAAACGCGGCGATACCGGCCCGCGGCGCAGCCGCTCGAGGACAAAGAAACTCACTGCCGGGCGCGCGGGACCGAGCGCGTAATAGGCCTTGCCCAGGTAGAGAACGCTGTCCCGGTCGCCCTTGTCGCCGCCTTCGCGGACCTCGACAAGATAGTCGCGCAGGCCGTTTGCCGGGTCGAAAGAGCGGTTGTTGCCGCGGCTGTAGTCGAGCAGAAGGGCGTGCAGGTAGGCGTTGTCGCGCCCGGTCGGATCGACCGGATGAACCAGAAAAAAGCCAAATCGCCTCGGCTGGTCATGACTCGGCAGGGCCTGCCACGGCCCGTCGAGCCGGTTTCGCCGGACCGAACAATTGTAGCCGTACACGAGGTCACCATCGGCCTTGCCGGTCGCGGGGCCGGGCAAACCTCGATCAGCTGGAGCTCGATAGAACCCCTTGATGAACTTTTTGATGCCGAGAAGGCCCGCCAGAAGTGTTGTATTGGCACCGCGAAATTCCCAGCCGACCAGGGCTTCGAGGTCGGGGGTGGCGCCGCGTACGAAGGTTTCTTCGAGTTTGCCGCGGCTGGCGCGGACGAGTTCGAGGAAGCCGGGCGATGGAGCCGTGGGGCCGGTATCCCGGCCGGAACCATCGGGTTTAACCGGGGTTTGTAGCGGATTGTTTATCACGACAGATATCTCCTGTAATTGTCCAGAATGTGAGCGGCCGAGCGAGTGGCCAGAGCTTGAATGGTGAGCATCGGGTTGACCCCGATGGGGCCGGGAAACAGGCTCGCGTCGCATACAAAGAGCCGGTCGGCGTCGTGCACACGGCCGGCGCTGTCGGTGACTGCCGACGAGCGATCTTCGCCCATGCGCGCGGTGCCCATCATGTGCACGGTGAAGAGCTCCATGCTCGCTTTGGGGATGTTGGCGCGGGCCAGCGCCCGCGCCTGGTCGGCGCTGGTCACTGTGTGATGGCCGGCAAAGGGAAGAATGATGCGTTTGGCGCCGGCCGCGAAGAGGAGCTCGCCGAGCAGAGCAACTCCCTCTCGCAGGGTGTCGGCGTCGCGGTCGCACAGCTGATAGAGCGCGCGCGGCTGGCCGGTCGGATCGACCCAAACCCGGCCGAACCGGGTGTCCTCGACCAGCGCGCCCGCGACCACCATCCGGTTGTAATCGCGCATGAACTCGCCCAGTTCGCGACCCGCGTACGGCGCCGACATGGCCACGATGCCGGGCGGGACATTGACCGCGGCAAAGACCAATCCGCGGTCCTGGAACTCGCGGACCTGAAACGCCTGATGCACTCCCTCCCAGCCGCGGACATCGCGGTCGAAGATGGCGATCAGCTTGCAATTGGGGTGCATGCTGAGGTTCTTGCCGATCTGTCTCGACGGCGAGCGGAAGCCCGACCGGCCGAGCAGAGCCGGAGTGTGGATCGCCCCGCACGCGCTCACCACCAGCCTGGACCGCACCCGGATCCGCGCGCCGAGCCGGCCGTCTTGCCGCACCACGCGCGCTTCTACTCCGGTGGCCCGCTTGCCGGCCCGGCTGATGCGCAGGGCGCGAACCCGCGAATAGACCCGGGCACCAAAGGCCAGGGCGCGCGGAATATATGTTACCAGAGCTGATTGTTTGGCCCCGGTCGGGCAGCCAAAGGCGCAGTTGTTGCTGCCTGCACAGTGCATCTGATTGCGCAGATTGCCGATGACATTCCAGCCCATGGCCTCGGCACCGGCTCTGAGCAGTTCGTTGTCCCGGCCGATGGTCTCCGGGTCCTGATGGCTGACGTGAATGCGCTCCTCGACCCGGGCGAAGAACGGTTCCATGTCGGCAGCGCGGATACCATCAATACGGTGTTGGCGGTGCCAGCGCTCGAGAACCGAGTCCGGGGTGCGCCACGACATGCCGCCATTGATCACGGTAGAGCCGCCCACGACACGGCCCTCCTGATACATCATGGTCGGCTTGCCCAATGCGATGGTGGCCCCGCCGTCGCGGTACAACGCGCCAATGGTTGCCGCCGCGCGCGACGTGAAGTCAGCCGTCGTCACGTAGGGCCCTTCCTCGAGGATCGCCACGTCGAGCCCACTCTCGGCCAGTTCTGCGCCCAGAGTGGCTCCGCCGGCACCCGAGCCGACAATTGCGACGTCGCAATCGATCGCCGTGTCGGCCGAAAGTTGCTCGCCGCTGAAGACCCCGTCGGGCCAGGGGGAATGCTCTGCTGCCGTCATGGTCGGTTGCCTCCCGGCATATCGCGGTTCGCGACGGCAGAAGCCGATTCGCGTCCCGGCCAGCTGGTGCGCAGGGGATCGGGTCTGTGCAGGTTCGCGGCGCGGCGGCGGATATCTTCGCCGTAAACCGCGAGCCGGCGGCGCTTGACCTTTTCGATCCATTCATCGGGTCGATATCCGATCGCCTCCTGCATGGCCGGCATCTCGTAGCAGGCCAGGGCGAGCAATCCCTTGACGGCTTTGGCAAACTCCTGCTGAATGGCCAGACCGCCCCGCCACAAGGCGAAATAGCGCTGCGCGCGGGCCCGGTCGAGATCGCGCGATCGCCGGCCGAAGCGGGCAAGTGCACCGAGGTCGTACGCGACAACACCGGCCCGGATCAGAGCTTGCGTGTCGCCCGGCATGGCCCGTACCGATAGCTCGAATTGCTCGGTAATGGCGTCGACCAGGTCGAACTCCTCGACCTGCGGAGGACAGACCACAGTCACCAGCTGCCGGATGACGACCGAATACCCGGCCGAACCGCCGAACCGCTGGCGCAGAAGTGTGAGTGCTTTGTTCATCCGATCGTCCCCTCTCCGTCCCGGTGTCCCAGCAGAAAGTCCCCGGCGGCGTTCGGACCGAGCGGAGCGGGTACATCGCCAGCGGGTGGACGTTCTTCTGGCCGGGCCCGGGCCCCGGGATCGAGCGCCGTGACTGCTGCCATGAGCGCCCGGTCGTGTCGCTCCAAATAGTCTTTCACAGTGGTCACTGCTCGTCCTCTGTCGCCCTCTTCGAGCGCGTCGAAGAGCGTTTCATGGGCGACGAGATAATCGTCTGGCGGAGCGATGGAGCGGGCCAGGGGACGAGCTACCTCGAAGTAGACCCCGGCCAGTCGATTGAGCAGCCATAGCGCCGGATAGCACTCCGCTGCTTGCACCACGCTGCGCAAAACGGCGTAGTCCGCCACCGGGAATCGCTCGGGCCGATAGCGCAGCGCCCATGCCTCGGCCAGGGTAGAGCGCGCGTCTTGCAGGTCGCCCGGGCCGATCCGGCCGGCCGCGAGGCCGATGATCTCGATGATCATGGTGCGCCGGAGGACGAGCAGGTCGGACAGCAAGCGGGCCACGGACGAATCCGTCCCGGCCTTGCCGCCATACCGCAAATACGCCGGCAGCACGTCGATGGACCATTCGCTCGCAGGTCTCACCACAATACCCGAGCCACGCCGGGGCTCGATGAGGCGCCACTCGGTCAGCCGGCGCAGCGCCTCGCGCAGGGTCGGACGACTCGCCCCCAGTGTCCGCGCCAGCTCGCGCTCGGCCGGTAGCCTCGTGCCCGGCGCGTGCACGCCGGTGACAATGCCTCTGAGGATCACCTCGAAAACCGCGTCCCCGGTCGAACTGGACCGGGTAGAGCGCTTGCCATCGGCCGCTCCATCGCGCGCTTCTAATTCAGTATCACGCAGGTCTGCAGACACAGACGTCGGGTTGGTCATGCGATGTCTCGCTGTGAGAGGATGAATTGGTCTGGCCAACTGGTCTGGCCAGCTTACGTGTAATGGCGTACAGACGCAAGAGAGATTGCAGAGAGGATCGTGTTCTCGGCCTGCGGTTATCTTGACGGCTGCCGCTTCCGACCATACGTTTGCGGGCGATGACGCAGGCCAAGCTCGGCGAGTTACCCGTGGAAATCCCGGACATCATTCCAATTTTACCCCTTCGCAACTCGGTTCTATTTCCCGGTTCGATCATTCCGATCGACGTGGGGCGGCGCAAGTCGGTGCGTCTTGTCGAAGATGCCATCTCCAAGGAGAGGCCAGTCATCGGCATTCTCACCCAGAAGGAGGCGCGCACCGAGGAGCCGAGAGAAGAGGACATGTATCGCGTGGGTTGCGCTGCCCGCATCCTCAAGGTCATCAAGTTGGCCAAGGACAACTTCAGCGTGATCCTGCAGGGAGTCAGTCGCTTCGAGATCCGCGGATTCGAGGGAACAGAGCCATTTTTGTCGGCTCGGGTCGAACCGGTTCCCGATCCGACCACGTCGGATGTGGAGCTCGACGCTCTGGTGATGAATCTCAAGGACATTGCCAAGCGGGTGGTCAAGCTCATGCCGGAGTTGCCGAAGGAGGCGGGTGCGCTGGTCGACAGTGTTACCGAGCCCGGTCATCTGGCCGATCTCATCACCTCGAACCTCGAACTCGAGGTAGCCGAAAAACAGGACATTCTCGAGACCTTCGATCTCAAGGCGCGCATGCGCAAGGTGTTGCAGTTCTTGTCGCGGCAGCTCGAGGTGCTCAAGGTGCGCGAGCGCATCAACACCCAGGTTCAGGAGGAGATGGGGCGCAACCAGCGCGAGTATGTTCTCAGGCAGCAGCTCAAGGCGATCAAGGAAGAGCTCGGAGAGCTCGACGAGGGAGGCGGCGACCTCGAGGAGTTCCAGGAGAAGATCGCCAAGGCCAAGATGCCCGAGGAGGCCGAGAAGGTCGCGCGCAAGCAGTACGACCGGCTCAAGGGCATGCAGCCGTCATCGGCCGAGTACACGGTCACCCGCACCTACCTCGAGTGGTTGGTCGAGTTGCCGTGGTCGATAAGCACCGAGGACAAGATCGAACTCGACGAGGTTCGCAAGGTTCTCAACGACGACCATTACGACCTCGAAAAGGTCAAGAAACGCATCGTCGAGTACATGGCGGTGCGCAAGCTCAAGGACGACAAGAAGGGCCCGATTTTGTGTCTGGCCGGTCCGCCGGGGGTGGGCAAGACCTCATTGGGTCGATCGATCGCACGGGCCATCGGCCGAAAATTCATCCGCGTATCACTGGGTGGTGTGCGCGACGAGGCCGAGATTCGCGGCCATCGCCGGACCTATGTCGGCTCGTTGCCCGGGCGCATTGTCCAGGGCATCAAGAAGGCGGGCACCAACAACCCGGTATTCGTGCTCGACGAGATCGACAAGCTGGGCCACGATTTTCGCGGCGACCCGGCATCGGCACTGCTCGAGGTTCTCGATCCCGAGCAGAACAACGCTTTCTCGGACCACTACCTCGAGGTGTCCTTCGACCTGTCCAAGGTCATGTTCATCGCCACTGCCAACCAGCTCGATCCGATTCCCTGGGCGCTTCGCGATCGGCTCGAGATCATCGAGTTGCCCGGCTATACCCGCCAGGAGAAGCTGCACATTGCGCGCAGTTTTCTTGTGCCCAAGCAGTTGACCGAGCACGGGCTCGAGGATGAGCACTGCGAGATCACGGATCAGGCGATCTACGAGATCATCGACTCGTACACCCGCGAAGCTGGCGTGCGCAATCTCGAGCGGGAGATCGGCGCTGTGTGCCGGGGCGTGGCCGTGAAAGTGGCCGAGGGGGAAGCCGGCGAGAAGGAGAGCATTGCCTCGGCCGAGGTCAAGGAGTACCTGGGTCCGACAAAATTCGTCAGCGAGGTCGCCGATCGCACTGCCGAGCCCGGTGTGGCCACCGGACTGGCGTGGACTGCTGTGGGCGGGGACATCCTGTTCATCGAGGCCACGCGCATGCCCGGCAAGGGCAAGTTGACTCTCACCGGCCAGCTCGGCGACATCATGAAAGAGTCGGTGACGGCAGCGCTTTCGTTTATCCGGAGTCGGGCCGAGCAGCTCGGTCTGGAAGGCGGCAATTTCCTCGAAAAGACCGATATTCACGTCCATGTACCAGCTGGGGGCATTCCCAAGGACGGGCCTTCTGCCGGTGTGACCATGTATACCGCGCTGGTCTCGCTATTGACCAAGACGCCGGTGAGGCCGGATGTGGCCATGACCGGTGAGATCACGCTGCGCGGCAACGTGCTTCAGGTGGGCGGTGTCAAGGAGAAGCTTCTGGCCGCGCATCGAGCTGGGATCAAGCGGGTGATCATTCCCGAGCGCAACGTCAAAGACCTGGTCGATGTGCCCGACGAGGTCAAGGAAGAGATCGAGATTCTTCCGGTCAAGCGCATGGACGAGGTACTCATCGAGGCTCTGACCGCGCCGCCCCAGGGCATTGCCGAACTGGTCGCCGCTTTCCGGGCCGAGAACGACGTGGAATCCGACACTCCGGCGGAGTCCACGCCGAGCCTGTCCGACCAGAATTCTCCACCTGCACCGGCGTAGCCGCGGCCGAGGCAGCCATTGCTCTGTGAATACTGCCCAGCTGGTTGCTCATCGGCCCGCGGGGGGGGAATGTGCACAAAAACGTATTCTGGGCGTGCGCTGCGGGCGGATGTGAATTGTCATTCGGGCAGAGAGAGCGCCCGATCCGGTCAAAGCCGGGCCGCCAGATCTCGTTCCGTATACCCCGAAACCTCGACTTGACGACGGTTTGAGCTGTGATTAGGTTGCCTGGCGAACAAAACCGACCCATCCCATAACACCGAGGGATTCAACAGAGGAAAAACGCGTATGGGCAAGATTATCGGCATCGACTTGGGGACTACCAACTCCGCTGTGGCCATCATGGAGGGCAAAGAGCCCAAGATCATCACCAACTCCGAAGGGGGACGCTTGACCCCGTCGGTGGTGGCTTTCGATGATAAGGGTGAGGTTTTGGTCGGACAGATCGCACGCCGGCAGGCCATAACCAACCCCGAGAACACGGTCTTTTCGTCCAAGCGACTCATCGGCCATCGCTTTAGCGAGGCCAAGGAAGAAGTCGAACGACTGCCCTACAAAGTGATCGCCGCGTCCAACGGGGACTGCGCCGTCGAGATTCGCGGCAAACGCTACGCTCCGCCGGAGATCGCGGCGCGTGTCCTGCAAAAGCTGAAGCGCGCTGCTGAAGAATACCTCGGTGAGACGGTGAACGAGGCAGTCATCACGGTACCTGCATACTTCAACGACTCCCAGCGTCAGGCCACCAAAGATGCCGGCAAGATCGCCGGTCTCGATGTCAAGCGCATTGTCAACGAGCCCACTGCTGCGGCGCTGGCCTACGGCCTTGACAAAAAGAAAGACCAGCTGGTCGCAGTGTATGACCTCGGCGGTGGCACGTTCGACATCTCGATTCTCGAGGTCGGTGACAAGGTCGTCGAGGTGGTGTCGACCAACGGCGATACCCACCTGGGTGGCGACGATGTCGACGATCGCATCGTGCAATGGCTCATCAGCGAGTTCAAAAAGGACAAGGGCATCGACGTATCCAAGGATAAAATGGTCCTTCAGCGCCTCAAGGAGGCCGCGGAGAAGGCCAAGATCGAACTGTCCACGACACAGGAGACTCAGATCAATCTGCCCTTCCTCACCGCTGACGCCTCGGGGCCCCAGCATCTCGATGTCAAACTGTCCCGGGCCAAGTTTGAACAGATGATCGAGGATTGGGTCGAGCGCAGCATTCAGCCGTGCAAGAAGGCCCTGGCCGATGCGGACAAGAAGTCGGCCGATATTGACGAAGTGCTTCTGGTCGGCGGATCGACCCGCATCCCGCTGGTCCAGCGCCGGGTCCAGGAATTCTTCAACCGGGAGCCGCACAAGGGCGTCAATCCCGACGAAGTGGTGGCGCTCGGCGCCGCCGTGCAGGCCGGGGTTCTGTCGGGCGATGTCAAGGACATCCTGCTGCTCGACGTGACCCCGCTGTCTCTCTCGATCGAAACTCTGGGTGGCGTCAGCACGGTTCTCATCCAGCGCAATACGACCATCCCGACCCGAAAGAGCGAGATCTTCTCCACTGCGTCTGACAATCAGACCTCGGTCGAAGTCCATGTTCTGCAGGGTGAGCGCAAGATGGCCCGGGACAACCGCACCCTGGGCAAGTTTCATCTCACCGGCATTCCACCGGCGCCGCGCGGCATTCCGCAGGTTGAGGTCACCTTCGACATCGATGCCAACGGCATTCTCAATGTGACTGCAAAAGACAAGGCCACAGGCAAGGAACAGGCCATTACCATTACTGCGTCCTCGGGTATTTCCGAGGCCGATATCAACCGCATGGTCAACGATGCCGAAGAGCACGAGGCCGAAGATCAGGCGCGGCGCGATGCGGTCGAGGCCAAGAACAAGCTCGACACCCTCATCTATGGCACCAAGAAGCTGATCGAAGAGAATAGCGACAAGTTCTCAGAAGCCGACAAGCTGATGGCAGAAGAGGGCATCAAGAGCGCGCAAGAAGTGCTCGATCGCCATCAAGAGCCGACCGATGCAGCAGAGCTGCAAGCGGCGGCAGAGGCCCTCGAGCAGGTGGCCCACAAGCTGGCCGAGGCCATGTACAAGAACCAGTCGGAGCAGGATGGCGGTGGCGCTGCTGCTGGTGGCAGCGGCGAGAACTCCAATGACGTGATCGACGCCGAGTTCGAGGACAGCGAATCGTCCAACTGAACCCGACCGCTGCGGTCGATCGTTGCGGTGGACATTGCCGGGTTTGAGACTACCCCGGCATACCATGTCGGGATAACTCATCCCGACATGGATGCGAGGAGGAGTCCCGCACCGAGCGGAGCGACTGGTGATCGGGTGTGGCGATCTTTTCTTTTGCCTCGCTGCCAGTCTCGAGCGATCATGGATCCATGGTCTGCTGGCATCGTTGGTCTATGGCGATCGAGCCGGCGGTCATGGTGCGAGTGCTGGTCTCTGCCTGGTTGGCCGTGGTTGCGCTGATCGTTCTCGCCGGGTGTCCGCACTACGGGTTTGTCGATGATGGGACCAGTGTTTCCTACGGGCCGTCCAATCGGGGTATGTTGCTCAGGCCAGCGCGTCTACCCGGGCGCGGACAGGGGTATGAGATCCCGCGCAAGTGGCAGCTTCGCGGCCTGAACTACGGCACCGACGAGATGATCGCCTTGATCGTACACACCGGGCGACAGATGTGGTCCGAAGATCGCCGTACGGTCGTTCAGGTTGCGGATCTGTCGTATCGGCGAGGCGGCCCGAGTGCCTGGCACCGCTCGCATCAGACCGGGCGCGACGTCGATCTTTTGTTTCTGCTCCGCGATGCCCGTGGCAGGCCGGTCCGAGTCGACGACATGATTCCGCTTCGACAGGGTGGAAGAGCCATTGTGGGCGGGCCGGAAGGGCCGGAAAAAGAGCTCTACTTCGACGTCGAGCGCAATTGGATTTTGATCCGCACTCTCATGCAGAATCCGATTGCCGAGGTTCAATACATATTTGTCCACGACGAACTCAGGCAACTGCTTCTCGACCACGCCCGTTCCCGGGGCGAAAGCGCCCCACTGATCGACCGCGCGGCCTATCTGCTTCATCAGCCTTCGGACTCGGCTCCTCACGACGACCATTTTCACGTGCGCATCCTCTGTGCCCGATCCGATCGCGCACTGGGTTGTCGCGAGCGTGGTGTCTTGCGCTGGATCAAGAAGGATTATAAATACGGTATCCGTCGTCTCGATGACATGCACCGTGCCGCGGGCCGGCTTGGTTCTGGATTCAATCTGTGGGCCGAGCGTCTGTGCGACTCGCCCAGTTCGGCGAGTTATTCGTCCTCGCAGCCGCTAAAGCGGCCGATCGGGCGGCGTGTTGATGCACTTGCCGGGGCGCCGGGCCGGCCCGGTGTGACCGGCATGCCCGAGGGCTCGGCTTTGCCTGCTGGGGTGGCCCATCCGTGCCAGGGCAATCCGGCCGCGGATTCGGCCAGATTGCCGGCTGGACTGGGCAAGGCCCTGCTCGCACCCATGCTGGTCAGGTGGCTGTGAGCAGTATCCGATCCGGGACACAAGTGGCTGCGTCGGCGGGTCGCGGAGGTCGTGAAGGCCAACGCAATCGACTGATTCACATGTTCTACCGGCGCACCGATGGCGCTCACACATGAGACTCTCTGCTCGATCGATATGCCCGACATCATGCAGACCGAGAATTTTGTGTGTCCACCCGAGCGCCAGCGCGCTCTACACCTGGCCGATGGTCGCAGGCTCGCTTGGGCGGAATGGGGTCCCTTGGCCGGTACGCCGGTCCTGTTTTGCACCGGTGCTGCAATGAGCGGTTGGTTGGGCTTCGGATGCCATCATCTCGCCGAGCTGAATCTGAGACTCCTTGCTATTGACCGTCCTGGCCTGGGGTCATCGGATCCTCATCCGGACAAAACTCTGGAAAGCTGGGCCGCGGACATGCGCGAGTTCATCGCCATCATGTCGTTGGAAAACCCGCTTGCCGTGGGGTTTTCTCAGGGCGCACCGTTCGCTCTGGCGTTGGCCGATTGCCGGCTGGTGCGAGCCGTCGCGCTGGTATCCGGACAGGACGACCTCAGCCACGCCAAATTGCGGCCGCTCCTGGCTCATGAAGTGGCGACCATGATCGCTGCGGTCGAGCGGGATCCGGTGGCGTTTGAACGCGGAGTTGTGCAAACGGCGACGGCGCAGGGACTGTGGGACCTCGTTACGAGCATGAGCGGTGACCGGGACCGGAAGATTTATGAAAGCGATGCGTTTGCCAAAGCGTATCGTCGATGCCTCGACGAAGGCTTCCTGCAGGGGGCGAGGGGATATGCGCGCGATCTGGTCAATGCGCTGTGCCCGTGGAGGTTTGCTCCCGAGACCATTTCCGTTCCAGTCGATATGTGGTACGGCAAGCTCGATACCAGCACCGTACACTCGCCGGATTTCGGCGCGACCCTGGCGTCTCGCTGCGTCCATTCTTCGCTGACTGTCGAGCCGGGCGAAGGTGGATCGATTCTGTGGACGCGGGCCGGGGACATTCTGACCAAACTCGCCTCGCATCGTTGAAGTCGGTTATCGTTTTTTCGCGCCCGCTTCGGCTCCGACAAAGCCAGGGGCGTAGAGTGTGGCTAGGCGGTCGGGCGCGGCGATTGCCTGTCTGGCCAGAGCGTCATCGGCAGCGGCGAGCATGGCCCGACCCCGTGCCACCGTGTCCTCGGAGCTGGCCAGAATCTGGCCGAGTCGGCGCTGTGCCATCACTCGATCGAGGGTCATGCCGAGCGCGGAAAACTCCTTGATCGCTCGCTTGAGGTGGTCGACCACGTCGGATTGTCGCATCCCCTTGGCGTAACTCCACGCCGCGTGCAGGATTGCCCCCCACGGCCTGGCCGGGGGAAAACAACGACGCGACAGAAATTTGATATCTCGTTTGGCGCTGCGCAACCAGCGCCGGTGCTGCTCAGGGTGGTCAACGGCAGCGGCGATCGCCGCGCAGGCGCGAATCCGCCTGGTGCACACTCGAAGGTAGGAAAAGCTGTCGATCAGCCATTTGGCCCGCCGCTCGAGATCGTCGACGTGGTCGTAGGCAGCCGCCGGATCACCGGTATATAGGTCCAGTTCCGCCCTGGCCAGGGCCCACGCCACTGCCGGTGCGGTCATCAAGTTGCCGCGAGCGACGGGCGGCTCCTCGCCCAGTTCGGCAACGACCCGATCCACATCGCCGGTGGCCAGCCAGGCTCGACATCCGGCCAGCCAGCTCGACATTCGATGACCGAAGATATCGCCGGTGCGTTTGGCCTCGTTGATGGTGTCGTCTGCCCGTCTGACCAGTTCGCTCAGATCGCCCTGCAGCGTCATGCTCAAGAGCGCGATCAGGCGGGTTGTGAAAAGCTCCCACGGCTCGCCGCCGCGGCGCTCGCGAAAGATGGTGTTGGCCTGGCCCAACAAGGCGCGCGCGGACGCCAGGTGACCCTTCCTGAACTGTATGATGCCGCGCAGCACGCAGCTGGCGGCTTGCGAGCGCTCGGGGTCGACCCGGTCGCCGGCCGCACATCCGATGTCGAGGATCTCGACGGCCCGGTCAAGCGTGCGAGGACCGCCGGCCATGGCCAGCTGGTAGCTCTGTAAAAAACAGGCGATGGCGATCCGTCCGGGCTCGCCCACCGCCAGGGCCAGCTTAAAATTGAGAGTGTGAAAATATCTGGACAATAGTGGGTCGAGGCCGGCCAAGCCCAGCCCCGCAGTAAACGACGCATCGACCCGTTCGAGCGTCTCGGCCGGGATGTCGCCGGCCGGGCGTTCATTTACCGTCAGTTTTCCGTACCGCAGGCGAAGCTGGTGGCGGGCGGTGGCGGCCAGGACCCGGGCCTTACTGCGGGGCATGGGCAGACCGGTGTCACGCAAAACCCACTCCAGCACCCGGCGGCCGCGCTCGACGTGACCGCTGCGCAACAGATATTCGGCTGCGCGCCGGCGCAGGTCAAGCGCCTGCAAATCGGTGGATGTTTCGGCCACATCGAGAAAGACCTCGGCGGCGTCGACCCCGGCGCCGCTGTAGGCGAGAGCATCGCCCAGCTTGCGCCGCACCCGGATGCTCTGTTTGGCCGACCACGAGCCCAGCGAGAGGGCGCGCCTGTAATACTGCGCCGCTCGATCGTGGGCGAGTAATTTGGCCGCATGGTCGGCGGCGTGTATAGCGCACTCGGCGGCGGCTTCGCGATCGCCGGCCGCGGCCAGATGATGCATCAATTCTTCCGGTTCGACAGCTCCGGCGGCATCGAGACATCGCGCCAGGTCCCGATGGTGTTGGCGGCCGCGCTCGCCCGGCACCTGATGGGTAATGGCTTCGCGAATCCGGTCGTGGTAGAGTTCGATGCCGGTGCCATCGGCGTCAAAGCGGACCAGATGGAGAACCCGCAGGGCGTGGATCAACTCGGGCCAGGAGCCCGCTCGGATATCGGCGGCGCGCTGGGCGATGTGCTGGTCGACAGGCTTGCCGGCCAGGGCCGTCACTTCGAGCAAGCGCCGCGCGTGACCGGGCAGCTGTGCGAAGCGCTCGAGAATGACCCGTTCGAGAGTAAGCGCGTCGGCAGCCCGGTGCGGGCCGGCCTGGTGCATGGAGCGCACAATCTCGGTGATGAAGTAGGGGTTGCCTCCGGATTCGCGGGCAATTTCGGCAGCCCGAGCGGTGTCGAAGCCGTGACTGCGCAGCAGCGAGCCGGCCAGGGAACGAGATAATGCCTCGCCGAGCGGCTCGACTTCGATGTGGCGCAGGCGGTCGTGTGACAGCCCGTCGCCCTCGAGCAGTGCCCGCAGCAGGCGACTGGACCGGCGATTCTCGCTGCGATAACTCGCCAGGAAGAGCAGCCGCGGAGCCCCGGTGGCGCCGAGCAAGCGGTTGATGAACGGTGCGCTGTCGACATCGCCCCACTGCAGATCATCGATGAACAGGACCAGTGGCCAGCGCTCGGCAATCGCGGCCAGGAAGTCCACAAAGGCGTCACATACTCGACGCTTGAGCTCGCGGGGCTCGGGGGCGTCGACAGCGCGCCGGCGAAGCCCCGCCCGCGCGGCGATGCCGGTGAGAACCGGGAACGCCTGGGTCAGCCAGTGAATGCCGCGGGGCAGAACTGCGACCAGTTCGTCGTCGGGCAAATTTTCGCCAAATCTGGCCAGTGCATCGACCAGGCTGTCGATTGCCTGATAGGGCACTGATTCGCGCACGTAACACCGTCCGGTGAGCACCACCGCGTCGGGCTGGAGCCGGGCCGAATCGAGGAAACGGGATACCAGGGCGGTCTTGCCGGCTCCCGGTTCGCCGTGCACGAGTACCGCAGCCGGCCGGCCGCTTTTTACTTCGCCCCAGGCGTGGTGTAGAAGCTCGAGGTGGCGCCTGCGTCCGATCAGCTCGAGTTCTGGCCGGGGCGTGTGTTGGTCAGTGCTGGGACGGTTGCACGGTACCCCCGACCGGCCCAGTCGCGCCGCGATCTCGGCGCCGTCGGGTCGATCGCCGGGGCGCCAGGCCAGCAATTCGGTGCACAGGCGATCGAGATCGCGGGGCAGCTCGGGATGGCGGCGGCGCGGCGAGATGACGGTGTGTTCATCCATCAGCGCTTCCAGGACCGGGGGCGGATGCCCGGTCATCGCCTGGTACATGAGCACGCCGACCGCAAACCAGTCGCTGGCCTCCGATACCTGTCCGTGCAGCCTGGTTTCCGGCGCCATATAGTGGGGAGTACCGTAGACCTGTCCCCTTTCCACTTCCCCTTCCGATTCGCTCCGTTCGATGACCCCGCCAAAGTCGAGAATCACCACCCGGCCGCCGCTATTGACCAGAACGTTGGACGGCTTGATATCGCGGTGCAACTGGCCGCTCGCATGCAGCGCGTGCAGGCCGTCGACCAGCTGGCCAAGGGCGTCGCGAAAGCGGTCGCGGTCGAGCCGCAACGGCCGGCCCGGAGCACACTGCTGCGGTTGTGAGTGCGCGGACAGCAGCGCTGCCGGCACCTCTCTGTCGCCGAGCGTGGTTGTGTATTGGGGCGCGGTACGCGTCTCTCCACCGTGCCGTCTGGTCATCCCCGTCGCGTCGCCATCGCCGCGCACATATTGTAGAAAGTCGACCCCATCGACCAGTTCCATGGTCAAGAACCACTGATCATCGGTATTGACCAGTTCGTACAGGGTTACCAGGTTGCGATGAGCGACCTGGTCGAGCGAGCGAAATTCGCGCTTGAACCGGTATAACGAACCAGCGGTGCTGCGATGGGGCACTTTGATGGCAACTATCGTGTTGCGGGTGCGATCGTGGGCCTCGTACACAACACCCATCCCGCCCGAGCCGAGCCGGCGGCGAATCGCGTACCGGCCGGCCAGGACAGTGGAAGGTGTATCGAGGCCTGCTTTTCTGTGCTGGCCAGGTTTGAAAACCATCTACGGTACATCAAGCAAGTGCGATGCCACGGTTGCGTATCCGGAAAACCGGCATTTTTGTTATAATACGCGTTATCTCAGTGCATTTGTAGCGCGTCTATAACGCACGCTTTGCATTGCAATGTGAGGAGTCTCGCCCCGGTGTCACATCAATCGACGCGGCAAGCCAAACCGCCCAGCCAATTTACCCATCACAGCGAGGGCGCCAGAATCGTGGTGATCGACGGGCCGGACACGGGTCGCTCGGTGCTGGCCGGGGCGCGACCGGTTGTTATCGGCTCGGCATCTGGATGCGCTCTGGTGCTCGGCGACCCACTGGTCTCGCGCCGTCATCTGCGGGTGAAGTGGACCGGCAAATGGCTCGACGCTCACGATATGGGGTCCAAGAACGGCTCGTTCTCGGCGGGCAATCGGTTCGAGCGACTCAGCATCGGCCTGGGCAGTAGTTTTCGCGTCGGCCAGACCACGTGCAAGGTGGTGCCCGAGGAGCTCCCGCTCGATGCCGAGGCTCTCGAGCGCGATTCGTACGGCGGACTGATCGGCAAATCTGCTGCCATGGGCAAACTCTACGCGCTTATCGACCGGGTCGCGCCATCGGATGCCGCGGTCTTGATCCAAGGCGAAACCGGCTCTGGCAAGGAGATGGTGGCCGAGGAGCTGCACCGCCATTCGCCCCGGCGCGACGGTCCGTTCGTGATCTTCGACTGTGGCGCGGTGCCCGAGGAGCTCATCGAGTCGACGCTTTTTGGCCATCTGCGCGGCTCCTTTACCGGCGCGGTCAGCGATCGCCCGGGCATCTTTGCCGAGGCCAATGGCGGCACCGTATTTCTGGACGAGATCGGCGAGCTGCGCCGCGATCTTCAGCCCGCCTTGCTGCGTGTCCTGGACCGGGGTCAGATCCGGCCCATCGGCCAGTCGTCGTATCAATCGGTCGATGTGCGCGTCATTGCCGCCACCCATCGCGACCTGCGCACGATGATCGGGGAGAAGCAGTTTCGCGAGGATCTCTACTATCGGCTTTCGGTAGTCCGTCTGGCGGTTCCGCCTCTGCGCCAGCGTCGGGGTGACATACCTCTTTTACTGCGTCATTTTTTGCGCCGTTTTGGCAGTCCCCACGTGCACGTCGATCCCGGCCTGGTGCGCGTCCTGGACGACTACAACTGGCCGGGCAACGTGCGCGAGCTGGCCAATGTCATCGAGAGCGGCCTGGCTTTTGCGAGCGATGGAACCATCACCGCGGAGTCGCTACAGCGCACTGGTTACCAATTGCCGCTGATCGGCAAGCCGTCCCGACAGGATGGCCAGAAAACCGCCGATAGCGCTATCGACCAGGCCCGAGACAACGGTGGCGACCGCGACGGCGGTGACGGTGGTGATGGCGACTTTGCCGATGATGCCCCGGACCCGGCTCAGCGCAGCCCAGCGGAGCCACGGCAGCCGTTCAAGGCCGCTCGAGCCACCGCGATCAGTGAATTCGAGCGCACCTATTTGGTCGGGCTGATGGCCGAATATTCATCGCTCAGCCAGGCGTCCAGAGCGGCTCAGATCGACCGCAAGCAGCTGCGCGTGCTGTTGCGCCGCTACGGTCTGTGGGACTGACCGCCGGACCCCAACCACGCAGATCCTGCGGTGGGGGTGGTGGACTGCGCATAAATTGCGCCATGCCCGGACGAGCGGCCTTGTTTGCCCGGGCGTGACATCAAGATCGCGCTGATTTCGCACCTCTGCCGATTCATCGTGGGTCGGCCGAGTCAGGCACGGTAGTTGAACTGGGTACGGGTCAAAGGAGCGTCATCATGGCAGTTGTCGTCAAAGAGATCATGAACCGCGAACTTCTTACCCTTCGACCGGACGAGGAGCCGGGCGATGCCCTGAGTTATGTGCTTGCTCTGGGCGTGACCGGTGCGCCCGTTGTCGACGAATATGGTGCGCTGGTCGGCATGATCTCGCTGCGCGACTTGATGGGCGATCGCAGAGGGGACACGATTGGCGACCGGATGACCAGGCCGGCAGTTTCGGTATCTCAATCGGTTTCCATCAGCGAGGCGGGCAAGCTGATGGGAGAGACGGGTTATCATCGCCTGGCTGTAACTGATGATAGCGGTCAGGTCGTCGGTGTATTATCGACGCTGGACGTGATTCGCGGACTGCTCGGTATGCCAGCTGTACATCCGAGCACGTTTCCCCATTTCGATCCCGAAACCGGGGTTATCTGGTCAGATGACCATCTATTCGAGTTTGAGCGGGTCGAAGCGGCGCCGGATGCCCCCGGGGTCGTCGCTTTGATCCAGGGTGGCATCGGTACACCTGAGACGATCGTATGGGCGGAGGCGGCGAGTGACGTCCGCCGTCGCCTCATCGACCTGCTCTCGATGCCCGAGCAGCAGAACTTCAGGCTGCGCAAAGTACTCGCCCTCAAGCGGCTTCGCTTCCGCACGGCACTGGCAACCGACGCGGGTGAACGCGAGCGCCTGGTGACCAAGCTGCTCGCCGAGATGCGCAGCGGGGCGCGCGAAGAATCGGTGAACTGATCCTCGACTCGGGTTGGCAATCTCGGCCGAGGCTGAAAACCGAGACCGAGTACCGGCTGGCGAAACCGATGCCGAGGCCGGCTGCCAACGCGGTTGCTGAATCCGAATCAGCGCCCGTGGGACGGCGTCGGACGATCTCGTGCAAGAAAGCTTGTGGCAAAGAAACGTGCATGATACATAAGGCGCTGCACAGCGTACTATCGGGGATCGCCGCGCAACTGTGTTCGCTCGCCGCGCACGTTTGGGTGTTCGGGGCAATTGTGTGCGGAACTCGCGTTGTGTCACGTTGATTTGATTTTGGTTTTGGACTAGTTGATTCAGAGAGAAACGCATGGGCACGCATCAAAACCGCCGTGGCCATGAGCGGGTGGGGCAGTTTGTCCGATTCGCTGTACGGAAGCGAAACCCCCTGGCTGGTGTGGGGCTTGCTTCTGGTCGGCTCGGGGTAACTTCACCGGCCGCATGGATCCGATCATCGACGGCGGGCTGTGGGCCGAACCGAGTGATACCGAGCGGACCAGCACGATCAGGGCCGGCTACGCCACACCGGCCACCACCGGAATTCCGCTCATCTCCGAAATTGTCGAATCCCATGTCGATGTACCGGTGCTGGTATCGCTGCCTCTGGTCAACCGGCGTCACGCTCTGGTGTACTGGACTGGTAGGCTGGCCGACAAGATGGCGATTCGAGGTCGCTCGTCGGTAACCCTGCACGTCGCGACGTCGGACGATTCAGCCCACATCATGGCCTATCTGTACGACGTAAACGCCCTGGGCAAGGGCACGCTGATCACGCACGGGACCGCAACGCTCCACGACATCGCTTCCCAAGCACAAACTCTCCGCGTGGACCTCAATGCCGTCGCCTACGATGTGCCAGCTGGCCGCCGGCTGGTCCTGGTCATCGATACACTGGACCCGCTCTATGCGACCCGGACCGGGCTGGGCGCGCGACTGCGCTTTCCACATTCGGCAGCGCAACCGATGACCCTCGACATCGAGACCCGGCGATAGGACGGTCGTTACCTGTGGAGCTCCGCAGGTAGCCCAAGCGGCACAATCCAGTCAGAGGCCCGCAGGGTTCGCGGCTCGGCGGCGAGATCGATGTCGGGCCGCACGATCCGCTGGCTCGGTCGGCCGTTCAGGGCCACCCACGCATGGGCATGGACACGGACCGTACCGCGCCCATCGCGCTCAAAGCGGCGAGCAAGTTGCAGCGCGTACTCGTGAATCATGTCCGGTTGGTTGGACATCATCTGGTACTGGAGCGGTGTCAATTCCGACCTTGGGTACACCACCTGGCGTTGACCATTGCCGGTCCGCACCTCGTACTCGACCAGTCCGGTTTTTTCAATGAGCATGACGCGCCACGAAAAGCGGAAACCTTCTTCGGTCCAGTTGACATTTCCCGGGTACAGGGTGAATCGAAGAGGGATTAGCAGCTGAACGACGAGGTAGGCAACACCGATGTACACCAGGGGTCTCGCAACCGCGTGGTGACGTGGCGCGCCGTCATCAGGTGTGGCCACGCTTGGTCCTGGCCTCTTCAAGTGGCGCGGCCAGGATGGAGAGAAGAACAAGGTCGCGGAGATCAACATGACCCATGAGAAGACACCGACCGGAAATAGCAGCCAGATGGTGCCGTGAAAGAAGACCGAGCTGGCGTATGCCACCAGTCGCGTGCGCGGCAGTAAGAGCCAACCGACGATGGTCAAGTCAAAGAGGGCTCCGCCCCAGCTCATTGCATATGCGACCCACGGCTCACCGAGAACATGGCCGACGAGCGGCAGGTCCCCGTAACTGCGGAGCCACGTTTGCAGAGGCTCTGCGCGTACCAGCCAATCACTGTTCAGTTTGGCCAAACCAGCAAACAGGTACACGATCGCGATCTGGCTGCGCAGTAGTACGTAGGCCCATCGCGCCACAGTAACGCTTGAAGGTGGGTTTCGTCGCCAGGCGTCGACCGACCACGTGGCTCCTGCTGGTACGAAGATGAGGAGCAGGGCCAGAAGACTCACCAGATAATAGTGATTGAGATATGCCGCTTTCTCGATGAGCTCGGCATAGGTAAATGTCAAGAAGAAGACCGCGGCGCTGATCCGGGTCCAGGCACCGATCATGAGCCCAAGTGCCGCCGCTCCCATGACGCCAAAATGGCCATACATGCCCCACGCCGGCCACGGACGTACCCACTCAAAACCGAGATAGGTAAAGTGAGTGGACGGTGCAATGTACAGTTCGTGGATCCAGCCATTGGTCCAGAAGCGAACCACCGCAAAGATCATCAGGGCGCCGAACAGGATGCGAAACGCTGCCAGACCGCGCGCATCTTGTGGGGCATTGAGCCACCGGTAATACCGGCTCGGTTTTGGGCTGGTCGAGCTCATCGCTAGTCGCCGTCGTTGTCGTTAAACCTCGGTGTGAGCCCCAATGCGTTGATGATATCTACCTGGATCAGCCGTTGCAGTTCGCCGAGCTGGTCAATGGTCGCGGAGACCGGGGCTGGCTGTTCGATAACCGCCACTGTGAGCGGCATCGGTATCTGGTCCAGGACTTCACGCGCCGCTGCGAGTTGATCCTGCATGGCCTGGGCAAACCCCTTGTCACGCGGGGTGTAGAAGTCGAGTCCCTTGCTGTCTTGCGAGCCATCGCCGAAGTACAGACGTTCGATACCCCGAAGGTTGTCGCGAATATCGTCGAGAGAGCGGCCACTGAACCGGGATTCGGCCTTATCCGGCTGTGGTGAACCGCCGGTAGTTGCTCCCAGCGGCCTGCCGAGCTTGTCGGCCCGGATGTTTTCAATGGCAAATGCCATCCGATTCACGATCTCGCCGACAGCAGCGGTGGGGTTATCGAACATCGCGCCCGTGCGTCCCGCCTCCACCAGCTCGCCGAGGTAGTCGCCATGGGCCGGGTCCCATGCTCGGCGCATCTCGCGGGCGCGGTGGGCCAGGTCGTCGGTGATTGCAAGGAGGTATTCGCATCTTCGAGGCGACGCCGCAAAGTCTGTTACGATATCGGTGTCCGGTTGGTAGAGCAGGTATTCGATGACCGGAAAGCCCCTGGCAGCTGCGCCGAGCGCATCAGCGGCAATCGGCGAGGTATCGGACAGGATCTGTTCAATCGCATCGACTCGAACCGGCCAAAAATCGATCTTGGGACCGAGGCGCAGCGGTTCTTCGCGATAGGGTCCAAAGGCGAGGATCTCGTTTTGCTTCCACGGCGCGCGCGCATCCCACCAGGCCGATCGCGCGTCTCGAAGGGCTTCACTGGATGGCGCGTTGCAAAGCGTTTCCGCAGCGTCGTGCAGGGACTCCGCGGTGGTTTCAAAGTCGCGGTACCCGGGCAAAATCACGTGCTCGCCCCAGGATGCCAGCAATGCGCGGCGAGAATCGTCAGAGGTTTCTCCACCGCATGCAGACGAGACGGCGACAAGGACAACCAAGAGTGTGGGCGCCGCTCGGTTCAAAGCGACTCCACAAACTGCACGAGCGCCTGGCGGTCGTCCACCGGAAGATGCCGAAACGCTTCGCGTGCTTTTTCGGATTCTCCTCCGTGCCAGAGGATCGCTTCGGTCACGCCGCGAGCACGGCCATCGTGAAGCAATCGGTCGTGGTCGTTGACAATCTTGTAAAACCGCAATCCCCACAATGGCGGTGTGCGCCACTCGCGCCCGCTGGCGCCGAAGGTCGGTCGTTCATCCGACAGTTCCTCGCCCATGTCGTGCAGAAGGAGATCTGTATAGGGCCAGATGGTCTGATCGCGAACCTCGGGCAAGTCCGATTCGCTACCTGTCTGATGACTCGGCGTATGGCAAGAGGCGCATCCGATATCGCTGAACAGCAACTTGCCCCGCAACACCGTTTCATCATCGAAGCGCTGCCGGGCGGGGACCGCCAGCAGGCGTGCGTAGGTTTCCACTCGGTCGAGAAGACGATCCGGAATTTCGGGATCGCCCCCGGAGATTGCGTCGCCACAGTCTGTTTGCGAACTCGTACAGTTCTGAGAGGGGAACAACGAGCTCGTGATCCCCATGTCGCCCACAAACGCTCCGGCAGATTGCTGGCGGACGCTCGGTTGCTCTGCTTTCCAGCCAAAGCGGCCGATGGCGAGCTGTTCTGTGGTCACGTCCCAGACCCGGTTGATGCGCCCGGATATTCCATCGCCATCTGCATCGTCCGGATCTTCAAGTTCGGCTAATCGGTCCTCACCGATGGCCTCGAGAAGCCCGAGCCCGATCACGGCAGGAGCCACCCGCGGCGATCGTTTGACCTGGTTGCTCATGGGCCCGTAGGCGAGATTCGAGATGGTATACCTCGGCGAGAGCAGGGTATACGCTTCACCATCCGAGAATTCGCCGCGGATCTCGGTGTACTCGACGGACGGAGTGCCCTCCTCTGCGACGTTGGGGATGGAAAACGGCTGAAGTTGACCGCCGTAGGTGGGCTCGGCAATCGGCTCTCCGTTTGGCCCTTGCCCTTCGACGCTCAGCCGCAACAGGATGCCCATAAAGGCCTCGCCCGTTTCGAGTGGAGGCCTGCCCCGGCCATCCTTGAAATGGCAGGCCGCACACGAGCGAGCATTGAACAGGGGTCCGAGGCCATCGCGGCTCTCGGTGCTCGATGGCGCCTGAACCCATGACTGGTTAAAGAAGCTGTTTCCGGAGAAGAACAGCGCTTCATGCTCGTCGGTGATGTTGTCCGCCGGCATGGTAAACGCGTTTGCGCCGAGCAAAAGCGTGTTGGTCGTTTCTCCTCCGGGAGTTTCTTCGCCCGGCTCCAATGCGGCGAGTCCGCTGGTATCCCCACATGCGGCAAGCGTGCATTGGAGTGAGAAGCCGACAAACAAGGCCCAATATGACGACCGTAATAGCAGCATGTTTCACCTCGAACCGGGCCTGTCGCCGCTATTCGGGATATGGGATGGTGAGGTCAAAAAATCGGAAAACCTCCTCGAGAAGCTCTTCCTGGTCGCGCAGGGAGCCGATGAGGGCCAGGACGCGAGCTCGCCCCTCGGTATTGCTCAACCCGATCTCTCGATCGAATGGCGGGACCAACGCCTCGGCCAGCTGCAAGCTCTCCGCGATCTGTGCGTCGAGCTTTTCGGCGAGTTCCGAATCGACCTCGCGCAGAACGTCGCCAACACCAACACCGGACACGGTGCTTCTGTCGAGCCGAGTATAGGAGCCCTTCCACACGTTCAAGATGCCCTGGACATTCTGGATCATGTCGCGGTGGGTATTGTCGCTGAAGCATGAGTGCTCGTCTTCCTGATCTGCAGAGTCGAGCGCTGTTTGCAGGCGCTCCCCGCCCGTCTCGAAACCACTCAAGACGATCATTCCGGTCAAGATACGTCGCAGTGCTTCTCTGCGATCGGCACCTTCGAGCTCAGCACGGTAGTTGTTGCCACCGGAAGCCCAAGCGGTGGTGAGGCCGTCGAGGTGGCCGACCAGCATGGTGGACACTGTGGTGAGGTATTGACCGCGTCGATCCTGATTTTGAGCAGTACCCGCACCACCGGTCACATAGTCCGTGCTGGGCCGGGCTCCCGGCCCGGTGTCACTTGCATCCTGGCCCCATAGCAAGAATTCAATCGCGTGGTAACCAGTGGCGACGTTTTCTTCGCCGCCCTGCTCGTTCAGCGATTCGAGCGTGCTGGCATCAATGGTGACAGAGGTGTCGTTGATGATCCCTGCAGTGGCATCTCCATCCACGTAGTCGATATAGGCCTCGTCCAGAGGCCACGCGTTGATCAAGCCCTCGGGGCCGTCGGTCGGATTGTCGATGGGGCCGTCGTAGAAACGATAGACCTCGGTTTGCAGGTAGGGCTCACGCGATTCGAGCCACGCTGTCTTGGCGGCCTCGAAGTTGGCCTCCGTCGGCTCGGCGACCAACGCCTTGATGGCGGTATCCATGGCGCGCGCTTCTGCCAGCGAATCTTCATAGCTGGCATGGACGATCCGTGCGTAGGTCTCGATCGCCTCTTGCGTGTTGTCGGGCAGTGCCGGGGGGCCGTCATCATCGCCGCCGCAGGCACCGAGGGTACCCGCGAAGGTGATGAGTAAGGCACTTCCGATGCTGTGACGTGTCCAGCTCGACATCGGGTTTTTCCTTCTCGGTTCAGGTGGCCGCAACGCAGCGTTCGGTTGGGTGCGGTGGAAATGCTGAGTTATCAATGCCAGGTGACTGTTCTGCGTTTGTCCGGCCGGCGCAGCCAATCGACCTGAGGATGGTGGTCTCTACCTCGGCAGCCAGTCGATGAAGCAAGGGATCGAGGGCGCGTTCATCGCGGCGGAGCAGCTCCCACAGTAGCGCTGCCAATTCCGGCACGCTCCACGTATCGCGGCTCTGTCGCAGCGCTTCGACCAGATGGAGCGGCGGTGCCTTATGAAAGCCAAAAAGCCAGGGAGAGAGACGGCGATCGAGTTGCGCCGCGCTGCATTGCCAGCAGGCTGGCGAGGTCATCATCTGGCTGGTGAGGCAACCGTACACACTGGATGGCCACAGGGAAACCGCCTCGTCGTCTTCGAACTTGCCCAGCAGGGACTGTGCTTCATCCGTATTCAGGGCTACAACGAGCACGATGCGGAGCGCACACGCCACTCCGGGGTCGTCGCACGCATCCGGATAGAGCTCGCTGCGAGCCTCTCGTTCACGGTATCCTGAGTTCATCTGGCCTCTCCCGTGGCAGGTGGAGCAGAGGGTTGCTCGCGTACCGGCAAAGGTTGCCCCGACCCACCGCGGATGAGCTTCAGCTCAGGTCTTGCGGTCTTGCGGTCAGCCTCGGCCAGAATGACCATGGCTCTGGCCAGCGTGGTCGTTAGCTCCTCGCAGACAGGGCGGGCGAGATGGAGCGTGACCGGCCCTGCCCGCACATGCAGGACACCGTCTCTTCCCAGCTCGACCCGCGTACTGGCCGACCTCGCGATCAGTGTCCGGCTGTCGACGAGCCGGTCGCTCATGCCTGCCCTCGCTCACTCGTCAACACAGTGACTTCATGGCCCGACTCGTTGTCGGCAGCCTCTTGCGCCGCATATACCGTGACGGCCCGTCCGAGCGTGCTCAGAAGGTCTGAAACCGCACAGGGGGCCATGCGCAATGTGAGCGCTCCGATATGCAGCTGCATCATGCCGCAGCCACAAACATCAACCGCTGCAACCGACCCCTGCGCGAGTCGGGTGCGTTCGCAATTGTCACCAACAGGTGAATGAGATTGGGTTTGCTTTGTCCTCATGTGTCCTTGCTCCTGGTAGAATGAGCCGCTTGGCTTCGCTGTACTGGGCGCTGGACGCTGAGGTCGCGGGCCGCTTGGCGGGGTGGCGCTCTTGCTTGCTTCGAGTTGTTTTCCCCCTCCCCGGCTACATGTCGTCCACCGGGACGAGGACTCTTCGTTTGCATCACCGGTACGTCAACTCGACGTTGTTTTCCCTGTAATATTGAAAATGAATTTCGATGTCAATGGTGTCGCGCACAGAAACTGCGCTCCGCCCGAACGAACCAGGCCCAAGAGCCGAGCTGTGGGGCAGCTTGGAGTACTCGCTGCAGCTCTGATGGCGGCGTTCGATCAGACGGTTCGATCAGACGCCAGGCACGCTCTTTGCGACCTTACCTCGCTGGCAAGTCCGACTCACACGCACACTCCGACGCCGATACAGGCTCCCGATGCGAGTGCTGATTCACTTCACTTGACGCGAGCGAATTTGCGGTCGCTGTGTCCCGTGGATTTGCGAGCTCCTCGTCGCCCGCTCGAGCAGTGTTCCCATGCGGGCCAGGTGGTTCGCCAGTGGCTCAACTGGGCGACAGAGGCGGACTTTGCTTTTCGCATTGCTAGTCGTCGTCGCCACCAGCGTAGCTCGAGACGTAACTCGATTGGCCTTCCTCGTAGTATTCAGAGGTCCGCTCTTGCTCGACGACCTCGCCGCCCAGCGCCTCCTCGAGAAATTTGGTGGCGTCGAGGCACGAGGACCCCTTGATCCCCTTGACCGTAAACTCCACTTCGCCAGATGGGCTGATCGTGATCTCGATATCTTGTTTGCGCATCAGTCGTTCACCCATTTGCGCACCACGAGTTGAATGGTGCCGTCTTCTTCGTTGACCTCTTCTTCCAGGGAATAACCCTTTTCTTCACACGCTTGCAGGACATTGTAGTACTGGTAGCGCTGGTTGAGCTTGTCCCGGAACTCGGCCTCGGTAATGCCCTTGGTGGTCTCGACACCCCACCAATCGGCCACCACGTCGTAAGTGCCATCCTCTGCCGCCACCACGCCAATATCGTATTTGCCCATGTCGATCGAAATCGCCGCGTCCAGCGTTTGTTCGCGCCACCCGCGTACCGAAACACTCTGGTGCTGCTCAGCCTCGGTAAACTTGTAATCGAGATCACTCAGCGCGCGCTTGAGCGCGGCCAGATTAGTAATCTTGAGTTCACATTTCGTGAAGTGCGACATTCAAAGCTCCAGTTTTCGTGGGTTGCCCGAATTGGCTTCGGACTCACCATTGCTCTTGCCCCCGCCGTCGCTGTGACCGTTGCCGTCGTCCCCGCCCGCGATCGACGCGCCGTGGCGGGCCAGCCAGCTTTTCTTGCCGGCTGTTGCGGCCGATTGCCCTTTACTGCTCGCCGAGGCCAGCCGGGCCCGGGTGCGCGCCCACTCGCGCATACCCTCGATACGCTCGCGCATGGTCACGGCAAGCGGAACAATCTCTGCCAGCGAATTCAGGAGTCCGTCGGTGCTCAGGTCGTCCCCGCTGTCAAAGGCGTCGTAGAGCGCGGCGATGACCGCTTGCTCGATCTCGGCGCCCGAGTACTCGGGCGTTGCGGCGATCATCTTGTCGAGATCGAATTTGCTCGGATCGCGCTGTTTTTTGCGAATATGAATGTCGAGAATCTGCCGGCGCTCCTCGCCGCTGGGCAGGTCGCAGAAGAAGATCTCGTCAAAACGGCCCTTGCGCAGTAATTCGGGGGGCAGCGCACTCACGTCATTGGCCGTGGCAATGACAAATACCGGGCTCTCTTTTTCCTGTAGCCAGGTGATGAACGAGCCAAATACCCGCGAGGTGGTGCCGCCGTCAGTGGCGCCCGACGAACGGGTTCCCGAAAATCCCTTTTCGATCTCGTCGATCCACAAGACCGCCGGCGCAACCGCTTCGGCGGTGCGGATCACGGTGCGGATGTTTTCCTCCGACGAGCCGACCAGTCCGGCGAAGATCTTGCCGACATCGAGGCGCAATAGCGGCATTTCCCACAATGCGCCCACGGCCTTGGCAGTGAGTGATTTACCCGTTCCGGGCACCCCGATGAGCAGGATGCCCTTGGGCAGGGGCAGCCCGAACGTCCGCGCCCGAGACGAAAATGCGTGACGCCGCTTGACCAGCCAATCCTTGATCACCTCGAGCCCGCCGATGTCGGAAAATTCCTCGCGGTGCTCGTAATACTCGAGCATACCGCTCTTGCGGATGATCTGCTTCTTTTCCCCGAGTATGGTCTCCAGGTCGAACGTGTGGGTTCGCACCATGGATTTGGCAAAGACATTCTCGGCTTCCACTGCGGTGAGGCCGAGCGCAGCCTCGACAACCCGTTCGATGAATGTGGGGTCGGTCCGGATCTGTTCCTGGGTCGCGGGCGGAGCCTGCGGGATCAAACTGCGCGCGATCTTCTCGATTTCTCGCCGCGTGGGCAGTTCCCAGTCGACCACCGCAGCGACCGATTTTTCCATCTCGGGGGGGAGCTTCTGTACCGGCGAGAGCAAGAGCAAGCTCTTGCGCGTGCTCCTCAACTCGGTGGCCAGATCGCGCAGTTTTCGGACGATCGACGGCTCTTTGAGAAATGGGTGAAAGTCGCGCAGGACGTAGATGGCTTTTTGATCGGCTTCACCCCGTTGCACGTGGTCCAGCGACTTCATCGGATCCTTGACGTCGCGGTCGCCCGAGCCGTTGGCCAGGACCCGGAATCCCTGGGTGATCGACCATACCTCCATGCGCATCTCGCGCTCGATACAGAGCCGCTTGAGCGACTGCTCGACGCGCACCTCTTCGTGCGACACCACATAGATCAGGGGATATCGCGCTCTGATCAGATCGCCGACCTCGTCTCGCGAACTCTTCCTGATCTGTTGTAGATCTAACATCAATGGAACTCCGCCAGCTCACGCAGGCCGCGGATGATGCCCTTGGCATCCTCGGCGCTGTCGATGAGTGTCTGTATGGTGTCTGTAATAGTACGTGCTGACTCGTCGCTACTTTCCCTGGTCATGTCGGAGAATTCGCCCTGAACCAATCGGATGTCGTTGCGAATTGCGCTCAGGATGTCGTTGATCTCCTCGTATACCTCGAGAGCTTTCTCTTTGATTTCAGCGATCAGGTCGGCATCATCGGCGCCGGTCGGGTTGCTTGTTGCAGCCGAGTCGGCCCGGGCTTGCGCGGCCCTGGCGTCGGCTCTGGCCGCTTCGAGCTGGGCCTCGACTCCGCGCAGACTGCGCTCGACATCGCCGGCCCGGTCCCGGGCCGCTTTGAGCTTGCGCCTGAGTTCCTCGTTCTCGGCCTCGAGCTGGGCACCACTGTCGCCTTCAGCCGAGCCGATAGCATTCTGGAGAGACTCGACGCGCCGCTTGAGGCGGTCGGCTTCGCGGCGCGATTTTTCCAGTTCAGCGACCGCATCGTCGCGCTCCCTGGCCGCGTCGATCGCTTCTTCCGACGCCTTGGCACGGGCCACTTCGGCCTTGGCCAGGGATTCCTTGATGACCGATTGCGAACTGGACGCGGTGGTGTGTTTGTCCACGGCATCGCGCAGCTCGACTTCGAGCTGGGCAACGCGGTCTTCGAGCCGATGCACCTCGGAATCGGCGCGCTCGTACATCTGCTCGTACCGGTCGCGGTCGGATTCGAGCTTCTTGACCTCGACCCGGGCCAGCTTGAGCTCCTCGGCCAGGGTGGCGGTCTGATCGCCGGCCGGGCCACCGCCTTTTTGCATGTCGACCAAAAGGCGCGACAGGCGCCGGTTTTCCTCGTCAATGGCCTGGAGCTGGGCGATGCGCCGGCTCTCGTTGGCGACCAGCTCGTCCCGCTCGGCCTTGAGCTTTGCCGATGACTTGAGCTGTTCTTCCTTGTCGGCACGCAGTCCCTTGATGACCTCTTCCTGGCTGATCAAACCGATTCGACGCTCTTCGAGCATGCGCTCCTGCTCGTTGATCACGTCGCGCAACTGTTTCATCTCGCTGTTTTGCTCGTTGAGCTTTTTCCAGCCCTCGTCCTTGGTCTTGGACACTTCGGCGAGCTGGCGGCCGAGCTCTTCGATGTCGTATTTGAGCTTGCCGATGTCGTCCTGCGACCGGCTGAGCTGGCGATCCTTGGCCTGCATATCGCTGATTTTTGTGGCCACCTCGTCGCGGGCAGTGGCCAGCTCGCCCTTGGATTGGGCGAGCTCCTGGCGCAGTTCTTCGGCGACTCGAGCGTGTGCCCTGACCTGCTCGTCGCGATCCTTGATGGTTTCGCCCAGCTCTTCGATGCGGTCGCGCAAGGTCTGCGACTCGGCGCGAAGTCGCTTGCCATCGGCTACCTCACGGTCGTATTGCCCCTGCAACTGGTCGAGTCTGTCGCGGGTTTCCTGCAGATCCTCGCGCAACTTTGCGGCGGCGTCGTCCTCCATGGTGACCACCACCGACTGCTCGCTCTCGGGCCTTTCGAATGGGTTTTGCTGCCCTTTGGGTGATTCGGCCGAAATCACCCCGCCCGCGTCGGGCATGGGCGGAGGATTGCCGTATGCGTTTTCCACGGGCATGGCCGGCGGATCGCCATACGGGCCGCTCGACGGCGGTCCGCTCGATGCCGACGGGCCCGACCCCGGCATGGGCGGTGGGTTGCCATACGGATTGGCGTTCGGCGTTCGGCCCGGCGCTGCTGACACCGGGGCTGGCCTTGCCGCAGGCGCTGCTACCCCGGCCACATCGAGTCGCTGGGTACCGCCCGCTTTGCGCGGCGTGCCGAGCCCGGCCGATGGACCCGAGGGCGAACTACCGGCCGGCATGGGCGGCGGTCCATGCCGGCCCGGGCCGGCGCCGAGGCCAGGTTGCCCGGCCCGAGCTCCCGCTTGCCCGGGCAAAGGGCCACCTTGCCCGGGGCCAAAGCCGGTCGGCCCGGCGCTAAATCCGCTCGGGCCGCCACCGAATCCAGTCGGACCCGCGCCGCTGTGCCCGCCAGACCCTCGGGGACCGAAAGCGGGCTGTCCCTGGCCGCTGTGGCTACCGGGACTGCCAGCGCGTCCTACCCGGCCGCCTGGCTGGGGTGGAACCATCGGCTGCTGTAACGGGCCGTCCTCCACGTAGCGCAGCCACAGCGAACCGCAGCGGACAACGTCGTTGTGATTGAGCTTCTGTTTGCTGATCCGCTGGTTGTTGACCTGGGTGCCATTGGAACTGCCCAGGTCCTCGACGTAGAAACCGCCATTTTCCATGCGGATCACGGAGTGCTTGCGCGACACCATGGCGTCATCGGTTCGGATCGCGCAGTCGAGAGCCCGACCGACATAGCACGGTGTGTGGGGATCTAGATCAACCGATCCGTCACGGCCCCGGCTATCCCGATAGAGAAGTTTGGCTCCCATAGTTCAAAGTGTACGAAACCATTGAGTTCCAGGCCACGCCTTTGGGTTCAAAGTCGACGATTCTCAAAAGCCCCTCGTCACTCTCGCCGAAATACCATTTCGGTATTGCCCACGCGCAGAATATCGCCCGAAACCAGGGTTTTTTTGGGGGTGCGATGGCCGTTGACGTAAACTCCGTTGGTCGAGCCGAGGTCGGCGAGTTCGTAGATTCCACCCATATTGCGAATCGCCAGGTGCTTGCGCGAAACCGCCGGGTCCGACAGGACGATGGTTGTTCCGGCAACCGAACCGAGAGTGGTGACCTCTTCGTTGAGATACATGACCTGATTGGCCAGCGGACCGGTCATGAATTCCAGACGAGCAGCGGGGACCCAGCTGCAGAACAGACATTTCTGCCAATCTGGCGCCATGGCCCGGTTGCAGCCGCCACACATTCGCTTCGGCCGGGTCGAGCCGCTGCTCGTGATGAGGAATGCAACCAGGCCGGTGATCAAGACTGCGCCGACACAGATGGCGACGATTGCCCCGGTACTCACGTCTCGGCCTCGGCTAGTTGATGGACTTGAACTTGAAGTTGGTTTTGCCCATCGTCAAAAAATCGTTGTCGACCAGATCGTGCTCCGAGACGCGACTTTCGTTGACGTATGTGCCGTTGGTCGAGCCCCCATCCTTGAGCTTAAAACCGCTTGGGGAGGCCAGGATCTGGCAGTGCTCGGTACTCATGAAGCCGTCTTGAATGATGATGTTGGCACCGCCGCCGCTGCCGATGGTGGTAGCTCCCTGAAGCAGCTTGAAGGTCTGGTACTGGTTGGGCCCGTTGAGCGGAACGATCCAACCCACGATGGGTACACCGTCGTCGGTGCCGCCCAGGCCCAGCATCATGGTCTTGGCTGGAACCGGCTCGGGCGGGGGCGTCATCTGTGGCACTTCGAACGGCATGGGCGGAGGCGCGGGGGCGCGCTGCGACCGCTTGACGATGATCACCGCGATGATGACCACCACGACGACGACCAGCAAGAGCCACAGCCACCACAGCGAGGTCTGCTCGGGGGGTTGCGGCACCAGCCACTGCTTGGTCTGGACCTCGACCGGTTCGCCCTCATCGCCCTTGACCATGACCGCGAACTCGCGGACCTCACCGGTGTGGCTAAAACAGGTCGTCTCCGAGGGCTGGGTGCCGGGTAGGCAGCCGGGAAACGAGATGTAATAGACCGCATTGATCGACTCGACGAACGACTGGGCAAAGGTGGCAAAGTTTTCGCGCGACGCGGCCCGCTGGTGCTCGGTGTAGCCCAGCCTCACCATGTTCTGGTAGCCAGTTTCCTGGCCCGATTCGACAGCTTCGTAGAAAATGGAATACACCTCGACCTTGCGCCCTTTGAGGTCTTCGATGCGGGCCGACAGGTCGGTTCCGATCTCCTCGCGCTCTCCGGTGCCGTCGCCGATGACCACGAGGATTTTGCGGTAGCCGGCGCGGTTGTCGAAGATGGTCAGGGCTTCTTTGAGGCCGACGAGCAGCGGAAAATCGAGTTTGTTCTCGTAGTCGCGCTGGCTGCCCAGCACGCTGGCATTGAGTTTTTGGATGTCTCCCATCGCCATCCTGGCCTCGGCCTTGCCGTCGCCGTAGACCAGGACCGCGGCCTCCGAACCCGCTGGACCGGCTGTTTTTAGCTTGTCCAGGGCCGGCCCCAGCCCGGCAAAAGCGCCTTCCTGGGGCGCGTTTTCGCCTTCGTAGTACATCTCATTGCCCATCCAGGAACCGTTGCCCTGGATGAGGATGACCATGGCCATCTTGTTGTTGCTGTCGGGGTATTTCTTGACCTTGACAGCTTTGGTCTGGATTGCCGGGTCTCTGTCGAGCTGTTTGAGTTCGAAATCCTTTTCGCCAAAACCGCCTGGCGCCCCTTTGACCCGGGCCTGGAATTGCGGCGGGGGATTGGGGTCCTGGTCCTTGGCGGTCGGTTGCGGAGGATCCAGCGCCTCGATCTCGACCTCGATCTCGGCATGGGCGACCCGGCCGGACAGGGCCATACTCCAGCTAAGTGCCAGGGCGGCGAGTGCGATAGCTCGCCGGTGGCGACGACGTGAACTGAAACGATTCATAGGCTCTTGAACTTGACGACGGAGTTCCCGAACTTGATGAAGTCGTTGTCGACCAGCTCGTGGGAATCCACGCGCCTGTCGTTTACCCATGTGCCGTTGGTCGAGCCCAGGTCGCGCAGAATCCACGAGCCCTTCTCGACCTTGATCTCGGCGTGCTGGCTGGACATGTACTGGTCGACGAGTACCACTTGACAGGTGGGCTCGGTACCGATGATCGAATGTGGTGCCAGGGTGAAGAGCTCGCCGCGCTGTACGCCCTGGAGCGGTACCAGCCAGCCCATGAGCTGGACCGAGCCGCCGCCGGTATTGAGTACGAAAGCCTGGGTCTTGGCCGGCTGGCCGGCGGCTGGCTGGTCCTGAGACTGGGCCGCGGCCGCCGCTTGTGCGCAATACGGGCAGCTGTCCCAGGTTTTGTCCAGCTCGGAGCTGCACTGGGTGCAGACCTTGCGGCGCCGGAAAAAGCCCACCTTCTTGATCGGCGGATTGGGATTGATAGGCCCGGCTTGCGCCATGGGGCCCCCCTGCATGTTGCCTCCTTGCGGCATTCCCTGCATGTTGCCTCCTTGCGGCATTCCCTGCATGTTGCCTCCTTGCGGCATTCCCTGCATGTTGCCTTGCGCCATGTGGGGCTGCATTCCGGCCATTTGTCCCGGCGGTTGCATCCCCGGCATCTGGCCTTGGACCTGACCCATCTGGCCCTGGGCTTTTTGTGCCTGACCCTGGACTTTTTGTGCCTGGCCGCCGACCTGACCGATCTGCGCCTGAGCCTGTTTTTTATAGTTTTGCGCCACACCGCCAAACCGTTTGACCCGATTGACGTCGGCTTTGAATCTGCCCTGGGTCGACCGGACCTGCTGGATCTTGTTGCGCAGCATGTGCCAGGGCCGGAACAGGGGTTCTAAGTATCGAATGAACATGGGCTATCTGTAACGTATAGTACCATCCCCAAACTGGGTGGGGGATGCCCAGCGTACCAATCCATGCCAGGCCGTCAAGAACGGGCAGTCCATTGGTCCGGACGCAGCTGGGCGATCATATCGGCGATTCGCCCTCCGCATCGGCGAGGTGTGGTGAGATGACAGTATCAAATACTAGACATTACAGAATAATCGGGACTGCGCACAATATCGTAGGGCCGGCGCCGAAGCTGTCCTGCTGGCAGGTCGCGCGGGCGTCCGGGCGGGCGGCTATTCGATCGTCGAGCCGGCTATTCGATCGCGGCCGCTCCGGTGTGGATATCGTGAGGGTTGGGTGGAACCGAGGCAGCTTGTGCGTTAGGTTACAGCGGCTGTTGGGATAAGCGACAACAAAAGGATGAGTGCACGCATGAAGAAGCTCGCAGTTGCAAGTACAGCGGCGTTATTGTTGGCCGGATTGCCCGGGTGCAAAAAAGAGCAATCCTCTGGCGACAACCACCCGGACAAGGGCCCGACGAGCGAAACCAGCCCATCGTCTACGGGCAGCGGCCCGGCCGGAAAAAGCGATCTGCGCGTTGTGGTGGTCAGCCACGGTCAGGCTTCCGATCCGTTCTGGTCGGTGGTCAAAAACGGTGTCGATCAGGCGGCGGTCGACACTGGAATCAAAGTCGAGTATCAGGCGCCCAATTCGTTCGACATGGTAGCGATGGGGCAGCTCATCGACGCAGCTGTGGCGTCCAAGCCCGATGGCATCGCGGTGTCGATCCCCGACCCGAAGGCGCTCAAAAAACCCATCCAGAACGCCATTTCTGCCGGCATTCCAGTGGTTTCATTCAACTCGGGAAGCGGCGTGGCCAAGGAGTATGGGGTCATCGCCCACGTTGGCCAGACCGAGTATGAAGCCGGCTACGGCGCCGGCCTGCGCATGTCCAGTGCCGGGGCCAAGAGCGCCCTGTGTATCAACCAGGAGGTCGGCAATGTGGCCCTCGACTTGCGCTGCAAGGGCTTTACCGACGCCATGAACAAGTCCGGTGGTGCGGTCGAGGTGCTCGCGATCGAGCTCGCCGACCCGACCGAGTCGAGCCAGCGGATCAGCGCAGCGCTGGTGTCGAAAAGCAATGTGGACAGCATGCTCGCCCTCGGCCCGACCGGTGCCGTGCCGGCTTTGCGAGCGCTCAAGAAAGACAAAAAGCTGGACAAGATCAAGTTGGCCACGTTTGACCTGTCGCCTGAGGTTCTCGTGGCCATTCGCGACGGCGAGATGTTATTTGCGGTCGATCAACAGCAGTACATGCAGGGGTATCTGCCCATCGTGTTGCTCAAGCTCTACCTCACCAACCTCAACACGCTGGGCGAGGGGCTCTTGCGCACTGGCCCCGGCTTTGTGATCAGAGAAAATGCCGAGCGGGTCATCGATCTGAGCAAAAAAGGCACTCGATAACCACCGCGGTATATGCTCGCGATCGGCAATCTGCGGACATGTGGTGAACCCGTGCAAATGCGGTCAATCCGGGCGATAATGTCTCGACAACCTTTCGACAACCTCGGACTACAGGCGGGTCGCCATGGTTAGCAATCAACACGGAGAAGACGAAAGGCTGAGGACGATCGGTTTGGTGCGCAGCCTGCTCAGCCGCCCGGCACTGGGCGCGGCCGGCGGGGCCATCGTCATCTGGACCATCTTTGCTATCGTTGCCAGCGACCGGGGCTTCGTGTCCCTACAGGGCACGGCGACCTATCTCGAGGTCGCTGCCGAACTGGGTATTCTGGCCATTGCGGTGGCGCTTCTGATGATCGGCGGCGAATTCGATCTATCGATCGGCTCGATGATTGGCCTCACCGGCATGGCCATGACCATCCTGAGCGTGAATCTCGGCCTGAGCATTCCCATCGCCATGGTGTTATCCCTGGCCATTGCCCTGGGGCTCGGCTTCTTGAACGGCTACATGGTGGTGCGCACCGGGCTGCCATCATTCATCGTCACCCTGGGCTCGTTATTCATCCTGCGCGGCTTGACCATCGGTACGACCCGGCTCTTGACCGGCCGTACCCAGCTCGGCGGGCTCGACGAGGCGAGCGGCTACGGCGTGATGAGTGCGATCTTTGCCAGTGACATATCGATTTCCGGGGTCGAATTTCCCATCTCGATCCTGTGGTGGGTCGCGATCACCGCGTTTGGCACCTTTGTCCTGCTCAAGTCCAGGGTCGGCAACTGGATCTTCAGCATTGGCGGCGACGTCAACTCGGCGCGGATGATGGGTGTTCCGGTCAGGCGGGTCAAGATCGCCCTTTTCATGACCACGGCGGCGGCGGCGTGGCTGGTCGCCATGATCCAGGCCATCTCGTTCACCGGCGCCGATGTTCTGCGCGGCGAACAGCGCGAGTTCTACGCCATCATTGCTGCGGTCATTGGCGGCACCCTATTGACTGGAGGCTATGGTTCGCTGATCGGAGCTGCGCTGGGCGCGCTGATTTTTGGCATGGTCAGACAGGGCATCGTATTCGCGGGCGTGGATGCCGATTGGTTTCAGGTCGCGCTGGGCAGTATGTTGGTCATGGCGGTTCTGGTCAACAGTGTGATTCGCCGCAAGGCCGCGGAGACAAAACGATGAGTGAAAAAAAAATTCTGCTCGAGCTCGACAGTGTCTCCAAGTTTTTCGGCAACATCATTGCTCTGCGCGACATTTCGATGCAGGTGAGAGCGGGCGAGGTCATGTGCTTGCTGGGCGATAATGGGGCAGGCAAGTCGACACTCATCAAGATTCTGGCTGGAGTCCATCAGCACGACCGGGGCGAGTACCGGGTCGAGGGCCAGGGGGTGCGCTTCGATTCGCCCAGAGATGCGCTCGATCGCGGCATTGCTGCGGTGTATCAGGACTTGGCTCTGGTTCCAATGATGAGCATTGCGCGCAATTTCTTTCTGGGTTCGGAGCCGACTCTGGGTTGGGGACCGCTGCGCCGCTTTGACCTCATCAAGGCGGCACGGGTGGCAAAAGAAGAGCTGGCCAAGATGGGCATTGATGTGCGCGATACCTCGCAGCCGGTCGGCACCATGTCGGGCGGCGAACGGCAATGTGTGGCCATTGCCCGGGCGGTGTATTTTGGCGCCAATGTGTTGATCCTGGACGAGCCGACGTCGGCCCTGGGAGTCAAGGAGGCCGGCGTGGTCATGCGTTACATCGCGCAGACGCGCAGCCGTGGCCTGGGCGTCGTATTCATCACTCACAATCCCCACCACGCCTATACCATCGGCGATCGCTTTACCATTCTCAATCGCGGCCAGAGCTACGGTACCTTTGGCAAGGACGAGATCACCCGGGAAGACATGGTCACCATGATGGCGGGCGGCGAAGAGCTCAAGGCGATCGAACAGGAGATCGCCGAGATCGAATCGGAAGCGAATGCGGCCGGCGAATAAGAGCCGGTCGAAACCCACAGCTCTTGGCGCAATTCGTCTCGCGCGGCCTCGGTTAATTCGCTGTAAAAGGTCCGCGTCGCGTATTGCTCTCCGGCTATCGGGTCGATTTGCCCAGCCGAACCAGGGTTTGGCCGTCCTGGCGAGCGGCGAGTTGACCACATGCCGCGTCGATGTCGTCGCCGCGCGGGGTGCGCAAATAGGTCGGCAGGCCGTGCCGCTTGGCCTCGGCCTGAAACGCTGCAATGGCTCGGTCATCGGGACGGCGATACGGCGCTTCAGGATGCGGATTCCACGGAATGATGTTGAGCTTGCACCGAATGCCGCGCAGCACCCGGGCCAGCTCCGCGGCATCGGCACGACTGTCGTTGACCCCGGCGAGGAGCACATACTCGAACGTCACACGCCGGCGCCGCTCGAGCGGGTAGGCACGCACCGCGGCAATGAGCTCGGCAATGGTGTATTTGCGGTTGATCGGCATGATGCGATCGCGAACTCGATCGCTGGCTGCATTGAGCGATATCGCCAGATTGGGCCGCATCGGCTCTGTGGCCAGTTTGCGGATGCCAGGGACCAGGCCCACCGTGGATACGGTGATGCGTCGGTAGGACAGGTTGGCGCCGAGCTCGTGGGTGAGAATGCGCAGCGAGCGAATCACTTGGTCGTAGTTGTGCAGAGGCTCGCCCATGCCCATGTACACGACGTTGGTGATCCGCCGGCCGGGTTCGACCTCGGCCACAAGAGCCCGGCCGCGATAGATCTGGTCGGCGATTTCGCCGGCGTCGAGATGACGGCCAAAGCCGAGTTTGGCGGTGGCGCAAAACTGGCAATCCAACGCACAGCCAACCTGCGACGAAATGCACTGGGTCAGCTTGTCTCCGTCCGGGATGAGCACGCTCTCGATGGCGTGATGGTCGCGGGTGAGAAGACGCATCTTGCGGGTGCCATCGCGCGAGGTTTGAACCCGGTCGACGCGCAGGTGGCCCAGGCTGACCCGGCTGGCCAGCTGGGCGCGCAGTTCTTTGGACAGATTGGTCATCTGGTCGAGGTCACACACGCCAGCACGGTGCACCCAGCGCCAGATCTGCTCGCCGCGATAGTCCGGCTGGCCGAGCTGGTCCCGGGCAAATGCCACGGTCTCGGCAAAATCGAGTGCACGCAAATCGATCGGTTCGGTCGCCATAAATCCTGTGAGCTGGGTTGTAGAGCCGAGATGTACAGCAATGACGTCGAGCCGCCAAGTCGCGCGGCTCGCGACCAGATTATTCGGTCGGGACCATGTTCGGGAGTATATACTCGAGTGATCCACTCGCCCATGTCTGGCCTGGCGCGCATTTCGGGAGCCCTGGTTGTAATCGCATCGGTGATGGGTTTGGCCGAAATCCTCGGCTGCCAGGGACGAAACCCAAACCACGGTGTCGAACGTCACATCGCCGAACGGCTGAGCCGGGCGCTCCGCATGCAGGTCGGCTCCCTGGCCTGCCCGACCGATGGCGACGTCCGGGCCGGATTTGTCTGCTCGGGCACGCTGCGCAGTGGGCAGCCGTTTGTGGTCGATGTTTCAGGTATCGACCCGGCCGGACAGCCGACCTGGAAAGTGCGTGGAGCACTCAACTTCGAGTATCAGATCGCCCTGGGCTTTGCCCGCGCTGCGCGGGGCCGGCCCGCTGCCGTCGCGTGCCCGCGCAGCGGCGACCTGAAGGCGGGCTTCGAGTGCCAGATCACCCTGGACGACGGCCATACCACCCCGGTCTGGGTCACTGCCAGCGATCGGGCCGACCGCTTTGTCTGGCGGGCCGGCGAAGTTTTGATGCTGGGCGCGATCGAAGAGCAAATCCAGCTCGATCTGGACCGACGAGATCGCACCGCATCGGTCGATTGCGGGCGCGTTCTGCAAAAAAGCGTGCCGGGACACTCGTTCGACTGCGCGATCCAGTTCGGCGATGGCAAGTCTGGCTCGGCCACGGTGTGGATCGTCGATGCGGACGGACGCATTCAATATCGCGTCTCGGCACATCCTCCTGGCGCGGAGTGACTGGACAATGGCGATCCCGCTGCGCAACGCTTTGTGTCTGCAATGTCGCACAGCCCTGTTCGAGGGCGAATCGTGCGCCATCGACAGCGCTCATTCGGTGGCTGACATGGATGATGTCTACGGCCGCGAGGTGCTCGTCGCAGCCGTGTGGGGACCACGTCACGTGCGTGAGTACAACCTGCGCTCGGCCAGCCGGGCACAGCAAAACCTGACCGCATTGGCCTCGATCGGGGCCGGGTTGGGAGCTCTCACCTGGGCGCTGCTGCCCGGGGTCGGAATTCTGCCGCTGTTTGGCGGCCTGGCCTCGGGAGCTGTGTTGTGGACCTGCGGCAATCGAATGCTCGGCAACCGACCGACAGCCTATCCCGTGGGCGCCGAGCCGCTGCCCGATACGACAGGGATGGGCCTGGGCCGGCGCGGTGAAGTGATGCGGGCAGAGGTACCCGGCACCCTCGATGACATTGCACGCGCAACACCCGGGGACCTCGACGGCATCGAGCGAGGCCAGCGGCGAAACGATCATCCGACCCAAGGCGAAATGCGGCTCTTTTCACCGGCCTCGGGGACCATGTGCATGGCCTATGCTGTCCAGCTTCACTACCAGGGCTACTGGGGCGATCGCATCATGTTCCGCGACGCAGTGACCGCCGGCTTCGAGGTCGAACTCGACTGCGGGCGCATCGCGTACATTCCAGCCGGTCGAGTTCGCCTCGTCGGCCCCATGCACCAGCAGATCGACGTCGATAATCTCCGCCTCGACCGCTACATCAAAGCGTTCGATCCCAGGCATAGCGCGGGTGACGCGTTCGATCCTCTGCGCTTCAATGTCGTCTACGAGCAAGTGATCGTGCCCGGTGATCGAGTCGAGCTGATCAGTCTTTTCGAACCGGTGGTCAATGCCAGGGCCAACCCGACTCATTACCGCGAACCAGCTCCATCGATCCTGGCCCCGCGCGGTGTGCCGATATTGCGACTCTTGACCCCGACCGGCTAGCCCGACAATAAACCGGTGCGACATCGAATTGCCCGCACCAATGCGTTGCTGGGGCTGGATTCACAGCCTACCATGCCGATATGGCGAGCAAAAAAGCGCAATCGGCCGGCTCATCGGCAAAAAAAACGCCGGCGAAAAAAAAGACGCAAAAACGAGCGGTGCGCAAAAAAAGCCCATCGGCTGCGCGCAAGCGCATCACACCCCGCAAAGAAAAACGCGGCCTGGACAGCGGAGAAGTCGTGCTCGACGTCGACCAGCCCGAGCTGGCACAGCTCGTTGCCGAAGTGAAGGACGCCGGCGGCGCGGCCATCGGCGCATACCGCGAACCCCTGTCCGGCAAACCCATTCTGCTCGCAGCAGTGCCGCGCGATGCGGTAAAACCGACACCGTTTCAACGCGACCTGTCACCCACTCACACCAAACGCCTGGCCCAAAAGATCGAAGAAAGCGGCTCGTTTCTCGATCCGTTGATCGTGGTGCGCGGAGCCGACGGCGGCTTCTGGACCCCCAATGGCCGGCATCGCCTCGCCGCCGCCAAGGTACTCGGCTTGCGCCTGATCACCGCGTTGATCTCGCCAGACGAGGATCTAGCATTCAAAATTCTGGCTCTAAATACCGAAAAAGCACACAATCTCAAAGATCGCAGCCTCGAGGTGATCCGCATGGCACGGGAGCTGGCCGGGCGCAAAAAACGCGCCCGTGAAATCGATTACGCCGCCGAGTTCGACGCCCCCGAGCTGCTCACTCTGGGCATCGTCTACGACGAACAGTCACGCTTTGCCGGCGGCGCCTACAGCCCGTTTCTCAAAAAAGTCGACCGCTTCAGCACGCGCACCCTGCCGGTGAGTCTGCGCGAGCGCGAGGGCTATGCCGCCCGCCTGGTCCAGATCGACAGCGAGGTCAAACGCATCATCGACAGCCTCAAAACACGCGGGTTCAAGTCGCCGTATCTGCGCAACTACGTCGTTGCACGGATCAATCCGGTCCGTTTCGTCCGGGCCAAAAAAGGCGACGATACGCCACCGATGACTATGGGCGCTGGACTCACCCGAATGGCAGCCAAGGCGCGCGCTTTCGACCTCGCATCGGTCAAGGAAAGCGACCTCGCACTGGTCGCAGCCGTGGCCAGCGAATGAGTGTACAGCCGTCCGGGCGCTGCCGAAATCCGATCACCCGAGCGCCAGGCGGTCGGGCCACCCACGGTCACATGGCGCCCCTTTTGAATGTGATCGTGGGTAGGTGAGGCTGTATCGCCCGCCCAGCCCCCCATTACAATGTGATAGCGCAGTGTAACATTTTGACGTGGGTGAAAGCCTGCTGGCCGGTTCTGCTGACCCGCATCGCCGGCAAACTCTCGACTTTCGCTCTGTCGTCGCGCCGTTGGCGATTTTACCAGCCCCCACAAGTCGGGTTCTTGCATGAGTGGGGTGGTTCATTCATAGGTGTTCAAAAATGAAATATCGTCACATTGGCTTGGTGACCAAGCCCCCGCCCCAGCCCCCAGGGGCCGCTGAGCCGATGATTGCGCACTGAAGTTAGCTCGGGAAAAAAATGTAGAATCAAGTGGATAGCTGATCGGTAGACAAGTGATGAAAAATTCGATCGTTAGTGCGCAGGTGGGGGGAAGAGTCCCATCTGTGTAGGCATATGTACTTATTTATCCGTTGACAGCCTACTGCAAGTTACGGCACAACGTTGGCCGTAGACCGACTCCCCTTATATGAACTACTCGGGGATGAGGGCCTGCCATGACACGTAGGATTAGCTTACTCACCGTGAGTTCACTTGCTGCAGCCTCGGCGCTGGGCGCATGTGCCCGGCGCAGTGATGGCCCGGCCGGGGATCCGGTACCGTTTGTCGAGCGCGTTCGTCTTGACGACAGGGCGGACACGCTGGTTGCCGGCGCGATGGCCGAGGCTGCAATCACCTGCGTCGCCGATCAATACGACATTATCGGGGGTCTGTCGGCCGGCGACGATTTTCTGGCGAGGTCGAGCAAAGTCGATGGGAATGGGATGCACCATATCCGCCTGGATCCGACTCACAACGGCGTCGGCGTGTGGGGCGCTGATCGTGTGGTGCACGCTGCGAGCGGCTCATTCGAGGCTTTGAACGGTACTCTCGTCGTGCAGCTCGACGGCTTCGACACCTCGGCCGAGATCGGGGAAGACGACGCCATGACCGCGGCCAAAGCCGACCATGCGTCGGAGACCGAGGGCGAAGCCGTCGAGCTGCACACCCGGCATCATCGATACCGATGCATGCAACGACTCGGGTGTGCTGCACACCTGGTCGGTGCATAACGAAACCGAAACGCATTGATTATAAACCAGCGTACGTACAAACCAGCCCATAACCAGTTAGCTTAGTTAATCTGTTAGTTAGTTAGTTGATCGATATAGTAGCCTGAATTAGTAATTAGCAATTATTAGACTATATTAGAACGACTCATCATCCCTCATTCAGTCCTCCTCCATGTAGCGCCCGCCCTTACTCATCGGGGCGGGCGCTCCCTCCACTTGATCGACAGTTCCCGCCGTCGCGGTTTTATCGGCTCGGGCGCAATCGACTCCAGGCCACTTCGCGACGGCGTTTGCGTGCCTTGCCGGCGACTTGAAGCAGAGCCCGATCGCGCTTCCAGCGCGCTCGGGTTTCGCGGTCGACACGTGGCCAGTAGCCGTCGTGGTCGGCGGCCAGCGTTTCTGCTCGAGCGATCAGTCCGGCCAGGGCCAGATGGGTTGCCGGGCTGGACGGATCGGCGGCAGCCAGCGCGCTCGCGCCACTGAGAAGCGCCAGGATGGCCTCGATGGCATGCTCTGGCCACTCGGCACGCCGCGCCACTTGAAGTTGCCACGCGGCCAGGGCGGCGTGCACGTGGCAGTCCTCGATGGTGCGAAACGGTTTCAGATAGCGGTCGTAGCCATCACCGGGGAGAATTTCGTCCGCTTTCACGAGCACGTTGTCAAAGCCGAGACGGGCGTGAGCGATCTCGGGCACGAATGGAAGCTCCGCGGCCGGCGCATCGGTGACGGCGATTCCATCGCGATCAGCCGGGATGAGCACGGCGGTGAGTACATTGCGCCCGCGGTCATCCTGGCGACCCGCACTGGCGAGGACGAGATATCGCTCGGCCCGGGAGCCGAGAGTCGCCCAGCGCTTTTCTCCGTGCATGCGGTAGATTGGCACGCCGGCCGGGCCGCTGGCGATTCGATCGGCAGTATCGTCCCGGTCGCCATCGACGGCGAGGTGGGTGCGGATGGCGCGCGGATGATTGCCGCCCTCTTCCGTTGCACACAGGGCGGTTTTGGCCTGTCCCGGATCGGGTATCGCGCCGGCCAACAGGCACTGGATGGCTTCCTGATAGCCCGCAGCGAATGCATACGCCGGCCGGTCGGCGACGAATCCGCCCACCATGGCGCGGTGGATCGGGGTCGGGATATCCCGGGTCGCTTCGCGATGTCTCGACCACCACGTGTCGACGTCGGGCAGGGGAGCGGGCAGGGGAGACAGGGTGAGCAGCGACTCGAGAAGCTGATCCATACCGTATCGTATCAGAGCTGACCGCACTGCTGCACGGATGGTCGCATCGGCCGGCGCCGGCGCCCGACCGCTCCGCTCCCCATGAACTCCGCTTTGTGGTACTCGGCGTTCGATGTCGGGATGCCCGGGCGATCATACGTTTAGCTACAAATTTCCGGCGGCGGTTGCGATTTTTTTGTGATTGTGGCCAAGCGCCGAGCCCAAAAGAGCAAGGGTCCTGGTAGACTCGTGTCATGGGAATCTGTATTAACTATTTTGGGCGGCTGGCAAATCCCGATCTCGCACAGCAGCTAGTTGGCGAGATGCGCGCACTGTGCCGCAAAATGGAGTGGTGGCACATGGATATGGAAGAGCTTATCGCGGCGGGAAAGGTCTATACAAAAGATCTCGTCGGGATCAGCCTAACTCCACATCCGAAGTGCGAGTGGGTAAATTTGCACTTCGATCCCCAGGGCAGGCTGGTCAACGATTTCTACTATGCGATGTTGCACGACAAAACGTTTGGCGGGCGAGTCGCGCAACTCTTTCGCAACAACAACCGGCGAATCAACGAGTTGCTCGGCACGGAGTCGGCTCGGAACCCCGACCAGAAAATTGACCGGAATGGTGGCGAGAACACGTTGGATGTCACCATGATCGAGGGTAACGGGGCGCAGACCAAGACACTCGACCTCGCCTTTGGCGTCACCTACAACTGGACAAAAACCCAACATGCCGGCCTGGAAGCTCACGTGGCAGTGTGCCGGGTGCTCGCGTATGTGAAAAAGTACTACGCGCCCGATCTCGAAGTGCACGACGAAACAGGCTACTTTGAGCACGGCGATCTCAAACAGGCAGCCCGTGAAATCGGTTACATGGACTATCAGATAGAGACCACGCGCCGTGCCCTCGAGGGAATTGCTGAGGACGCGCGCCGGGGCACGATCCAGCGACCGGCGACCCTGCCCGAATTGCTCTCCATGATCGACCGCTATCTGTGCGAAGTACGCTCGACGTTGCATTGACAGTCCAGCCCGGGCCAGTGCGCCCCGCGATATGTGAAAGGTTAACGTATAAAAACAAACACTTAACGCAACACCCCGCAAGGTAACCAACCGGGGTGCAAAGCGACTTTCGGGACTTTTGTCGGGAGTCTCGACGCCAGATTATTTTTGGGAAGAATCGACCGCCACGACATCATCGTCGAGCATCATGAAGGTGAGCCGATCAGTGGAGTCGCGTTCCCGCTGAACCAAAACACTTCGAGTACGATGTGTCAGGCCCAGGGGGCACCATGCAGAGAAAATCCGTCCAACAGCAAACGTTGGATCGCAGCCATCCAGGGCAAGGACACTGGGAATCTGGATCAGTGAAGGTTGATCCTATCACGGGGCAGGTCCGAACCAATCGATACGGTCGACCGAAACTAACGAACGACAAATCTAAAGTGGATTACGACTACTGATGATGACCCTTGCAGAAAGATTGGCCCGCGCAAAAGAAATGCCCCGTCACCTCTCAGAACTGTCCTGTTTGACAGGGCACAAGGTGGAGCGATTTGACCTGCTATCTCCCGAGCGGACTTCCTCCATACGCGATCAAGTAAGGTTAACTCCCCCGTCACCCTCCGTTGCTTGGGAGACAGGGTTCCGAGAAAAAGAAACGCCGAGATTTAGAAAGTTTCTGGAGCGTCTGCATAGCTCGAATGCGAGCGACGTGTATCTGTGGACGCCAGCTACGAACATCTGCGGTCTGTTGCCGCCGTTACCGCGTCGGGCGGTCAACTTCGATTTTCCGTTCAACCTGAATCCAGAGGGTATCCTGACCGTTCTGACTTCCGATCTCCAGGACCGCTTGATCCTAGACTACTCAGAGGCCAAAGAAGGTGCTCGGTTGGAGATAGAGGCTGCCGGCCCGCATTGGTCTACGGTAGAATTCTGACGATAGCAACGATCCGGCTAATTCTGATAGAAGTATAGGCGTACGAAGCTCTGTGCTCTGCCGTAGAATAGCGCTATTGAATAACTTGACCGCTTGACATCCAGCGTCCGTTGCCGCATGATGGCTCCCTTCTGCTGGGCGGTGAATTGGCGACGACGCTTCTTGCTACTCATCCTCGACTCCTTTGCGGTTCTTATCCTCAATCAGGTCGGAGTCGCGTTTCAACTGGAGCAAAACAGGACAAGGAGGAGCTAGAGAGGCCCCCCTTCCAAGTGGAGCGGATACCAAGCGACAGCGGGAACCGGCGTTGTATCAACAACGCTCTGTCTCACCAGCGAGGTTGAGCGATAAATTCGGAACGCCCTCAATAGTGCGCCTCATGACACCACTTCGCTCGGAGAGAGACCAAAGAGCCTCTTGAACTCCCGGCTGAACTGCGTAGCGCTGCCATATCCAGAGTCCATCGCGGCCTCACTGACGTTGCGACCCAGCATGAGTTGCTGGTGTGCATGGTTCAGCCGCAAGCGTTTCAAGTATTGCATGGGCGGCAGCGTAGTCGCTTTCCGAAAAGACTCGTGGAGGGTTGAGGCACTCATCCCGGACAACTCTACGAGATCCGCAATAGACACATCCTCACGAAGATGTTCTTCAAGGTAGTGGATTAGCGGAGCCACCTGATGGGCCTTGGAGTGTTGGTAGGACGCGTTCTTCAAGAAAGGACCGGCCTTACTCTTCAAGACGATGTAGTAGATCTCCCGCAGAAGCGATGGTCCAAGAATCGCCTCATCCTGCGAATCGCCGAGCACGTTGAGGAGGCGACAGATGGCAGCTTCTAGCTCTGGCGAGATCTTTCCGCAGGTGAGTAGGCCGTCCGGCCTACCGGCTGGTTTTTTACTGGTCATCCGGTCGTATTCCAGGACGAGTTCACTCACGATCCGCGTGTTAAGTAGGATCGCCATTCCGTAGTACGGGCGCTTCGCGCTAGCTGTCTTAAGTTCCGCATAGACGGGCAGCTTGCAGCTTCCGAGTAGGAAGTTGTGCTCGTCGTAGGTGTATCGCTCCTCGCCGAGATAGATGTGCTTTGCGCCTTGGGCAACTAGGCAGATGCCAGGCGCCAAGATCGCACTCGTTCGCGCAACCGGTCTGGTCAGCTTGACCAGAATGACTTCGCCCATTCCAGTCTGGATGACCCCTTCCTGCTCCATGTCGTCCGTCTTTTGGCGCAACAGCTCTTTGAATGCAGCGGAACTCATTTCGGCCATCTCTTATCCCGTATTCGCTCCGGAATCCAGGCTTCGGATTTTTGGGCAGGCATTCCGGAGTTCTCCCAATTCCCGGATGTCTCTCATTTTGCTAAGAATTTTTGGCTGGGTCGCAGCTACCCGTATGTCCTGACGATCCGCCCAGCGAAGAAACAGGAGAACTGAGCATGAGTGTCGCGATCAACCCGTCGGAGCTGAGCCCCGGCAAGAATGCCATCAATTTCAAGAGCCAAGGCTTCAAGGTAGCGGCTCATCTGTACCTACCAGAGGCCTTTGACGGCTCAGGCAACTACCCCGGCGTTGTCTTTGGCTCACCGGGGCTCTCGATTAAGGAACAGAGCGGTGGTGTCTATGGGCCGGCGCTGGCGAAGCGCGGCTATGCGGTGCTCGTATTCGACAGACTTGGATTCGGCCAGAGCGAAGGCCCCTTCCCGAGATGCCTTAATCCGGGACCGACCAACGAGCTTCACCTCGACGCCATCAGTTTCTTGCGAGCGCAGCCGTTTGTTGATCGGGCCAAGTTCTTCGGCCTCGGTATCTGCGTGGGTTCCATCGACATCACGAAGCTGGCGTTCGGCGACAAGCGATTGAAGGCCATTGCCACGATTAGTGGGATCGTCGGGACGTGCCAGCAATTCTACTCGCAGCCACGTGAGAACGTTGTTGCTGCTCTGGCAGCCGCAAATGAGGAGCGGCAACGGCAGTACGAAACCGGAGAGATGACCTACGCCGACTCAATTGGAACACCGGAGGCCGTCGCCGACATGCCCCCGGAAAGCACAGTTCGCCAAGGGGTCGAGTATTACAAGGGGATCGCGAGCGAAGAGGTGTTTCCAGGCTACTCAACGATGTCTCCTGGCAACTTCACCGGTGCCCTTCCGTACTTCGATGTGATGTCGATGGCACCGAAGTTGTACACGCCCTATCTCGGCATAGCCGGCAGTCTCGCCGACACGAGGGAGGATACGGAGGAGTTCTACAAGGCAGCAAGCGATCCCAAGGAACTCTACATCGTCGAAGGAGCCACTCATGTGGACCTGTACCACAAGCCCAACTTTGTCGAGGAGGCAGCGGACCAGCTAGATACTTTCTATCGAAAGCATGGCGGGTAGCGATCAGACGCCCAGATGACATCCCAGGCGAACGCCCCGTTGTTCGCCAGCAGAGGAACCTAGAAAATGGACCAATCTCAGATATCCCCCGTTCCAGGACGCAACCCGGTTTCGTTCCAAAGCCAGGGCTACAAGCTAGCTGGACATCTTCACGCGCCGCGAGACTTTGAGGTCTCTAGCTCGTATCCGGCAATTGTCTTTTCTCCGCCGTTCAATCAGGTCAAAGAACAGACCGGCGCGGTGTACGGCGAGAAGCTCGCGGCCGCAGGGTTCATCACGCTGGCCTTCGACCATGTCGGCTACGGGGAGAGCGAGGGTGGCGTTCGGACCTACGAGCACCCGTTCGTAAAGATCGACAGTATTCGGGACGCCGTGAGTTTCCTGGGCACGCTTCGGTTCGTGGACAACGAGAGACTCTTCGGGCTCGGAGTTTGCGCCTCTGGCGGCTACATGGCGCTGACGGCGACCAGTGACAAGCGATTGAAGGCCATCGCAACAGTGTCCGGAATGATGAGTAATCGCTCCAGCTTCTTCGACACGATGGACCGCGAAACGGTCGTCTCACTGATCGCCGGAGCGAATGCGGGCCGCCAGAAGGCCTATGAGTCGGGCGAGGTCGAGTACGTAGACGGGTCGGGGCTTGCCGGACTTGAGAACCCAGAGGAACTCCCGGAAGGCTCCGCACGGCGCGAGGGGTATGAGTTCTACATGACAGCAAGAGCGGGCAAGGAGACCTATCCCACATACTCGAACCTGTCACCGATCTTCGTGATCGAACAGCAGATGCTGGCGGACGCTCAGGCGTTCGCACCGCATCTCTACACGCCATACATAGGAATCTATGGTGAGCGGGCTTTGCAAGATACAGGTCCCTTGACGGTCAACTTCCACGCCGCCGCGTCCGACCCCAAGGAGCTAGTTGAGATTAAGGGCGCGAGCCATGTGTCGCTGTACGACATCGACGAAGATGTTGACCGTGCCGTCGAGGCAATGGTCACTTTCTTCAGGAAGCACGGTGCTGCATGACCTGCTCGGAGCACACTCCGCTCCGGCGGAGCGGGATGTGACCAAGAAGCTCTTCCAGCGAGTCGCTCCGACTGTGTCGAAGGATTGGGTGGACGCGTTTTCCGGGATGCCCGACCCGTCGCTTGAGCCAATCGCCCCAGCTCCAAACGACTTGGCTGGCTGGGAGGCGAAGCAGACCGCCTTCAACACCCCGCAAGAGAAGATCGGGAAGGAGTATGCGGCCGCACAGGGAGTGGGGATCAGCGAAGTCGAGATCGGAACGATCAAGGCTCTCGAACTGAGTCCGAATGAGTGCAAAGACGACAATAAACTCGTCGTCTATGCTCATGGTGGGGCGTACACGCTGCTTTCTGCACGCTCAAGCCTGCTTGGCGCGTCACTCATCGCGTCAAGCCTTGGACTGCGCGTCCTGTCAATCGACTACACTCCCGCACCCCAGGCACGTTGGCGTGGGGTGACAGACGAGGTGCTAAGCGTATTTCGGGAACTGGCGGAGAGTCGGGGCGGTCTCTCTAGTTCTAGTGTGATCGTGGGTAGAGTTATGTCGCCGTCCGGCCCGCCGGACATCGGATTGTCCGGATATCGGACGCCTGTCCGGGCGGCCGGACAGGCGTTATGAGATTTCAGTTGGTTATCGTTGGTACGGAGCGTGCTTATTGGTGGGACGACACAACGATTCAGGAGGACACCATGACAAGGGACAAGAGTGATCATACAGAGAAGAACAAGGCCATTGCGGAGGCGATCAAAGTCATCAAAAAGCAATTTGGCAGCGGTTCGATCATGCGTTTGGGCGGCGGTGAGGTTGCCCAGGTCGATGTCGTGCCTACCGGTTCGCTTGCCCTCGACATGGCGCTCGGCGTGGGTGGTTTGCCGCGCGGGCGCATTGTCGAGATTTACGGTCCCGAGTCGTCGGGCAAGACCACGCTCACCCTGCATGCGATTGCCGAGGCGCAAAAAGCCAGTGGAGTGTGTGCGTTCATCGATGCCGAGCACGCGCTCGACAGTCACTATGCGCGTCGGCTCGGAGTTGAGCTCGAGGATCTTCTGGTATCACAGCCCGATTGTGGTGAGCAGGCCTTGGAGATCACCGATACCCTGGTACGCACGGGGGCGATCGACCTCATCGTAGTAGATTCGGTGGCTGCGCTGACCCCGCGTGCCGAAATCGAAGGGGAGATGGGCGATTCGCACATGGGTTTGCAGGCGCGCCTGATGAGTCAGGCATTGCGCAAGCTGACCGCGATCATCGCTAGGACCAAAACAGTGGTCATCTTTATCAATCAACTGCGGCAGAAGATCGGGGTCGTATACGGCAATCCCGAAACCACGACCGGGGGCAATGCGCTCAAGTTTTACTGCTCGGTGCGGCTGGACATTCGCAAGGGAAAGACAATCAAACGAGCCGACGAGATCGTCGGTTCGGACGTGCGGGTCAAGGTGGTCAAGAACAAGCTGGCGCCGCCATTTCGCGAGGCGCATTTCGAGATCCTCTACGGCGTGGGAGTCAACAAGATGGGCGAGCTGGTGGATACAGCCGAGAGACTGGGTGTGGTGGAGAAAAACGGCGCCTGGTACTCGTATCAGGGCACCCAGCTCGGCCAGGGGCGCGAGCGCACTATGGCCCATCTCAAGGAGAACCCGAAAACCGCTGATGAATTGCGCATGTCGCTGCGCGATCACGGTCTACTCATGATACCGCCTATCGCCAAAGCGGCCGCGGCTTGCAAGAACACATCGGCCAGCGCGCCAAAAAACGGTGCATCGGCCTAGCTGGAGGCTTCGGTGGATATAAATAAATGCATTTTGCAGGAACTGGTCTATCAACGCGTTCGTTCGAGCGTGAACCTGTGCCAGCTGGTCGTTGTGGAGCAAGAGCTCGACAGCAGCATCCAGCACGTGATGCGCGCACAGCGTTCCCAGTCGTCAGACCAGGAGGATTTGACTGGGACGGATTGGCCGGAGGGCATGGCCCGGGCCTATGTGGAGGGGGCCTGGCGTCGTCTCGAAACGGAGTGGCGCGATCTGCGGCGAGACTTCGATGATGTTGATAATGGCGACCATGGCGACGGGGAACCTGCTTGAGGCGGCGGGTGGTTGTTTCGCCTCGGCTATCCGGGCCATGGTGTGCGCCGGATGACCGTGGGACTCGGGCTGCCGGGTGCCTCGATTGCGCCGATGCGGTAGAGCTCGGACACGATCTCGTCGGTCACTGGCTCGTGGCCCTGTTTGGCCATCTCGGCCTGGGCTTGCCGCCAGGTGGACGTGCCGTCTAGCCCGGACAAAAATACAAAGATCGACCGCGGCGCGATGATCGTGTCGTAGCGCGAGTAGCCCGAAATGCGGATGCCGCCTTGCTCGACCCAGGTGCTCTCGACCGACGGCACGACCACGTCGGCAATTTCGCTCTCGGGCCGTCGAGCGATGGTGAGGAGATCGGCTCTGGCTTCGGCCAGAGCCGGATCCGCGACCGCGATCAGGTCGTCTCTATCTGCTGTCTCGATGTACTCGGCACACCACCGGTACCAGACCAGCCACTCGTCGGGCCGTGCCGGGTGTACCGGCGGCTGACCGCGCGCGCTGCACAGATCGGCCAGCAAGTTCTCGACGTGGGCCAGTGCTCGCTGCAATTGCGCCCATACCGCAGCGCCGGCAAGGCCGCGGTCGTGCTTGCAATACCAGGTACGGCAGGTGCTCGGCCGATCGCTCCAGATACCACAGGCATGGTCGCCGCCCACCCAGTAGGGACAGCGCAGGGCGAGGTCTCTGCCAAATCGGTCGTCGGCGTTGTTGTTGTAGTGCTCGAGCCACGCGGCCGACGGCCGGATGCCCCAGGCCGATACCCCGGTGGCTTCGGCCACCCGTCCGGCGATCGCTCGCGCCGATCTGCCGCCCCGGCGCAGTGCCTGACCCGCCAAAAAATTGGCCAGAGCCGGATGAAAGGTGCAGCACCGCGCATCGGGGTGAAACGCCCACGGCGTGTCCAGTGAATCGCCCGAGACAGCTGGACTCATGACACAACGTCGGCAATCGGCGCGGCTCTCTTCGCGCCACGTTACCGGCCCGGCGGGGGCGGCATCGATCTCGGGCAGCAACAAGCGAAACGCCTCGGGCAGGTGAGCAAAGGCAAAAACCGACCGGGTCGAGCTCGGCGCGGCGAGCGGCAGGGGTTTGAATTTGTCGCTCGAAGGGGCCATCTACAGCTGGCTGATGCACTGCAGGGAATACAGGTCGTCGCACGAATCGTCACCGTCACTGGTCAGCCAGCCGGCCAAGTCGGTGGCATCTGCTGTCTCGCCCTGCAATCCGGGGTCCGCGCTCGTCCAGTCCTTGCAGTTCTTGGCCAGGTCCCCGACCCACACGGTTGCATCGAGCGCCAGCGTATTGAGTTCGGTCAAGGTGTTGCGATTTCTCGCGTCTCCAGTGGCAAACTCCGCGGCATCGGCAACGACCAGAGTGCCGGCCATCGTATAGACCGGACCGAGGATCTGGATGCGGTCTTTCAGACTGCTCTTGCTATCGGTCAGAAGTGCCATCCAGCGGCCGGGCAGGCCGGCCTTTGCAGCGTACTCGCTACATAGAGCATCGGCCCCGGTCAGTCCACCAAGAGCCCCCGGGAAGATCTGCGCGGAGATAAATACGCGATGAGAGTCCACTGCGTCCGCATCACGCTGTGCATCACTACTCCCGCTGTCGCTTTGCGGGCTGCCACCGTCGATGGAGTTGACGATCACGTCACCGCACCCGAGCATGGCCAGACCGGCCCACAGTGCAACCGCATGAGAATGTCGCATCATCTGTCCAGGATCTCCGACTGGACACGATCTCGCAAGGTGTAACCGATCTCGCTCAATCTCGACGGCGGCCAAAAAGGCGGCGAAACAACCCGGCGATCGAATCCCAAAGCGCTCGAAAGAGCAGCGGCAACGCGCGTATCGGTTCGACCTCGCGAGCGGCGAGTTGCCGCACGCTACCGGCCTTTTCGGCCGATTTCTCGTCCGCGGTGGCATCGCTCTCTGCCCGGTCGGATGAGGCCGGTCCGGTCGCGCTGTCGACGCTTTGATCCGGGGCCGAACCGCGCTCGTGTCCAGCTGGCTCGGCCCCGGCCTGTTCGGCTGGTTCAGTGCCCGCATCGGTGTCTCCAGCGTTGTCCCCAGTTGAGCCGCGCGCCGATTCGGAGCCGGTGTCCCGGTCGGGCCCGCTCTCGATGAGCTCGCGCAGATTGTCGGCAAACTGCTTGAACAGCTGCTTGGATACGCTCTGAATCATGCCGCGGCCAAAACGCACGATGCGGCCGGCCAGCTTTACGTCGGCCTCGACCACCACTGCAGTCGTTCCCCCATCCTCGGCCTCGAGGTGGCTGTTCATGGTCATTTTGGCCGAGCCGGCACCGCCTTTTTCCTTGCCCGTACCGATCATCTGAATGCGGCGGGTTTCTTCGTCGACCTCGGACAGGTTGATCGTACCCTTGTAGGCGACCGTGACCGGACCAACCTTGATCGTCATCTGGCCGTGATACGTGCGTTCGCCTTCGACCTCGAGCAGCGTTGCGCCGGGCAGGCAAACCACGATCTCCTCGGGATCGAGCAGATAGGTCCATACTCGCTCGGGCGGCGCTTGCACGCGAAATCGCTCTTCAATCTTGAGGTTCGACATAATTCTACTCGGTGTCGCGACCGGTGGGATCGCCGGACGTGACAGAATCGATCATCTGTACAGCTGCTAGCGCATCGGCGGTGTCGAGGTCGAGCAATACGCTGCTGTCGTTCATGGCCACGTGATGGACTAGCTCGGCGTTGTCGCGGATGATGTGGCGCGCGCCCATGTCCCCGGTGATCGACTTCATGGCGGGAAAAAAATCAGCGGCAAAGAGGACCGGATTGCCGGGCTTGTGCTGGTAGACCGGCACGCAGATGGCCCGGCCTTCGACCGGATTAAACGCGTCGATCAGGGTTTGTACGTGGTCGGGCCGAATCCACGGCATGTCGCCGAGGCAGACCAGGACGGCATCGGCGCGGGTTTCGATGGCGGCGACGCCGGCGGCGAGCGACGTGCTCATGCCCTCTGCATGATCCGGATTGTACACGAATTCGACCGGGCGTCCGGCAAGCGCGGCGCGGACCAGGTCCGACTCGTGGCCGGTCACCACCACGACCCGATCGAGGGGAGTTGCAACCAGTGCATCGACCACTCGAGCGACCATCGGCTTGCCGGCAACCCTGGCCAGAAGTTTGTTCTGCGCGCCCATGCGGCGCGATTGCCCACCGGCCAGCACCACGGCGGCCAGCTCCGGTCGCCGAATGGATTGGCCAGCCGAGCGGTGGCGCGGCTGGCCGCGGCTGGCGATATCGGCCAGCAGACCGCCTACGCCCATGGCCATGATCTGGCCAGACGAGACAGCAATCCCAGCGAGCACGCGTTCGAGCACCCAGTCGAAGCCGCTCGCCTTGAGAGAACGAGCACAGCCGGGTACCCCGACAATGATGGCGTCGGTCGGGGTTTCGGTGTGGGCCAGGAGCAGCAAGTTGCCGGGATCGACCGGCATGCCGAAGTGATCGACGACCCCACCGGCCTTTTCGATGCCGCTCGGGATGACGTCGTGGCGGTCGGCAATCGCCGAGGCGCCGAGGATGAGGATGGGCTCGTAGCCGGCACCGAGCAGATCGCGCACAGCGTCGGCCACCGCATCGGAATCGTGGGCGCAGCGCACCTGGTGTTCGAGCTGGTTGCCCAGGCGGTGCAAGCGGGTCTGCATATTGCCCGACGCCCGATCGAGAATGCTCTCCTTGACCCCGGGCAGGCGGGTGAGCACCATGGCCGGGCGATGTCTGGCCAGCGGGCGAACCGCCACGGCCCGGCCGCTCTCGCCACTGGCCGGATCTGCGCTCAGCTCCAGGGTGGCGGCGCATTTCTCGATCACCTGGCGAGACACGGCAAACGGGATGATCTTGACCGTGGCGACCATATCGCCGGCATCGACCCGCGCGTGCACCGGAACTGTGGCCACTGTGACCGCCTGGTCGATGGCGTTGAGCGCATCGATGCGCGCCCGGTCGATGGCGGCCAATCCGCGGGTCTCGGCAAATAGGTTGGCCCGGCCGGTAAACGCCTCGGCAACTCGCACATGGGCGCCCCCGGCGGCCCGGGCTACCTGCGCCGCAGCCTGGTTTTCGGCCATGTCGTCGGGGTCGAGACGGACCGCGGTCACGGTGTCATGACCGGCCCGGACCAGGGCTTCGCAGTCCTCCGGGGCCAGGACGCGGCCTTTCTTGAAGATCGCGCCGTCGGGCAGTCGCAGAGTATGGGCGAGTATCGCGTGCGCAGCGTCGGCAGCGGGAATCGGTCCAAACTTCATGCGTCGCGTCCGCTGCCGGTCGCCTGCATCGACGCGGGATCGGGCAAACTCTGCCCGGACGGGGTGCGCCGGCGCAGGGTCTGAACCAGCTCGGCGGTGATGGACACCGCGATCTCGGCGGTGCTCTGCGCTGCGATGTCGAGGCCGATCGGGCCGCGGATGCGGGCCAGGGCGCGATCGTCGAAGCCCTGCTCGCGCAGTCGCGAGAGCCGGCTGGCCTGGGTTCTTTTGCTGCCCAGGGCGCCGATGTAAAATACCTCGCTGGCCAGCGCACGGACCAGCGCAGGCTCGTCGAGCTTGGGATCGTGGGTCAGAGTCACCACCGCGGTGCGGCGATCCAGAGCCAAAAAGTCGAGTGCCTGATCAGGCCACTCGGTGACCAGGTTGACACCGGGAAAGCGCTCGACACTGGCAAATGCCGTGCGGGGATCGACCACTGTGACGTCAAACCCGAGCATCGCAGCTATGGGACAGAGGGATTGCGCAATATGGACCGCGCCGACCACGATGAGGCGCAGCGGCGGGTTGAATACGCGCAAAAAGACCTCGCCGCGTGTGGTTTCGACGGTTGTCGACCGATCGTTTCGGCTGGCCGTACGGGCTGCTTCGAGCAGTCCGGGGGGCAGATCGTCCTGCTCGCCGCGTTTGTCCCATGGATAGATGAGCGTCTGCTCGCCGGATGCCAGCACAGTGGCCAGTACCATGGAGCGCTTGGCCCGACCATCGGCCAGGAGTGTTTCGAGCAGTTTCCGCCTCATTCGACTCGCTCCACGAACACGCGGATCTTGCCGCCACAGGCGAGACCTACTTCCCAGGCGCTCTCGTTGGTTACGCCAAAATCGAGCAGGCGCGGCTTGCCATCGTCGATCACCGCCAGGGCTTCCTGTACCACGGCACTCTCGACACAACCGCCCGACACCGAGCCGACAAAGGCGCTGTCCTCGTTGACCGCGAGCTGGCTGCCGGCTGGCCGCGGCGACGAGCCCCATGTGCTCACCACCGTGGCCAGGGCAACGGCCTTGCCCTGGTTTTTCCAATTGGCTGCTTGTTGGAGTACATGCTCGTGATTCAGTGCAGTCATGGCTTCTTTTTGCCCCCGTTTGGCACGCAGAAAGGAGGGTAAACCGGGACTGCCGCCAGCTCAAGATCGCGCGTCACCGGTCGCACGTCCCGGCGAGGAATGCGAAGCGGAGTTCTCACCGGGCGGAACGGCCGGGCGACCCGGCTATGCGATCGGCCGGCGATGGCGAGGCGATGCGATCGTGGCCATTCCGTCGGCTTGCACCCGATTGGCGCTACCCGCCGGGCCGGCCCATTCGGCCGTAAACTTGACCGGGCGAGGTGCAAGTGGTCCAATTCGCGCCGAGGTATCCATGCGGAACAGAACCACTTTCACCACGTTGATCACTGCGATCGGTATGCTCGCCTGGGGTTGTGCAGAAGAAAAGCCAGCCGAACCAAAAGACACCACCCAGTCCGACACCAAAGACATGCCCGACATGCCCGACGTGCCGGACGAGGCGAAAACGGCGGACAAGCCGGACAAGCCGGCGGTCCAACTGCCCGCCGCGGCAGAGATTCCCCCGCCGCCGTTGGGCCTGCCCGAGACACCGGCGCCCAAGGACAACCCGGACACTGCCGACAAGGTCGCCCTGGGCGAGCTGTTATTTTTCGACACCCGTCTGTCGGACAAGGGCGAGTTCGCCTGTGTGACCTGTCATTTGCCGGAAAAAGGCTGGACCGACGGCAAGGCGCTGTCCGAGAAACACAACGGCAAGTTGAATTCACGCCACTCGCCCACCCTCTACAACGTGGCCTATGCCCAGCAGTGGTACTGGGATGGCCGCAAGGCAACTCTCGAGGATCAGATCCTCGCCGCATGGATCGGCCAGGTCGGCGCGACGCCGGATGATATCGCCAAAAAACTGGCCCAGGTCCCGACTTATAATGCCCATTTCCAGCGCGCATTTGGCGAGCCGCCGAGCAAGGACAATATCGCCAAGGCCCTGGCCTCGTTCGTGCGCATCAAGATACGGAGCGGCAACTCGGCGTGGGATCGCTATCAGGCCGGCGACAAGAAGGCGTTGTCCAAGGACGCGATCAAGGGTTTTGCGATCTTTGCCAAGAAGACGACCTGCCCGGCCTGTCACGCTCCACCGCTGTTTACCGATATGAATTATCACAATGTCGGGATCGGCTACGTGGGCAAGGGCAAGCCCGACGTGGGTCGCTTTGCGGTCACCAAGACCAAAGCCAATACCGGCGCATTCAAAACGCCGACTCTGCGCGGCCTCACTGCAACTGCCCCGTATTTCCACGACGGCAGTGTGGCCACCCTGGACGAGGCCGTGGACTTCATGCTCAAGGGCGGTCACAAAAAGGGCAACAAGTACATCGATCCCCTGCTCAAGAAGGTCAAGCTGAACAAAAAGGAACGCAAACGGCTCATGGCGTTCATCAAGTCCCTATCGCCAGACGAGAACTACACCCCGCCCGAACTGCCCTAGCGAGGGGTTTCGGTCGCTTCGCCCGTGAGGTAACACGATGGCACCGCCAGTCAAGCCGGTCATCCCGGCTTCGGTTTCCCTGCCCGAGATCACCGGCAAAGCGCTGGTTCTCGGCGTGGTCTTGTCGGCCGTTCTAGCCGGCGCCAATGCTTATCTCGGGCTCAAGGTCGGGTTGACCGTATCGGCTTCGATTCCGGCCGCGGTGATGTCGATGGCGATTCTGCGCCTGTTTCGCCGCTCGAACATGCTCGAGAATAACATCGTGCAGACCGCGGCCTCGGCCGGTGAAGCTGTGGCCGCTGGGGTCATTTTCACCTTGCCGGCACTGATCATGCTGGACTATTGGAAAACCGGCTTCGAGTTCCTGCCCACCATGGCCATTGCGCTCTTCGGCGGCATCCTCGGGGTGATGTTTACCATTCCGCTGCGCCGCGCTCTCATCATCGAGGCCGATTTGCAGTTTCCCGAAGGGGTGGCAACCGGCGAGGTCCTCAAGGCCGGGTCCGACGGAGGCGGCGGGGCGCGCCATATCGCCGTGGCCGGGCTGGCCGGAGCGGCGCTGAAGCTGTGCCAGTCCGGTTTGCAAGCAGCGGTGGGCACAGTCAAGGGGTCGATCACGGTCGGCGGCTCGATCTTCGGCATGGGCAGCGACCTCGGCCCGGCGCTTCTGGCCGTCGGATACATCGTCGGGATCAACATCGCGACCCTGGTATTTGCCGGCGGGCTGATCTCCTGGCTCCTGGGCATCCCGATCTACATGGCTGTGGCCGATCCCGAGGCGCTGGCCGCACTCATCGGCAGCGACGCCAGCGGCCAGGCGCTCACTGGCTACGACGCGGCCCACCAGGTGTGGAGTCAGCAAATTCGATACATGGGCGTGGGTGCCATGGCGACCGGCGGCCTGTGGGCACTCCTGTCCCTGATCAAACCCATTCGCGACGGCGTTCGATCGTCTCTCGAAGCCGTGCGCAAGGCCAGGAGCGGCGCTGCTGACGGGGTGCCGCGCACCGAACGCGACACTCCGATCAATCTGGTTGTAGTGACCACACTGGCTCTGGCCATCCCGCTTTTTGTGGTGTTTCTCTACGTGATCGATCGCGAGGCCATGGGCATATCGAGCGGCCTTTACGCGGCCACCATCGGGTTTGCTGTCCTCTTCTCTCTGATCGCGGGGTTTTTGTTCTCGTCGGTTGCCGGGTATATGGCCGGTCTGGTCGGCTCGTCCAACAATCCGATTTCGGGCGTTACGATCGCCACGATTCTGGCCGTATCGGCCCTGCTGCTGGTCATTTTGGGCTCTCAGATCGATTTTGCTGTGGACCCGGCCAAGGCCAAGATCGCCGCAGCTGCAGCCATTTTGGTCGGGGGGGTGGTGTGCTGTGCGGCGGCCATGGCTGGCGATAACCTGCAGGACCTCAAAGCCGGTCAGATCGTGGGCGCCACCCCGGTCAAGCAGCAGATCATGCAGATCGTCGGTGTCGCGGCTGCGGCTGTGGTCATCGCCCCGGTACTGCAGCTTTTGTTCTCGGCCTATGGGCTCGGCGAGGTGTTGCCGCGCGAGGGCATGAACCCGAGCGAAGCACTCAATGCGCCCCAGGCCACGCTGATGAGCTCGGTGGCCGAAGGTGTTCTCTTGCGCAACCTGCCGTGGAACATGATCGGGATCGGCGCACTCATTGCCGTCGCCATCATCGCAGTCGATAAGTGGCTGGAGTTCAAACAACACTCATTCCGCGCTCCGGTTCTGGCCGTGGCCGTGGGCATTTATTTGCCGCTCGAGTTGTCAGTGCCCATCTTTGTCGGTGGCATGGTCGCCCTGCTGGCCAGTCGGACCCTGGCGGCGCGAGGCGCCTCCGACGAACGGCGCGCGATCTCTGGCCAGCGGGGTCTGCTCTTTGCGTCGGGTCTGATCACCGGCGAGGCACTGGTGGGAATCTTGCTGGCCATTCCGTTTGCCGCGTTCCAGAGCACTGCGATCATGGCTCTGCCCGTCCCCGCGGTAGCCGCACAGATCATCGGTGTTGCGGCTTTTGTCGGCTTTGTGCTGTGGCTCTATCGGGTCGTAGCTCGTTGACGCACCGTTTCAATGATCCGCGCCACAGCAAGGTCTGGGCGCGGGGACGAGACTTGCAATTCATGGTCCGTGCACTCCCGCTGGCACAGTGAATCGTGTACTCTCCGTCCGTGTGAGGCCGTGATCGCGAGGCCTGTGATTTGGTTGGGCGAAAGAAGCGTCGCCCAGCAGACTGAATTCGAATTTGGAGGAACAATCATGCGTAGATTCGAGATGTTGTTTTTGTCTCTGGCGTTTGTGCTGGTCCCACTCGCGGGGTGCGATGATGATGATGCGGCATCTGATGGCGACGCCTCGACAGACCCCACGGTGTACCAGGCTCTGGGCGAGGAAGCGGGTATCCGGGCGGTGGTTGAGGACTTTGTCGCCGAGGTGCTCAACGACAACCGGATCAACGGCTATTTCTTGAACCAGGATGCGATCAGCGGAACCAAACTGATCGACTGTCTGGTCCTCCAGATCGGCGATGCGACCGGCGGGCCCCAGGATTACGACGCCGATGACTCTGGGTGCCGCAGCATGAAAGAAAGTCACGAGGGACTGGGCATCTCCAAGCAGGATTTCGACGCCATGATCGAAGACCTGGTCAAGGTGTTTCGGGCCAAAGACGTAAATCCGACCTATGTCAACGCCGTGGTCGACATTGTCAGCAGGACCGAGGGCGATATTGTCGAGGATGCGGACAACAACAAGACGATCTATCAGCGGCTGGGCGCCAAGCCGGGCATCGTTGCGGTGATCGACAATCTGGTCGACGTCGTCATCCCGGCTGATACGGTGATCAACGGCTTCTTTGCCGGGCTTTCGGCGGCGCAGGCAGCTCGACTCAAGACCTGCCTGGTCCGCCAGGTTTGCGGGGCCACGGGCGGTCCGTGCGAGTACGGCAAGGAAGTGGCTCATCCCTCCGAGCCCGGCGTGGCTGCCGACAATGTCTGCAAGGACATGATGGCCGCTCACGACCCGGTCAATGCAGCGGATCCGAAGATCACCAAGGAGGACTTCGACGCCCTGGTCACCGACGTGGCAAGCGCGCTCGACAACGTATTGGACCCAGATGCATCCGCCGAGGATAAGAACGCCATCGCCACCGTGCTCGACGCCATGTGCGCGATGATCGTCGATGGTGCCACCGGCTGTTCGACATTGTAGCGGGCTGAATTTTCGGTACGCAACCGCGTGATCGATACGATGGTTGATTAGGATGGCGAGTTCGCGTATTCCGAGTTCCATTGCTCTGGCCCTGGTCGTGGCCGTGACCGGGTGTCGCGGCCCGACCGATTCATCAACCGGTGACCAGACCCGGGCACAGAGTGCCCGGCCAGGTGCGGCTGAGCGCAAAGCCGGGCCAGCTCGCGCCAGGTCGCGCAAGCCGACCTGGGACCAGAGCAGGCCCACAGCGCCGAGTCGCGACGGCCTGGGTGTGGCCGTGGGCACGACTGCTCTCGATCAGATCAAGGCGCATACCGCTGCCCTGGGCATGAACTGCCGCGACGCCTCGCCAGCGACCCTGGTCAAACAGCTCAAGCAGGCCCGCAAGGCCAAGATGGAGGCCAAGTTGCGCGCCGAGGGCAAATCGACCGACGCCATTTCCAGCGCGTCGTGGAATCGGCAGACTGCCCACGAGCGGGTCACGCAGATCCGCTGGTCGTGCCAGGATATCAAGAGCAACATGCTGACCGACATGTCGCGACCGACCAGTTCAGGCCGGGTTCTGTTCGTTCTCGACAGCCCCGGTCACGCCGTGCGGCACGTGTCCTACAGCCGCAGGCACCAGAGCAGTCGGGCCGCGCTCGAGGATATACTCACCACCAGCGCTGGCTACCACAAGCGGTTCGGACCGCCGCACGTGGCCACGGGCGACCTTCCCGACCAGGCTGCCGAGTCGTTCGAGTTTGCTCGCATGGAGCCGATCGTGCGCGAGTGGCAATACGGCGATCTTCGCATCAAAGTCGACGCGTTCACCGTCACCGGCCAGACGGTTCGCATCTACGAAATGGTCGAGGTGCCCGCTGGCATCGACATGGCTCCGCTGGCCGATCGAGCACAGGCGAACCCGGGTTCGGTCGCGCGCCCGGCTGCCTCGCCCGCCCAGGCGACCGGAGCACCGGGCCGCGGCCCGGCTTCTGCGTCGGCGCGGTAAAACGCTGTTATTCAGCTGCTCGGTGCACGCAGGGGGCGTCATTCTCTTTTCTGGCGCCCGCTGGTGTGACATCAATTGACTGTGGCATTCGCTGGTTCGATTCGCTTCGAGATTCTCGGCAAGCTCGGCGAGGGCGGTATGGGTATTGTGTACGAAGCGCGCGACCGTCAGCACAATATGAACGTGGCGCTAAAGACTCTGCGCCAGCTCGAGGCGACCAATCTGTATCGGTTCAAGCGCGAGTTTCGTGCGGTCAGCGATCTCAGCCACCCCAATATCGTGTCGCTATACGAACTCGTGGCCCACGACGGCCAGTGGTTCTTCACCATGGAGGTGGTGCGCGGTGGAACGATCATTGACTACGTGCGCTCAGGACCCGGCCGGCAGGTCGACACGATCACGCCATCGGAAATGCGGCTGGCCGCGCATGGTGGAGATACTGGCATCAACGCGGTTGTGATGACAGCCGCATCTGCTGCCAAGGCCGATGTTCGCGACCGCGACGATGACGCCGACGCGGACATTCCCCATCTGACCAATATCGCCGACGTGCGCCGGGTCCGTCGCAGCTTCGGCCAGCTGGCCCAGGCACTCCACGCTCTGCACCAGAACGGCCTGGTGCACCGCGACCTCAAGCCGTCCAATGTCCGGGTCACCGAGCGGGGTCGGGTGGTTCTGATGGACTTTGGCATCGTGGCCGAGCGGAGCCAATCCAGCACCCACAAGCGCGCGACCCACACAGCTGGCACTCCGGCGTACATGGCACCCGAGCAGGCCACCGGTGAAGCGCCCAACGCCGAGGCCGATTGGTACGCCTTTGGTGTGTTGCTGTATTTTGCTCTGGCCGGCCGCCTGCCCTACGACGGCAGGCCGCGCGAGATTCTGTGGGCCAAGCTGCGCCGGCCACCGCCGCCTCTGGCCAGCCTGGTCCGCGGTGTGCCCGACGACCTCGCCGAACTGTGCCGCGATCTTCTGCATCGCAAGCCACAGCTCCGGCCCGAGCCGAGCGAGATCTTGCACGCCCTCGGCGCCACCGAATCGGGCTACTCGCGGCAGATCCCCGAGGTCTTTGTCGGCCGTGACGAACAGCTCAGCGAATTGCACGACGCCTATGCCGTGACCGCTGCCGGGCAGGCGGTGACCGTGTTCGTTACCGGCGCGTCGGGCATGGGCAAGTCGACGTTGATCCGGCGCTTTTTGACCCAGCTCGAGGCCGGTGTCGAGCTGGCGATGGGGCCGCTGGTCCTGTCGGGGCGGTGTCACGCCCGGGAAAGTTTGCCGTACAACGCGTTTGACGGCGTTCTCGACGGGATCACCCAAGTGCTTCTCGGCATGGCCGAGGCCGACGTATCGGCCCTGCTGCCCCCGGACATCGCGCTGCTCGCCCGTCTCTTTCCAATTCTGCACCGCTTGCCACAGCTCGGCGTCGACTCCGAGGGGGTGTCGCCAAAGGGTGGGGGCGGGGGCGAGAACGAGCACGACGAGCCCGGGGCGATCGGCGCTGATGACGACGCGGAGCCAACCGTCCAGGCCAGACCGCGGACCAGTGTCCGGCGGCATGGACGGCCGAACAGTGACAGTGGTGCCAATCCGCGCGAACTTCGCTCACGCGCCAGCGCGGCCTTGAAGGCCCTTGTCGGCGTACTGGCCGAGCGTCGCCCGGTGGTCATTTTTCTCGACGACCTGCAGTGGGCCGACCGAGGCAGTCTCGAACTCCTGGCCGATATCGTCGACCGGGACACGCGGGTTTTGGTCGTGGCAGCGCAGCGCCCCGAAGGTCCGGGCAGCGGGATCTGGAAGGCGATGCAGCTCATCTCGGCCAAGACCGAGTGCCGGCACCTGTCCATCGGGCCGCTATCGGCGGTGCAGCGGCGAGAACTGATCGATCGCCTGGCCGGGGAACAGGGCCGCGAGTGGGGCGGAGGCGAGCAGCTCGCGGCGCTCGACAGTCAGGGCCTGTCCGAGCAGCTGTGCGATGGCTCTCTCGCCCATGATTCGGCCCCGCATTCCCGGCCCGGACCGCCCGCTCCCCCGATGCTCGACTCGACCGATCGGCTGTGGGCCGAATCGGGCGGCTGTCCGCTGCTTTTGGTCGAGCTGTTCCGGGTTCTGGACGAGGTCGGTGTGCCGAGCGACCGTCGCCCGCTCAATCTCGAACAAGTCCTCTACTGGCGAATCGAGCGATTGCCCAACAACGCGCGCGACCTGCTCGAAGCCGTGGCGGTGGCCGGTGAGCCGACCCCGCTCTGGCTACTGTCCGAAGCGGCCCGGGTGTCGGCCGAACTCAGCCAGCGCGCTCTGACCTTGCTCTATACCAAGCGACTGATCCAGATCGTCAAGCCGGGGCCCGATCACTGGCTTATGACCTACCACGCGCGGGTCCGCGACACCGTACTCGGCCGCCTGCCGTCGGCCAGGCTCACCGCCATTCACCAGCACATTGCGCAGGCCCTGGAGCGGTGGGACCGGGCCACACTCAACGCCAGAGCCCGCCACTGGCGTGCTGCGGGCAATCGCGACAAAGCCCGGGCGTATCTGATTGCCGCGGCCGCAGAGGCCGAGGTCAAGCTGGCATTCGATCACGCAGCCGATCTCTACCGCGCCGCTCTCGAACTGGCCGATCCCGAGTCGAATTTGCTCGATCTCCTGCGCCGCCTGGGCAATGCTCTTCAGCTGGCCGGGGAGAGCTACGAGGCGGCGCAGATCTATCAGCAGGCGGCCCGGCGAGCCGAGGCCCGAAACCAGGCCGTCCAGGCCGCTGGCCTTGCCGGCGAGAGCAAGATCGCAGACGCCCGGGCTGAGACCTTACACCTCAAACAGCTGGCTGCCGACAATTGGCTGCGCAGCGGCCATATTCAGCGCGGCCTGGAATGTTTGACCGACGTGCTGACCGAACTCCGCGCGCCCTATGCGCGCACTCGGCTCGGTGCCATGGCGTCGGCGTTTTTGCAGCGCATTCGCCTGCGTCTGCGCGGCCTGGGCTACCGCACGCGCGCCGTCGACGCTCTTTCTCCCCACGATTTGGTGCGCATCGACACATTGTACGCGGCGGCTACGTCGCTCGGGCTGATCGACCATTTGCGCGGCAAAGTCCTGCAGAACCGACATGTCCTGGCCGCGCTTGAACTCGGCGAAGAGCGCCGCATCTGCCGCGCTCTGGCCATTGAATGCGTTTATCTGGGGGCGGCCGGAGGGCGTAAAACCCGGCGTGCCGACGTCCTGATCGGCGAGGTTTTATCCCTGGCCCAACGCATCGGCGATCCCTATCTCATCGGCATCGCGCTGCTGGCGCGCGGCACCGCGGAGTTCTACACCAGCCGCAGTCCCCAGGCTGTGTTGAACCTGCAGCAATGCGACGAGCTGTTGTCCCGGGCAAAACGAGCCGTCGAGTGGGAGCGAGCCACGGCGCGCTATATGCTCAGCCGCGCTCAGATCGCGATCGGAGATTTTGCCGGTGCAGCGCGTACCGCCGAGCGCTACGCCCGCGACGCCGAGCGGCGCAACGACGTCTATGCTCGCACCATGTTCATGGCGCTGCCCGGGACCTGGTCACTTCTGCGCAGCGATCAGTGCGAGGAAGCCGAGCGAAAACTCGACACAGTGCTCGATGGCTGGCCCGACGATGGCTATTACGTGGCCAACTACGTCGAGGTGTGTTCGCGTGCCATGGTCGGGATTTACCGCGGCGAGGGTGCATCGATTGTGCAGCTTGTCGAGCGGGCTCTGCCGAATATACGCAAGACGCTGATCATGCGGCATCCCTGGGTTAGGAGCGAGGTCTACACCCTGGTGGCGAGTGCGGCGCTGCACGCCGGTGATCTCGACCGGGCGGGCAGGGCGGTAGCCGTGGTTGGCCAGTGCAAGATGACCTTTATCGAGGGCGTGGCCGCGCTTTTGCGCGCATCTCTGGCCGCGCGGCGTGGCCGCGACGATCGCGCCCGTGCCGAACTCGACACCGCGCTGGCCAGATTCGGCCCGGTTTCGGCCCGTCACATGGTCGCGGCTTGTCACATACGACTCGGACAGCTGCTCTCGGGTCGCCAGGGCGATGAGCTGATCGCCCGGGGGCGCGGGGTGCTGCGCGAGATTGGCGTGCGCGCGCCCGAGCGCATGCTCAACCTGCTCGCGCCCGGGTTCGGCGGAGATAGGCCTTTACGCCATCAAAAATAGACGTATCATCGCCAGCCCTGCCGGAGATACGTCGTGTCGAAACCAGAGAATACGTCTGCCGAATCACGGTCGCTGGCCGAGAGAATACTCAATTGGGTCGAAGTGGCCGGCAATCGACTGCCCGATCCGGCGGTCATCTTTGTCATTGCCATGGTGATGGTGTGGATCGTATCGGCGTTGCTCGACGGCTACTCGTTTTCCGTGCCGGCCAAGGATGGAGTCCAGACCAAGACCATTATCAGCCAGCTCAGCGCGGTATCGCTGACCGAATTCTTCGCCGATATGGTCCATACATTCACCGGCTTCCATCCCCTGGGGGTGGTTCTGGTCGCACTGCTCGGCGTCGGGGTGGCCGAGGCGTCTGGCTTTATCAACGCAAGTCTCAAGGCGCTGCTCGGAGTGACCCCCAAATCCCTGCTCACGCCCATGCTCATTCTGGTCGCCATTGTGAGCCATACGGCGGCTGACGCGGGATATGTCCTGGTCATACCCCTGGGCGGGGTGATCTTTTACGCCGCTGGCCGCCATCCCCTGGCCGGGATCGCAGCGGCATTTGCCGGCGTATCGGGCGGATTCAGCGCCAATTTCATTCCGTCGTCCATCGACCCACTACTGCAGGGACTCACCCAGGAGGCAGCGGGCATTCTCGATCCTGCCCGGGAAGTAAATCCGCTGTGCAATTGGTGGTTCACCGGTGCTTCGAGCCTGCTGATCGTGGGCCTGGGCTGGTTTATCACCGACAAGATCGTCGAGCCACGGCTGAGCAACACCGAGATCGATGGCGACCCGACCGACATGCCCACGATGGAAGCCATGAGCGAGGCCGAGCGGCGGGGCATGTGGGCTGGCCTGATCTCCATGGTCGTCGGCATCGTGGTGCTGGTGGTGATCGCCGTACCGGGGGATTCGCCGTTGCGCACCCCCGAGGGTGACATTACCGCGTTTCAAGCCCCGCTCATGAAGATGATCGTTCCGCTCATCTTTCTCCTCTTTCTGATTCCCGGTGTGGTTCACGGCTATGTATCGGGCACGTTCCAGAGCCATCGCGATGTCATCATGGGCATGAGCAAGACCATGAGCACCATGGGCTATTACATGGTGATGGCGTTTTTTGCCTCGCTGTTTATCTATTCCTTCGGCAAATCACAAATTGGCGCCCTTTTGGCCGTAGAGGGCGCCAATGTGCTCAAGGCGCTCAACTTGCCGGGAGCGGTCACCCTGTTTGGCATCATTCTTCTCTGCGCGATGGTGAATCTACTGGTCGGCTCGGCGTCGGCCAAATGGGCCCTTCTGGCCCCGATTTTCGTGCCCATGCTCATGCAACTGGGAATCTCGCCAGAGCTCACCCAGGCCGCCTATCGGGTTGGCGATTCGACCACCAATATCATCACTCCGCTGATGCCCTACTTTCCCCTGGTTGTGGCATTCTCCCAGCGCTACGTGACCAAGACCGGAATCGGTACCCTGGCCGCAGCCATGTTGCCGTATTCGGTGTCATTCCTGTTTCTGTGGAGCCTGTTCCTGGTGCTCTTCTGGGTGACGGGTATTCCGCTGGGAATTCAGGGCGTCTTTACATATCCCTAATCTTGCCTAGCCCGGGCCAGCTCGGCGTTGCCCAGTGCCGGCGCTGGCATCGAGCAGACTCGATACGCTGCTTTTTGCTGTCTCGATGTCACCTTCGTATTTGAGTAGCAAATTGAGGGTGCGGGTCACGAGTTCATCACCCAGCGTCTCGGCCGAGAGTAGGACCAGGGCCCGAGCCCAATCGATGGTTTCCGAAATACTCGGGGTTTTTTTCAGATCGAGATTGCGCAGCCGTTGTACGAACTCGGCTACGCTGTGGGCCAACTCGCTCTCGATGCCCGGTACTCGTGTTGCCAGAATTTCAGCCTCGCGGTCAGGGCCGGGGTACGTCATGTAGAGATAGAGGCAGCGGCGCCGCAGCGCATCGGACAGCTCGCGAGTGTTGTTGGACGTGAGCACCACGATGGGGCGGTGGCGCGCAGTCATTGTGCCCAGTTCGGGAACCGTGACCTGGTATTCGGCCAGTACCTCGAGAAAGAACGCCTCGAGTTCGTCCTCGGCGCGATCGACTTCATCGATCAACAGTACCGCGGGCTTTTCAGCGCGAATCGCCTGAAGTAGCGGTCGTGGGGTGAGGAAGCGCTCGGAGAAAAACGCGTCCTCGTGAGCAGCGATGCGATCCACCGCATCGCTCAACGTAGCTGCCCCGGCGACGACGTCGCCGATCTTGTCGCGCAACATCTGAGTGTAGAGCAGCTGCTTGGGATACATCCACTCATACAGAGTTTTGGCCTCGTCGAGCCCCTCGTAACACTGCAGACGTATCAGTTCGGCCGACATGGCGGCCGCGATGGCCTTGGCCAGCTCGGTTTTGCCCACCCCGGCCGGACCCTCGGCCAAGATCGGTTTGCCCAGGCAGCGGGCCAGGTACACTGTCGTGGCGACCGACGGGTCGGCAATATATCCAGTGGCGCGCAGCCCGGTTTGTACAGATTCAACATCTCGAAATAGGTCGTTCACTCGGCATTCTCTCCACCAGTGGAGTCGTCGGAGCGGGCCCGTCCCGATCGGTCGCCGTCGGATCGCGCTTGCCCGGATCGGGATTGTCCCGACGAGTTGCTGGACCCGTCGGGTGGGAGCGACTCCGAGCTGTCGCGTTGGGAGCTGTCTCGATCCAGACGTATCGAGCGCAGCGCGTAGTCGAAAGCTCGCAGATGCTTGGCCCGGGTGCGCTGATCGGGCGCAGACAGAGTCAGCGAGTAGCCGATGCTGCCCGATACCAGGACAGCCTGGCGCAAAAAGGCCGTGCCGTTATCGCACTCGAGCCAATAGGCCCCGGTCCCGGCGTGGAGCTGCGGATTGCGGACACGAAAACCCAGTTCGATCAGCAGGGCCCGGGTCTTGTCCGCGTACTCACGAGAGGTCAGGCGACCGTGCAGCCTCTCGGCAGACAGAAGCATTCTGCCCGGCGGGCTCCGCCGGTGCATCCACAAGAGAATGCTCGAGTGCGACCGCTGCTCGTTCTCGCGGCTACACGCGTCTCCGCTGGCCTTCACACAGATCGCTGCGTATGATTTTTGCTCGCTCATCCGCCAGCTGGCCGGCGCCGAAATGCGAATGTTCCACAGCTCATCGGAGACAAAGCGGTCGCCGTCGACCTCTGCATGCGCCACCGGACCACCTGGCCCGGCCGCGAGCACAACCGCAAATAAGAGCACGGCGTAGAGCCCGACAAGCTTCACCCGCCAAACGTACTACAGATTCGAGCTCTCTGCCTGAGCGACCAATCCGGATGGGTCACGCAGGTCAACTATGCTCCCTCCTCGACGCCTTGCCCTCAATTCGAGGCCCTCCAACTCACTCCGCTTCATCGTCTCACTTCCTGCACGTCGCGCAGACTCCCCGTATCTCCGCGATACCTCCGACCTGAACAGACCCACTTTACTGAACAAAATAGCAGTCAAATAATCGAATCTATTTACGTTAGTATTATTGACGAGTTTATATTCATGCGATTACAGTAACGATACTTATTGCACAGGATGGAGCTTGAACGAGAAGCAAAGTCAGAGGAACGACTAGGGCTGTGCTAGACGACTGATATCTCGGGGGCATCATCAAACGCTCTGCGTGTGGTGAGTACCCTGTCTCGTGCTCCTTGTGACCACTCGAAACTCAGGGGCAATCATTGAGAGTGCGGTCTTTACCCGCCGAGCAGGATGCGACTGTGGTGACGACTCAGCAGTCGAGCACGCGCTGTGCAAAGCAGAGCGGCGAAGGGATCCAGTCGAGCGATAGCTACCGTGACATAGTGCTTCGCGTTCGGCGTACGAGTGCTGTGGCGACGACGCTGGCGTCTTATCGACGTCGTCGTGGAGGAGGCGATTCCCGGCGAGGTGGTTCGGGCGGCTCTGGCGGAAAGAAGGGACTGTTGAGCGAGTCTGAGCTCGCCGCCATTGAAGAGACCTATTCCGATGGTCTCACCGCAGTACAGGTCGTCGACATATTTACCTCTCGTGGACTTCGTTTCTCCGAGGCCAGTTTTCGCAAGTACGTGCAACAGGGGCTGCTGCCGAGGAGCCGCCGGGTAGGTCGCAAGGGAAAGCACCGCGGCTCGATGGGTGTGTACCCGGCCAAAACGGTCCGCCGTGTCAACGAGATCAAGCGCCTGATGGCCGAGGGCTACACGATCGAGGAGATCCAGGAGCAGTTTTTGCGCTTCGCGGATGTCATCGAATCTCTGAAAGAGGGATTCGACGAGCTGTTTTCGCGTCTCGACGAGGAGCTTTCGACACCGCGTTTCGACAGCGGTACACGACAGAGGGTCGGGGGTGAGATCGAGGAGGCCCGAGCCACAGCCGACGAGCTTCTCGGGCGACTCGATGATCTGTCGCGCCAGGTTTCTCAGGCGCGAGGCGATGAGTATCGGAGTTCCGGCGCAGCGGGGAGCGCCGAGGATTTGCTGTAGAACTGGGCTTACATCCCGCAGTGAGCCCTGCCAAGGACGTGGCAACGACAAGGAGAGACGGCATGGACCCACTCGACCGTCGCGAAGAAAATCACAGCGGGCTCGATGGAACAGTCGATCCATCGGCAGGCACGACGGGACAATCGATGGCTGGCCTGTTGGCGTTATCCCCCAGGCCCGAGCATCACGAACGCGATCAGCAGGCTACTGCGCCAAGTGCACCACCCGGGCCTCGTCGAGAGTTGGGCAGGGGGGCCGGGTCGACATTGACGGCATTGGGCGTATCGACGGCATCGACAGCCGGGATGGACAGCAGTGCCCTCGACGAGAGCGCGGAAGCCGAAGCGGAACTTCCCACGGTAAGCCGCAAGATTCGACGTCGTCGCAAGCGGAGCCGACCGCGCTCCAAGACCATCGCGATGAAGCGACTGACTCGAGAAGAGCTGAGGCGCGGAGCTCTGCTCTACCCGCCGGTCGACATACCGCGGCCCGCGACACGTTCGCAGTGTGGCCAGGATACGCGGCCATGCCCTTGGGTAGCGTGCAAACACCACCTCTATCTCGACGTCAATCCGGATACCGGGTCGATCAAGATCAATTTTCCCGATCTCGAGCCCTGGGAGATGTCCGAGACATGCGCTCTCGACGTTGCCGAGCGTGGCGGCATCACGCTCGAAGAGGTTGGAGAGATCATGAACCTGACTCGCGAGCGCATTCGGCAGGTCGAGGTGCGGGGACTGCTCAAGTTGCGTATGGCGTCGCCTTCCCCCGAAGAGCTCGGCGCTTGTCTGGACGAGCTAGACGTCGAAGAGTGATCGCCACCAGTCATGGCGAGTTGCCGAGAATAGGAATCGCCTGCCCTCTGAAAAAATAGTTATTACAATCAGTTGCTTTGGCTAGTTGCTTTGGCCTGATCGATCCACGTGCACGCAGATTTGGCGCCTTTCGATCCACGTGTACACAGATTTGGCGCCTTTCGATCCACGTGCACGCAGATTTGGCGCTTGCTATAACCGCTCGACAAATCGAGCCAACACGGTTTTCAAGCCATAGTCGGAAAAATCGATGAGCAACTTGCGATTTTTGCCCCGACCCTCGGCTTGAATCACTGTGCCCTCACCGAACGAAGAATGATTCACAGCAGCACCGGCATCGATTCCATCGGGGGTACGGATGACCCCATCGACCGTATACTCGGGTATGTCATCGTAATACGTGCGCTGATCGAACTCTTCGTAACTCGGCGGGGCCGGCGCATCGCTGAACTCATCGTAGTTTGAACTGGCCCGGTCGGCTGCTCGCCGATTTCTCTGTCGGCGTCGCTCCGACGGCTCGCGGATCATCCGCTCGGGCTCGGCCCGCACTGCCAGAGAGTTGGCCGGGATCTCGTCGAGAAAACGCGATGGTGTACTCATACGGATCTGGCCCCAATGGCGCCGTTGATGGGCGTTGGTCAAGATCAGCCGATCTTGGGCCCGGGTCATGGCAACATAGGCCAGGCGGCGTTCTTCCTCGAGCATATCGGTCTGATCGACGCCGGGCCGCTCGCGCAACGAGGGAAACAAGCCGTCTTCCATACCGCACAAAAATACCACCGGAAACTCTAGCCCCTTGGCGGCGTGAATGGTCATGAGGGTGACCGACGTGGTCCCGCGACCATCGGACTCATCGGTCGCCGACGATAGCGAGATGCGCTCGTCGAACTCGACCAGCGTGCCGGTTCCCTCGGTCTCATCGTCAAAATCCGAGGCCATGCCGACCAGTTCGGCCAGGTTGGCCAGGCGATCGTGCGCATCGGGCGTGCCCTCGGCGTCCAGGCGCTCGCGATAACCGCTGCGCTCGACCGCCTGAATGATCAATTCGGACACCGACGCGTCAGCAGCCAGGACGTCGCGCAGTCCGTCAATGATGTCGACAAATCCGGCCAGGCGCTTGCGCGCGGCAGTTCGCAACTGGGTCATTGCGCCTTGACTGCACGCGCGCGCCGCGTCGAGCAAGCTGATGTTTTTGCTTCGAGCATGGGCCCGCACGCGCTCGACAGTGGTCTTGCCAATACCGCGCGACGGCACGTTGATCACCCGCTCGAAACACGAATCGGCACTGGGCTGAATAACTAGCCGCAGGTAGGCCAGGACATCCTTGATCTCCTTGCGCTGAAAAAACGAAACTCCTCCGACAATGCGGTAGGAAATACTGTAGCGTCGAAACTGCTCCTCGATCACTCGCGACTGCGCGTGAGTCCGATAGAGCACAGCGAGATCACCGTAATCGCGCCCTTCCTCGCCAACCAGGCCGAGCATGGCGCGCGCGATGAAATCGGCCTCCACGCGCTCGTCCGCACACTGTTCCCACAACACCGGCTCACCGCTGCCACGCTCAGTCCACAGGGCCTTGTCATGGCGATGGCGGTTTTTGCCGATCACCCCATTGGCCGCATCGAGGATGATCTGAGTCGAGCGGTAGTTCTGCTCCAGCTTGATCACCGTGGCATCGGGAAAATCGCGTTCGAAATCGATGAGGTTGCGGGGCTCTGCGCCGCGCCAGCTGTAGATCGACTGGTCGTCGTCGCCGACCGCGGTCAAGTTACCGCTGCCCCTGGACAGGTGGCTGACCAACCGATACTGCACCCGATTGGTGTCCTGAAATTCGTCGACCAGGACGTGGCGAAAACGACTTGCCAGCTCGGGGCCGATCTGCGAGTGTGCGGCCAATTCGAGCGCCTTGAGCAGAAGATCATTAAAATCGACAGCGTTCTCTCGCGCCAGCCGCTGCTGATAAAGAGGATAGATCGTCGCCAGGATCTCTTCGGCGTATGATCCCAGTTCAGCCGACGGAGCATCCGCTGCAGCCTCGACCGGATCGACACCACGGTTCTTGGCGCGGTCGATCCGGCCCCGCACTCCTTGCGGTGTGGCCGACTCGTCCAGCTGGTTATCTTTGAGCAGCGCGGCGATGATCCGCTTCTGATCGTCGTCGTCAAAAATGGTGAAGTTGGCATCCAGTCCGATGTGCTGGCCGTGAATGCGGAGCAGCCTGGCGCAGGTCCCATGGAAGGTGCCGATCCACATTTTTTCGGCAGCCAGGCCCAACAATGCGCGCAATCGCTGGCGCATTTCACCCGCCGCCTTGTTCGAGAACGTGACCGCCAGGATGTCCCAGGGCGCCACCCCAGTCGAGACCAGTCGGGCGATGCGGTGGACCAAAACCCGTGTCTTGCCCGTACCCGCCCCGGCCAGGACCAAAAGCGGCCCCGCGCCGTGGGCGACAGCACGCTCTTGCTCGGGATTGAGATCAACCTGATGCCCGTGCACAGGAATGTCTTACCTCATCTACCTATCCCCTCTGCAAGCCCAAATTCGCGAACCGCCCAAGTCTGCAGGTCCGCCTCAGTCATCTGCATCTGCGCTATTTTTCAGGTAGATGCGGACAATCGATGGTCGACTGCGGTATTCGCGAACCCCCGCGCGCCGCTCGAGGCGATCCCGACACCGCCGCGAGGCACCATACTCGAGCAAAAAAAAGCGGCCGCGTTAACGGCCGCATCGCTGATCACAGAAATGGGAGAAAACTGTCTGGACGAGTCCGACAAACAATACGGTTCTAATAGAGCGATTGGCCACCGACAATTCAACCGGCCGGACCGCTCACTATGGTCCTGAGGCGGGTTTGTTCTCCTCGTCTCGTATTTTGAGGGCAATTTTTTCCGCACCTGCTCCCTTGATGGTGTCCATGGTGATCACCGCGTCGCCATACTTGACAGCATCTTCAAAATCGACAAAGACCACCTTCTCGGTCTTCTTTTTCTCGATCATCGGCCGCAGCGCCTTGGCCAGCTCGAAGACACTCTGAACATCGGTCTCCTTGCGACCATCCGAGATCAGAAGCGTGGTATCGGCGCGCATCAAGACGGTGATCTGCCGCGAGGCGATGGTGGTGTCTTCGTTGTCCTGCAGCTTACGCGGTACCTCAATTGTGATGTGCCGCATCTTGATCGGGGTGATCACCAAGAAGATGATCAAGAGGACAAGCACAATATCGACCAACGGCGTGACGTTGATATCACTTTTTGGCCCCTTTTTGGAGCCGCCGACATTCATGCCCATATGGGTTTTCTCCCAGTTGTTCGGTGGCGATCGCGCATCGGATGCGCAGTCGCCTGACTACGATTACTCTTGTTTGATCTCATTGGTACCCAGATCCACGCCGAGTACTCCGAGTTCGTGAATCGCGATGATCATCGGGTACACCTTGCCATACTCCAGATCCTTGTCGGCCTTGACAAAGACCTTGCCCTGGATATCCCCGATGTCATCTGCCCGCCACGCTTCTTCGACCCGCAACTTGAGCGACTCGACATCGGTCACGAGCTCTTTGTCAAAGTAGATCCGACCGTCCGCATCCATGGCCACAATAGGCTGGTTCTTGTCCGACTCTTCCTGGTGGTTGGCTGTTCTGGGCAAGGGCACTTCCTTGCCGCGCGCCAGCATGGGCGTCACCACCATGAAGATGATGAGCAAGACCAGACAGACGTCGACCAGCGGCGTGACATTGATCTCATTGCGGACATCGTCGAGCTTGACGGACTTGATCTTGCGAATTCGGCCCTTTTTTTGCCCGTGTTTTCCGATGCCAGCCATGAACCTATTCCTCCCGTCCCTCTCTGAGCACGTAGTCGATGAACTCGGAGGAGACGTCGTTCATGTCGACAGCCATCGTCTCGACACGAGCGGTGAAATAGTTAAAGAACATGGCTGCCGGAATGGCGACCAGGAGGCCAAAGGCGGTCGACACCAGAGCCTCGGCAATACCCGGACCGATCACATCCATTCCGCCGCCACCCTTGAGCATCTGGAATGAGTTGATGATTCCGAGCACAGTGCCGAAGAGTCCGACAAACGGGGCGATCGAGGCGACAGTTGCCAGACCGCTCAGGCCTCTGCGCAACGATGAGGTCTCGCGCTCTTTGACCCGCTCGAGCCCGCGATTGACCGAGTCGACCACGTCGAAATCGCCGACCTCCTCCGGTCCTTCTTTCTCGATGGCTTCACGGCCGGCCTTGTAGGCTTCGAGTCCTGATGCGACAACTTTGGCCACCGGACTACCCTTGTGGATCTTGGCCGCCTTGAGAGCGTCATCGACCCGCCGTTTCTTGAGGTAGTCGCGCAGCGCGATCACGAAGCTGTACGACTGCCGGGCAGCCTTACTGAATACTATGAGCCGCTCGATGATGACGTAGAGACTCCAAATCGACATGACCACCATGAAGATCGTATTGAGCTTCACGGGCCATCCCATTGCTTCCCACATTTCGGTGAGACTAAACTCCATGGCTGCTTTCCTCTGTTAACCCATGTTGTGAGTTGGGCCAGTAATCGCTGCAAAACATCGCTGGAAAAACATCGAATGAGACGGACATCGCCTCACCCGTAACTTCGTATTCTCGCTAATCGCGCGTCGGCCGGTCTGGACTATTGCCGATAAATGAATGTTACCGGAGTGCACACCGGCACAGGCTTGCCGTCGGCCCGGTACGGCTTGTATCGCCACTGCCGCATCTTGGACTGAATCTTCCGATCGTAGGAAGGATAGCCGGACGACTTGAGCACCGACAAACTGGTTACTGTACCTCGCGCGCTCAAGCACATTTTGATGGTTGCGATGACCTGGTTGAGACCATCGCGTTGCATCTTCATCTTGGTCGTATCGTCGGGGCTGATCTGGTCCTCTCCCGACTGTCGCAGACCTCTGACCACCTGGGGGGCGACCAGTTTGGGTTTGGCCGGCGGCGGCGGCGGCGCATCCAGCTTGCCACCGGGCAGGCCTTCCAGTGTACCGCCGACGACCCCACCGAGTACACCGCCGATCTCGCCGCCTTCAACGCCGCCCTCGACCCCCTCGTCTTCGTCGATGATTTCGACCTCGACGTCGAGCTCCTCCGGCTTTTCGACCGTCTGGGTCAGGACTTTTGGTTTGATCCTCTTGACGACCTTCTTGTCGGTCTTTGGCTTCTGTTTCTTCTTGCTCGCCTTGGGTGGCGGCGGCGGCGGCGGCGGTGGTGGCGGCGCCACTGCGATGGCGATATCGCCCTTGGGTGGGGCGAGCTTATCGATCACCCAAAAGCCGCGGATGAGCAGGGCAGCCACTGCAATGACATGCAGCGTCACCGAGACAGAGACCAGAATGGTCGCCCAGGTGCGGCGTTTTTGAGTCTTAGCTCCAACGTAGTTTTCGAACATCGACCAGTCCCTTGCTTTACCGATTTCGGGTTTTGCGGCGGTTCATCACGGCTTGCCAGCCGACGCCTTGGCGCCAGAAGGTTTGTCGGCCGCTGCGGCCGGCCCCCCTGACCTGGCCGTGGCACCACCACCGGGCGACGCTTCTTCCTTGCTGCTGTCTTGACTTTGACTCTTTTGGGGGGTCTCACCCACGGGCTTCTGATCGTCTGTCTTGCCCGGGTCTTTTTGCCCCCCGGCCGGCTTCTGCTCCCCGGGTTTCTTGTCCTCGGCTTTTTGGTCTTCTGCCTTTCGGCCCGGGGACCCGGCCTCGGCATCGGCTTTTTTCTTCAGGATCGAAAATCGCTTGTAGTGGAAGCGGCTATTGGCGTTGTCGATGAGCTGCGCCCACGACGCTTGATGCGCTTCGCCGCGGACCCCGTACAAACTGCCCAGGAGCTGCTCGGATTCAAAACTGTCCGGTGCCAGCGCGACAGACCTCTGCATCGCGTGAATGCCAATATCGGCGACTTCGAGCCGCTCGTACCATTTAATCTTGATCCGGTTGTAAAGCAGTCGGGTCGAGGTCAGCTTGGCGATATTTTTCAGCGCGTCCGCCTTGGCCTCGGGCGCTTCTTCCGCCTCGGCCTCTTTTTCATGCCATTCGATCGCTTTCTTCCAGTCGCCGGCCAGTCGATGGATACCCGCGATCTTGCCGATCATCTCGGTGTCCTTGGGATCCTTGGCGAGCTCCTTCTCCCAATACTCGAGCGCCCTTTCGTAGCGTCCCGCGTCGATCCAGATGCGGGTCATGAGATCGATGATTTTGCCGTCGTCGGGGTTCTTGGCGATGTACTTGGCAAAAAGCTCGGTCGCGCGATCGGCGATCTTGGCGTTGCCCGGTGTATCCAGGCCCGGTCGAAACATCTTGTGGTAGATGAGGGCGCAGTTGTGATTCGCGATATCGAAATCGGGCATGATCGCGAGCGCCTTTTCGCACTCCTGGGCGGCCTTCTCGAAATGCCCATCCGCGTATTCCCGGGCGGCTTCCTGCAGGGTGCGCCGCGCGGTCAGTTCTTCGCAGCCCATAGCTCCCGCCACAACCGCGAGCAACACACAAACCAGAGCAGATGAGGGGAGCCTCCGCATCTGCCAGGCAGCTTTTTGAACCGGGTCTAGATTCATAAGGTGAGCCACTATAACCAAAAGGTTCGTAGGCAACAACTCTGGTGACCACACCTGTTCTTCTTACAGTGTCTGGCAGCTGGCTTAACCGGTCCCCGGCAGCGCGCTGCGCAGTCGCCAGTGCGTGTCAAAAAAGCCTCTCATACCTACTCGTTAGCCAGCGCGACTGCCGGCGGATCGGGCCGCCCGGGCGGCTTTGCTATACCGTAAACGACGCTCAGAAAAGGCCCTACATGGACAGCCGGAACGGAATGGTCAACGTGTAACTGGAGACGTCGCCCTCCTCTTCGACAGCTAGGCTGAGCTGCTCGGAAGGTTCCTCTATACAGCTCGCAAGGGCGCTGGCCAGGCCCTCGGGTACATCCCGCGCTTTGATGAACGTCCGCTGTACTGCGAGCTGGCCACCCGCGATGTCGACGATGATGTCTGCCTGCACACGCGGCTTGTCGCCAATCTCTTCACCATTCAAGCGTTTCGCACACTTATCGACGATTGGCAACATGGCTTTGCGCACCGCCAAAAGCGTTTCCGGCGCCAGCCTGGCAAGTTTGGCCGGAGCCGGTATGGCCCGGGTCAAATCGACCTCACGTTTTCCGGCCCGGTGGTCTCGTACTGCGGTACCATCGGGGCGAACATAACGGCGAACTGCCGGAGAGCCGGTTTGCCCGGCACTGCGGTCTGTTTCGGCCACTTCGTCTGCCACCTGCGGAGTGAGCGGCCTGGCCGCTGACCGCTCGATCGCGACCGGTGCAGCCGACTCGGAACGCGCGGAACTGGCTGTGGCTGGATGCGGTGAACGCTGCGCTGTGGCCCGAGAATCAGAGCGCACAACAATGACGAGAAAAACCAGCGCTCCGATCAAGGCAACAACAAAACCCAACATCGCATATCGTTTCACGGATGACATAGACAATAATTTGTATCCCAATGTATCTCGGCAGGTTGTCGGCCGATTTGTTCTCAAGATTGGACAGTGTGAAGCAATGTAGAGACATTGTGACCGAGCAAACTGCAACGTGAACCCCGAGATCGCCGGCAAGTATCGCCACCGAGGTCACATTCGCCAATATGCCTGCTACGTCGAGTCGTTGCCATCGCCGGGTCTTGATGTGACGGAAGGCATGATTGCCGATGTGACCGGATGAACATCCCCGGCGATGATTCGGTGTGTGTGACCTTTCTCGTCCTCGATGAGCAGGAAGCCACCGCCATCGATTCCCGCGACGCGGCCTTCGACACTGCCAACTCTGACCCGGGGGCGATGTGGAGCACGGCCGTGGGATGGGCTCGAGACACCGCCCAACCCGGCGAGTTCGAGCCAGGGGTCTGCGATTGCGGAAACCCCGCCGGCCAGGAACCGATCGAGCCAGATCTCCAGTTCGTCGAGGAGCCGGGCGAGAAATTCACCGCGCTCGACCGACACGCCCAGCTGGCCGAGCGATACCGCGCTGTCGGCCAGTTCGGCCGGAAATTCGCCCGAGTCGAGATTGACTCCAATTCCCAGTATGACGTGATCTACGCCCTGTCCCCGGCTATTCATCTCGGTGAGGATTCCAGCCAATTTGCGTCCGTCGGCCACGACATCGTTGGGCCATTTGAGAGACGCGGACGCGCCAGTCGAATTCACTGTCCGGGCCACCGCAACTCCGGCAGCCAGAGTTATCGGCGGTACCAAAGCGGAATCGATGGTAGGTCGGAGTACACAGGACAGATAGAGATTCTCGCCCGGGGGCGAATACCACGATCGCGCCTTGCGCCCGCGCCCTTTGCGCTGCGCCCGGGCGATCACGACCGTGCCGTGGTTGGCACCGCGAGCGGCGCGTTCGGCGGCCTCGTCGTTGGTCGAGTTACAGACCTCGAGTTCGATGCGCGGATGTCCCAGCCAGCGTGCCATCGGATCAGTCTGTCCTGCCGGAAATCTGCCCGAACTGGATCGAAGAAAAGGTCGCTTTCGGTTGCGAGGTCATGTCCACCTGTCGATTCGCCAGCCGGCGCGGCGGGCATGGCGGCGCAGGCGACTGTCGGGATTGACAGCCACGGCCATGCCCACGCGTTCGAGCATGGGAAGATCGTTGTAGCTGTCGGAATAAAACACACTGGAATCGAGGTCTATGCCGTGCTCGGCGGCAAACTGCTCGGCCATGGCCACCTTGTGCCGGCCAAAGCAGAGCGCGGCCAGCCGCCCGGTGAAGACGCCGTTTTCCACTTCCAGGCGCGAGCACAGGGTGTGCTCGATATCGAGTCCTTCACCCACGACCTCGGCGGCATACTGGGTCGAGCCGGTCAAGAGGACGACCAGGTCGCCCTGCCGCCGGTGGTCTTCGATGATCTTGCAGGCCGAGCGGGAAATCTGGTGGGCCACATCGGTCGAATGCCAGATGCGGGATTTGGCGACCAGCTCGCTCTCGAGTTGACCCGCCATGTCGGCAACCAGGCGGCGGGCCAGCGCATCGAGGTCGAGTATGGCCAGTTTGTAGAGTAGGCTCCAGTACACTGCTCGGGCCAGCTCGAGTCTTGATAGCTCGCCGCGCCGGTACAGAAAGCGCATCCAGCTCATGCCGGTATCGATGCGCAGCACCGTGCGATCCATGTCGAAGAAAGCCGCTCGTCTGACTCCGTCTTCGGTCGCGTGTCGTTCGAGTACCTTGCTCATCGCAGAACCATCTGGTCGAGAATACGGATGAACACATTGCTGGACGCGTGGGCGATGGTCGGGGCCAGGATCGACCCGGTGGCGGAGCGCATCCAGCCGAACAGCAGACCGGGAAAAAACGTGGCCAGACTGCGCAGATCACCATCTCTGGGCAGATGGATCAGAGCGAACATGGCCGCGCTGATGACCAGGGCCCAGCCGACGCCTCCGCCCATGATCCGGCGCCGGGGCGGAATCGCCTTTTCCAGAAGGTAGAGCAAGCAGCCGCGGAAAAACAGCTCCTCGGGCAGAGCCACGACGACCAGATGGACCAGTGCAAATTGGGCCAGACCGCCTTGCAGCGCCGGCAGCGATAGCTCGGCAGCCCCGTCGAACTGGAGGCAAGCGCCGGGCGGGGCCATGAACCCGAGATCGCCCTGGGTGCACACGACCGAGAAAAACGCGTAGTACCCGGCGGCAAAGAGCGGAAAAACCAACAGCGGCACACCCAGCCCAATGGCCAGGCCACGGCGCAGCGGCGCGGCAGTAAATCCGTAGCTGGCCAGATCTTCCCGGCGACGCCACGAAACCACGACCGGGGCATAAAGCAAGGTCACAGCCACCAGGGCGCCGCCGACATGACCGATCACCGCCACTTCAAAATCGAGGCGGTTGAGCAGGGCGACCGCTGCGGCCACTGCGAAGAACGCGATCAGCGCGTGTTTGAGTTCGGCTTTCACGCCGCGCCCATGCTACCTGACCCGGCCGGGTAGCAGGCAAATGGCCCGATGGTTCGATCATTTGTACAATCGGGATGTGTCGGAAAAGACGGACGTGCCGTCACGTGCTCGGCCGATCGTGGCCGGGTCGCCAGGGCCTTTGTTTTCTTCATCGCCAACTCCCGAAGCACATGCCGAGACACGAGGTTTTAGCGGGAATCATCGCCCGGTACAACGGCGCTTTCCAACTCCGGCCACGGGCCGGCTCGAGGTCCGCTTCATAGTGCTTGCGCGATGGCCGGAACACGTCTACAAACGGGGCCACATCGCCGAGGCGCGGGACCGTGTGCTGCCACCGATAGTAGACCGCTCCTGCCCCTCGCAGTCGCCGCGAGCACATACTTGCAAAGGATCGAACGACCATGACGATGGATATCGGACAAATTCGCGACATTCTCGGAGACAGGGCGAGCCAGCTTCTCGACCACGAGTGCAAGACCATCCCGACCGACTCGCTTCACCTGCCGGGACCTAGATTTGTCGACGACATCTTCCGGCACAGCGACCGGCCGATCCAGGTTCTCCGCAACCTGCAGCGTATGTTCGACACCGGTCGCCTGGCCGGCACCGGGTATCTTTCCATCCTGCCCGTCGATCAGGGTATCGAGCACTCGGCAGCGGCGTCGTTTGCACCCAATCCGCCCATGTTCGATCCCGAGGGCATTGTGACGCTGGCCATCGAGGGCGGCTGCAACGCGGTGGCCTCGACTTTTGGAGTCCTGGGCATCGTTGCCCGCAAGTATTCTCACAGAATTCCGTTCATCGTCAAACTCAACCACAACGAGCTTCTGTCCCATCCAAACGCGTTTGACCAGGTACCGTTCGGCAAGGTGAAGCAGGCCTTCGACATGGGCGCGGCCGGCGTGGGTGCGACTATCTACTGGGGGTCCGAGGGGTCCAGACGGCAGCTTCAGGAGATTTCAGAGGCGTTTGCCGAGGCTCACGAGTTCGGCATGTTTACCGTGTTGTGGTGTTATGTCCGCAACTCGGCGTTCAAGACCGAAACCGCCGATCACCAGACTTCGGCCGACTTGACCGGCCAGGCCAATCATCTGGGGGTAACGATCGGCGCTGACATTATCAAGCAGAAGGCGCCGACGCACAACGGCGGGTACCGCGATCCCGCGCTCAAGGGATTTGGCAAGACCCACGACAGTGTCTACAGCGAGCTCACCACCGATCACCCGATCGACCTCACCCGGTATCAGGTTGCCAACTGTTACATGGGCCGGATCGGCCTGATCAACAGTGGTGGCGCTGCGGGCAAGAACGACTTGCACGATGCAGTGGTCACTGCGGTCGTCAACAAACGGGCCGGTGGCATGGGACTGATCAGTGGGCGCAAGGCGTTCCAAAAACCCCTTGGCGAGGGGGTCAAGCTGCTCAATGCGATTCAGGACGTTTATCTGAGCAAGGACGTGACTGTCGCGTAGCGCGGCAGGCGCGACCTGCAGACGGCCGGGGGGTGTCCGGCCAGTCAATCGACCGACTGAGCAATTCCCCGGGCCGGCCGCGTTTCGGCCTGCCGAGTGGGGTGATACACTCCGGAGGAGGCTGGGCTTTTGGCCCCCGCGGCCTCGAGCTTCGAACTTTTCAGGCCCCAATCTCCATGCGCATCGGCGAACGCCTCATCCGCGAAGAGATCATCACCACCGATCAGCTCAACGAGGCGTTGAGCACGCAGGTTCTGCGTGGCGGTCGTATCGGCACCAACCTGGTCGAGCTGGGTCATATGGACATCGACACGTTGGCCGAGTGTTTGGGCCGTCACCACGGCATGCCGGTGGCATTGGAAAAGCACTTTGAGGTAGCCGGTAGGGCGCTGCAAGAGCGTCTTGGCACCGAGGTTGCGATGCGTTGGGGTGTGGTGCCGGTCGGTCGTGTGCTGGGCAGGACCGATCAGATTGCCGTGGCGGTCATGAACCCCTTGCCCGAGCAAGCGGTCGAGGAGATTTCCCGTGCGCTCGGCAGCGAGCTCATCCTGGCCGTGGCCCCGGAGCTCCGCCTGCTCTATCAGCTCGAGAAAGTTTTTAACATACCGCGGTCTCACCGCTTTGTCCGCTTGCCGCCCGAAGCCATGATGCCGCTCATTGCCGATCCGACCGAAGACGAGGCGCAGGTCGACATCCAGCTCCATCTCGACGGCGAGGCTTCCGATGAACTGGACGAGGTCGAGATCGAACTGGATGCTCCGACCACCCAGCTCGAGCTGGGTGAGATCGGCGACGCGACAGCAAGAGCTGGCGACGGGTCGTTCGCGCTCTCCGACAACGAGGTCACGCGGGTGGTAGGAGCGCCTGGAGCCGGGCCGCCCCCGCTGATTCCGCGCGAGCCATTATCCACGACTGCGAATGACGGCCAGCCCGAACGGCGTCATTTTGTCCAAACCCTGTCCGACACTCCCCTGACCGAGTCGCAGGAGAGGCGACTGGCCCGTATCCCGATCAAGCGAGTGAGCACGTCGCCTGGCCAATCGAATGTGCCGCCGCCGCCGCCGGCACCGGTCCAGTCGCCATCATCGCTGGAAGGTGCCTTTCGGGCTATCCGCCAGGCGACCGGCCGCGACCGGGTCGGCGACCTGGTGGTCGCTGCCATGCACGACTTCTTCGATCACGTCTTCGAGGCCGGGGCCATCCTCGTGGTCCGCGATCCCATTGCGATCGGCTGGAAGGGCTTTGTCCGCGGCGGCTCGCACGACGTCATCGAGGCCATCGCCCTTCCGCTCAACACGCCATCGATCGTGGCGGAGCCGTATCGACAGCGGAAATCGTATATCGGACCGCCCCTGGCTGGCGGCACGCAGATCGATCATCGGCTGTGGGAGTTGCTCAAGAGCCAGCCACCGCGAACGGTTTCGGTGGTTCCGGTGCTTCTCCGCAAGCAAGCGGTGTGCATGCTCTACGCCCACAGCTACCGCAGCACCAAGGACGTCACGGCCGTGGTCGGCGATCGGCTGGCCGGTCTGGCCCAGTGCACGACCCGGGCATTTGCCCGCCTCATCCGCGCAGCGCAGCGCTGACTCGACTTTCTCGCCTCGATCATCGGCCTCGTCGAGCCAGGGTCCGCGCCTCGCCGTACACGTGTTGATGCTCGATCAGGAGACCGGCGAATTGCCCGTCTCTGTCGGGGCGGGGCAATGAAGTACATCGCCGCCATCTCGCAGGGACGAGATGGCGGCGATTCGACTTGGAAGGAGAGGGTATGGAGTGGATTCTATATCTCCGGCACGACCGGAGCGTGAAGCTCAGATGGGAGAGAGGAGCCAATACTGTCCGCTGTAGTTGCCGGTGTTGCCCATGAACGGGTTGTTCGATGGTCTCGATTGGCGTGTCGCCATTGACGATATAGATACCGGTATCGGGCTCCTGGTACACACTTGTAACAAAGTCATCAAAGCTCAGATAGTTCGATGCGATCTCCTCAGACTCCACGTCACATTCTCGGCGCTGCACGCCGACAGCGAAAGCGTCAGTCCAGTACAAGCAGGGAATAAATAGTAAGACGAGCTGTAGAGTTGGTCATGGCGGGGCGGATTGCATCTGATGTGCCAGCCTGAAATCCGGCTTTTGAGCTCGTAAACTGCCGAAAGCGGGCAGCCCAGGTGAGGTAACACGAAAGTGCACCCAGGTGCATGCTGCAGCGGCAGGTGGGCGCATGGCTGACCGAATGGAGCATCGCCGAGCAGACCATGACATCACCACCGCCCATCACGGCGACGAGCAATGGGACGCTCGACGGCGTGGAGCAGTGTGCGCTACGTTCGGGTCTGCGCGCCGGCCTCCAGGCGATCGAGCCAGGCCACCACATCGCGCAGAGTATTAAACTCCTCGTAGGCCACACCGCGTCCATCGAGGGCGCGGGCCAGACTGCCCTTGGCAAATACCAGGTCGGCCTCCAACGCGCCGCATAGATCCGAGATGCGGCCGTTGCCGATGTGAATGCAGAAAGCACCCGGATGGTCCTGTCGCCAAGCGGCGATCCGGCTGCGTTTGCAGGTCCCGGTGCCGCAGAAACACTCGCTGTTGGGATACCCGGGCGCGATCTGCCACCGGCCTTCCCGGTAGGTCAGACGATTGGACTCGTAAGCAAAAAGCATGCCGTGACGCTCTTGCAAGCGGTTCAGAATCCAGTCAAAACCGTCCGACAACACGCGAAACGGCGTGTTGCGCTCGGCGCACCAGGCCAGCAAGTCGCCGGCTCCGGGATCGAGCTCCACCGTGGCCAGAAAGCGGTCGAGTTCGTCCTCGGCCAGTTCGAGACCGTCGAGCAGGTAACAGGTAAACTCCCAGGCCGATACATCTCCGCGCAAATAGCGCTCTTTGGCCTGTGGTATCCGATCGAACCGGTATTGTCGGGCCAGAGCCGCGCCCACATCGTCGACCGAAAACGTCCCGTCGAAATCGCAGAATACGGTCAGGTGGCAGGCGCCGGGCAATCGATAGAGCGCGCTCTCGTGCCCACTCAATTCGATTGCGACCCGTGACGTGTCGTGGTCAGCTGGGGGGGGCGCGCCCGGGCCTGCGCTGAGAGCGGCCTCGGATGGCGAACCCAGGAGGGCCTCGCGCGGTCGCTCGGCCAGGCCGCTGTCGGCCAAAGAGAACCCGATCTCGGCCCCCGTGTCGTCCCAGTTGATCAGGGCCAACAGGGCCGCGGAATAGCCGCGCGCGACCATCGCCCGGACCCCGGCCGGATCGAGCCAGCCGTGGGCCCGCGCAGCACCGCGCGGGGCCATGGCGTCGACCGCGCGCGCCAGCTCGATGACCTGGCGAATACGCGACCGATCATCCGCAGACAGTACCGCGACATCGTCGGAAAACACCACCATGCCGCCAGTGACGGCAATCGATGCGGCAAGGGTCTGCACTTCCCCAGCGGTGAGCCCGGTGTCGCGGGTACGCGCCATCAGACAATCGGGATCGTTGAGCCACAGCCGGCGGTGCATAAATGCGCGGTGGAGGATGCTGCGCACGGCGCTCCCGGTCGCCGGCATGGCCGGCTCGAGGCCGGGCACCACCGTCGGATCATCGATGTGCCACGACGGCGCCACGTCGGGTCCGATCCGCATGCCGTCGACCACACCCACTGCCGGGCCGAGCGGACAGCCGCAACCGAGCATGAACGCGCTGTCACCGACTGCCTCGCGCACCGTGTCGAGACCGCGGCGCAGCCGTTCGGCCCGGGTCACCCGGGGATCGCGAGCATCGGCTCGAGTGGCTGCAGCGAATAGAAAATCGAGCTTGTGATAGGTGTAGCCCATCTCGACCAGGCTGCGAAACACCGCGCGCACATGCTCGAGTACCGGCTGGTAGCTGGTGTCCAGCGCATAGACCCAACCCGACGCGCTCCACTGGGGATGAGCCAGGGCGCGAAACGGCTCGCCCCGGTCGCCCAGCAGCCAATCCCTGTGCTCCTGGTAGATCCAGCTCTCGGCCACGACACAGAATGGCGCAGTCCAGATTCCTGGCTGAAATCCGGCGGCGCGAATATCTCGAGCCAGCGGCTCGAGACCGCGGGGAAATTTTTCGTTGGTGGTGAGCCAGTCACCGATGGCGCGCTGATAGCCGTCGTCCAGCTGGATCACATCGACCGGGATCGGGTCCGATCGGGCCGCCAGGGCGTCGAGATTGCGCAATACGTCATCCTCGGTGACGTCGTGAAAGAAATGGTACCAGCTGCACCATCCGGTCTGGAACCTCCCGTTCCGGCGTGCTCCAGCGCGTTTGCCCCAGAGCTCGGCAAACTCCTCGAGCAGTCGATTGGCATCGTCTCCCAGTGCCACGCGCACGCTGTCGAGTTCTCGCTGCTCACCCGGTTCGATCGCTACCTCGACGCGGAGCTCGACTTCAATGGCGACCCCAGCTCCCTCGGGCCGGAGGTACACGGTGCCAAACCCGACGCCGCACTCGAGTACACCGGCCAGACAAACCCCTCCGCTGGGCGTGCTGCCGACCGCGGTTACGATATCTGACTCATGCCAGCCGCGGCGGTCAGCCGGCGGTGCGCCGACCGCATGGTGAAGGCCGCGCAACCACTCGCCCGAGGGGAATTCGGGCTCACCTGCAGCGTCGAGGTCGCGCATTGCGGTAAACGACCACGACTGCCAGCCGTGACGGAGAAAGCGGTAACCCGCTTGTCCGGCACCTGTCCAGTGCATACCCATGACAACGCTCTCGAGCTGTACCGGACGGTCGCCGACGTTGCACACGCGCCAGTGGCACGTCGCCGCGTCGCCGTGGTCGTTGCGCTCTATCTCGATGGCCAGGGAACCGAGTCTGCGCGTGTCCGGGCCGAATTCATCGGCGGCAAACTCATCCACCGTGGACGGTGCGATAGAACCACCGGGCCCGACAGTGGAGGCACAGCGAATTCCCAGTCGGCGCGGCAGGAGTTGCCCCGCCCGACGGTGTGTCGCGATCGGTCGGTTGGAAGTCACAACCGTGAGAGTACACCGAATCGCCCGGATCTCGATTCAATCTCCGAGACCGACGTGGGGAAGCGTTGCGACGCACAGCGCCGAGGTCGTGGTATGGCCGGGTCGGCTACTCGGTACGGATCGGCGAACCCAACCAAAACTCAGGCAAAAGATTGGCGTATTCTCGTACCATGCCCGCCGACCCTGCCTCGAACAACCAGCAAGAGGAGCACCGATCCGACCCCGGACGCCTCCCTTTGGCGGACACGCCCACCGCCCCTGCCGATCGAATCCCGGCCACTCACACCGCAACCCTAGCCGAATCCCCGGCCTTTCACGGCGATGAGAGCGTGCCAGGCGACGCCGAGAGGCTGCCCTCGAGCATCCGCCTGGGTCGATATATCGTTCTCGATGAGCTGGGCAGCGGGGCCTAGAACTGGCCAGATCGGCCCACAAGAGCTATGCCCGGGGCGAGGTCGCCGAGGGCTCCCGCGATGTGGCGCAATGGCTCGCCAAACGCGAGCAAGAGGAAAAGTAACCGGGAAAAGTGAACCGGACGTGGGGTTTGGTATGATACCGCTCCATGAGTGCAAGCGACCCTCCCAAGGCGACCACCGAGGCGAGCGCAAGCGCGACAGCGAGCGGAGGCCCGGACTCCGAATCGACAGACTCGCCCGATCCGGTGCGGGGACTGGCTCCTATGGACTTTGCGACGTTTGTGATGTCGCTCGGCTCATCGGCCATGATCAACCTGGGCAAGATTCCGCCTCCGGGCAGCGATGCGACGCAGGTTGATCTACCTGCGGCCAAGCAGATTATCGATATCCTCGGTATCCTCGAGGAAAAGACCCGCGGTAACCTCGACGAGTCGGAACAGAAGCTCCTTTGCAGCCTGCTCTACGATCTGCGGGTTCACTACGTCGATGCGCAAAAACAGCGATAAGGCGGCCGCCATTGCGGCAGCCGGGCTGGTTGCTGTCCTTGTGGTGGGGTCGAGTTGTCGGCCGCGCCAGCTCGACGGCGCGGCCGCGGCGGGCGAGAGCGCGTCTGCGCAGGTCGAGGGTGGCCAGGGCGAGCCAGTCCCCACCTCCCCGGCCAACCAACCGGCACCTGTGCCGGTCAAGATGATCTACGAGAAGACTCCCGGCTCCTTTGCTCATCTGGTCGACAAATACCAACGCGCCGTGGTCAATGTTCGCGCAACTCGCACCGTCAAGGGCGGGCCAGCGACCATCTACCCCGGCTCGCCGCGCGACGAATCGCTGGGCACCGGGTTCGTGATCCGGCGCGACGGACTGATCCTCACCGATCTGCGCGTGGTCGCCACGACCGGCGAATTTCGCGTTTCCACCCATGACGGCGAGGAATACCCGGCCCGCTTGCTGGGCAGCGATCCCCATCTCGACATCGGCCTGCTGCGGGCCGATGGATTGCCGGCCGATATCCACGTTTTCGACCTCGAACGCTCGGAACCGCTCGACGTCGGTCAATGGGTGGTCGCGCTGGGCAGCCCCTTTGCCGGCGAGATCACGGCCAATCCGGGCGTGATCTCCGGACTTGGAAAACGCCGCGAAATCGCCAATTCGCCACAACACAAATACCGCGGTTTTATTCAGACCACCGCCGCCATTCACGCCGGCAATTCGGGTGGGCCCCTGATCGATCTGGGCGGCAGCGTGGTCGGCGTCAACCACGCCATCTCACCTCACGCTTCGTTTATCGGCTTTGCAGTGCCGGCCAGCGAGATCGCGCAGATTTTTCAGCGTCTCGAGCAGGGCAACGCGGTCAGCCGTGCCTGGCTCGGTATCCGCTTTCTGCCGGTAAACCGCGCTCGAGCCAAAACCGCCGGACTGGGCGAGCCGCGCGGCACCTACGTGTCCGAAGTTCGGCCCGGTCAGCCAGCCGACCGCGCCGGTATGAAACCCGGTGACATCGTCCTCTTCTTCGATGGAAATGAGGTTACTGCCGACAACTTGCCGGGCTTGTTACACCGCATGGGCCCGGGCCGTCGCGTCGACGTCGTGGTATGGCGAAACCGCACCGAAATGACCCTTCAACTCACTACCGGCCGCATGATTCGGTAATCATAAAAGCCGGCCGAGTGTGCCATAATAGGCGCCAACCGCAATTCAAGGAGAAGTAATGCCCCTGATTCAAGAAGGTGCACAAGCCCCAGATGGGTCGGTCACCGCACACACCGGCGAAACCGTCAAGCTGAGCGATTTCCGTGGCAAGTACGTGTTACTTTGGTTCTACCCCAAGGCCGACACTCCCGGTTGAACGATCGAAGGCCAGGGATTCCGTGATCGAATCCATGAGTTTGAGCAAGCCAATACCGTAGTCCTCGGCATCAGCTTTGACACGGTCGAGGACAATAAGGCGTTTGTCGAAAAGTTCTCGTTTCCGTTTGTGCTTCTGTCCGACCCGGATCGAACGCTCGGCATGGCCTACGGTGCTGCCGACAGTCCGGACCAGGGATACGCCAAACGTATCTCGTTTTTGATCGACCCCGACGGCAAGGTTGCCAGGGCCTACAGTGAGGTCAACCCGCAACGCCATCCCGGCCAGGTTCTCGACGACCTGGTGCAGCTAAACGGCTGATCCGACCCTCCAACACTCCCCACGATCACGTTGCCACGATCCGACGCGACCGTATGCGGCCCCACGGCTGCGCGCTCGGCTCTCATTTGGTTATCGTCAAAGCCCCGGCCAGCCCGACTCCCGGCCGGCCGGGGCCAAGCGGCCGGGCAGATGCAACCACAGCAGTGTCGTGGTCACTACTCCGGGCCAATCCGCTGCTGCTTCCCTCCCGCCGAATCTGTCCGCGAAGAGAGACTCGTCCAGCTCGACAGCATGTAGGCGCCTGGTCCGACTCTTGAACCGGATGTCCGGACCGGGTAATCGGACTGGATAGCCGGACCGGCGAAAGCGCTTTTCGCTGTCCATGACCCGAACGGCAACCGGCGTTCGAGCTCGTACAGAACGATCAATCGCTATATTTAAATACTTATCGCGTGGGAGATGAGTATTTGATATCGGTGTAGTTCGACTTCATAGAAATGCATTAAACAGAAACGCATTCATCGTGGTTGCAATACGGCGTTTCTGTTGCTAGGCGCAACCAGCGAGCCGGCCGAGAGCCCGGCCGTCCGGGGGGGTTGCCCGACAATGATAGACCGGGCGCGAAACGGTCTGGCCGCGCGATCACCCTTTAGCCCTTGCAACGTGATCGCGTGTGGTTATATGTTCGCTTGTGTAACCGGAGGTCTTTTTGAGCTTGAAAAAGCATAATTGAGAATTATCATATTTATCATTCGGAGAACTGCTCGAGCCGTGCCCAACACGCCTCGGGCAGCGTATCTCGCCGACCCGGCGCGTAGCCGGTATGCATCGGCGTAGTCCAGAAAGGATCTTTGCCACGGTGATGAAGACAGTCATGAGTTTGGTCGCCTTGCCCGAGGCCTTGCGCTCTTCATCGTTTGCTATCCAAACCGATGGAATCTCCCCAGCCAGACATCAGAATATGCCCGTACCGCGGCAGCAAAACCGTTCTCGCGCAGGTGGGAAGTAACAATGGCGGGTAGGTGATCGCTTATTGGCATATCTTCGATATGGATCGGCAGAGATTTCAGGGGTTTTTATGTGTGGGTTGCTCGCCGAGCATCGCGGTCGTCTTTGCCCAGGCGGTCGGCCCGGGCGGACGAGCAACGAGCTCTCGTTCAGCGCCAGGGCGGCGATGCATCACCGCCTCGCGACTCTGGCTCGGGCCGATTTTTGAGATGGGCCAGTCTGTGGTGAGGCTGCGCGGCCGATGGCGACTGCCCGGCACCCTGCCCGGGTACCCGGCACCATCGACGGACTGCGGAGCGTGGCAGCGCCCCGGGCGTGGCAATGGCGGGGTAGGCAAGCGGCTGCATCGACGCGGTGATGTAACCCGTCACCGAATCAGGGCGAGGTGCCGCGGCATCCCGCTGCCATTCACCATGTGGTGGTGCTGCCAGGAGCACACTGCAGTGCAGTGGACACGGGGGGCACCGAGAGTGCTGTCGGTCTGCATGACTGCTTGCGTCATGAGGGTTGCGACCAGGTCGCGGACAGCGATGGGGAGCAAATGTACCCGCGATGCGGCGAACTGTTCTCCCGGTAATGCACGATTCAATTCGGTGACCAGTGCTTTGCAGGGACACGCTCTAAACAGCCGACCGGTCCGGCGGAAGATCAGGCCCAGCTTTCGGCCACCTCGGCCGTTGCAGCTGAAAAGCTGTACTGCGATTCCCGGCTGTCAGCAAAGGCCGGGCTCGGTGCTCGGAGCAGTGGTACCGGACGGCCCACAAGCGATGGGAGGCGACGCTTTTGCCAAGCGGAGTGACCGACTGTGCCGGCAGGGAATGCGACGAGGAGTTTCCGCGGAGCGGAGTGGCCGGCTATTGCAGCGGCCGGCCGGCAGCGAAGTCGATAACGATCAAAAAACGCAGTGATTTCAGTAGCCGATTTGGTGTCGATGGCAGCGATACGCGGTTGGCAGACACGCTGGCGTCAATTTGGAACGTCAGGGGTTGCTACGCCATTTGAACGCCAGGTAGGTCATCTCACGCATCTCTCACTCTTGCTACGCATATCGGACGTTGACCTTCATGTATGTGTTCACTACTCTGTTCAATGTCGATACAGATTCGAGCCTCTAAAGCTCGTCAAGCGATCGACGTGACACTGAGCTGCAAGGCTTTGCATTGTGGCCGCCGATCGAAATACCGGGGGGGAAAGGATCTGCTCCGGGGCGGCGATTGGCATCGTGTGGGAAATTGGCAGGACAGGTACGTCTGGCGGGTAGCACGATATCCGATCGCCGTCCCGGCGTGGACGTTGGTCGCACAACACATCATCGGGCAGAGACAGCATACTGGCCAAATCGACATTTGCTGCCCGATGTTGGCGAAGGTAGGTAACGTCGAGTTTGTTCTATTTGATCTCAGCGAGAGACATCACTCTTTGCATAATGAGGAATTGCCTCTCATTTTAACGCTCACGCATATCTCACTCTCTCCTCATCGCTCTGACATTGACCTTCATCCAAGTTTTTACTACCCTAGATTACATAAAACAAAACAATTGATCATCGATAAATCGGCCACGTTTGTAGTGGCTCATCAGGCGCAATGGGTTGGCCTTATTCGCTGCCCGTTGGCCTGGAAAGTGGAGCGGGCGCAGCTCCTGCGACACGGTTGAATTCAGTGCGTCGTACATCACGGCAGGGGGACTGGTGCGTCTTGCGGACCGCGATAGCGAGCACTGGCCGGGGAAGGTGCGCCCGAAAAACACGGTATCGACGCATCCAAACAAGCATTCATTTACCCATGCAGTTAGACCACGGCATCACTCAGAAGCTCACGACACAGACGGAGGTTAGGATGACACGTATTCGTCAAACAGAGTCGAGAAAACAGGCAATTGAACGGCAGCGACCTGGATTGCGCGGCCTGCTGGCAGGACTGGCTATTTCGACCTTGCTGACCATCTCGGTATACGGCTGTGCAGCGCCATTTATTTTCGATAATGATGATGACATCGATATAGAGATCGATGTTGATCAAACACAACAGAACGCGATCGCGTTTAATGCGATCGCGTTTAATGCGATCGCGTTTAATGCGATCGCGTTTAATGCGATCGCGTTTAATGGTTTCACGTTCACCAGTGGAGGTCCATATGGGCTCGAGTTCAACGGAGTGGGCAGCGTAGGCGGGGATCTGGCAGGTGCCAGTCTGGCCGCCTTTGGCCTGGATGGTCTCTATGTAAATGTACTCGGTCAGAACGGTGTATCTGGCGACGGCCAGGGAGTGAACGCCGTGGGCCCGAGCGGCGCGGGCACGACGGGCATTGTCAAAAACGGTGTGGTGCTGAGCAGCACGGGCGAGAGCACGGTGGGCGAAAGCAGTCAGGGCGACAGCACAGGACTGGCCGGCTACGCGATCAACGGCGTTTACACCACGGGATCAGTGCCCGACGCGCTGGTCTTCAACAGCGCGCCGTTCGACGGCAATGGTATTACCGGCGCCGGTCTCGATGGCCTGGCGGTTGGGGGCCACGGTGACAAGAGCGTCAAGATCGTCGCCAGGGCTGAGGACGGCGGTCTGCAAGCGGTCGACCTCGACGCCGAGCAAGAGGATATCTTCCTCGATGTACTCTATCACCTGGTCGCATGCTCTCTGGCCACTGGCGACTCGATCGCGGTGACCGCGTCGAATGGAGCCGCGATGACGTTCCATGGTATCCGCGGCCTGGCCGCAGAGTGGAAAACCGGCGCCCTCGACGGGGACAACCAGGCCGCGGTGCGGGCCTGTCTGGAATCATCCCCGGTGGCGACGAGCGGCGTGGCCCTCAACGCCGAGCAAGCAGCCAGGTTCGACACCCTGTACAAGTATATGGTGCAGTGCGCACTGCCCGAGGACGAGCAAGCAGTCCTCTACGCTGGCGACGGCACCAGCGAAACCTACCAGGGCCAGATGGGGCTGGCTCCCGAGTGGCGAGACGGACCGGTAAGCGCTCAGGGCAAACGCAGGGTGTCGGCGTGTCTGGCCGCGCGGGCCAACGCACTGGGGCAAGAAGTGCAGGTTTCGCTGCGCGGGTCAGGTCTCGCGACGGCGGCCAGCGAGCGCGATCTCTACGATGTCCACGAGGGCGCGTTTTGGGCTGATCTGTTTGCCGACGAGCCGTATGTCAAATCGTGCGCGGTCGAGGGCGGTGGCCTGTCGGGCCGGGTGTGTGCCGACGGCGAGGAGTGCGGTTTTACCCATATGGGTGACTGCACTAGTGTGTGCGGCAGCCAGGATCCGGGCGACGGGCATTTTCTCGCCTGCGAGGGTGAGCCTGCCGTGGTCAGCACGTTTTTGAGCCTGGGCTCGCGCATGCGGGCGAGCGGCGACAATACCACCTGTATGCTCGAGGCGGACGGATCGGTGTGGTGCTGGGGAATCAACGGCAAAGGCCAGGTTGGCGATGGCACGACTGTCGACCGATGGTTCCGTCCGACCCGGATTCCCGCGCTGGGAACTGATGTTGTCGAGCTCAGTGTGGGCACGCGGCACGCCTGCGCACGCAAGCGAAACGGCAGCCTATGGTGCTGGGGCGGCAACCAATCGGGTCAACTCGGCATTGGCCAGGACTCCGCTCTGCACACCGACCCGGTCCATGTCGATGGGTTGGGATTCGATGTGACCATGGTGCATACCGGACGGAATCATACCTGTGCGGTCAAGTCCAATGGCACGGCGTGGTGCTGGGGCAATCATGAACACGGCCAGGTCGGCAATGACAGCGACCAGACGGTGTACTGGAGCCCGGTAGAGGTGACCGCGCTCGGCGGTATCGCGCGGCTGTCGACCGCGATCGATTCCAACCACACCTGCGCCATCAATGGGGGTGGCGATCTGTGGTGCTGGGGATTCAACGAAGACGGCCAGCTCGGCGACGGAACCACGACCACAAGTCGCGTTCCGGTCGCGGTCGCAGTCGATGACCAGGGCGCGGCGTTTAAAAATGTCACCGATGTCTGTTCCTCGGAGCAGGCCACCTGGGCCCGCAAGACCGACGGTACAGTATGGACCTGGGGCCAGGGCATCACCCGGCCGCAACAGCGTCCGGTCGGTGGTTTCGTGGCTGCCAGGGGTCTGAGTTGCGGGACCGAACACGTGTGTGTGGTGACTGCCGAGTCGACGGTTTGGTGCATGGGAAAGAACGACCATGGCCAGCTCGGCTACAACACCCAGGGTCAGGAGTCGACCCTTTTCAAACAGGTCGAGGGCGTCCATCCGGCCAGTTTTGTCACCAGCGGTGCCGACTACTCCTGCGCCACGCTGGCCGACAGCACAGTGTGGTGCTGGGGCGACAACGCCGTTGGCTTGTTTCCCGACCCGTTGACTCTCGCGGTACAGCGAATCAACTGGACCATGTGCGGCGATGGTACCTGCGAGGCTGACGAGGACAGGCAATCCTGCGCCCTGGATTGTTAATGTCCTTGTCCCGTGATGTCGGGCCGGACGCGATGCAACGACCGGACGTTTCAAATCAACCCGGAGTGATCAGCATGGGACCGTCGGGGGGCGTTACCCGGGGCCACGCGGCCAGAGACCGGGGGCCGCGCGCCGCAGGTGGCCTTGACAAGGGTGTTCGGCAGATGCGACCGCGGTGAAGAATGCGGCCTAGATGGGCTCTTCACGCCTTGTTAGTGAGGGTAGACAGTTCCGGGCCGTGGAATTAGTTTCTCGGAGTGTGATAGAGTCCGGTGGGTCAAATCCATGCCCGATCAGTCGCAATGCCGTATGAATCCGAGCAACGGACCGAAAGCGCATAGCTATACAGTCTCACCTGGTTCGATAGACACGAGCGAGACGCGGCGGCGGCTGCGAGGAGTCCGGCGCAGCGTACACGAAGTGCGCGAGCAGGCACCGCAGCATCCCGAGCAGGATCGCGCCATGTATCTCGGATCAGGTGAGACTTTATAGCGGGGGGAAGCGAGACCCGAGAGGGGGAGTTTGTCGTGCCAGAACGTCGTGGAGCAAATCCCAGCCGTCCGCTCGATCCCGCAGCCGGGTCTGGTTGTCGAGTCGCGCCGGTGGTGATGTGATGAAACTACCGGCGGGAACGATCATCGGAGATCGCTATGTGGTCGAAGCGTTGGCCGGTGCCGGTGGCATGGGCTCGGTATACAAGGCGCACGACCGGGCAGGGCGGCCCGTGGCGATCAAAGTGTTGCAGCTGCAAAGCGTCCATTTCGAGAGGCGATTTGCCCGCGAGGCCACGTTGCTCAGCCAGCTCGACGATCCCGCGATCGTGCGCTACCACGACAGCGGTATCACCTCCGGGGGCCAGCGCTATCTGGTCATGGAATGGCTCGACGGGGTCGGACTCGACGTTGCCCTGCGCGAAACCCGCTTTACCATCGCCCAGATACTCCACCTCATCGGCCGGATCGCCCGGGCGATGGGAGTGGCGCACGAGCGCGGGATCGTTCACCGGGATGTCAAACCGGGCAACATCTTTCTGGTCGGCGGGGTCCTGCAAGCAGCCAAGCTACTCGATTTTGGCCTCGCTGGTTGGGCCGACGCAACCCAGGGACTTACCGTGGCGGGAACGCGGTTTGGAACCCCGGCGTACATGTCGCCCGAGCAGGTGCGCGGCAGGATTCTCGAGGTCGATGCGCGGGCCGACGTCTTCGCGCTGGGCTGTGTTCTCTTCGAATGCCTGACCGGCGAGCCCGCCTTTGCCGCGCACGATCCCATGGCCGTGTTCTGCAAGATTCTCATGGCCCCGGTCCCGTCGGCGGCGGCTCTTTGCCCCGAGGTGCCCAAGGGCATCGAGGCGCTGGTCCAGCTCATGCTGGACAAGGACCCGGCCGAGCGGCCATCCAACGGCCGCGCAGTGGCCGCGCGCATCGACGAGATCGTGGCTGGACTGCCCGAGACGACCCTGGCTCTGCAGCTCCAGCGTCCGGTGTCCCGGGTTCTCACCGACAGCGAACAACGCTGGGCCAACGTGATCCTGGCTCACGTCACCTCGACCAGCCCGGCGTCGAGCGAGGCCCACACCGTACCAGACGGGGCCTCGTCCGACTTGCTGGCCACGGAGATGTTTGTGCCCGATGAGCGGGCCAATCTCGACATTCTCGCCCGACTCAGCGCGCGCATGGAGGCGCTCGGCGCCAAGTGCAGCGGGCTCGGCGACGGCTCGCTCATCGCTGTGCTCGAATCGGCCGAGGCAACACAGGCGGGCACTGCCATCGACCAGACGGTCAATGCGGCGCGCTGTGCCCTGCTGATACACCGGGAGTTTCCCGCGGTTTGCGTGGGGGTGGCGAGCGGGCGCGCGGCCATGGGCGAGGATCGGTTGATCGACGATCTCATCGATCGCGCGGTCAAGTTGGTCGGCAGCGCGTTCTCGGGTTGCGCCGGGCCGGGGACGAACGGCCCGGTTCTACGCTCTCGGGTCCGCATTGACGAGGTCACCTACAAGCTGATCGAAAGCCGCTTTCAGACCGCTGGCGACGAGGTAGGGGGGAGGATTCTGCTCGACGAGTATCCATTTGATTCGGCCCTGTCGGTGCTCGGGCGATCGACGCCGTTTGTCGGCCGCAAACGCGAGCTGTCCACGCTGAATGCGACCATCGAGGAATGTGTGGAAGAGGGTATCGCACGGCTCGCCCTGGTCACCAGCCCGGCGGGATTCGGCAAGTCCCGGCTGCGTTACGAGCTTCAGCAATGTCTCGGCCGGGACCACGACAACCTGGAGATCTGGCTGTCCCACGGCGACCCGATGCGCGCGGGATCGCCGATGGGCATCGTCTCCGAGGCCATCCGGCGCGCCTGTGCCATTGCCGAGAGCGAACCCGCCGGGGTGCGGCGCAGTCGGCTGGAAAGACGGGTTGCGCAGCATGTTCCGGCCGAGCACACGCACCGGGTATCGGTTTTTCTCGGCGAGCTTCTGCGGGTTCCGGCCGCAGCTGAAGACCTTCAGCTGCGCGCGGCGCGGCGAGATCCCCAGCTCATGAGCGATCAGGTGCGGCAGGCGTGCCTCGACCTTTTTGGTGCCCAGACCCGGGCCGGTCCGCTGGTCCTGATTCTCGATGATCTGCACTGGGGCGATGGCGCCTCGATCAAGCTGCTCGATGCGGCCATGGCCGAGCTGGTCGAGCAACCGCTGGCGATCGTCGCATTCGGCCGGCCCGAAGTGCAGGAGCGTTTTCCCGGCATCTGGACCCGCCATAATTGTACAGTTGTACACCTGGGTCGCCTGCCCCGTCGTTCGTCCGAAAAGCTGGCCCGAGCGGTACTCGGGGACAAGGTCTCGCAAGAACGGGTTGCCGCGCTGGTCGCGCGCGCCGACGGCAACGCGTTTTATCTCGAGGAGCTGGTGCGCAACGCTGCAGCGGGGCGGTGGGAGCTGCCCGACACAGTGCAGGCCATGGTGGAAACGCGGCTCGGCTTGCTCCATCAGGAGGCCCGGCGGGTTTTGCGCGCGGCCAGTGTGTTTGGCCAGCGGTTCTGGCTCGGCGCGGTGCAGGTTCTGGTCGGCGACGACTGCGCGGCCGAAGCCTGGCTCTACGATCTGGTTCAGGACGAGATGCTCAATGTCTCGCCCCAGTCGCGTTTCGCCGGCGAGGTCGAGTATTCGTTTCGCCATTCGCTCATCCGCGACGGCGCCTATTCCATGCTCACTGACGACGACCGCCAGCTCGGACACCGATTGGCCGGCGAGTGGCTGGAGGGGGCCGGCGAGACCGACGGTCAGTTCATCGCCCAGCACTTCGAGCGGGGCGGGGCGCTTGACCGAGCCATACCGCATTTTTTGCGAGCCGCCGAAAATGCCCTGGATCGCAGCGACTTCAACAAGGCGATCGAGCTGGCTCAGCGCGGTATCGGGTGTGGCGCCGATGCCGCGGATCTCGGGGCGTTCAAGCGGGTGTTCATCGAGGAGCGAATCTGGCGGGGAAAAACCGCCGATCTGGCCGAGCTGTGTACCGAGACCATGGCGCTTTTGCCCCGCGGCAGCCGGGAGTGGTACGACGTGCTCGGCGAGGCCGGTATGGTTGCCGGCCGTCGCAGGAATGTCACCCAGATCGAAGAGCTGAGCGAGATGCTCGACCAGATGCGCGATAGCAACGGCGATCAGATCGGCTGGCAACTGGCGGTCGCCAAGCTGGCGGCCCAGCTCTTCATGGTCAATTCCATCGATCCGGGCCAGGCGCTCCGCACCACGGATCGGGGATATGCGCTTCTCGCCATGCTGGAGGACCGGATCGGAGAACCCGAGCGGGCCGATCCGGTCGTGGCAGCTCACCTTCACTTCGCCCGCGCGCGCAGTCCGGCCGCGCTCGACGATCCGAGCATGATGCTGGTCGAGCTCGAGCAGTGCGCGGCTCGCTTCGCCCAGATCGGCGATCGCCGACAGGCGGCACTGCAGCGCAACAATGTCGGTTATGCCAAGAGCGAGCTGGGTCTCTTCGAGGAAGCCGAGAGCGACCTTCGCTCGGCCCTGGCCGACGCCGAGCGTCTGTCCCTCGATCTGGCGGTCAATGCAGTGCGCGAGAGCCTGGCCGTGGTGCTGGCCCGTTCTGGCGATTATTCGCACAGTGCAGCCCATTTGCGCGCGGCCATCGCGGGGTTCGAGGAGCAGGGAGACGAGCGCCTGGTGGTGTGGTCGATGCTCGAGCTGGCCGGTGTGCTGCTCGCCGCCGGCTATATCAGCGAGGCCGAAAAAGAAGCTCGCAAGGCGCTGGCGCGGGCGGCCGAGTCGTCGTCGCTTCGGCCGCTCGCCGTGGCCACCGTGGCGCGGGTCGACCTGGCGCGGGGCAAGAGCCAGGACGCGCTGGAGTGGGCGCGCACCGCGGTCGAGCTTCTCGATGCGCTCGACGCGGTGGAGAGCGGCGAGTCGCTGGTGCGCCTGGTCTACGCCGAGGCGCTCGACGCCTGTGGCGACCGCAAGGCGGCCAGAGAGGCGATCGCCCTGGCGCGCCACTCGCTGCAGCAGCGGGCCAACAAGATCGGGCAGCCGGAATGGCAAAAGAGCTTTCTCGAGAACATTCCAGACCACGCGCGGACCATCGAGCTGGCCGAAAGGTGGCATCGAGAGGCGCTCCTGGACCCGGCAGGCGATGGAGTGGCAGTACTGATCGACGACGCGAGTTTCGAGCCGGGCTCCGAGCCGGCCCTCGAACAGCCGAGGATTCAGCTCTGTTTGCTGTGCCCCGAGTTTGCAGACGTCGGTGGCCTGTGCCGCAATCACATCGCTGCGATCAGCCAGTGCGAACATCTCACCAGCGAGCAGATCCTGTCCAGAGAGCCGGTAGAGCCCGAAGCCTGGCTCATCGATCAATGGGGCGCGACCCACGGGATGAGCCCGGATACCGCGATCGGGCGGTCGCTGGCCGACACCGACATCACCGTGCTCCATCCCTCGGTCTCGTCGCTCCACGCCCGTATCCAGCATACCGGCGATACCTGGTACCTGATCGATCTCGACAGTTTAAACGGGTCGTTCCGCAACCGGGAGCGGGTGATCAAGAGCCCTCTTGCCGACGGTGATCGCATCGCGTTTGGCAATGTGAACTTCTATTTTACCAGCTCGTCGGTCGCCCCGATCACCGGAGTCCTGGGACCTGGTCGCACGATGCGTCTCAATGAAGAAGAGACCGGCATAACCAAGGTCATCGAGCTCGACGACGGGCGTACGGTGGAGTTCACGCTGCGTATCGACGGCGGCATCGCGCGGGTGGGCGGCGCGATGATCGAGTTTACCGCGCTCGAATTCGGTTTGCTGCACAGTCTGATCGAGCGCAGAGTGGAGCGCGGTGACCTCGAGCTGGCCTTCATGAGCTGGCAAGAACTGTCCAAGGTGCTCGCTTTCAAATCGCGCGCTGCAGACAGCGAGAATGTTCGGGAACTCGTCCGGCGGGTTCGCCGCAAGCTCAAAAAAGCCGGCATTCCCAACTTGATCGAGAGCCGACAGCGAGTCGGCTACCGCCTCGCTCCCGAGGTCAGGGTGATCAGATAATTCGCCCGCAGGAACTGCGCCAGGGCGGTTGCGGCACGAAAAAATTGCACGGCCAGCGGCCGGCGATGCATCGATCAGTGTCCGGCGGTTTCTGGCCCATCCGATCGAATAGCCGGGACGTCCGGCCGCTCCGCGTGAACTCCGCTTCGCATCCCTTGCCGGGACATCCGGCCGGCCGAGAGCGGCAACCGTCAACTCGCCGGATCGCCGGGCAGCCGGCGATCCAGCGGCGGGTAACGGGGCAGAGTTACCTCGAACACCGCGCCGTTGTCCGAGTATGCGCGAATGTCGCCCCCGTGCTGGGTGATCAGACTGTGACAGATGGCCATGCCGAGACCAGTGCCCTGTTCTTTGGTGCTGAAAAAGGGCTCGAAGAGCCGGGTGAGGACGTCGTCCGCAATTCCGGGGCCGTTGTCGCGCACCCGTACCAGAGCACCGGTCCCGTCGGCTGCGACTTCGACTGTGATTCTGCCAGTGGCATCGAGGGCTTCGATCGCATTGCGCAAAAGGTTGAGGATGACCTGTTGCATCTTGCCCCGGTCCACGGCCACGATGACCGGCCGGTCGGGGGTGGCCAGTTCGATGTGCACACCGCTTGCCGAAGCGGCCGGGCGCTGGAGTTCGACGGCATTGCGCACCAGTTCTACCACGTCGCACTCCTCGACATCGAGCACCGAGGGTCGGGCAAAATCGAGGAACTCTCGGACCAGCTGGGACAGTCGAGTGATCTCGTTGCGCACCAGAGCGATCGGTTCGAGCAGTTTGGGGTCGTAATGGTTTTTGTGCAGGCGACGGTCGAGTAGCTGCAGTTGCAGAAGCGCCGAGTTGAGTGGATTGCGGATCTCGTGGGCCAGCCCGGCTGCCATGGTGCCCACCGCGGCGAGGCGTTCGGCCAGCCGGGTGCGGTCTTCGAGCTCCTTGACCTCGGTGACATCGAGGCCCGAGGCGTAGACCAGTACAGTGCCGTCGGCGTGCTCGAGAGCCGAGGACTGCCAGCGGATCATCCGCACCCGCTTGCCATCGGCGCTCATCACGCGGTTTTCGAGGGTCACTCGGCGTTCGCCCGTGGCGATCCGGGCAAAGACGCTGCTCACCGACGAGCGTTCGGCGTCGGGCACAAAGGTCTCGATCCAGGGCATGCCGACCATTTCATCGGGGCTCAACCCGGTCACGTTGGACACGGCCGGGTTGGCCTGGACGACCCGGCCGTGCTGGTCGAGCACCAAAAGCAGCGCCTGCACGGTGTCGACCAGCGTGCGCAGACTGGTTTCGCGTTCGGCGATCGCTTGACTCAGCGCCTTGGCCCGGCGACTGGAACCGACCTGGCGCCAGGCGCGCTCGACACTGGCGATGAGCTCGTTGACCCGAAATGGCTTGATGATGTAGTCGTAGGCCCCGCCCTTGACCGCTTCGACCGCGTCGTGAATGGTCGCGTTGCCGGTCACCAGCAAGATCTCGTGCATGCCGTCGTTGGCCGACTTGAGCTCGCGCAGAAGGTCGAGTCCGGTCGAGTCGGGCAGCCGGACGTCGATGAGGGCAATATCGAATCCGTCTTTGGCAGCGATCCGGGCCTGGTTGCCCGTGCTGGCGACCGCCACCTGGCCGCCGTGATCCTCGAGGATCTCGGTGACGTTCTCGGCCAGGTGGATATTGTCCTCGACCAGGAGAATGCGCGCATCGGTCAGCGGCATGGCAACTCGATGTTTTCTCGCACGAGGTCCAGGAGTGCCCGCGGAGAAAACGGCTTTATGAGCAGGTGTATCTGCTCGGAGTCGACGATCGCGCTGAGCTCACTGCCCAGATCGTCGGCGAATCCGGTGATATAAATCAATGCGGTCTGATCCCCGCAGCGTTTTTGCAATCGACTTCCGAAGTCGAGACCACAGCCGTCGGGCAGGCGAGCATCGATGATGGCGACGCGGAACTGGATCTCGGCGATCAGGCGTTCCGCAGTGGCGACGTCGCTCGCCATGTGAGGTATCACGCCGGCGATGTCGAGAAGCGCCTCGCTCAAATTGCCCAGCAGATCGGGATCGTCCTCGACCACAAGCACCGGCGCATTGGGCTCGGTGATCCGCTGGACCAGACCGAGCATCCGGTCCACGTCGAGCGGCTTGGTCAAAACGTCCAGCGCCCCGGCACTCACTGCTGCGGACAGCGTTTCATCACTCGAAAAGGCGGTCATCACCACCACGGGCAGGTTGGGCCAGCGCTGATGAATGGTTTTTACGACTTCGACGCCATCCATGCCGGGCATGCGGATATCGGTGATGATCAGACCGTATTGGCTTTTTTCGATCAGATTCAATGCAGATCGGCCATCGTATGCGACGTCGGCCACGACATTCTCACCCTCGATGATCTCCTTGACATTTTCGGCCAGGTCGCGATTGTCGTCGATGACCAGGACTGCATTGTATCGATTTGTGGTCACGATATCGTACCGCCATGGTAGTTGGGAATGCGCATCCGGACCGCGGCGCCGCCGTCGGCACGATTGAGCGCCTCGACAGTTCCGCCGTGCCGCTCGGTGACTCCTTTGACCAGAGCAAGGCCGAGCCCAGTGCCGGTCTGTCGCGTGGTGACCAGGGGTTCGAATACTCTGGCGATGGTTTCGGCGTCAAATCCCGGGCCGTTGTCGGCCACTTCGATGATCACCTGGCTCGCTTCGCTGGTCGCCGATACCCAGATATCGCCCGCAAGGTCGCCAAACGCCTGCACCGCATTGCTGAGCAGATTGATCAACGCCTGGCGGAGCAGGGCCGCATCGGCATTGAGCGCCAGGCCCGGTTCGGCCGAGAAATGCAGCGACAGGTTCGGGGGTGGAGCCAGATCCTGCACCGCCTGGCGGTAGATCATTTCGAAGTCGACGGGATCGCGGCGCGGCGGCTGATTGCGGGCCAATTCAAGCAAATTGCTGATGATGCTCTCGCAGTTTTCGATCTGCACATCGATGCGATCGAGATGCCGCCCGACTCGTTCGTCGTATCCGGCCCGTTTGCGCAAAATATACAGGGACGACTGCATCACACTGAGCGGATTGCGCAGATCATGGCCAATGCTGGCCGCGATCTGCCCGATCGTGGCCAGTCGTTCACTGCGGCGCATTCGGTCCTCGGAGTCTTCGCGATAGGTCTGCAGCATGATCGCCAATTCGAGGTCGAACAGCTTGTCCAGCGCATCGTGGGTGGCCCGCTCGCGGTCCACTTCGCCCCCGCATTGCTCGCGGATGAACTGGTGAAAATCGAGGCGCAGGACGTTCATCGCGGTGAACATGTACTGCTGGGGCAGGGCAATGCGCACGTGGACCCGGCCAATGCGGCATCGGCGCTGGTAGAACTCCTCGTCATGAGGCCCCTTCAGGCCAGTGCGCATCCAGTCGATCAGTGTTTGTTTGAGTCGCTTGACTTGACCCGGACCTTCGAGAACGGTGTCGGCGTCGGGATGCCGTGTGATGCACTCGTAGAAATGGTCGGCAAAGCGCTGGTACACCGGCTCCGCGACCTCGGCCAGCTGGTGTAGGTAGTGGCCGTCGACCGAGGAAAAGCCGACATAGTCTTTGATATTCTCGAAATAGGTCATCGAGTGGTCATTAACTGCAGAGAGCATACCAGCTTTGGCGAATCGGCCTGTCCGGCGACCGACACTCCCCGCGCGTTCACCGCAGCGCGGTGCCCGATGAGGTGCCACGGCGTCAGCCCGGGATCGGCCTGACAGCGATCCGGAAGCGAGCTGACAGAGTGGCGACGCCGAGAAGGGCCGTTCGAGATGCTGGGTGGTGGGGCGTGCTGTACGGCGTGGCGAGACAGGGCCGGGTGATGCCGAACGGCCGGAGCCAGCGCGCCGCGATTCACGCAAAAAATGCGGACAGCGGACGCTGGCCCGAAACCAGCCGGTTTGGTGCTGCCACGGAGCAGCCCTGTGGTCCGGGCAGAGCTTCTTTTGCGGGCCGAAAAATCGCAGCGAGATCGCCTAAAGCAGCGCGATCTCGGCCCCATGCGGTGGCCACCCTGGCTCCGGGTGTGATACTCATCGCGTGTGCTTACGGTCTTTGTGCCCAAAGAGCGCGCCGGGGGAGAGACCCGCGTGGCCATCACTCCGGCGGCGGTCAAGTCGCTTGTAAAACGCAATATCCAAGTCCGCATCGAGGCTGGTGCGGGCAGGGGTGCTCATTGTGTCGACGCCGACTACGAGGGGGCCGGCGCCGGGCTGGTCGCTGACGGTGACATCGATGCGGCCTGGTCCGAGGCCGACATGGTACTCAAGGTCGACTCGCCGAGTTTGGATGAGGTGGCGAAACTGCGCGAGGGCGCGGTGCTCATCTCGTTTCTCGACCCCTATCGAAATCACGACCTGGTGGCATTGCTGCGGGATCGCAAGGTCAGCTCGCTGGCCATGGAATTGATCCCGCGCATCAGTCGGGCGCAGAGCATGGATGCTCTGTCGTCGCAGGCGTCGATTGCCGGCTACAAGGCGGCCCTGCTGGTCGCTGCCAACCTCGACAAGTACTGTCCGCTTCTGATGACAGCGGCGGGCACGATCAAGCCGGCGCGCGTTGTGGTCATGGGTGCGGGCGTGGCCGGATTGCAGGCCGTGGCCACGGCCAAGCGTCTCGGTGCTATTGTCGAGGTATCGGACATTCGGCCGGCAGTCAAAGAAGAGGTCGAGTCGCTCGGCGGCACCTTTATCGAGCTGCCCATGAAGGAGAGCGGAGAAGGGGAGGGCGGGTATGCCCGCCAGGTGAGCGGCGATTTCTTGAAGAAACAGCAGGCCATCGTGGCCGAGCATGTGCGGCAGGCCGATGCGGTCATCACCACAGCATTGGTTCCGGGCAAGCCTGCGCCCAGGCTGGTGACCGAACAGATGGTCAAGGACATGCGCGAAGGCGCGGTTATTGTCGATCTTGCCGTGGCCCAGGGCGGCAACTGCGAGCTGTCGGAAAAGGACCAGGAAGTGGTCCGCCACGGTGTTCTCATCATCGGCCCGTCCAATTTGCCGGCCACCATGCCGCTCGATGCCAGTACTGTGTACGGGCGCAATCTGGTTGCTCTGGTTCAGCTCTTGGTCGACAAGGAAGGCCAGCTCACCATCGATCTCGACGACGAGGTGATTGCCGGTGCGCTGCTCACCCATGACGGCACGGTGCACCACAAGCCCACGGCCGAGGCCATGGGCGAGGGCGACGCAACTGGCCAGGGGGTTGGAGAAGAGTCCGGAAAAGAGGCCGGAGCATGACGACATGCTGGAGGGTGTTAAGACGCTGACGCCTGTGGCCGGTGCGGACAACGCGTAGACCGGCTCTGCGCCGGCAGACCTGGCGTCCGCGCGGCACAACCTGCAACGAATCGCGAGGCAACTCATGGTTATAGGAGCTCTAGTAATCAGCCTGTACATCTTTGTACTGGCCATGTTTGTCGGTTTCGAGGTCATCACCAAAGTGCCGCCGACTCTGCACACGCCGCTGATGAGCGGAGCCAATGCCATCAGTGGTATCACCATCGTCGGCGCGCTGACCGTGGCCGTTTACGGCGAACTCACTGCGGCCACGGCGCTCGGTGGACTGGCAGTCCTGTTTGCGACCATCAACGTGGTGGGTGGTTTTTTGGTCACTGACCGCATGCTTCGCATGTTCGGAAGAAGAGATCGATGACGGCGAACGAGTTTCTGGGCCAGGGTGCCTATTACATCTATCTGATCTCGGCAGTCCTGTTCATTTTTGGGCTCAAGCAGCTGTCGCGGGTGAGGACTGCGCGTCGTGGCAATAATCTGGCCGCATTTGCCATGCTCCTGGCCGTGATCGGCACACTGCTCGAGCTCAAGTTTGCCAAGGGGCTGGATATCGATTTTCGCTGGATTCTGGCCGGTGCTATTGTCGGCGGTGTGATCGGTATAGTGGCTGCGTTGCGCGTGGCCATGACCTCCATGCCCGAGATGGTCGCACTGTTCAACGGGTCTGGCGGACTGGCCTCGGCTCTGGTCGCCGCCGCGGTGGTGTGGGATCAGCTGATCCTGAAAGACGGCCTGGCGCCGGCCAGCGCGGCGAGCAATCTGGGCGACGGCGGCATCACCGAAGCGGTGAGTATCGTTCTGTCGGTTCTGATCGGCGCAGTCACGCTCACCGGCAGTGTGGTGGCATTTCTCAAGCTACAGGGTCGGCTCAAAAAAGGCGCGCCGATCATTCTGCCTGGCCGCCATGTCATCAGCCTTTTATTGATCGTCGGAGCCGCGGCGTCGGGCATTTATTTTGGCTTTGTCGGTGAGACGGCCGACGCCTATGCCACTGGCACCATTGTTCTGGCCCTGGTCGCCTCGATCTTGGGGGTTCTTCTGGTCATTCCGATCGGCGGGGCCGACATGCCGGTGGTGGTGTCGTTGCTAAACTCGTACTCGGGACTGGCCGCCTGTGCGGCTGGATTTGTCATCAACAATCCCCTGCTCATCATTGCCGGATCCATGGTTGGAGCGGCCGGATTGATTCTGACCAACATCATGTGCGTGGCCATGAATCGGTCGCTGCTCAACGTGCTGGTCGGCGGGTTTGGAGTCGCCGAGGGGGCGTCTGCCGATCACGGCGAGTACGAGGGAGTCACCTCGTGCGACGCCGAAGAGGCGGCCATGGTATTGGAGAGCGCCCGTTCGGTCATCGTGGTACCGGGCTATGGTCTGGCCGTGGCCCAGGCCCAGCACGTGGTTCGCGAGCTGGCCGACTTGCTGGAAGCGCGCGGTACCAAGGTCCAGTACGCCATCCACCCCGTGGCCGGCCGCATGCCCGGCCATATGAATGTTCTTCTGGCCGAGGCCAATGTGCCCTATGACCAGCTGGTCGAAATGGACGCGATCAATCCCGAATTTCGCGATACCGACGTGGCCATCGTGTTGGGCGCCAACGACGTGGTCAATCCAGCGGCCAACAACGACCCCAAATCGCCCATTGCCGGCATGCCGATTCTGGATGTGGAGCACGCGCGAACCGTCTTTGTCATCAAGCGCAGTTTGAGTCCCGGCTATGCCGGTATCAAAAACGAGTTATTCGAGCGCGACAACACGATGATGATCTTTGGCGACGCCAAAAAAGTCCTCAACGGGTTGGTCAACGAGTTCAAAGAGCTGAGCTGAACCGCAGCGCGCGGCCGGTATTGTGTATTCAGATGTCTGATCTATCGCTCGGGGGCGACTACAGCGAGTTTGTCGAAGAGCAAGGTAGTGATGTGGCGAGATAGTGCTGCCGGCTCTTTGGTGCCATCCAGGACATGAAGGTTGGCAACCGTCAGGGTCCGGAAGATCTCTCGGGCTTTGTGCAGTTCATCCTCCCGCTCGAACAGGTCGGCGCGATCGCCTCGCTGGCGAATCCGCTGTAGACCCAGCGCCGGTTCGATATCCAGGACAATGAGGATATCCGGTGGCGGTGCGAATGCGTTTTCTCGCAGCAATCGGGCTGGCGAAAGTCCGCGTGCTCCCTGGTAGGCAACCGTGGACAGATAGTACCGATCGACCACGACGACCTTGCCCTCGGCCAGGGCCGGCGCAATGACGGTTGCAACGTGCTCGCGCCGGTCGTGCAGGAACGCCTGTAGCTCATCCTCCGCAGACATCCGTCCGCTCTGTGCCGAGGTGCGGATTTTCGCGCCCCACGAGCCGTCGGTCGGCTCCTTGGTGGCCACGAAGGGCACTCCCTGCTCGCCCAGTCGCCCGGCGAGACGTTTGACTTGCGTGGTTTTTCCAGCCCCATCAATCCCCTCGAACGCGACGAGGATTCCTCTGGTCGAAGCACGGCTCATCAGATCGTGCATAGAGTACCTCGGCACAGAGAAGAATGGGGACGGATCATGGCGACGATGTGGCCCATGGCGTCGTCGGACGCGATGGATGCCGCGGTTGCCACGGGATCGGCAGGGGGTCGTCGAATGGTCACCAACCCCAGTATGGTCCTCGTGGTGCGCGGTGGACCCTTTTCAGCCGAATCTGTCCATCTCAGGTGGCTCTGGACGCGCACCGCTCCCAGGTGCAGGCTACTCGCAGATTCGCCGCAACTGGGCGTTGAGGTCGGTGCGGCTCGGTCCGGTGATGAGGTCGGCGGGATCGGGCAGGCCATCGCTTCGCAGGATGTCGAATTCGACCCATTTGCACGCGGCGACCTCGTGTCCGCGCGCCATCAAATGATCGGCCAGGACCAAAACGTGCCGGAATATCAGGAGTCGGATGCGCTGGACGAGCCAGTGCCGACCGGTACCGGTGATGCCACCCGCAGCAACCGCGCGGTCCAAAAAGGCGATGACCTCGGCCAGGGTAGGCGGGGCAACGTAAAGGAGGAAACGCGATACCACTGGATCGTGGTCACTGGCCTGGACGCCAAACTCGGAGTTCACGCGCACGATGTCCACTTCAGGGCCAGCTGCCATGAGAGCATCGCTGACCAGGATGTGATCCAGTACTTGAGCATTGCCCTCATAATTGTAGGTGTATTGCTCTTGCGGCGGCAATAGATCAATGAGATCGCTCAGGCCAGCACTGCGCAGCACATCGACCGGGGCAGAAAACTGAAAGTCGTTGAGATCGCCGACCACCGCAACATGGGCTGCCGCATCCTCGGCCAGAATGTCGACGACGAGCTGCTTGATGGCGGTCATCTGCACCATGCGCTCGGCCTCGGAACCCAGGACCGGAGGCTGGTTGAAGCCAAAGAGCGGATCGTCGCCGCTTTTCGAGTTGTTGTGGCTGACAATGACAAATACTTTTTTGCCCTGGAACTCGAATTCGCCAGCAATCGGCTTGCGACTGTCGACAAATTGGCTGGGATCGACCCGTCCCGGACTGATGCTCAATACCGGACCCGGCAATACCCGCGTCGCGTCGGTGGCCGATGGTGTGCCGCGGTCGATAAATGCCACCCGATCGGGCCGGAACAGAAAACCAACCCGGATATTGCCGCCCGGTTGCCCGCCGTCCTGCAGATCCAATGGGTCGATCTGACGGTAGTCGTAGACAATGCCCGAATGCCTGGCAATGGCTTCGATCAAGAGGAGAAAACACCGGTCGGCCGCGGTTGTGCCGTCGTTGGTCGGGCCATTGTCGTCCTGCACTTCCTGCACACCGATGATATCGGGACCGTTCATGTGATCGGCGATGATCACTGCCAGATCATCAAATCGAGTACCGTCGCCCGGGTCGAGATTTTCGACATTGAGCGTGGCAACAGTCAGATGCTGGCTGTCGCCGGCCAGAAGAGTGGTCTCCTTGCGCAGTCCTCCGTCCGTGGCCACCGGTATCGGCTCGGTGGGCATGAACAAGAATTTGCCGTAATTGTAGTCGATGACTCCGACGATCGCACCGGGAAACCGATCGCCGACATCGACGTCTTCGGGCAGTACCTGAAGAGCGTTGTTGAGCACGATCCGCTCGGGATTAAAATCGCCCGGTCGAATCACAATGCCGCCGCGCGGGGTCAAAAGACTGGCGCCACTGCCGTTGTCGGCCACGCCGTAGATTTCCACATTGCCCGGACCTCCGCTGCCAAACACTCGATTGCCCACGACCAGGACATCGTTGACTGCTACCCGCATTCCCTCCAGGCTTTCGTAAAAATCGACACCGTCGCTGGTCGGGTCGAAACTCGCCGCCGCATCGCTCTCGATATTGATCGTGGTTGGGCTGTCGTCGTCGATGACCTCGGTCGGCGGGACCCGGCCACCCTGACCGATGACCGCTGGCGCGGGCAGTGGGTTGCCGCTGCTCAGCACGGTCACCGACAATCCCGCACTGCCGAACTCGGTAATGGTGAGTCCGTTGGAGCGCGGTCGGTATTCCTGAATGGTGCCCGTGACCTCGACTTCGTCGCCCACAATCGCAGTGGGCGCACTGCCAGTGTAGACCAGGATTCCGTCGGACGTGGCCAGGTCGCCGTCGCCCAGCGCATCCTGAAGGTAGAAACCATTGCCATCGACCGCAATGACAATACCGCTGGTGGTGACCTCCTGGCCGGCCAGCGGCGAGATGTGCCCGGCCCCCTGAATCTGGGCAATTCGAGCCGAAATCGGAAGCGGTCCACTACCGCCGCAGGTGTTGGCCGCACCGGCGCTGTCGTCGCTGCCAGCAGTGAAACTGCCGATCTGATAGGGCCCACTGGTGTCGGGACAGCGATACACATGACCCGGAACATAACTGCCGTCCGGGCCAACCCGGGTGTCGCTGTACACGTGCTCACCGCTGCCCGTGGTTTCGATCAATGCCACCGAATCCACCACGTCAGACCACGGCTCGACGTCGAGCACACCATCGTCGTCGACATCGAGGTCGTCGCCGTTGGCGCCGGTAAAATCCCGCACCAATAGATGGGTCACATTGTCGCTGTTTTCGAAGTTGAGAGTGGTTACCAGATCGGCGCTGGCCAGAGTAAACGTGCTCTCTGCCGCGACAAAGAAACCGTCGCCCGGAATCGACTGGCCGGTCAGAGCGGTCACATGCTCGATCACACCGCTCGCCCCCGCACCGTCGCCGATAACCACATAGGTGAGGCCGTCGAGGGCTTGCCCGGCACTGCCGCTCAGCTCGAAATACTCGTCGTTGTCGGTACTGGGCTGATCGATGCGAATCTCGTTGATGGCCAGCGCCACACAGTTGGCCGCGCCCGGCGTGTCGTTGTCGAAACTCGAGAACGGTCCGATCTCGAACGCTCCGCTGCGGTCGGGACAACGGTAGACATGGGCCGGGACATAACTGCCGTCCGGGCCGACCCGGGTGTCGCTGTACACGTGCTCGCCACCGGTGGTCGATTCGACAAGAGCCACTGAATCGACTACCTCGGACCATGGCTCGACGTCGAGCACACCGTCGTCGTCAGTATCGAGATCGTCGCCATTGCTGCCCGAAAATCCGCGCACCACGAGATGGGTGACATTGTCGCTATTCTCGAAGCCGAGGTCGGTGGTCAGATCGGCCGTGCCCAGGGTAAACGTGCTCTCGGCCGCGACAAAAAAGCCACTCGGCGCAACTGAAAGCCCGGTAAGCGAGGTGACGTTCTCGATTACCCCACTGGCCGCGGCCGACGAGCCATCACCGATAACCAGGTATGTAAGATCATTGAGCGATTGGCCCGGTGTACCGGTGAGCTCGAAATACTCATCAGTGTCGGTACTCGGTTGATCGATGCGAATTTCATTGATGGCGACATCGGCCAAGACCGGCCCTTCCAGGGCCAAAACCAGCAATACTCCCAGCGGCACTGCACAACGGATAAACGACATAATACCCCTACTCCAGACTTTGTAGTACTCGATGAAACCTCAACCAAGATATAGAATGGTAAGTTAAACGTATACCATTATTGTATGTACTTTTGGTGACATTTTATGTTTGCCGGACAACCTGAATCAGTAAAATCGTACACTGTCGGGCCCGCACACGGCGCCGAAACCGCTGTAAGCGGTATTTCACCGGTGACACCGTGCTGTCTCTTTCTGATTCAGCTGTCGGGTCCGGGCAGGGCGACTCGACTGGCGTCGTACCGGGCGATTCGATCGAGCTGTCGCCGGTGGATCGAGGCCGGTGTCATGGCGAAGAGACGATCGCGCAGCCATCGCGCGGCCGGGTTTTCCCATTGAAACATCCGCCCGAGCCGCCGCGACAAACCGGTGATCATGGTGGTGCGCTCGACGCGGGCCGCCTCGTAGGCGGCCAGCGCAGCGCCGAGATCGCCCCGTTCGGTCACCGCCCGGGCGAGCACGATGCTGTCCTCGATGGCCATGGCTGCGCCCTGGCCGAGATTGGGCGTGGTGGCATGGGCGGCGTCGCCGACCAGAGTCACCCGGCCTCGGGTCCATGTCGTGCGCGGTGGACGGTCGAGGATGTCGTTGTGCAGAATGGCGGTGTCGGGAGTTGACTCGATGATTTCGGGAACCTGGAATTGCCAGCCGGCAAATCGCTGAAGGAGCCGCTTTTTGCGCGCCCCTGGCGGGTCGCTGTTGCCGCGTTTGGCATTGGCCGTGGCGTACCAGTAAATGCGCTGGCCGCCGATCGGAACGATGCCAAAACGCTGTCCACGCCCCCATATTTCGCCGCTGTGGCCAGCGACGTCGGCTGCTGGCGCGGTGATTCCGCGCCAGCAGGTATATCCGGCGTAGCGCGGTGCTTCATCGCCCCACAGCTGGGCGCGGATGACCGAGTGAATCCCGTCGGCGCCGATCAACAGCGCGCCGCGCTCATCGGCGCGATCGGCAAAGTGCGCGGTCACACCACTGTCGTCCTGGTCGAATCCGGTGCATCGGGCTGCCAGCGTAACCGTTGTTCCGGGCAGGGCATCAAACAGCGTTTGCTGCAATTCGGCGCGGTGAATGGCCAGTATCTCCGGCATGGCCAGGTCTTTGCCCGGTCCGTGTGGGTCAAGGCGCGAGATGATCTTGCCGCGGTCGGTGCCGATCATGCCGCCGCGGGCGCGATGACCCAGCTCGCGCAGTCGTTCGAGCACACCCAGCCTGGCCAGGACCACGGTCGCGTTGCTCCACAGAGTGATCCCGGCCCCGACCTCGTTGAGCTCGGCGGCCTGCTCGAAGACCCGGACATCGCAGCCCGCACGCCAAAGGGCGATCGCTGCAGTCAAGCCGGCAATTCCTCCGCCGATGACGATGATGCGAGGCGAGCTACCTCGACGCGAGTCACCGTGCGGGAAAGATCTGGCCATCGCGCCTGTGCCCCGTCGACTCACGGGATCGCTCGGTCCGAGGCGCGGAAAAACTCGCCGGCGTCGCGCTCGAGTCGCTCGAACTCGCGCTGCGACAAGTAGCCCGAACTCCACGGCGAGGCCGCCTGGCTTCGACTCGGCAGTGGCTTGATGCGGCGGAGCAGCCGGTCCAGGGCGCGCGCCGCGTCGCGTCCGCTGGCCCGGTCCACGCTCTCGAGCAGCGACGCCTCGCTGTGCGAATGGAGCGGATCTCGCTCGCCGAGGATGCGGGACAGACGCGCGTTGACCGTGTCGCGGATAACCGCGGCGGGCAAGAGGTAATTGCCGCGGGGGCTTTTCTGATCGTGCTGGCCGACGATCTCTTCGAAGCTGCCCGCCGACAGGGTCGGGGCCAGAGAATAGGCCCGGGTCCAGGAGCCGTCGAATAGGGTCTTGCGGCCGAGCGGCAGCGAAAGCACGACCAACACGCCGACCACGATGGCCAGGATCAGGGCGACAGCGATCATGCCGGGGGTGGTGAGCAAATAGTCGTTGCACTCGTCCAGCCAGCGATTGAACTCGCTCAGAATGTTCGACATGGTGCCGCTGACCGTGCCGTCGTCGAGTCCGCCCGTGGGCTCGCCATACATGTCGAAATTGCCGGCCAGCACGATCAGGCGGCGATTGTCCTTGCCCGCCGACAAAAAACGCAGGGCGTTGACCGCGAATTGCAGATTGCCCTCGAACTGCAGCATCCGGTTGATAAAGACGCTGGGATCTGACGAAACCACAAATCGGCCGCGACCGAGCCCGCCGGCGGCGATGATTCCCTCACCCGGGCCAAAGCCAAACACCACGTCGGGACCGCGGACCCGGGTCAAAACGGCCGGGTGATTGGTGGCCAGTTCGGCAACCCCCGCGGCCAGAGGATGACCGGGAAGGAGCGGCCTGGCCATGGGCACGAACGACAGCTCGCGATAAAAGCGCTCGGCCCCGACGCCCATGGCAGGGTCGCGCAGCATGCCCAGGCGGCCGAGCGCCTCGGTCGAATCGCCGAAATCATCGGCCAGGAACAAAAGCCCGCCATTGCGGACAAATGCCGCCATATGGCCGGGATCGAGGCGGCCTTTTGGATAGAGGATGAACAGAATGTCGTCCGAATCCAGGTCCTCCCAGTCGATATTGCTGATCGCTTCGACTCTGAGCCCCAGGCCCTTGGCCACGGCATGGAGCGTGTGAAGGCCGTTCCAGCGCTCGCTGTCGGTGTCGTAATCACCGGTATCCTCGCTCGCCGAGGTCGACTGGCCGACCTGACCGCGGGCCGACGGAACCGCCACAACTGTCATGGCCAGGACCAGTGTGGCGGTCCGTGACGATGGGCAATCGAGCCACTTCACGTCAGCTCATCTCCCGGCGCAGATCGTGGGCAGCGCGGCTGATCGCGGTGATCGCCAGGGCGAGCGGGGCCGGCGATCCCACGGCCATGAGTGCGTAGTAGCCCTCGTCGACCGCATGAACCAGAATGTTGAGATCGGTGTGCTCGAGCATGACCAGCTGGGCCTCGCCGAAGTGACACGTGGTCAGCGCGGCCTGGATGTGGGCCATGAGCACACCGTAATGGGCGGTGAAGATGGCCCACTCCTGGGGATCGTGGTCCGAAAAATAGTCGACCATCTCGCCGTCGGACGCGGCAAACGCGCCGCCGATGGCTCCTGGCGTGCTCTCGACCGCAACGCGCAGGATTTCGGAAAACGGGGTCGACATCAAGGCCCCTCACTCGGTGCAAAACGACGGGCGTCCTCGTCGGCCTGATGTCGTTCCAGAACGTCGGCATGGACCTCGACTCGCTTGCCCTTGCCCAGCGCGCTCGACCAGGCCAGATATTCTCTTCGCCGCACGATGAGAAAGAGTTCTTCTTTGGCGTCGTCCAGACGTTTGTCGATCGCGGGATCGATCGCGGTGAGCAAGATGACGTCCCAACCCCACCTGGTTCGGGTCGGCGGCGAGACCATCCCGACCTCGGGGATGGCAAAGGCCGCGGCGGCAAATGGCTCGACAGCTCCCCGGTGGTATGGCGGCTGATGAACCCGCGGAAACGCAAACGGCTCGCCGATCTGAATCGTGCGGTCGCCGGCGACCTCCCTGGCGATGCGTTGAAACTCCTCTTCGGTAAGCCCTCGTTTGTCGGCCAGAGCCGTGTAGATCTCGTCGGCCAGGGCGCGGGCTGCGCCATCCTCGGCCGACCCCTCCGCAGCGTTTTCGGCCCCGGCCCGGGCATACCGGGTGTGGCGATAGATCGGCCGATAGTAGCGGCGCTGGCGGTGCTTGTTGTACAGCTCTTCGAGCAGGGCGCGATCAGTGCCGTCGGGGTCGGGAAAACGGGCGGTGAAGTACTCGTCGATAAAGCGCCGCACCAGCTCGTTCTTCCCGGCTTGCACTACCTCGGGATGGCGGCCCAACCCGCGCGCCTGCGCCTCTTGGGCCAGCAGCTCGAAATCGATGCACTGGGCCAGGGCCGCGCGTCGATCGAGATGGTGAAAAGCCGCCTGTCTGGCCACGCAGTCGCCGTAGATGGGCACTCCGTTGACCTCGGCCACGACCTGGCGAGTACCTGCCCGTTCGGACAAAAAGGCCGTGGAATGGTCGGTCTCCTGTGTGCTATGGGTGGCTGTCGGGTCACCGCATGCACTGGCGCAGAGCGCGTACAGAACCAGCGCCCAGCTCGATACAGCCTCTCTCGAACCAGGTGAGACCGCCCGGTATCGGACCGGAACCGGCCGGGCCAGCACAATCGCCGGGGGCGTTCTGGTGAAACACCGCGCTGTGCTGCAGCCATGTCTCGACTGGGGGTTGTGCATCGCGTCTGCTCAATCCTTTTGAATCAGTGCCAGCCTCGCCATCTCCTTGCCGACAGAGATGACCGACAATCCGATGAACATCAGGATGACCGCAGCGACATAGTCGCGTCGGGCCAGGTACCCGATGCACTCGCGAAAGAACACGATACTCCCGCCGATGAGCAAGATGGCCAGAATTTCGTACAAATAGCGCCGCATGGGGACTCCTTCACGTGCAGCGGCCAAAAAACAGAAGCAGCATGAAGCCGAAGGCGCACGCCACACCGACAAAGAACACCGGCTGCGGCTTGCCCCGTCTGGCCAGGGAGCGAGTGAGGGCGAGTGCGGCGACCAGATCGCGATCGCCGGCGCGGTGCTGCTTGAGCACGCCCAGGACAAACGAGTTAAAAATGACCACCCAGGCCACGATGACGCTGAGATTGAGCACAGTGGTCATCGGCGCGACCCGGCCGGGAAACATCTGGCGCAAGAACGCCTCGCAGGTCTTGTCGAAGTTGACCGTGTAGAGGAGTATGGCGGGAAACAGCACCGAAATGATGGTCAGGGTGCGGTACATGCGGAAACGTCGGCGCCAGCGCGGTGGCGTCGGATGGCGCGAAGAGGCCATGGGGCGGACATTTTCGGGCGGCGGTGGTTCGTAGAACGAGGTGAAGAACGACACGCCGAAGAGATAGGCGATCAATCCGATGGACACGACGACAAATCGCACCGATCCGTAGACGTGGATGCTCATGATCTGAGGCGAGAGGGCTACGGGCAGCATCAGCGCCGAGGGGAACAAGAGCAAAAGGACCGTCTCGTTGCGCCGCCACAGACCGGCCGCCAGGGCAACCAGCGGCAAGCTGGCGACCAAAATGTCGCCGGTGGCGCGGAAACTACCCACAAAAAAACCCGGGAGCACCACGATGGAGACCCATATATTGATGCCCAGAGCAAGGGCGACCGCGTCTGCAAACGTACGCCATCGCTTGGGGTGGGCCAACACACCGTTCACTCCCGCGATGCTAGCACACCCCACAGGAACCAGCTATTCTCCCGAAATGACCGGGGTCTTGAGACCATAGTCCCGGTCTCACGTCGCCCGCCCGGCGGGCTCGATGGGCAGTTTGCCTCGATCGGGAGAGAGCTGGGGCGACCGGGCTGGCTGTCCGGGGTTCCTGCCGACGCGCTGTGTCATCGACCGTACGAGACCTTATCGGGGAGGCAGCGGCCGGTCGCACTTGTCGATGGTTGCGATGGGTCCGGCGACCGTGCGATGGTTGGAGCGCCGGGTTGGGTTCTGTAACGATCGGACGGCGGGATACAATCTCAGTGCAACGCAGAAGGCACATAACCGCACCTGGACAGAACTCGTTAGCGTCAACAACTCGTCTATAGAACCGGTAATAGACGTATCGAAACACAAAGGAATTGGCCATGGCTTCCACTCGTGCTCCCAACTACAATGGTCCCAACGGCGAAAAGTTCGACAATGCCTGGACAGATATCGAAGGTGTTGTCACCCATTTTAAATCGACGCTGGACGACGGATTTCAGGTCAAAGATCTTTCGGAGTGGCACACTCTGATCGCGCAGAGCTACGACACTGCCAAGACCATTTTTGGCAGTGATTTTGGCAAAGACGAACTCACCGATCTGGTCGTATACATCTACTGGGCGATCAATCCCAATTGGCCGTGGATTCCCGAGGCCATCGAGAAAAAGCTCGAGGTGGCATTCATCGAGGAACTGGCCATCCCGCTGGCTGTCGGTGCCGCGTGGGAAGCTGTACAGGGGTACATCGACAGAGATAAGAAGTGAACAGAGTCGGGTTGCATCGTCCTCAACCTGCGCTGTGCAGGGAGTGGCGCAGCCGGGGGTCACAGCGGCCGAATTTCCGGCGCTGATCGTTGTGGGGGTTGGTTGTTGCGATCGGCGAGCACGACTTCGATCTCGATCTGCCGGGCCAGCCGAGAGGCACGTGCGCGCAGGGGTATCGCTTGCTCGGCCGGAACGAAGTGAGCTATCAGGTCGAGCGCCATACAGCGAAATCGGATGAAGCCGCCGTCGCCGGCGCGGTCACACGCATTGCGCGCGTGCTCGAGAGCGGCAGCTGGATTGCCCAGTTTCCACTGGCAATAGGCCATTCCGTGGGCGCGTCGGAACTGTGCGAACGGCGCCTTGAGATCGTCGGCAATGGCTGGCGACGAGCAGTTTGAGATAAGCGCTCCCACGAGCATCCATGCGGCGGTTCGCGGATTGGCTCGCCGTGCCGAGGGGAAGTCATGGCGACTAGTATAGCGAGAGTGATCGGTCGCCGGTCGCCAGTCTCGGTTGTCGGTCTCGGCCTCGGCCTCGGTCTCGGTCTCGGTCTCAGTCCGAGCAGAACAGTGGTTCAGGCCTGCCACTGCGTGCCGATGCATGCACGGGTGGCACCTTGCAGTGCACCAACATCTCAATCTATTTTTACTGAGGGTTAGCGTGTTTGCTTGTTGGCATGGGGGTTGCGAGTCCGCTGCGCAATGAGTCTGTCGGCTCGACCTACCACGCAAGAATGCGTGTTCGATGAGGAGCGGTATTGATGTTCAGGCACCCATTGCGCAGTGCTACCCTGTACTCACTTTCGGCCTTTGTGACTGTCGCGGCTGTGGGCTGCGGCGATTCGGATATCCAGCCGGGTATTGCCATTGACGGCATTGCCGATCAGACCACGGCGGAAGATACCCCCATTGCGAACCTTGCATTTACGGTTACCGCAACGGGCGGCTGGGTGGACAAGCTGGTCATCACAGCGACGTCGAACAATCTTGACGTGGTGGCAGATACGGGACTGGCACTCGGCGGCAGCGGTGCCGAGCGCACCATTACGATCACGCCGGTGGCCGACAGCAACGGGGCCGCCACCATCACCCTGACTGCCGACGATGGAGTTCAAAAGGCGCGGGTTTCGTTTCAGGTCACCGTGACCCCGGTCAATGACCTGCCGAGCATCACAGCCATTGCCGATCAGACCATTGACGAGGACACCAGCACGAGCGCGCTCGCCTTCACGGTTGGCGACTTGGAAAGCGCGGCCTCGGAGCTCACGGTTACTGCGGCGTCCAGCGACGAGACGCTGGTTCCGCGTGCCAGTATCGCGATTGGCGGGAGCGATGCCAGCCGCCTGGTCACGGTCACGCCCGTTGCCAATGGCAACGGCACTGCCACCATCACATTGACTGTCGACGATGGTGCCGATACAGCTGCCATCAACTTCGATGTGATCGTGCGTTCCATCAACGATGCACCGATCGCGGCAGACGACAGCTTTACCGGGGCCAGCGGGACCACTGGCAACATCCAGCGCACGATCACATCGACCGTTCTCGGCAATGACGTCGATGTTGACAATGCCAGCGCCAGCTTGACCGTCAGCCCGTTTTCCGGGACCGGAAACACCAGCCAGGGCGGCGACGTCAGCATGAACCCGGACGGTACATTCACCTATACCCCGGCACTGGGCTTTCTGGGCAGCGATTCGTTTACCTACGTGGTCAACGACAACGACTCTGGCGGCAATTTGACCGATACCGCGACAGTGACCATCGAAGTCGCTGCGCCGATGACGTGGTTTGTCGACAATACAGCGTCCGGGACTGGCGACGGCCGCAATATCTCGCCGTTCTCCCGGCTTCGATCGGTCGAGAGCGCTCCGGTGACCGGTACCGGCGATACCATCGTGGTCGCCCGCGGTGACGGAACCGCGACCGGGCAAAACCAGGGCATCGTATTGCGCGACAACCAGCGCCTGCTCGGCGAGATCGCTCCCAGCCCACCGGTGATCAGCAACAGCGGAGGCGACGCGATCACCCTGGCCAACGGCAATACAGTCGCCAGCTTCACCATCGAGGCGCCTTCTGGCTCGGCAATTGCCGCGACCGGGCGCTCGGGCGCGTCCACGATCATGAACGTGACTATCAGCAATCCGGCCAGCGACGCAGTGTCGCTGCAAGACAGCCCAGGAGCGAGCTTTGCCTTTGATGGCCTGACCATCACTACCGATAACGCCCGGGCATTTGTCGCCAACAATGCCGGCCAGATTTCGGTCACCAACGCGACCATTGCCGCGACTGATGGTGCGGCACTCGACATCGCGGCAACCGATCTATCCGACGCCGCGTTTGACAGCGTCACAGTGGTGAACACCAGGGGCGTGGGCATTCGCCTGATCGACAATACCGGGACGATCTCCCTGAATGGTCTGTCTGTGACCAGTACAGGGGCAGCTGGTCTTCTGGCCAACAACACCGGCACGCTGAACATCACCGGACCCGGAGTCGGTGGCAATGGCGGACCAGCGGTCGATCTGTCCAATTCGGCGCTGAACGTGGCGCTCGAGCGAGTGGCAGCGACAGCAACAGCAGACGGCATCATACTCAGCAATACCACCGGATCGTTTACTGTGACCGGTGATGGCAGCAACGCGCGCAATGGCACAGGGGGAACCCTGACCGGCCTGACCAGAAATGGTGTCCGCCTGAGCTCGGCAAGCAATGTGACTCTGAATTCGCTCACCATTCAGAATACCGGCGATGATGGCATTTTTGGTCAAGACCTCGACGGATTTACCATGCGCGGTGGCTCGCTGTCCGGCACCGGCAATGCCGCTGGCGAGCATGGTATCGAGTTTCGCAACCTCGTCGGCACCGCTGTGGTCGACAATTCCGCAGTGACCACTGCAGCCGAGGACGCGGTGCGGATCTTCAACAGCAGCGGTACTCTGACCCGGCTCGACATCAGCAATTCCAGCTTCACCCGCAACAACGCGGTGACTGGCAACAACGGCCTCAACATCGAAGCCCGCGCGGCGTCCCGGATGGACGATATCAATATCACGGGCAGCACGTTCTCCGACCTTCAGGCCACTGGGATTCAGATCCAGGCAACCGACACCGCGTCGGTCAATGTTTCGGTGAGCACTACGCAATTCACCAACAACAATGTTGCCATCAACCATACCGTGTCCGGATCGGCGACACTGGTATTCGATATTTCCAACAATCCGCCCATGGTCGGCCATTCCGGCCCTTCCGTTGTGAATTTGTTCAGCGCTGACTCATCGTCCGGACTCATTCGGGGCACGATTGCCAATAACGCCATTGGCACCGCGGGCAGTGCCGGATCGGGATCGCCTACTGGCAACGGCATCCGCGTCAATATCAACGGCCAGACCTCGGCGATCGTTGCGGTCGCCGGCAACACCGTCCAGGAGGTCGGTGCTCGCGGCATCGAGGCCCAGGCTCGACTGGGCACAGGTGGCCTTGATCTGACCCTGAACGGCAACAATGTCGCCAGCAATCCCAGCTTTGGCCTGGCCGGCATATTTGTGGCTGCCAACGACGGCAATACTCTATGTGCCAACATTGTCGGCAACAGCGCGTCGGGCGGGCCGTTTTTTACCGGGCCGCCCGATTTTGGTGGCGCCTATCTCATCGGTGAAGGAGATGCGGCGGCGGGAATCCTCCGTCTACAGGGGTTTGTTACCGACGTCGCCACCACCCTGACCAGCAGTGGAAATACCGGAACACCAGTCAACCAATTTGGCAGCAATATCGCTGCCCCGGCCGGACCCTGTCAAACGCCCTGACCGGGCATTGCCCGACAGCAACGAGCAAGACTTCGGCAACCGAAAGGAGAACAGAGATGTCAGAGCCATTTTTGGCTGAAATCCGAATCGTCGGCTTCAATTTTGCGCCCCGGGGATGGGCCTTTTGCGATGGACAGATCTTGCCCATCAATCAGAATCAATCGCTTTATTCGCTTCTCGGTACCACCTATGGCGGCGACGGCCGTACCTCGTTTGCCCTGCCCGATCTGCGCGGCCGGACTCCGACCCATGTCGGCAACGGCCATCCGCTCGGCCAGCGCGGTGGCGAAGAGACGCATACTCTCAGCACGGCCGAGATGCCAGCCCATCGGCACGTTGTGCGGGCTTCTTCTGTAGACGGCACATCGCCGCTCCCGGCCGATGCGGCGCTGGCCCGTTCGACCAACCAGATCTATCACGAGCCGACCAACCTCGAGCCCATGAACAGTGGCTCGGTGGCCAGTGTTGGCGGCTCCCAGGGGCATGAGAACATGCAGCCCTTTATCACCCTCAATTTTTGCATCGCGCTTATGGGACTGTTTCCGTCCCGCAACTGAGAGGATGTCATGTCAGAGCCATTTGTCGGCGAAATACGAATGTTTGCCGGAAACTTTGCCCCGCGCGGATGGGCCTTCTGCGACGGTCAACTGCTTTCGGTAGCGCAGAACGATGCCCTCTTCAGCCTGCTCGGCACCATCTATGGCGGCGACGGCAGGACCACGTTTGGCCTGCCCGATTGCCGCGGCCGCATTGCCATCCACCACAGTGGCCATCACCGGCTGGGCTCCAAAGGCGGGGCCGAAAACGTGACCCTGACGGTCAACCAGCTGCCCTCGCACAGCCACACCCTCAACGGCTCCAACGACGTTGCCAACGAGTCCAGTCCAGAAAATCGGGCAGTCGCTCAGTCGTCGCTTTTCGACCTCTATCAGACCGCCAATCCGACGGTCGACATGAGTTCGAACACCACGACCAGTATGGGTGGCAGTCAAGCCCACAACAACATGATGCCGTATCTCTGTATCCATTTCATCATCGCCCTGGTCGGAATCTATCCGTCGAGGCATTAGGAGCATTGCCATGTCAGAACCCTTCATCGCGGAAATTCGCATTTTTGCCGGCAATTTTGCCCCGCGCGGGTGGGCATTCTGCAACGGTCAGCTATTGCCCGTCGCGCAGAACACGGCCCTCTTTTCTCTGATTGGCACCACCTACGGTGGTGACGGCCGGACCACCATGGCCCTGCCCGACTTGCAGGGGCGCGCGCCCATGCATCCGGGTCGCGGCCCGGGTCTGACCAGCCGCCGTGTCGGCGAGAAAGGCGGGTCAGAAACCGTTACCCTGAGCGAAAGCCAGAGTCCCAGCCACAGCCATGCCATCGCAGCAAGTCCGGGCCCGGGCAATCGGCCCGGACCGGCCGGCAACACACTGGCCCGCGCGATCGGAGCGACCCCTTATGGCACGGCCGAAAGTCTGGTCGACATGGCCGAGACCTCGGTGTTGTCGACGGGCGGGAGCCAGCCGCACAACAACCTGCAGCCCTTTCTGTCGATCAATTACATCATTGCATTGGTCGGGTTGTACCCGTCGCGCGGCTGAGGGAGGTCGACCATGGTGCCGACGCTACGCCCTATTTGCCGCGACGACGAGGCGTTTCTCTTGCAGGTATACGCCAGTACGAGAGAGGATGAACTGGCCCAGGTCGATTGGAGCCAGGAGCAAAAAAACGCATTTGTGTGCATGCAGTTCGAGGCGCAGCGCGCGTATTACGAAACGATGTTTCCCGCCGCTGCGTACCAGATCATTCTGGTCGGCGATCGGCCAGTCGGTCGGCTTTATGTCGACCAGCGCGACGACGAGATCCGGCTCATCGACATCGCGCTACTGCCCGAGCACCGCGGCGCGGGAATAGGAACCACCCTGCTCGACGACATTTTGGTCCGCGCCCAGACCATCGACAAGAAGGTCCGCATTCACGTCGAGCAATTTAACCCGGCTGTGCGGCTCTATGAGCGGCTTGGCTTCGTCAACATCGAACAACAAGGTATTTATTTCTTGATGGAGTGGTCGCCGGCCGATCGAAGAGTGGCCGGCGACCGGCCCAACTCGATCAACCCCGAGTTGGCCAGGAAGGGATAGAACATGCTCGAGACCCTGAACCAAGATAGTTTTTCCAGGCATTTGAACGAGACATTTCGGGTTCATCTGCAGCCCGGGCAATCGCCACTTCACGGCGAACTGGTCGAGGTCAACAGTCTGCGCACGAGCGACGACAAACACGGCCGAGATCCGTTTTCGATCATTTTCCGCTGTGATGTAAGAGGGCCGGTCAACCAGGGCATCTGCAAGGTCGAGCACGACGACCTGGGCGTTGTCGAGGTCTTTCTGGTCCCGATCGGCCGGGCTGGCGATGGAGTGCGATTCGAGGCGGTCTTCGCCTAGCCCGTGCGTAGCTCAGCCCGTGCTAGCACGGGCTCCTCACCCGGCCCGACGTCGTACAACACATCCTGGAGCACCTCGACCTACCTACCGCGCCAGCGAGGACCGCGCGCGGTCTACCGCCCTGATTCACCTCATGTTAGAGTCGACCGTCGTGGACTTATTGTTCGTTAGCAATCGGCAACCAAAAAACAATAACGGAAAACAGGTGTTTTCTGTGTCTGCCCACCAGGTCAGAGGAGCGTATCATGGCTTTTACCTTTTCGGCCAGCACCCGTGAGGTACTCGAGCAGGTAGTCAGGGAGCCGAGATTTCGCGAGTTAACCACCATACCCCTGATTGCGCCGATGCAAATCGGATTGATTGCTCTGGCCTACAGCGCTTTTTTTGCATCGACCTACAGTTATCTTCAGGGTTCACTGAATATTTTTGTAATGCTGACAATAAACGGTGTGGCGATTTACATTGCGTTTACGCCCCTGCACGATGCCACTCACCGCACGGTTTCCCGCAGCCGCGCCGTCAATGATCTGCTGGGAACGATTGCCTGCTTTGCCCTGTTGCCGGGCATTACCACCCGCATCTACCGTTATCTACATTTGGAGCACCACCGGTTTAGCGGCGACCGACGCAAAGACCCGGACGAGCCCTTCGTCTCCACCCACCCGCTGCTGCTGCCCTTTGTACTTGCGGCACCAGATGTGCTGTGGGGCGTTTGGTACCTGCGCCACTGGTCGTCCCGCCCGGTTTCGGAGCGTGTCGAGTTTGCCCTGGGCAGTGCTTTTTACCTGGGGCTTCACACGGTGTTTCTCTCTTCGCCCTATGCCTGGCAATTTTTTATCTGCTGGATGATCCCGCAGCGCATTGGAGTTACCCTCGTCACGTATTTTTTTGCCCATATTCAGCACCCAAAAGATGTCCTGTGGGAAGAAGCTCCGTTTCAGGCCACGGTCTATATTCGCTGCAAGCGTTTGGTGCGTTATATGATGCTGAGCCAGACCGAGCATTGCATTCATCACCTATTGCCCTCGGTGCCGTTTTACCGCTATCACAAGGCGTGGCAAGCCGGTAAGCATCTGTTTGAAGCGCAGCATATCCCTGTGCGCACCCTATTCGGTCCGATAAATGAATTGGTATTGCCCAGTGACGAGAAGGAACAGCGATTATCGGTTACCGTCTCCCGCATCTCGCCGGTGGCGCACGGTATCAAGGCATTCGAACTCAGGGCATTGCCGGGGGCAGGGCCACTGCCGGCATTTGCGCCGGGCGCACATATCGATGTCGAGGTCCCCGGCGGTGCAATGCGGCAGTATTCCCTGTGTAACGCCAGTACCGACAGCGATCGCTATCTCATTGCGGTCAAAAAAGAAAACAATGGCCGGGGCGGCTCGCGGGCCATGCACGAACACGTTGTTGAAGGCCAACGGCTTTCCATCAGCAAACCGCGCAATAATTTTCCCCTTAACCTATCAGCTCGATCGTATCTATTGATTGGCGGTGGTATCGGGTTGACACCGATTTTATCCATGGCTCATACACTGCACCAGTCAGGCAAACCATTTGCAGTACATCTGTGTGCCCGCAGCCGCGCTGTGTTGCCGTTCTCCGACACACTGGCTGAACTGCCCTTTGCCGATCGAGTGTCCGTTCACCTTGATGATGGTGACGAAGCCCAAATGTTCGAGCCGTCACGGGTACTGGGTCCGTATCGTCGGGGGCGGGAGCTTTATATGTGCGGACCGGCGGGGTTCATGACCTGGGTTATCGGCGCTGGCAGAGCACACGGTTGGCCGGATACTTCGTTGTTTTCAGAAACCTTTGCCCAGCGCGAATGGAAACACGCCGAAAACCGCGCTTTTGAAGTGGAACTTGCCCGCTCCGGTACAGTGTTGCACGTCGGCGAGCACGACTACTTGATCGATGTGCTGAACCGCGCTGGCGCCGGTGTTCCCTGTTCCTGTACCCAGGGTATTTGCGGGTCCTGTATCACCCCGGTGGTGTCCGGTGATATCGACCATCGCGATGCGATTCTGAGCGATGCCGAGCGCAGACAGGGCGACAAGATGTGCGTGTGCGTCGGGCGTGCCAAATCCGGGCGTCTGGTACTGGATATCTGAACCCGATCATTCGTTCAACGCAGGATCTGAGGGTCCCCCACGCGCAGGACAGAGCTGAATGCACTGTCTGTCTATCGTGCTTTCTTTATTTAGCGTTTACCAGGTCACTTATTTTTTTATAGTGATTCTTGCGCCATTCATCGAGTGGTTGTGATTCCGCACGTGTTTTCTTTTGAAGGGCACTATCTAAAACGTTTTTTATATCATTTTGAGGAATAACAACAATGCCTTCTTCGTCAGCCACAATGAAATCACCAGTATTTACTTTTACAGAGCCGCACGTGATTTCAATTTGTGATGCG
>JAKSDA010000188.1 GCA_022360315.1 Pseudomonadota bacterium
AAACACAACCGAGCGCTGTCGAGGCCAGTGATCGGAAAGGACCCGCAAGTTCACGCGAACTGCCCTTCGCGCAGGAATAAGCGCGGGCCTGCCGCCGGTTGCCGAATCGACACGGCCAAGACTTGACGATAGAAGCTAATGAAGGTGTTGGCCCAGCGTCGGCCGGATCTGCCTGATCCCGTGGCGCTGATCCGGGCCGGGCACGTGTGGGTCAACGGGTTTCTGGTGCGCAACCCGACTGCGTTGGTGGACCGGTCGGCCGCGATCGCTGTGCATCGGCCGAAGCGGTGTGTGTAAGTGCCCAGTAGGGTCGAGCCAGTGCGCCTGTGGCAAGGCGTCGAGGAGGGAGCATAAGCAATGGGCGAGCGGCCGGACACGGACGAAGTGCTACGCTAAGATTCGAGGCCGTACCCGAAATAGTTCCTTGAGGCATATTTGGAAGCATATTGCCCGGCAACCCAACGACCGACCGGCATCGGGGCCTGCCTTCACGGAAGGATTCCGAGCTTGCGCTCGGTTGCGAGCGGCGGTTCGCACGCTGATGTCGAGTGCGGTCGCTATCTCGTCGGCGGTGACCTGGCACAGTAGTGTTAAGTACAGGTTGTCGGTTACTTCATAACCACCCTGATACAGGCACTAGAGAGCCATGTCATCGTTATCCACAACATAGAAGCGAAGGTATTCGTGATTCGAGCCAAAGCGACTACCGACCGTTGTGCCCCAAATCATCTGATTGCCGAAAAATTCAAGTCGCTCTACATTCTCCAGTACCTCTCCGCTGCTTAGCAGGGTCGCGCCGCTAAACGTCAAGTATTTATAGGAACCATCGCGGCGACTTCGTATTGCAATCTGATTGCCACTGCTCACCGACACGTCTACCCCAAGCTTACAAAACCGAACGCTACTACAACTATTGACGACACCACCACCAGATACAGTCACCCCAGTCCTAAGATAATAGTACCTCGTGGTTCCGTCTCTCCGCACGACGCGAATACGGTTGCCTTCACCCCACATTTCCTTTGTCTCCCTGATTGACGTTTGCGTCGTCTTCGTCTCAAGCGTGGGAGTGCAGGTAAGCCGGTTGCACGTGCTACTGTACGCCGCCTCGGCGATCGAGAACTCCTCGCAATGGCCACATCCCGCTGGATCGCACGCAATGCAGGTATCGTAGCGGCCGTCTCCGTCGCTATCCGGCGGCGTGACGTTGAGTACGCCCGCAATCGTTGGTCCTTCGCTCTCCGCATCCACGTCATCCCATGCCTCATCGCCATCCGGTAGGCTGGAACTCGATAACATGTCGTCCGAACTATAGCTAGAAACTCCGCCAAAGCGCACCGTCGCAGTTACCACACCGACCCCAAACATACCACTATGGTTATGATTATGTAATGCGCATTGAGCTGCTTGGCGGTTCGTATACTTCGATGCGCTGTCACAGCATGAATGCCGCGTAGCGCGGGCAGCGTAACCGCAGGCAGAGTGCACGGGCACTGCGCCATCTCCTTTCTCTCCTGGCATTTTGTCGTTTCCGCAGATCTTCACCGCACCGAAGAGAAACTTGCGGCAGATATTTTTCTTACCCGCGCTATGATAGACGGATACAGGAGCACGATTCTGAATGTAACCGAACGTACCCCGCATTCGACTTGGCGTAAGATCCTTATCGATCTTTGCATTCAGTCCCAAAACCTTCGCCATGAACCGTTTCCACCACTTGGTTGTGTACTCTGCCGTCTCTGTACCACCAGCGGCGGAGGCCGCTGCCTCAATCCAAAGAATCCGATCGGCCGGCGTCCCTTCTTTAGCCAAATCATCTAACGCCAACAACAAGCGGTTCATACCAGCGCTATATGTAACCACCACGCATTGATTCGAATTACGACAATACGTTCGCAGGGCACTCTTGACCTGGTTTTGAGTCGTCCAATTTATCAGCCTTTCGCTTCCATTGTAGGTCAGCGTTAGATGCTGCCAACCAAACGGTGCCCAGACCAATGCATTCCCCGGCCATCCTTGCATACTACGACCATGTAAGTAGATGACATAGTCGCCGGCATCAGCCGACGATGGCGGTAACCAAGATGCTAATGATAATGCGCAAACAACGATGATCTTCTTCATAATGAGCTCTGTGTTGTTATTCGTTCCAAAAATTGAATTATCGCTTATCTGAGAAAACCAGTGCAGAAACCAATGCGCCCCCCAAGGGCGCCGTGTCGAACAAGTTCCATTAACTCTTGAGCAACGCAGCCATGCGGGGTGCATCGGCGGCCAAAACCTGACCATTCATCACATCTTTTGGGAGAGAGACCGGCACTTACCAAAGAACAGGAAATCTGAGCGGTATGGCGCTGAACAGTACGCTCCGAGAGAAGCGGTAGGCACCGGTCATAGTTACGGCCCGTTGCTGCCATACGTCGTATCCATGAGAATTCCATGCGTCTGCAGTGATTCAGGAAGATGTGATGAATGGTCAGGCCAAAACGGAAAGATATTTTTCGTGAAGCCAACAGCACATTCCCATGGGATACTCCTTTCGTCGCGGGTTTCATTGCCTATCCCCTTTTATGGCGTTCGCAGCGTGTTGTCATTCATGAGCTCCTCGTATTGTGAGAGTTTGGCGGAGCGCTCCTCGCTCCACCATTCTGCATCCGAGAAGTCGCTGGCCTTGTAGGCAGAAGTGGAGAATTCTTGGTCGCAGCGCCAGTAGGTCTCTCCCTTTGCGTTCGACGCACGTCCATGAATCGCACGAATCATGTACGGACCGTCCTCTCCCACATCGTTGATGGCACGACCAAAAAAGGTAATTGTTGCTACCTGCCGACCAGATAGCTTAGGGCGAACAAAACCATCGAAGATCGCAACGGGCACGTTCCCGTTTTTTGCGAATAGAGTCGCCTGGATCAGCACCGGCGCTGCGTGATCAGCCCTAACCTCCAGTTCGACCTCAAGTGAGCCGGCGACGATACGATCGGCCCGCTTGGCCAACACTTCAAATGGACTTTTGGCTGCGTATTCAAAAGGTAACTCAAACGGCTTTGTATGGGCTCCGGCTGACACGTAGACAACCAGCTCAGCCTGCTCGACTTTTCTCGACAGTTCTGGGATTTCAGTCGGCACAATCGTCCCGAACTTAAACCGCGCCTTGGCCCCGACCTGCGAGGCAAACGAGACCGTCGGGCCAACCTTACGGGTCCGGTGCCGCCGGCCATTCGCAAGTTCCGTTTCATCCCAAATTCTGACCTCAGCTCGCGCGCTAAAATCGACTTCCTCTCGTGTACCCTGTTGCCCAATTACCCATGCTTCCACACGCGCGACCAGTTTTTCGCCCGGGCCCCAAAACATCTGCGCGATTCTAGCTTCCGCGTGAATTTCGCGACCATCCTTCGTCTTGCTAATTACTTGTGAGTGCGACACAGGTCGGTTCCACGCTATCAAATGGTACTGTGAGCCGTCAGCGGGCCGCGACCACGGAGGGTATTTTGAAAATTCTACGTACTCATTATAGGCTCGCGACAACTTCTTGCGAAACGCCTCACGCTGTGTTGTTTCGTCATGCCCCGGCATCGGCCTGCGATCAAGACGGCGTAGGTCTGGCGTTAACGCGGCCAATTTATTTGACGTTGTCTCGACAACCTGAGCACTTGTCACGGTCACCTCCTCCGAACCTTGCGACTCTCCCAGGAGAAACCAGGCAAACGCAACCACAGGAAACGCCACAATCCATATCAAGACAATACGATTTTTTTCGACCATAACCCGAGTATCCTTGTCGTATTCGAACAGCTAAAATCAACAGTCAGTGTGGACCATCGCTGAAGGCGTGTCCATTACGCGCCATTATTTGGGCGCGTATCAAGATCTCGCAGCATTGTGCGACGATCGTCATGCTGGCCGCGGTGGACGACAATGGTCGGCGCATCGGCAGCGGATTCGTCGAGGCCGGCGGAACGATTAGTGTCTATTTTCAGCGTGTATCCACCGCGGTCGCCTCGACACTGGTGCTGCTGCCGCCCGAGGCCGATAAAGCTCTAACCACGCCACCCTCCGACGAGCACCTACCGTCGCGTTGCGTCCTCGATACAGGACATTGCCGTCCATGTCCAGGCGTAAAGCCACCTTCGATCCCGCTCCCGCATTCGCCGCTCTCGGCGATCGGACCCGACTACGCCTGGTCGCGCGCCTCAGCGACGGCGTGCCGCGGTCGATCGCGACCCTTTGCGACGAC
>JAKSDA010000247.1 GCA_022360315.1 Pseudomonadota bacterium
GCCGCCTTTGTTGAACACCACATCCTCGACGCCGAGGTCTTTGATCTTGTGCAGGTTGGCTGTTGAGCGAAATCCGGCATCAAAAGCGGCCTGGCGCGGTGGTTGGCCGTAGATTTGTTCGACTCTCTCGATGGCATCGACGGCCAAAGTCGTGTCATTGGGATTTCCGTCGAGCACCTGGCAGTCGATGAGCAACCCCGACTTGCCGGTCGTGAGGCACACCTTATGACCGTACAATGGGTCTCTTTTGCCCGTGACGATGAGGTCTGTATGAGGCTCGAAGATGGAGAGAACTTTTTGGTCGGCGTGGCCGAGGTCCTTGGCACCACGCCGCGCGGGGCTCGTGCCCCCGACAGCAAGCTCATTCGCAAGCGCGTTCGCCACCGTTTCTTCGGCAATGCGCATTGTCTCGCTTCATGAATTACCTCACTCCGAGCGACCTACTGACCTCGTCGGAGTACCATGAATTTCTGCAAATAGCGGAAAATACCGCAAAATTGCCGACTTTACTCCGATAAAAACAGATGATGGCTTCGCATTTGCAGAAAAATACACCTGACCTGGTACAACCCTGGAAAATGGCGACACTCTGGGTGAAATAGACATTGAAGGCGGATTTGTCGATCACTCAGAAGTGTATTTCCTTATGAATAATGAATATGTTTTCGAGACATCGACTTACGAGCTTGCCGAGTTTGGGGTTTCATACGAGCAATCGTTCGATTCGATATTCGAGTATCCCGAGGGCTTCGAGGATCCGGACAATCCGGCGAAGAACGTGCAGGTATTTCGGCCAGTGGAGTATGAGGGATTTTATGTGGAGAGAACATATGCAATAAAGAACTACATGGTCAAACTATACAACTATCTGGAAGCACGGGATTAAATGCAGCGGGTCCAGCCATGGTGGAGCTCTCGGTCGGATGTCTGGACAGACAACTGAGCAAACTCAGTGCAGTCCCACTTTGCCGCGCACCGGCTCGATGAGGTCGGCCCGGGAAAAGCCGATACCGTTTTGAACACTAGCTCGATGGCGTAGAGATCGGTGATATCGGCTACCGGGTTGCCATCGATGACCACCAGATCGGCGCGTTTGCCGGCCGCGATGGTGCCAATATCATCTTGCTCGAGGTGGCGGGCGCCGTTGGCAGTGGCGATCTGGATGGCTTGCTCGGGCGAGAATCCGGCCTCCACGAGTAGCTCGATGGCCCGAGGATTGGCGTAGCCCGGCACCACTAAATGGTGCCGACATTGATAGCGCGTTTGATATTGAGGTCGGCGTACGCCGCCATGCTGCCAGCGGTGCGAATGGTGGTAGCGCCGCCGGCCAGGTAGAGGCGGGGAAAGCTGTAGCCGTGTTGGTTGTAGTTGGCGTTTCCGGACGGATAGAACATGTGCTCGTGCACCATGACGAACCCGGGAGTGATGGTTTTGCCGGTCATATCGCGGATTACCGCGTCGGTGGGGATGGTGGTAGTCGCCGTGTTGCCGACCTGCTTGATGATGCCGTTGCGCAGGACGATCGTTTGTGCCTCGTGAGCCGGCGCGCCGGTGCCGTCGATGACCCGCACATTCTGCAGGGCGAGCACGTTTTCGTACACCGAGACAAACGCCTTGGTTTGTTCGGATAGGTCGTCGTAGCTCGGAGTCGTTCCCAATTGCGGCGCAGTACTCAGCGTCCCGGGCCGGACGTCCTGGCGAGCAAGGCAAAGCGGAGCTCTTGCACAGCGGAGCGGCCGGATGGCCGGTGATTCAATCGTGACGGCCGATGCATGATACATGTGGCCGGTCTCGGCGATAGAGGCAATTCGCACAGTTCCGGTGCGGTGCTCTGTAGGAGATATCTGGTACCCAGGCCGGGTACGGCGCCCGGTCACACTGGAAAGGATGCAACGCGACTGGGCGCGGCCCGAGCGCTTCGCGCCGGCCCACATGATTCACCACGGCATTGTCGCGATGTTGCAGCTGCCCTTGCCGGGAATGTTGCCCTCAGAATTCCCCGGCCACGTCATCGAGAGCCTCGCCGGTCAGGCGATACACGATCCATTCATCCATGGGCTGTGCCCCAAGGGAACGATAAAACGTGATAGCCGGTTCGTTCCAATCCAAAACCGACCACTCGAAGCGGCCACAACCTCGTTCCTTTGCCAGTTTGGCCAGGTAACTCAGCAGAATACGCCCGAGTCCTCTGCGCCGCTGGCTGGGACGCACGAATAGGTCTTCCAAATACAGACCCGGCCGACCCAAAAACGTGGAGTAGGTGTAAAAGAACAGTGCAAATGCAGCAGGTTGTCCCTCAAAGTGTCCGATAATGACCTCGGCCCTGGGGCTCGAGCCAAATAGCGTTTCACGCAGATCCCGTTCAGTCACCTCAACCTGGTGTTGCAGTTTTTCGTATTCCGCCAATTCCACAATAAACTGGCAAATCAGCGGAACATCCTCGCTGGTAGCGGCGCGAAGGGTAAATCCCGGGATCCGCGTGGCGATCGGTGGGCTCTTCGATAGTTCAGATGACACGAGCTATACCTCTGAGTGAATCAGGTCATGCAACATTCAATGATACTGGATACATGCTTGCGGGCCGCAGCACGGACCAGACAGATCCCACATCGCCGCCTGATTGACAAGCGTTGCAGCCCGCCGAAACCTGGTCATTGGACGACAAGGCCCTCCAGCGGCGCACTTGCTCGACAGACGCCGGTTGTACCGCTGAGCCGATGCCAGTAGCACGAAGTCGGAAAGCGGGCGATCTGCTATGGTGAGATGCCATGAACTTACCCGTCAGCTCGCCGCTCAAACCCATGCTGGCCAAGCGTGCCGAAGCGCTGCCCCACGGGGCCGACTGGCTATACGAGCCCAAGTGGGACGGTTTTCGCGTCCTCTTGTTTCGCGATGACGCCGATTGGCTGCTCCAAAGCCGAGACCTCAAGCCGCTCGATCGCTATTTCCCGGAGCTCGAGGCGCCGATCCGCGCCCAGTTGCCCGAGCGCTGTGTCATGGACGGCGAGATTGTCGTGGTCAGTCCAGCTGGACTCGACTTCGAAGCACTCAGCCAGCGCATGCATCCCGCAGAATCGCGGGTCGCCATGCTGGCCGAAAAAACTCCAGCCTCGCTGGTCCTGTGGGACGTCTTGTGCGTCGGCAGCGACGATCTGCGTCCGCTGCCCTTTGCCGAGCGGCGTACCCATCTCGAGTCACTACTTGCCGAAGCCCAGCCGCCGATTCACTTGACTCCAGCAACTCGGGACCGCAATACCGCTGCGGATTGGTTTGACCGCTTTGAGGGCGCAGGCCTGGATGGAGTCATAGCCAAGCGGCTGGACGACATCTATCAACCGAATAAACGATCCATGCTCAAAATCAAGCATTCCCGCACTGCCGACTGCGTGATCGCCGGGTTCCGCTGGCACAAAAACGGCCCCGGTACCATGGTGGGATCGCTCTTGCTCGGCCTGTATGACGAGAATGGCGCGTTGCACCACGTCGGAGTGGCAGCCAGTTTCACCGCCAAACGACGCGCCGAACTGGTCGAAGAGCTCGAGCCTCTGCGCGAGGGAGCCGCTGAAACTCACCCCTGGTTGCACAGGAACGGTGAAATGCAGCGCATCCCCGGAGGCGAGAGCCGGTGGAGCAAGGGCAAGAGCCTGTCCTGGCAACCACTCCGACCCGAACGCGTGTGCGAAGTTACCTACGATCATATGGAGGGAACTCGCTTTCGCCACACCGCCCATTTTGCCCGCTGGCGGCCGGATAAGCCGGCCCACGAGTGCACATACGAGCAACTTGAGGTTGCTCCACCTTATGAATTGAGCCAGATTTTTGGCAAAGGTAACGAAGCCCACTCGAAATAACCAAGCGATCGGCAGATCAGCGCTCGAACGCGCTGCCGGGTTTGGTGCCCTGGTCGTTGGCACCCGAAACTCGAGGTCGGGCACAGTTGGCCGGCTCAGTCCTCTTCTGGCCGATACCAGACCGTAAATCGAATGTCGTCCCAGCGCTCCAGGGCCACCGGAGACGATGGTCCGGCTGGGATGGACCAGTTGGGCCCCGAGGCGGCCAGAAGTTCGTGCTCGAATAGATCGGCAGCGTCCTTTATGTCGCCCAGTTCGGTCGAATCGAATACGATCCACGGCAGGTGCGCGAATCCGAAGTTGCGTGCTTCATCGGTGATGAAGTCGAGTAGACGCGCTCCTCGAATGGCCGAATCCGAGGCCACCGAACGGTCGTCGTTGACATCGCGATATGGCACCCCGTGGCCGAACGAAACCACTGTGCGCAGGCGAATGCCGTAGCCGAGGCACCATTCCGCGACATCGCGGGCAAAACGCGATGCATTGCTGATCGCCTCGGTGCGGGCGGGCAATGCCTCGCTCTGCACATCGCTGCCGATCCGCTCCAGGCGTCGGTCGAGAGAGACCAGCGAGACCGAGTCGCCATGCTGGGCGCAGGTCGATGCGTACATGCCGAACCAACCGCGCGCCCGCTGCACCGCCCGGCCCAAAAGCTCGTAGGCTTCGTGGACATGTTCGATCTTGCTCGATCCGATGATATCGTTTTTGTAGAAGATGGCCGGCACTTGTCTGCTCGGCGGCAACTCCGGGGGGATCTCGGGGGCAACGCCGAGATCCCTCATCGCCAGATCAACAGCTGCCTGGGGACCGGCCGGAGCAAAAAAAGCGCGCAGAAACACCAACTCGGGCCGACTTTCTTCGGCAAGGGTGCGACCTGACGTGGTCAACGCGTCGAACACTGCGTCCGGCTCAGGACCGCTCTTGGCCGCCGTGCCCACCGAACCACTGTCTGTCCTCGACCACTCGCCAGACGGCAACTCGATCGGCTGATCGGGACGGGTTGCGCGGCTGTTCCACCACGGCAGAATACCGGCGTCAGCGTACATGGCCGGCGGGTCGTCCGGCGGAAAACTCATGAAGTCAGCGCGGTCGATATCACCCAGGCTGGGCATGAAACAAAGTCGCCGGGTAGATTTTCCCGGCTCGATCAAAATGGCGGCGGGAACCCGCACACATTGTTTGAGCGCCTTGAGGTGGCGCTGCTCTCGACTGTGCGAGTCGAGCGCCTCATCGAGCGCTCGGTCGCAGTTGTCTGCTTGCGCATCATCGGACTGGGAGTCATCGCACACCCCGCGCGACAGATTGGCGTGGATCTCGGCATCCGGCCGCAAAACCCCGTTCTCGCGCCAAGCCGCGAGCAGCCCGGCGAGGCCAGCGTTGTATTTGTCGCGTGCTTCACGGATCTCCCGGGTGTTCTGTGCAGCCAGATAATTGTCCCTGAGCTCGGTTACGAGCTCTATCACGTCGGCGCGACATCGGTCGAGATACTGGTCTTCGATCAACCCGAGTAGCCGCTCCAGGCCCAGTGCAGTGGCGATTTCGAGGGGGATCGCCTGGGCGCAGCTGCGCGCGTCGATCTCGGTGGCCGCTTCGATGAGCCATAAACTCTGATCGTACACGGCCAGACGCTGGCTGTACACGCGAGCCGAATCACTCAATCGCTTGCGCCGATCGAGCTCATCGCGAGCCAGCGAGAGGGACTTGCTGTCCCGATACGGATCGTCGAAAAACGCCGTCTGATCCCGTGCTGTGGGCGGAATACCGCCGCGTAGAATGGAGATGACAGCGTGCGAGAGCGGCCCTCCGATGGAGCCGGTAAATGCGTACGACCCCTCGCGGCGAAAACGCCGGATCGGATTGAGTTCGGGCCGGATATAGCGGCGATCGCCGGTGAATACGTGAAACGCCTTGCAGACCTGGACCAGACCCGAGGCCCCGACCGCGTCGCCAAAGGCGAGTAAACCGCCGTAGGGATTTGACCACCACGTGGTCATCCGCAGCGCCGCTCGCTGCCAATCGAGTCCGACGGCCAGAAGAAAGGCCATTTCCATGCTCGGAAAGGCATCGTGCAGGACGGCAAATGCACTGTCGGGATATACCGAAAGCGGTAGTGCGGCGTCGTCGGCCGCCGATGCGAGGGCCTGACGCATCGACGTAACTGCCACCAACGGCGACCTTCGGGCCAACACTTTCGGATTCGTGGTGCCGTCGCCGACGCCCACCACCTCGACGACGGGAGTGTTGCGATAGCGCTTGCCCCGGCCTCTGGAGTGAACCTTGCCGTAACGCCGGATCCGCCCGAGCAACTCGGAATCCGAGGTGAGTATCGCCGCAGCGGCTCCACAGCCGGCTTTGGCCACGTCCACACTGCGAAAGTAACGGGTCACAAAGCGGTCTGCACTGCCCGGATCACCGCCCGAGACGCCCAACGCGGCGGGATAGGCCCGCGCACTTTCGAGCTTGCAGCGCCGCACCTCGGTCAGCCAGTTCTGGCACTTGCCAAGATCGAATCCCGGACCGGCGTGGGTGCGCCGCAGCGCATCCATGAGGATATCGCCGACCGCCATCATGTCGAGACCCTGAAATTGCTCCTCGGCGGTGAACACACTGCGGATGCGATACTGGCCGCTATAACCGGACGGTATGATCTGCCCTGCAGCCACCAGTATGGTCGCCGCTCGACTCTGCGCAATGCGGACAGCCGAGGCAAATGCACTGGCTCCGCTGTCCGCCGTGCCAGATACGAATTGGCAGTGACAGTCGAACTCGAGGCCCAGGGTGGCGCGCAGCATCAATGGAATCAATCCCGTGTTGACGTTGCTGTCCGGCCTGGTGCCCAAGAGGGGCATGGTGGCGACCAGGAGGTCGGTGATCGAACTACGGGTCTCGGCGTACTCGTCGTAACCGCACAGATCGTGCAACGAGCCCAGTGCGCGATGCGCTGCCGAGGCCAGAAGATCGCTGAGCGATGGCGGCCGAGCAGCGCCCATGTCCGCCCAGCTCTGGCCCTGGGACGGTGCCGAAAAAAACAGCCGCTGCCATGGCGACGGTTCATCCGACCGGGAGCTGCTGTCCGACTCGGACCTGACCACAGGTTGCGTCCGATAGGTCTCGGCCGACATGCTGCTCAGCAGTGCAAGCGGTGCCGAATACTCGGACGCGATCAAGTAGACGCGGTGTTTCATCGGGATCTCTGATCACTCGACCCATGGGGATGGATGCTCGACTCCCCCACGACTCGCGAGTATGCCCCGTCGTCGCGCGACGAACCGCGCCAAGTCGGCCGACTCACTGTTTTTCGCAGGCCGCCCGCTCGTCCAAATTTTTGGCCGCAATCCCGCACTCAACAACCGATAAGGGCAGGCTCTCGAGACATTTATCGACCGCCTGCTTGCGAACGTAATCCTTTAACTCCTTGCGTTGTTTTTCGAGATCGGCCTTCATCGCCGGTGTGAGCCTGGCAGTGCCCGCCTCCTTGATTTCGAGCTCGATGATGTGGTCGACCAGAGCGTTGCACTGCTCTTCGGTCGGCCTGGCAGTGCACGCTACAAGCGTCGCAGCTGCGATGAACAGGATGACCCGCCAGATCCCGAAACACGGCGGCCGAACTGTCCGTGCGAGCCCCTGGCCTGACCGTGCGCTTCCCGGTGAATCGGTTTGGCAGACAGTCCTCTGCGCCGTATCGACTGTTCCAGGCATCGCACGTACGGTAGCACTAGCCCGCTCCATACACCACTGCACTGACCCAGCTCGATCGCCTGCGGTGGTAACTCATCGGAACTTTGCAGCCAAAATCTCGCCACCTCGCCGTCGCGGGGTCGCTCATTCGGTCCGCTCGGGGCGGAGAGCCCGGATGCGCTTTTCGATGCGGCGGAGCAGGCGCTGCTCAGGTCGCAAAGAGCGAGCCTGCTCGAACAGTTCGACTGCCCGGGCCGGTTGCTGTCGGGCCAGGAGCAACTCGCCCAGGTGCCAGAGAATTTCGGGCTCGCGCGGCACCATCCGGGCGGCTCGCTCGAGTACGATCAGAGCCTCATCCAGGCGGTTTTGCCGAAATAACAGCCAGCCGTAGCTATCCAGGATAAACCCATCGCCCGGTGCCACATCGAGCGCGCGCAAGAGCAGCCGTTCGGCCCGCGGCAGGTCGATATTGCGGTCGGCCAGTGAATAGCCGACAAAGTTGAGCGCTGTGGCATTGTCGGGATCGGCCGCCAAAATCTTCTCCACAGCGGCCACTGCGCGGTGTGGATAGCCCTGCCGATCCTCGAACGCACCGTAGGCGTAGAGCAGTTCGGCATGGGAGGGACGGGCAGCCATGGCCGCGCGCAGTATGGCTCGCGCCCGGCCGCTGTGGCCGCCGAGTTCTTCGACGCGGGCGCGAGCGATGACCAGGCCGGTATGGCGCGGACGGAGGGCCAGAGCGCGCTCGACCAAGGCACTCGCGCGCCAGTAATCCCCTTGTCGGGCGATGAGTTCAGCAGCCAGGGCGCGGCACTCGGGGTACGCCCGGGCCCGGGGAAGCACGTCGAGAAGCAGCGATACAGCCTGGTCCAGGCGGTTTAGCTCGGCCAGAGCGCTGGCCTTGAGCAGACGGGCCCTGCCGTGCGAGGGAAGATCGGCGAGGACGGCCTCGGCAATGGCGATCGTACGATTCATTTCGCCTAGTTGCAGATAGACTTCGGCGAACAAAAGGCGCGGCGCGGCGGCCAGATCAGCGCGGTCCAGCTCGCTCAGAAGAGCCAGGGCACCCGCGCGATCGCCGGTATCCAGCAGCTGGCCGAGCAGCTCCTTGCCCACCTTCGGATCGCCATCCGAGTGGTCAAACGCCCGGCGCATCATGGCGATGGCGTCGCGTTTTTTGCCCCGCGTGCTCAGGACTCGGGCCAGCGCCATGCGGGCACGGACGTGGTCTGGATCGAGTTCCAGAACCCGGCGCAGTTGGTGCTCGGCCGGCCCGTATGCCTGCCGTTGCATCAGTCGCCGGGCCAACCGGTAACGACCGGTGATCGAGTCGGGCCGGCGGTCGATCAAAGTCCGATATGTTTTTTCGGCGCGATGGGGCCGGTCGAGGGCCACAAAGCTGGCGGCCAGCCCCAGATAAGCCGGTTCGCTGTCGGGATCGAGCAAGCGGGCCGTTCGATAGGCCTGAACAGCGCGATCGTCCCGGCCGGCGCGGCGGTACAGAGCGCCGCTGACCAGCCACACCGAGGCGTCGTGGCGCCATTTTTCCTGCGCCTGCTCGGCGACGCGAAGTGCTTCGGCGCGATGGCCAGCCTTGCTCAGAGCTTCGATCAGCGCCACCTGGATCGGTACCTCGTCGGGGGCAGCCAGCGAGGCGGCGCGAAATTGCCGGATAGCCTGGTCGTAACTGCCCTCGTGGATTGCGATACGACCGCGCAGATAGTGGCTGTAGGCGGCCGCTGAGAGTGGCGCTGGCTCCGGTGAGTCAACTTTCGGCAGCGGCCTGCCACAGGCCAGCAGCAGTACAGACAAGGCCGTGACAATTCCGGTTGCAACCATCCGGGTATGAGCCACAGCGAGCGCATCAACCGAGCGCATGTGGTCTAGCCTATACAGTCTGTCCTGGGTCGTGCAACACGGGCGAGACAGGGCAGCTTCCAGACCAGCGTCAGTCTCGGTGATACGGCTCGCCGCGGATGATGCGAAATCCGCGGTAGATCTGCTCGACGAGGAGAACTCGGACCAGACGATGAGCCACAGTGAGGCGGCCGAACGCCAATACGCGTCTGGCCCGAGCACGCAGCGCATCGCTGTGACCGTCGGGGCCGCCGATGGCAAACACAACCGGAACCGCCGCAATCTCATCACCGGCCAGCATGTGGGCAAACTGGGCACTGGTCAGCAGCTCGCCGCACTCGTCCAGGGCGTACAATCGAGCGCGGTCGGGTACTGCGGCGAGCAGCGCCCGATCGCTCTTGAACTCGACCACGTCGAGCTTGCAATAGGAACGCAATCGCTTGCGATACTCGGCCTCGGCCGCGCGCAAATAGTCCTCTCTGAGACGCCCGCACACATAAATGGCAATCTTCACGATCAGCTGATCAATTGCGCGCGATGATGAAGCCGGTGATGCAGCGGTAAAAAGCGCCCTCGTGCCGAGTCCTCTTGTAGCGGATCGTGACCTTGTGCTGAGCGCGAAACGCGGTGAACAAAAAACTGAGATTGGCGTCGCTCAGCCCCTTGTCCTCACAGTGCTTGCCGCCCCACCGGTAGTTGTGTTTGGCCTTGTCGTATTCCAGCCAGAGCACGCCGTGATAGAGCTCGTATTGCGTGTCCGACGACTCCAGGATTTGCATCTGAGTGATCGTGCTGGTCGCCGTGGAGTCGGCTCTCGCCGGGGCCAGCGAGCCCAAAAAGACGACCGAGAAGACCGCGAGAGTGATCGCGACGGCACCAACCCAGTGTCGTTTGCTGGACTTCATCGACGTTTTCCTTCGCATTCCTTGCCGGGACGTCCGGGCGATCGCCTGCGCCGCCAGGGCCTGAGCAGCATCCCAGCACACAAAAGAAAGAGCAAGATTTGACCCGGAGTCGGGCCCTGGCCCGCCCCGGCACTGCAACAGCCAGCCGTTTCAATCGGCCAGCAAGTTCCCGCACTGCCCGCCTCGAGGCACTCGAAGTCGGCCGGACACTGCCCTTCGAGACCCGGTATACAGATCTCGCTACACCGCTGCTCATTGCCCAGTTGCGGGCAGAGATGGGAAATGCAGTCCATCGGCCGCTCGCATACATCGCCGAGCTTCCCGGTGGGGGCCGGATAGATGCAACGCCCTTGTCCGTCGCACTCCTGACCATCCAGGCACGTGGCCGACGAGCTGCACGGCGCGCCCTTGGTGACCCGCAGCGTCTGGCTCGACATACTATCGAGGTCGTTGTACGCCCGAACCTCGATATCGAGCACGCTGTCGGGCAACGCCGGCAACTCGAATTGGTACGGATCAGACCGATTTTCGAACGCGTGACCTTGCTGGGTTTTGTACAGCCAGCCGTTGATGTAGAGCTCCAGCCTGTCGACCAGACGCGGGTCGCTGGCCACTGCCTCGATTTGAGTGTCGTTTCCGATGACATTGTCGGGTCGCGGCGCCACGATGTCGAGGTCCGGAGGTGCTGGCGATTGGCCCGGGCCGAGCGCAGCGAGCAAGCGGTTGTGCGAATTCTGCTTCATGCCTCCGCAATTGCAGGGCCTGGTCGAAAACTCACCGCAGTCCGCAAGCTCGTTGCGAAAAAATTTCTGCCCACACCCGGGAAGATAGGTCATGGGATCGAGACACTGAAAGGCATGGTCCAGACCGAACGAGTGAGCGCTCTCCTGAGCTACAGTCCAACACAGTTCGATCCAATCCGGCCCCGTGGTGTTGGCAAAACTAAAGCTGATCACATTGTCGACTGGGTCACAGCTGGCCAATGCGATGCCGCCGATGTTGTCGGACAGGCCGAGTTCGCCTGCAGAACCGGCCAGGATGGCTTCATGGTGGGACGTGGCGGTGTCGGCCGGGTCGGCATCCCGGCCCGGAAAACTGTCCCATATCTCGACGTCATACGGCCAATACACCTCGCGCAAACACCGAATGGTCTCGTTCCAGACCTCCTGACTGTGGGCAAACTCGCTCACCTTGACGTCCTGACCCTGGGCGACGTTGGGTATGCTCGAGAGGTTCTGCAGGGCATCGTTGGCTGTGCTGTGGCGGATGGTGCACCCCTCGGCGCCCCAGCATCCGTTGACATAGATGATCCTGGATACATCCGCAGCTCCCGTCCGGGCCGTTTCCGGCCCGGGCAACCAGATGACAGGACGCTCGCGTACCCTCTTGACCCGCGATGCCCGCTCGGCCTGTGCAGCGCCCGCAAGCAGCGATAGCTCGAGCACAGGAAATACGAGTAAGAACAGCCCAGGAACGATTCTGCGAAATCCCATGAGTCGAGCTCGATGGTAACACGCAGCTCGATCACCGGACATTCCGGCTCCTCCATCGGCCGCGTGCCCGACCCGGAAGATGTGAATGATGCGACGCGTTATTCCCGGCCTGAACCGCGGCAATTACCCGGCAAAAAACACGGTCGGGAAGCCGGGCGGTTCGCATCGCACTTGCGCCATCGAGTCCGGCGCGCAATAAGAGGCCATGGCCGAGTCGTTTTTGCTGTCGTTTCAGCTCAATGGCGAGCCGGTCGAAGTCGCCGCTCCGCCCCATTACACCCTGCTCGAAGTGCTTCGATACAAGCTCGACCTGATCGGGAGCAAGCAGGGATGCGACAAGGGCGACTGTGGCGCGTGCACTGTGCAGATCGACAGGCGTCCGGTCCTGTCGTGCATTACCCTGGGCGTGCATGTCCAGGGCCGCGAGGTAGTGACGGTCGAGGGCCTCACCCGGCCCGGTATGCATCCGTTGCACGATTGCTTCGACAAGTGGGTCGCTGCTCAGTGCGGTTTTTGCACTCCCGGCATTCTCATGGCTGCCGAGGCTTATCTGTCCGCGGTGGGCCGCAAGGTGACCCGGGGCGAGGTGGCCGAGGCATTGGCCAGTAATCTGTGCCGCTGTACCGGGTACACCAAGATCGTCGACGCCATCGTGGAGGCCAGCGAGCTGATGGCCGCCGAGGACGAGGGCAAGGACGACCATCGTCGAGCCGGCAACCCGAGCAAAACTTCATAACCGAGCAGAGGCGCGATCTATGGGCGATTTCAAGAAGAAGTCCGACGGCCGAGACGAAGCTGCCGAGAGCCACTGGCAGCTGGGCAAGGCGCATCGCAAGGTCGATGCGGTCGACCGCATGCGCGGCATCGCGCGCTACACTGACGACATTAAGTTGCCGGGCTTGCTGCACGGCAAGATCAAGCGCAGCCCGCATCCACACGCCCGCATTGTCGCGATCGATGTCGGCAAGGCCGAGGCTATGGAGGGGGTACACGCAGTGGTAACCGGCAGGGATTTTCCCGTCCCCTACGGGGTCATTCCATGGACCCCTGACGAAAACGCGCTGTGTGTGGACAAGGTGTGCTTTGTCGGTGATGGAGTCGCCGCGGTTGCCGCAATCGATGAAGATACCGCCATCGCGGCGTGCGACGCTATCGAGGTCGAGTACGAGCTCCTGCCCGCCTACTTCGATCCCGAAGCAGCGCTGGCCCCCGATGCGGTCCAGATCAATCCGTACGCCAAGAAGGGCAACCTGTCCAAACACGTCAAGCTCGAATTCGGCCCGGTCGACCAGGCTCTCGAAGAGGCAGATATAGTTATCAAAGACGATTATTTCTTTGAGGGCACTACACACACAGCCATCGAGCCCCACTGTGCGGTGGCCAATGTCGAGACCAGCGGAGTGTTGACCGTGTGGTCGGCGACGCAGGTCTCGCACTATTTGCACCGCGAGCTAGCCAAAGTGCTGGGCATGCCGGCGCATCGGATCCGGGTCATTCAGCCCCCGCTGGGCGGTGCATTCGGTGGCAAATCAGAGCCGTTCGACCTCGAGTTTTGCGTCGCCAAGCTGGCTCTTATGACCGGGCGGCCGGTCAAGATCCTGTACACCCGCGAGGAAGTGTTCTACAGCCACCGCGGCCGGCATCCGATGAAGATGCACTACAAGACCGGTTTCAGGCGTGACGGCACGATCACGGGCGTGGCGGCCGAGACGATCATCGACGGCGGCGCTTATTCGAGCTTTGGTCTGGTGACCACGTATTACTCGGGCCAGCTTCTCACTGCGCCGTATGTATTTCCCACCTACCGTTTCGACAGCCGGCGCGCCTACACCAACAAGCCGGCGTGCGGGCCCAAGCGCGGCCATGGCAGCGTGCAGCCGCGCTTTGCCATCGAGTGCCAGCTCGACAAGGCGGCGGTTCAGCTGGGCATGGATCCCATCGAGCTGCGGCGCAGGAACAACCTCGGCGCCGACGGGGTCACGGTCAACGAGATGAAGGTCGGCTCCAACGGATTTCTCGAGTGCCTGGAGCGGGTCGAGGCGGCGTCGGGCTGGCAAGATCGCCGCGCCGAGCTGCCCTATGGTCGCGGCCTCGGCATCGCTGGCAGCACGTACATCAGCGGCACCAACTACTGCGTCTATCCCAACGAGATGCCCCAGGCCGCGGTTCAGATCACTCTCGACCGGAGCGGTCGAGCCCGGGTGTTTTCCGGCGCCAACGACATCGGTCAGGGGTCCAACACCATGCTCGCGGTGATCGCGTCGGAGGAACTCGGCCTCGACCTGTCGGACATCCGCGTGCTCAGCGCCGACAGCGATCTATGCCCGATCGACCTGGGTGCGTACAGCTCGCGCATCACCCTGATGGTGGGCAATGCGTGCCTCGAGGCTGCGCGCGGGCTGCGCGACAAGATCTGCGCGTCGGTGGCCAGACGCTGGAGCATTCCGGCCAAACGGGTCACCCTGACCGGGCGCAAGGCCCTCGACATGGAAGATCCCGAGCGCCAGATCAGCTTGACCGAGGCATTTGTCATGGCCGAGTCCGATCACGGACTGCTCACCGCCGTGGGCAACTACGACACGCCCAAGGACCGGCACGGCAGCTATCGCGGCGGCACCATCGGCGCGTCGCCGGCGTATAGTTTCACCGCCCACGTGGCCGAAGTCGAAGTCGATGCCGAGACTGGCATTGTCACTGTCACCAATGTGTGGGTCGCCCACGATTGCGGCAAGGCGCTCAGCCCGCGCATCGTCGAGGGCCAGATGGAGGGCAGCGTGTACATGGGCTTTGCCGAGGCCATCATGGAGCAGCATATCGTCGATGCCGAGCACAACGGCGTGCACACCGGACCGAGCCTGCTCGACTATCGCATTCCGACCTTCCAGGATACTCCCGACATCCACAGCCTCATCGTGGAGCATCCCGACGCCCAGGGCCCCTACGGCGCCAAGGAGGCCGGGGAAGGGCCGCTTCATCCAATTATCCCTGCTATTTCGAATGCGATTTACGACGCGGTTGGCGTGCGCATGAACGCGACTCCGTTCAGTCCGCCGCGGGTTCTGGACGCGCTCGAGTCGCGTCGGACCCTCGAAGCGGACGGCGCCATTGCGCCGCACAAAGATCATCCACTCGCGGTCCCGGAGGTCGCCTGATGCTGCGTTTGCCCAGATTCGGCGTGGTGACGCCACAAACGGTCGAGGACGTGGTGGCCGCGATCAATCAGCCGGGCGCCCGAATCATCGCCGGCGGAACTGATCTGTTGCCCAATCTCAAGCACCGGCTCGAACAGCCAGCGCTCCTGGTCAGCCTGAGCCAGGTCGAGGCACTGCGCCAGGTCGGTCGAGACGACCGGGCCGGGGTTGTGCGCATTGGTGCTGGCGTGACTCTCACCGAGATCAGCGAGAATCACCTGGTACGCCAGCTCTATCCCAGCCTGGCCAGGGCTGCGGGCATCGTGGCCAGCCCGTCGATCCGCAACATGGCCACCATCGGTGGCAACATCAATCTCGATACTCGCTGCCGGTACGTCAATCAGAGCGAGTTCTGGCGCTCGGCCATTGGCGGCTGCCTCAAGTCCGAGGGCACTCTGTGCCACGTCGTCAAGGGCGGCCGGAATTGCGTTGCGGCGATGAGTTCGGACTGTGTTCCGGTCTTGACCACGCTTGACGCCACGGTCGTTCTGGTCGGCCCGGCCGGCGAACGCCGGGTCGCGATCGCCGAGTACTACAATACTGACGGAGTCCGTCACATCAACAAAGAGCCCGGCGAGTTCATGACCGAAGTGCAGATTCCGGTGCCAAAAGGCCCGCGCCGCTCGGCATACGCCAAGTGGACCGTGCGCAAAAACATCGACTTCCCGCTGGTCAGCGTGGCCATGCGTTTCGATCTCGACGCCGATAGCCCCGACGCGCGCATGACCGACGTCAGGGTCTGTGTCGGGGTACTCAACGCCAAACCGCGTCTGATCCGGCGAACTGAAAGTCTGGCTGGCAAGCGCCTGTCCGACCGGGCGACGGTCGAGGCCCTGTGCCAGCTCGTCTACAAACAGTCAAAACCGCTGGAAAACGTGCCTTACGAGGCGCCCTATCGCCGCAAGATGATCCCGGTCTACACCCGCCGCGCGATCGAAAAGATGCTGGCGAGCTGATCGGCGCCACGTGTCCTGGACAGTATTCACTCATGGTATTTGGGAGTCCACTATGAAACGACTACAGCCCATCTCTAACATTGGACCGAGGCGTGCCGGACCACTTCTGCTGTCAGTTCTGATGGTGTTTGCTCTGGCCTGCTCGGGCAGCGCCAAATCGGCCAAACCAGATAAGCCGGATAAGCCGACAAAAACAATCTCAGCGGCCGAGCTGGCCGAAAAGATCGAACGCGGCCGAGTATTCAACGGCCCGGACGGCGAGCATGTATACGTCGTCGAGTTCAAGGGTGGCACCGAGGCATTGATCAAGGTCACCGGAACCCGCAGCGACGTCGATGGCAAGGTGCTCGATTATAAAATCAAGCAAGACGATCGTTGGCTGCGCTATATCACGCAGGTGCGAGGCCGGCCGCGTGCCACGCTGGTGCGTGAACAACGACGCTCGGGGGGCGAGCCGCTTTGGCGTTCATTCCTGGGCGCGACCTATCGCGACGGACTCAAGGTCACCTACGACGAGGAGGCCAGCCAGAGCCTCGACACCGTGGCCATCTACCGCGAGCACGAAAAGCAAAAGGCGAACGGCAGCCTTGAAGCGCTGCAGCGATTTGACCGTCCGGCCGAGGAAGAGCAAGAGGACGAGGAACTGGTCGAGGCGGCCAAGTCCATGGCAGAAACCTGCCAGGTCGAGGTTCCGGTCACCATCGCCTGGGACACCATCGACGACGAGTTGCTCAAGAAACTGAGCATTTCGGGATATTGCGGGGCTCCGCTCGACGCGCTGAGAAATCTCTGCCGCTCCGAGCCGGCCCGGGCATTCGTCAAGAAGAACGTCCAGCGCGTCGAGTGCCGTTTTGGTCCCGAGCAAGGACTTGCCATTGAGGGGGGTACGCTGACCTGGACGGCCAGCCGCAAGGGCGTCAATGCTCAGCAGCACGCTCGCAAAACACTGCTCGCCCACAAGATGAATGGAAAGACGCTCCAGTACCACATCAAGCTATCCGAGACCATGGTCTGTTCTGATAAGGGCAAAAAGCGCTACATTGTCCTGGCCCCCGAGGGCAGTGAAAAGCCGGGCCTCTTTTACGGCGACGGCGCGCAATTTACCCGCGCTCGCACCAGCGACATGCTTGGCAAGGGCTGGTTTTTCGAGCCGCGCTTTTTTAACCCGCGTCACAACTCCAATTTTCGCGGTGCCGACTTGCGCCACTGGTCTCGGGTCGAGTTCGACAAGGAAGCTGGCCAGTGCAACCTCAGTTGCGGAACCCGCGAGGCCAAACTCGATCTCCTGTCGGGCAAGGCTGCCGCGGACGTAGCCAGCGCATTGCAGGTAAAACCCGATCCACTGCCCCGCGAGCCCTATGCTCTGGCCCGCGATCGCCGGGGCCGTTACTACTACGTCGATCGCAGCACTGAGCCCGGTCAGGAGCGGTTTTTCCGGCTTTTCGTCGGCAAACTGGGCAACATGAAGCAACAGCGAATGAAGGACATCGTGTCCGACTCCGAGGGCGAGATCTTTTCCTCTCGAGCCGGCGATCTTCGATTGATCCTCGACAAGTCCAAGGCCACGTGGATCACTCGACGGCGCAATCGGCCGCTCCGATTGGTGCCTGTCGACAAAAATCTGCAGATGATTTACAATGAGCTCGGTGTCTACGTCGGGGCCCGTCTGGGCACCCCGTGCGACGACTACGGTCTGGAATAACGGTCCGCGAGTGAGCCGGCCAGGCCGGCGCCGACAAGCCAAATCACGCACGACTGCCCGGCCCGGGCCCCGAGCAGATCAAAGACCCTGTCTTCAGGTGGTCAGCTCGGCGATATCCACACCCCGCCTCCGTCGGGCTCGCACGCGAAGTAGCCATATTTTCGCCTGATCTGTCCAGCTCAATGACCCGCTTGCGGACCTCGCCAGCGGCGGACCAGCTGAAGTTGCGCAGCGGCTGTAATGGGCTGTAATCGCCTGTAATGGGCTGTAATGGACAATCGGGCGACGCTGACCCATAATGCCCGGGCGCGGTTTTCGCGTCTTCGCGTTGAAACTGGATGCTGGTTACTCAGCTGCATAAGGAGGCAAGAAGCCGCTATGAGTGAAAGTACCTGGAAAGCACCGCTTCAAGAGCTCGGGCGCAGGAGTGATAAGACACAATTACTTCGCCGTGGTCGCCGGCAAAGCTGGTACCGGCGGCTAGAGGCGCTGTTCGATGCAGCCATTGATGTGCCTTCAGGGCAGCGCAGAGCGTTCATCGACCGCGAATGCGTCGAGGACTCGGCACTGCGCAATGCAATAGAGGAGCTTATCTCGGCCGATGGTTCATCCACTGGGAAACTCACACAAAGATTAGGGGGAATGCAGCGGGGGGCTGGTCTCATGTTCACCCATGAGGCTGGCTCCAATCATGCGGCAGATTTCTCACCTGAGCGTAACAGTATCGGTGCAGACAGCGTCATTGGCAAATACCAGATAATCCACCAGCTAGGTCACGGTGGGATGGGCAAAGTGTATCTGGCCCGCGATCTCGAACTGGGACGCCTGGCGGCGCTGAAAGTACTCGGAAAGCAAGGGCCAGATTTATCTGCGCGGTTCGTTGCCGAGGCCCAGACAACCGCCAGGTGCAGTCATGAAAACATAGTAGTTATCTACGAGGCGGGACAGCATAAAGGTCGCCCCTACATGGCACTCGAATACATCAAAGGGCAAACCCTGCGCGAGTGGATGAACCAGCACAGCCAGGCCCACAATCCGGCCAGAATGGGCGCGCGAGTCCCAACGTGCCGCGCCATAGAGCTCATGATTCCCGTGGTGCGCGCCCTGGTCTGTGCCCATCGCATGGGAATCGTTCACCGCGATCTCAAACCTGAAAATGTCATGCTGACCGAGTCCGGCACCATCAAGGTTGTCGACTTCGGCATCGCCAAACTACTGCTCGACCAAATGGACAATGGCCCAGGGGATGCAGAGACGCTTGCCCCGCCCACAGCATCGAACGTGCGCGCTGACAGAGAGGGCACCACTAGACTGAAGTTCCGCCAGCTCTTACGACGTAACCCTTCGACAAGATGAGGAAATTCCGTGATTTGGTTTTCCACATGCTGGGTACAGGCTACTGAAGGCCGAGTAGTTGAAAGGCGCGCTCCTGGAAGGGATTGGGCTCGGTAAGCTGATGAAACGATGGGCTGTTGGTGTCTGACTTGACTCGGCAGCGATTGCGGCACCGAGTAGCGAGCGCAGCCAAAAGCGTATCGAAGCTATGTAGAGAGTAGAGGGGGCCATCCTCGGTGCGACGTGCGCTCTTCTTGCGCTTGGCGGAGTCGGATGGCTGAGCTGGTGCGAC
>JAKSDA010000492.1 GCA_022360315.1 Pseudomonadota bacterium
TCCGCGTCCGCCTCCCTCGACCAGCCCTTGCTGACTTTTGCGGCAAGTTCTTGGGGATCAACACAGCTATGCTCCGCGGTACGGGGTCAACTCCGCGTCCGCCTCCCTCGACCAGCCCTTGCTGACTTTTGCGGCAAGTTCTTGGGGATCAACACAGATAGGTCACCACACTTTGGTCGGCGCGGCCGCGTTCTTCGACTTCGCCGGTGTAAAGCCGGCGCATGGTGCGATGCAGTGTGTTGCGCCGGTACTTGGGCATGTCGAATGGTTTGTATTCGTCGATGAATACTGGGACGGAGTTGGTTGCCGAGAGTAATTTCAATAGGGCAAATTCGGTTTCTGTGGCGCTGTACGGCTCGGCCGAGACCACACCCAATAGCGGCCAGAACACTTCCATGATGAGCGAGCTTTTGCCCGATCCTTGGGTGCCCCATACGACCAGGATGGGAAAGTGGCCGAGCTGTTTGGTGATACGCGACTTGAGAGGAGCAGCAAAAAACCAACCGAGGATCGGCAGAATTACCTCGGGAGCATTCAGTGATAGGAGCGCGGGAAGAATCGTGGCCGCGGCGGCTAGCTCTACGTCCGGCTGGCTCGGAGGCTGGTACCGAACGCGGCTTGCCAGCGATGCCCCAGAGGAGACATAGACAATCTTGTCATCGGCGGGCTGATCGGTGGGAGCGAGTGTGCCGTCGAGCGTGACCCAGCGGGGGCCGTCTTGGGTGTCGAGATAACCGAGATTGGTGGTTCCGCGGCGCGTAGGCACGCTGCGGGATGCGATCAGCCGCAAGACTCCTTGTACGTTGTCGTCGGAGCCGCTCCATTGCAGATCCACGGGCTGCAGGACCTTGAGAAAGTTCCGCTTGGAGTGCCAGGCATCGCGCGGAAAGCGGACGTCGCGATAGACGCGTCCACTGTCAGTGGTGATATCGGCGTCGATGAGCTCGCCGTGATCCTCAACGGTGATTCGTTGTTTGGGCTCGATCTGAAAAGAAGAGATCACAATCGGATCGCCCTCGCGCCCGAGAACATAGTAATGGTCGGTGTCTTCGAGCACTTCGCCCTTGCGAGATTCGGAGTTGGCGCAATTCTGCGGTTTGTCCTCGGTGTCCGGTTTGGGTTTCGGAGCTCGCAGGAGGGCCTTGACGGTGGCGGATTTGAGCCGAAATCGCTGGCGGATCTGGTCGGAATACGCTTCTTGCAACAGTGGATCGGAATGGCGGATCAGCTCGACAATAGGCTGTAGCTGGTTGCTCAGTTCCGCTTTGGCAGTATCGGCCGGAATGCGCTCGATCAAGTATTCGGGAAACCGGCGAGCTTTCTTGATAATCTGTTGGAGGGCCTCGGCTCCTTGCCCTGCGACCAGCTCATTGAGGTCGATTTTGTCTTGGCCCTCGGGCCTGGGAAGGCTCGCAATGCGTACGTCGCGACCTGCGGCGTGGAGTGCTTGTGCAGTTTCTTCGGCCCCGGCTTCGCCTGCCCCACTGGCTTCATTGTCATTGCAGATGACAATGCGCGACACTCGCTTGGTCAAGGCCAATAGCTTGTTGTGGTCTTTTTTGCGAAAGCGAACCGTGACCGGCGATATACACGCTACACCGGCCTGCATGGCGCTGATGCAGTCGGTCACGCCCTCGGTGATTAACAGCTCGTGGGTACCGCGGGCCGCGTCTTCATTGTAAAACGTCTCATTGGCGACACACCGAGAGACATACGGGTGACGCTCGGACTGGGTGAGCAGTTTCTTATATTTGGATTGCTCCCAGGGCTCATCGCCGGTGTGCTCGGTCGCGCGAGCGATGAAATAGACCACTCGGCCGTGCTTCCAATACGGAAATACCAGTCGATCTTCAAAGAAGTCTTTGACGCCGCCTCCGCGCATGCGGACAAATAGACCCGTGGCCAGCGCCTCGTCGGGCGTTGCGCCGAGCAGTTCGGTCAGGTGCGGATACAGATGCCCGTCGCTCCAACCGAGCAGCAACTGGTCAATCGTCTCGTTGGAAAAGCCATATCGGTCGTGAAACCAGATGCGGCGAATCTTGGAGGGCAAAACGCCGTGGTAATAGGCCGCGGCGGCGGTGAGGAGCGCTTCGACCCGGCGGCGTTCGGAGAGGTGAGTGAGCTCCTGTGCGACCGCCGGATCGTCTGCGCCCGGCAGCGCAACGCCGAGACGCGAGGCCAGCCATTGCAATGACTCGAAAAAGCCGATGCCTTCGCGCTGCTGGACAAAGTCAAAGCAGTCGCCGCCTGCGGACCCACCGCCAGAAAAATCGCGCCAGGTTTTTGTATGCGGCCAGAGAACCAGCGAGGGGTTGGTGTCAGGGTGGAAAGGCGAACGCCCGCGCAACACCGAGCCACTGGGCGCAAGCGAGATGGTCTCGCCAATTAACGCGGCGAGATCGGTTCGCTCGCGAACCTCGTCGACCAGTCGGCGAAACTCGAGATCATCCATTGTTCAGGCTGGAGGCCGGAGGCTGGAGGCTGGAGGTTTTGCGCTGGCATGAGAGATCACACCAAACTGCGAGCATTCGAAGTAGCCGATGTGCTGGTGCTATCGATTTACAAGCACACCAGAGGCTTTCCACGAGAGGAAATCTTTGGCCTGACCTCCCAGCTGCGCCGGGCCGCTGTGTCCGTTGTATCCAATATCGTGGAAGGATGTGCACGGCACAGCGAAGCCGACTATGTGCGATTTTTGGATATGGCCTATGGCTCGTCTCGCGAGGTCGAGTACCAAATATCGCTTGCCCACCGACTGGGATACATGAGCGATGAGACCCATCAACACCTCTCTGCACAGGCCATAGAAACGGCCAAAGTCCTGAACGGCTTACTTCGCGCGCTACGGCGTTCACCACCCTGACCTCCAGTCTCCAGCCTCCAGTCTCCGGCCTGTCTCAAGCAAACGGATCGACCTCGCGGTGGGCCGGAGCGTGTTTGGACAGCAGGTGGTCGATATAGGCCCGAGCGGGGCGTTCGTCTTCGGCGCGCAGATCGCGGACCCGCTGGATGGCGAATTTGCCGAGAAACAGGTCTACCTCGGATCGCGGAAGTGCCTTGAGCTGAGCGACGAGCTCGCCTGCGACACGCGGATCGATGGGACTTGTATTGGCTTTGGGCGACTTTGCTGTACGAGCCGGCGTCTCGGTTTCTGTCTCCTGGACGAGCGCCGGCAGATCGTGCAGCTTGACCGCATGGATCTTGGCCCGCAGTCCCTCATCGATTTCCGACTCGGGCAGAATCGTGTAGCGCGTTTTGCTGTCGCCCGCTTCGCCATGGCGCTCGATTTCAAAGGTCCATTTGTCGAGGCCATATTTGTCGCGAACCTTGAGAACGTCTTTGAACCACAGGGAGCCGCCCTCCATGACTTTCATCGCGGTTTCCGCCGGCACGTAGAAGTTGACGGCGACGCGCAAGCCCGGGCGTTTGCCGGTGTGCTCGGGATTGGTCTCGTCGTACGTCTCGTAGCGCTCGCCGGTCCAGATGGTTTCGCGGGCAAAGGGCTCACCACAGAATGCGCCCACTACCTTGTCTCCGTGGTTGGCCAGGCGGATAAACACACTGTTTTGCAGCGCGTGCTGCTCGGCCATTGCTTTGGCTTGGTCCCATGCATTGCTCATTGGTCTTCTCTCCTTGCTGGGGGTCGTTCTCGGTCATGGATGGTGGGTCGTGGTCTGCAGGCACATCGAGGCCTCATTAAGGCAAAGACCGGGAGGGTCGTTTCGGGGACAATCTAACGGCGCAAGCACATCGCGCAGCTGCGCGATGAGGCGGCTGTGGCGGCGCTTGACGCGCTGATAGGCCCGCTGCCGCTCGCCGGGGGCGAGGCCGGGGTAGAGGCGCTCGACGTAGGTGCGCAATCGCTCGCCGCGAATCAGGGTCGCGATCACCGGCTCCAGTTTGTCGGGCCGGATCGCATCACCGACCTGCTCAACTAAGAACGCGATGAGCTCTTGGCACTCCTTGGGCTCGAGCGGTCGTTTCACTGGCGGCCGCATTTCGGGCCAGGTGGCATGCTCCTGCCGGTCTAAGAGCTCTTCCTCGCAAAGCAGCAAGAGGGCGGGCTCGGTCGGACAAACCTGCTCGAGCATTTGCTGCTCGTGGCGCAGGCTGCGAAATACCCGCCGCTGGGTCATCTGGCGCAGTCGCGCGCTGATCCAGTTGCCGCCGCGGTCGAGGGGGAATTCGTGAATCGTGTCCAAAAAGGATGTGATGACCAACTGGTCCAGGTCGTCCGAGCCCAAGGCGTCTGCACAGAGGCGACCGCGCAGCCGACTCAACATCGGAAAGTAGGCGACCAAGAGCACCGCACTCCAAAACGGGTGCGGTCGTTCCTGCCGCTCGTAAATCAGTGCCCGCGCGATGGCCTCCCGATGGTGGTGGCGCTCGCGCGACTCGTCTTTGAGCGCGGCCAGGATGGAGCTGACAGTCTCGTGCTCGGCCAGCGCCGGATGGCGCGTTTGTGCTCGTGCGAATCGCCCCCTATGGGCCTCGGAGCACACGTCCCGCCTCATGGCGGACTTCAAGGTCCGTAACTTCACAGCGCCTCCGTGTGCGGTGGGACCGGGACAGTTCTTGTTGTCAACGGCTGCCTCCGCTAGCTGTCCCGAGAGGCAGGGCCGGACAAACTCTCGGGGTGCGGCTTCCGACATCCGAGCCAAAGCCGGCTCAGTGCCTCGGTCCTGCACCCGTTACCGGTGAGATCTCACCGCTGCGGCGTGAGCGGTCAGTGGTTTCGATCAGTTTTTGCAGCTGAAGTGGCTGATTTTGCTCGATTCTTCGCTGATCTGGGGACAGTGATTTTTTGCATTTTTTCGGATCAGTTCCCCTGTGAGATCTCACCGGTAACCGCAGAGGCCTATCCACGGATCCCGAGAATGGTCCTGCAGCACGTGGGTCCACCCGGTCAGGCCTGGGCCGTAGCCGGGCATAACCGCTTGGCGACACGCGCGACCGCGGTGCTGGAGCCTTCTATGACAATTTGCGGGGGAGACAGCGCGTCTCGCCCGTTCGCTGGGCCGGCTAAGCGAATGGGTTCGATGTATCGGGCGCGTCTGGAAATGCCTGAAAGGCGGCGCGAAGGCCGCCGGAGCGGCTGCATTCGGCAAAGGGATCGGCGTGGATCCCGAAGGCGTGTTGTAGAAGCTGCCGCAACTCCGAGACTTGTCGTTTAAATGCGTCAAACTCCTTGGGCGTGCCACCCCAGGGGAGTTCACCGTAGTTTTCGCAGAGCTGTTCGAGGATGGCCCATTTCTTGGTCGGCTTGCCATTGCGTCGGTCGGCCAA
>JAKSDA010000005.1 GCA_022360315.1 Pseudomonadota bacterium
CCAGAGCGCCGATCCATCACCGCCAGCGGGCTTGCTCGTCGGTCAAATACACCCAGTATTCTCCACTCCTCGCGCACCCACTGGCGGCGCGCCTCGTCGCTCTGGCTCGGTCCGAGGTTTTTGGACCGGCTCTAAACAGAATCACCTTGTTTGTGTCCAAAATCACAACCCGAGCGCGAAGCGGTCGGGCCGCGCACGATCACGTTGGAGCATTTTCAACGTGATCGTGTGTAGCGAGCCAGCCCGGGCCAGGGCAGGGGGAGCGAGATTTCGCGAGCGCTGGGAGTCCACGCCACTGTGAATCGTCCCTCGGATTCGGCGTAGACAAGCTGGCCGGGGATTTGAGGCGGTGTATCGGGGGCGGCGACAGTCACGACCACGGGCAAGGCCAGATCCCGTTCATCGCTGCGGTAGTGAATGATGACGTCTGTCGCCGGTTCGGCCTGTGCCCAGCCCGGGTAGTACCAGCCCTGCAAGCCGCGTTCGGACTGCTCGCCGCGAACCAGTTCAATCGCGGTCGGGGGAGTCACCGGGGCCAGGACCACCGTCGGGCCTGCTCTGTCTGCCGTGGTTGCCACGACGATGTGTTCATCGACGAACGACACCTCGGACAGCGAGGGATGGAGATGAAAGTGTTGCTGGTAGCGGTGGCTGCCGCTGGCGCGAAGATGGTCGACAACGACAACAGTGTCGGGTCTGGCATAGGCGAGAGTTCGGACCTGTGATGTGATGCCAAGCGAAGCATAGTGCGTGTGGGTGCCCTGGACCCACGACACTGTCCCATCGCTACCGTGATCGAAAATCTGCGCGATGCCGGTCGGTTCATAGGACTTGCCATCGACCAGCAGCACATTATGTGCTGCCGCGTGGTACTGGTGCACTGTAAATGGATCACTGTTATCGTAGCTGTATTTCCCGGTGTCCACGATGAGCTCACTGCCGTGTCCATAGAGTTCAAAACCGAGCTCGTCCCGGTGATAGTGAGTTTGCGACAGCCGTCCGCAGGTGAAGTGCAAGGCGATCGGCGCACTCGGGTCTAGCGCATCCCAGCGCTCGCGAAACGCAGCGTAGCCACCGACCTCGTACACCCGGTCGAGATCGCGGGGCCGGGTGCCGGATTGCCCGCCGGAAAGCACCCAATCGAGTTCGTCGAACGCCCTTCCGACAGCACCGCCTTGTTCGCGGGCGTGCGCGAGCAGGCCCGCGATTTGCCAGTCGCGAGTGCCGTTCTCGGTGTCGCCGAACTGGGGCAAGGTGAGGTTCGGCTGGAGCAGATGGACCAGCGCTTGCAGCATTGCGTCGCGGATGGTCGACAGTTCACCGGGCGCAGACGATAGCGCGTCGATTGCGGCGACCAGGAGATGCAGATAGAAAACATGGTATTCGGGGCTGTTCTCCACGTGGATGCCGTCACTGGCGACCGAGGCGGCGACATGCGCGCGCACTCGCTCGTCAGTGTGCTCGAGCAGCGCATCTACATCGACCAGAGCGGGCAGGCCGGGCAAGTGGTTGAGCAGCGCCATGTCCTGAAGCATGCCGTGATTCGAATGACCGGCGTAGCAACCGTCGGAGGACAGGGCATATACATGAGTGAGAACGATCTGTGCTGCTGCATGCGCGATCGATCGCGATATCCGGTCGCGATCGGCGGCGTAGTGGTCGATGAACCCCATGACTCGATCCAGTCGGCGGGCCATCCCGTGGTCGTGCCAGGTCCACTCAAGCGGGGGATCGCGGAACAGGACCCGGTTGGCCCAGTCGACAATGACGTAACCGGCCGCGTCGAGACCTTCCGGCGTCGAGTACAGCCCACTCAGCCAGTGAAAGTTCTGCAGATAGAATCGCCAGCTGTTGTTGCCATATGGATCGGCTTGCCAGTCGATGGGGAATTCGAGCTCGTAAGTCGGGTAGGTGAGCACGTCGAGCGACAGGGCAGCGGGCACGGTGATTTCATCCTCGACCAATGTCGCGTCGGCCAGCGCCGGAAACAGAGCGCGCAACGAGGTATCGAGCTCGGCATCGGGCATGCCGACGAGCTCTGCGATCGCGCTGGCATCGACGTGTCGCGACACCAACATGCCGAATCGACACGCTGCGGTCGGGACGCTACACTGCTCGTCTGCGGGTACCGACACGCAGGAGCCAAGCGACCTATCCGGTTCGTCACATCCGACTGCGGATGCGCACAAGACAAGGCTTGCTGCGATCAGTTGGATGCTCTGCAAGATGGCAAAGCGGCGGCGAGCAAAAGGGGGACCCACGTGTTCAATCGATCGAATAGTCGAGATCATAGCAAGGCGCGACTATAGCGCGGTGTGACCAGATTCATATTTCCAGTTTCATGGGTAGATTGTCGAATACTGCCGATGCGACGCGTGCCGACCAGCTGAAAACCGATGCCGATCGAGCGATGAGCGAAACGGCGATCGGGCGACAGAGTCGAATGCGAAGCCCCAGGCCTATTCGGGAATGGTCAACGTGCCGCCGGTAAACTCGATCCGGTCGGCGGGCGCCGGCGTGGGCGCGATCGGGGGCAGATGCGTCGTTCGCACCAGATCGGGCACGGTTTCGCCCTGCTTGCCCCGCGCGATCGCCCGGATTACCTGACTGTCGGGCAAGGCCGTACCGTTGTGCAGATGATCCCACATCAGGGCGAGCGCTTCTTCGAAATAATTGTGAATGGGCACGTAGCGCTCGTCGAATCCCGACAGGGCGTTGAGCGTGTCCAGATGATGGGCATTGAGTACTTCGTAATAACGGAGCTTGCTGTTGGCTCCCTCGACCATCTGGTTGGCCGCATAATACGGCCGCACCGAGTGATTGACCGGGATGATCGCGTCGGCCCGGCCGATGACCATGATGGTGGGGACGCCGCGCAAATTGCCGGTATGCTCGATTGCTTCACTGCCCTCGTTAATGCGGCTGTCCTGCAGGGCCTTTTGACGCAAACACAACATGCCGTCGAAACTCGCATCGGCCCGGCCAGTATTCGGCGATACGCCGCGAGTATAGTCGATGGCTCCGCCCTGGGAGTCGTTGTACACGATCGACAGCCCGCCGGTGGGCGGAATTCCGCTGCTGGTGGCAAACAGATCGGCGTCGGCCTCGGCAGCGAGCGCGATCGGCTGGCCGGTGGTCATGTCGGTCGCCGCATAGCTGAAACCGCATAGATTGTCAGTGACCCGATAACGACCAAAGGCATTGGCATAGCCCACGGCGATCGCATGCGCGGCATGGAATAACTGATGCGATGGCTGGAGCAGATTCTGCGAGACATCAAAACCGTAGTTGTTGATGCGCTGCTGGGCCTCCTCGGCCTGGGCGTCGAGCTCGGTGGCGTCGAGCAAGCCATTGTCGGCCAGCGATTGACAGCGAGCCCGGTTAACTGCCGGGTCGAGCAGGCTCAGAAGCGGCGCCTCCTGATTGGACGCGGCCAGCGACGCACACGGCTGATACAGATTCAGAAACGTGTAGAAGTCGATAAACGACTTGCTGTGAACGGTGTTGTCCAGCGTCGCATTGCCCGCCGCAATGACAAAGTCTCCGCCACCCGGCGGGTGGACATTGGGCTCCGAGGCCACGCCGGCGTCGATCAGGCCTTGGCCATCCTGTTCGATGGCCTTCAAGATCGCGCTGCCGCCGTTCGACACGCCGGCCGCGATAACCACCGTGTTGTCGGCCGTGATCCGCTGCGGAGTATCGGCCTTGCCCTCGGGGTCGCCGTGAATGTGCTCGTTCAAGACGTAAAAAGCAAATTCGATCGACTGCAGAACAAACCTGCCCCAATGCTGTTCGGGATTCTGCTCCGAGTGCACGTGTTTGATCGCATAGCGATCGGGCGTGGCCAGGTTGAACTGATCCCGCTCCGCACTGGTCAGCCGGGCGGTGAAGTTGGCCGCGGAATCGCCGGCGTCGAGCATTTCGCCGCGCATGCCGCGCACCTTGTTTCGCTGCAGGTCGTGAAACCCGGTGCCCTTGCCCTGATCGGTATAGGTGACTGCACAGCCGCGTTTGAGGCCCCACTCGCCCGACGTGCCGATGGCCCCGTAGACCCCGCGCGACCCCGAGGACGGCGCGGTGATGATGCACGGGATGTCGGCGTCGAACGAATCGGGAATCTGCACCATCATGGTGACCATGCCGTTTCCGCTGCCGTCGTCGCCATAGGCCAGATACTCCCAGCCGGCAATCGCGCCGGTGCCGGCTACGACATTGCCATCGAGGTCGACCGTGGGGCCAAACAACCGGCCAAAACCACCCCCGCTCGAGTTGTCGGTCAGGCCCCGGTAGCTGCTGTGAATGGCCTTTCGGCGCAGTTCCGCCGCAGTGGGCGCAGCCGGATCGGCGTGGCTTGGCACGGCGGCCTCGGTGAACCCGACGGTGCCAAGGCCAGCGGTCAGAAGATCGTCAGACTGGCCGTCGTAGTAGGTCTTGACCATGGACGCCTCGACCACAAAGTCGGGCAGCTGGTTTGTTGGCGTGTCGGAATCGCCACAGCCGGCGCAGCCCAGGGTCAACAGGCCAGCGGCCAAAATCGCGGATATGGATCTGATCATGTCGCTTTTGCTCCATACTGCTCGCGCAGCACTCGTTTTAATACTTTGCCGGTAACTCCGCGGGGCAGGTCATCGAGGATGAGGACCCGACTTATCCGCTGAAATTTGGCTTCGACTCGCTCGTTGATCCACTGGCGCAGGTCGCCGGCATCGGCATTTTGGCCCGATTTGAGCACCACTGCGGCCACCGGCGTCTCGCCCCATTTGGCATCGGGTAGGCCAAAGACCGCGACTTCGCGGACCGCGGGGTGGTGCGCGATGACCTCTTCGATGTCGCGCGGATAGACATTCACTCCACCGGAGATGATCATGTCTTTTTGTCGATCGACCAGAAATAGAAAGCCGTCCTCGTCGACATAACCGATATCGCCGCTGTGCAGCCAGCCGTCCACCATGGCCTTTTCGGTCAGATCCGGGCGCTTGTAGTAACCCGACATGAGCAGCGGCCCGCGGCCGATGATCTCGCCCGGCTGGCCGGCCGGCATGTCGTTGCCCCGATCGTCGACAATGCGCATATCGGAAAATTGCAATGGCTTGCCGACTGAGGTCAGCTTTTTGTCGACATCGGTCTTGTCCAGGTGAGTCATGAAGCCCTCGGTGAGGCCGTAGAGCTCGTAGAACCGTCCGGGCAGCCGGTCGACGAACAGTCGCTTGTGCTCTTCGTGAAGCGGTGCACCGACCGAAAGGACCATCTCGAGCGAGGCCAGGGCGTGGGCGGAAAACGACGGGGCGTTGAGCAGCGCGATGATCTGAGATGGCACCATCATCAGGTGGGTGACCTTGTGTTCAGCCACGGTGTCGATAAAGCTGGCCGGCTTGTAGGCCTGCATGAGCACGTATTGAGCACCCAGATACAGCCACGGCATCAGAGTCAAAAACGAGCCGTTGAACACGATGGAACCGCAGTGCAGCATCACGCTTTCCGGGGTCATGCGGTATGCAGACGCAAAGAGGGTGCCGTACGTGGCGCGCACCCGATGGCTGAGCACGATGCCCTTGGGCAGCCCGGTGGTGCCGCTGCTGTAAATAATGTTGTAGGGATCGTCGCCATCGATGTCCACCTGGTGCGGCTCGTCCGCGCTGGCCTGTTCACACAGCTCGCCATAGCTTCGATACCCGGCCATGGTCCCCTCGTGGCCGGCCCAATCGGTCACAACGTAGCGATCGGGCGGGATATTGGGGATGTCCTGTTTGACCCGAGCGAGCGGCTCGGCAAAGTTCGCGCTGGTCAAAAGGGCAACTGTATCCGAGTCGCGCAGAAGGCTTGCAATGCCGGCCGGACGCAAGAGCGCGCTCAACGGTACCGACACGGCGCCGATCTTGGCCGCCGCCAGGTAGATCTCCACGAGCTCGATGCAGTTGCCGAGCAGGGTGGCCACCTTGTCTCCCTTGCCGATGCCGAGCCCGACAAGGGCGTTGGCAGTGCGGTTGATCCGGGCGTTGAACTGGGCCCAGGTCAACTGATGTTCGCCGCACACAAGTGCGGCATGATCGGGCCGATAACGAGCGTGATAAGCTGACAGCTTGCTGATGTCCATGAGAGCCTCCTTTCGCACATGGGAGCGGAAAAAAGCTGGTGCGCGGTGGTCCGGATGCCGCAGCACCCGGCTGGTTCGAGCGAGCACGGCGCGGTTGTCGGCGCCGTTGCACCATTCAGTCTATCGGCAGTCCATAGCGAGCAGAGCGGCCGGGCGGCGGACTGCTCGATCGGTCACGGAGTGTGGTCGTACATGATGCTGGGCAACCAGGTGACCAGATCCTGCCACGCAAAGACCAGCACCAGAGCGAATACCTGAATGGCGATAAACGGCAATACGCCGCGGTAGATATGGCCGACCGTGATCTCTTTGGGCGCGACGCCTTTCATGTAGAAAAGGGCAAAACCCACTGGCGGGGTCAAAAACGATGTCTGCAAGCAGACCGCGAACATGACCGTGAACCAGATCAGGCTGAAGCCAAAACCGGCAACCACCGGTGCGACCAGAGGCAAAACGATCAGCGTGATCTCGATCCAGTCGAGAAAGAAGCCGAGAAAGAAGGTGAAGAGCAAGATGCAGATCACCGTGCCGGTGGGGCCAAAGGGGAGGGCATTGAGCGCGTTGGCGATCAGCTCATCGCCGCCCAGACCGCGCAAGACCAGCGAGTAGGCCGTGGCGCCGACAAAGATGGCAAAGATAAACGACGTGGTTTTGGTGGTTTGCCGGACCACGTCGCGCAGCACCTTGCGGTCGAGCTTGCCGTTGAGTGCGGCCAGGATCGTGGCGAAAAACGCACCGATGCCCGAAGCCTCGGTGGGCGTGGCCAGGCCGAAGAAAATACTGCCCAAAACGGCCAGGATCAGGCCGGCGGGGGCCAGCACCGACCACAGCACCCGCCCGATCAGAGCCGGGGTGATCGGCTCGGTGTCGTCGGGCACCGGTGCGATGTCGGGCTTGATCAGGGCGACGCCAAGAATGAATGCAATGTAGAGAGCACCCAGCATGACGCCGGGAATGAGCGCACCCATGAACAGGTCGCCGACCGATAGAGACAGCTGGTCGGCCATGAGAACCAGCATGATGCTGGGCGGGATCAGAATTCCCAGGGTGCCCACCGCGCATACCGTGCCGCTGGCCAGCTCTTTTTGATAACCGCGCTCCATCATGATCGGCATTCCGAGCAGGGCCAGAAGTACCACCGAGGCACCGATGATGCCGGTCGAGGCGGCCAGCAGCACACCGATGATGGTGATGGTGACAGCCATGCCGCCCCGAACCCGGCCAAAGAGCCGCGAAATGTTCTTGAGCAGCTCGCTCGCAATGCCCGAACGGTCGAGCATCAGGCCCATGAAGATGAACATGGGCAGGGCCACCAGCACCCAGTTCTGCATGGTGTTCCAGATGCGCTCGACCGTGAGCGAGGTATAGGCCCAGTCGATACCCGTGGGCACGCCAAAGTCGTAATCGGCGATGATGCCGATCGCGGTAAACAGGACGGCCAGCCCGCCCAACACCCAGGCCACCGGATAACCGGTGAAGATCAACGCGATGAACAAGACGAACATCAATATGGCGAGAACGTCGCTCAATCCCATAGCGCTATTCCTCCTCCGCTCCGGGCGCCTCGATCGGCCGGGGCGCTCCAAACAAGAGCGAGCACACCCGGGATAGCCGAGAAAGCCCAGCCAGGACCATCAGGGCAAAGCCGGCGAACAAAAACGACTTGATGATGAAGTAATAGCCCAGCCCGCCCGGGGCCTGCGATCGCTCGCCAGTGACCAGGGCGTTGCTGATAAAGGGCACGGAATAGATCAGTACAACGGCAAGAAACGGCAAGAGGAGCAACAATATGCCATAGAGCTCGATCCACGCCTGGGTCCGCAGCGACATGTTGTCGTGCAGCAGATCGACCCGCACGTGGTCATCGGCCTCGAACGCGTAGGACAGGCCGATCAAAAAACCGATCGAGTACAGATGCCACTGGATCTCTTCAAACTCGATGCGGCCCTCTTGAAAGACATACCGCATGGTCACATTGACCATGATGACCGCGACCAGAACCACCCACACCCACGACACCAGATCTCCGACCCGGCGCAAGACCGAGTCGAAAAGCAGCGATAGTCGGGTGTGGGGCAGCTGGGCGCGACGGGCGAATCGGTCCAGATCGACGTCGTCGGGATTCGTCGCTGCTGCGGGGCTCGCAGTGTCATCCGCGCCATTGGCATCGCGAGCATCTCGCCCGGTTGGGAGCGTCTGTGCCGATGGTTGGGCGCTCTTTTTTGCCTCATCGCTCATGTCGTGCTCCTCGGCGCCAAGCGCACAGCGGTTCAGAAATCGCGCGGCAGATAGGCCAGGCTCTTCCACTTGTGGTAACTGGCCGAGAAATCCCTTTGCGACCGGTAGATCTTGGCAAAATGGTCGTCCTTGCCAGCTTCCTCGGTCAACACCTCGGCAGTGACCTTCTGCAGCTGGCGCAAGAGCTCGACCGGAATGCGTTTGGCCGTGATTCCCTGGTCTGGAAAGCTGGCGATGATGCCACCCTGAAGGGCCTCGCCCCTGGCCAGGTTGCGCAGAACTCCGGCCGTGCATGTGGTCTCGATGAGCGCTTGCGTGGTTTCGTTGAGCCCCTGCCACAAATCCTTGTTGATGAGGACGTGGAACGCAGTGTAGGGCTGATGCCAGCCGGGGTAATAGTTGAGCTTGACCACCCGGTCGAAACCGAGGCGCTTGTCGATCGCCGGCATGGAGAATTCGGTGGCGTCAATGGCGCCCTTTTCCAGGGCCTGAAAGATCTCGCCCCCGGGCAGCATGGTCACCGAGGCCCCCATGCGCTGCATCACCTTGCCGCCCAGGCCGGCAAATCGGATCTTGATGCCCCGGAAATCGGCTGCAGACTTGATTTCACTGCGGAACCAGCCCGCGGTCTCCGGGCCGATCACCCCGCACAAGAGCGGATGCACATTGTGCTCGGCATAGACCGCTTCGGCCAGAGACTTGCCGTCGCCCTCGAACCACCAGGCGGCGAACTCCCACGGCTCCATTCCAAAGGGCACGGCCGAGATCAACGGAGCCGACGGAATCTTGCCCTGGTCATAACCCAGCCAGGTATAACCGGCCTGGATCTTCTGGTCCTTGACGCCGTCGGTGATACCAAACGGCGGCACCAGCTTGCCGGGCTCGTAGACCTCCCAGTTGATCGCACCGCCGCTGGCTTTTTTGAGCGCTTCGGACACGTAGACAATGTTGTCGCCCAGGGCCGGCAAGGTGCTGGCGAACGCAATGGGCACCCGCCAGTCGAGCTGCTGGACCGCCGCGGTCGCATCTGCCTGTCCGGCGCCTCCCCCGGCGGCCCCGGCCTGGACCGAACGCGGCCTGATGGCGAGCGATGCGACCACACCGACCACAAACGCCACCACAATGGCAACGACAGCCGCTTTGAGAGACATGCTGGGCGTGCGGGGAGTATCCGAGGTCATGATGCCGCCTTTCTTGTCCAAACGTCGGGCCAGTTTCGGATTCCGGCCAGGCTCCGGGCCCAGGGCGCGCTGCAGGAGGGTATACACCGACCCGGTGCTGACTGTATGGTATCGCAGTGCGCATCTGGCCGATATGCTCGGCCGGTCTCCGCACCGTTTTGTTGCATTGCAACAACGCGGCCTTGCCACCGCCTCGGCGGCTGCCAAACCGGTTCCAGACGGGCCTGTGCACGGTGAGTATCATTAGAGCCAGATCAACAACCACGTGCTCGGGTTGCGGTGAGGCATATCGATATCGGCTATGGGGGTCCACAAGAATGGAGTTCAGCGCCGACATGTGGACCTCTACCACGGCCCGATATTGCGGTGCAACATCAAACCAACAAATTTCGTGACAGCCTACGCAACTGCTCAAAACCACGAGGTCAGATGAGAACCGGCCCGATGGTGCATTGCAGCGCGCAGAGGTGACGAGGTGGGCTCAAGCGTGCAGCACGTTGGGCTTGATCCACTCCACCGGCAGCCATTTGACGTCGACGATTTCGAAATTGCGTACCCCTTTGGGGGTCTTGACATCGACTTCATCGCCGACCGATTTGCCGATGAGCGCGCGGGCCACAGGCGCGCCGATCGAGATGCGGCCGAGTTTGATATCGGCCTCGTGTTCGCCGACGATGGTATAGGTCTGTTCGTCGCCGCTGTCGATATCTTCGATGGTTACGGTGGCGCCGAATCTGACCGTATCGCCGCTCAGGTCGGTCGGGTCGATCACGTGGGACAGGGCGAGCTTGGTCTCGTACTCGCGGATCTTGGCCTCGATCATGCCCTGTTCTTCTTTGGCCGCGTCGTAATCTGCATTCTCCGAAAGGTCTCCGTGGCCGCGGGCGATTTCGATCGCCTTGGCATTCCTGGGCCGTTCGACCTCTTTGAGTCGTTTGACCTCGGACTTCATCCAGGCATGGCCTGCAGGGGTCATTGGATATTTTTCAGCCATGGGTCCTCACTCTCGGCGCTACCAACCGATCGAATGGCCGGCCGCGTCGCTGCGAAGAACTCCGCTTCGCATTCCTTGCCGGGACGTCCGACCGAGTAGCCGGTCGCTCGAATGAGCTGGTTTGTGGGTGGTGGGCGTGTGATCGCTCCGGGCCGGCCGGCAGCCGACTCGGACAGAAAATCTCCCATCTGGTGTTACGAAGTCGCCAATTATTACTCGCCACCCGGCCGGGTGGGAAGTCCCCCGGGGGGACTGGGTACGGCGGCGGCGTCGGATCGGGATGAGGCGATGGGATCGGCCAGCCGGGCTTTGACCTCGGCGAGTCGCTGGGCGACCCCGGCCTCGACTGCGCGATTGCCCTGTCGGCCGGCGGCGACCAGTGCCCGGGCCAGGACAAAGCGAGCCTCGGCCAGCCGGATCGCGTTGAAACCCGCCTCTTCGAACAGGTCGAGTGCACGCGATGCGCGATCGAGGGCCCGGCCTGGTTTGCCGAGGTCGATGTCGAGTTCAGCCAGATGAGTGAGGATGGTCGCGACCTGGGTGGGATTGGCCGCTGCGGGTTTTTTGACAATGGCGAGGGCGTGCTCGAAGTGCTTTTCCGCCCTGGCCAGTTGGTTGCGCGCCCGAAACGCCCGGCCGAGCTGTACGAGGGAGATCGCGACGCGGGGATGTTCCCGGCCGAGTGTCTTTTTGGTGATGGCCAGAGCGCGGCGCAGATATGTCGTGGCCTCGACCGGCTGGCCCACATCGATGAGCACGCTGCCCAGGTTGTTGAGCGGGCCGGCCAGGCGGGGATGCCCGGGACCCAGGGCGACAGTAAAAACCCGAAAGCTGCGCCGGACCAGTCTTTCGGTTTCAGCGAATTTGCCCTGTTTCTGCAGAGCCAGGGCCAGGTTCATGAATCGACTGGCAGTCTGGACGTGCCCGGGCCCGTAGTAGGCCTCGGCAATCACGGCCGAGCGGCGCAGAAAGGTGATCGCCTCCGCTACGCTTCCGCCCTCCATGAGCAGGCTGCCCAGGTTGCTGAGAATTGCCGAGGTGTTTATGTGGTCTGGGCCCAGCGTGGTTTCGCTCATGACCAGGGCGCGTCGCATCTCTGCCACGGCCTCGTCGAATTTGCCCTGGTGATAGGACAGCCCGGCCACGTAGGTGCGCCGTTTGATCCGCTGCTGGTCAGTGGCGATATCGGTCATTTCCGAGTCGGCGTGACGGGCCCAGGTGAGTGCTTCTTCGTACTGGTGCAGGCGAATTCCCACCACCCAGATGAGTGCGAGCGCGGCGTCGATCGCGACCTCGCTGTGGCGGGCTTGCCGGGCGGTGAAAAATGCCCGTTCGAGGCTGGCCCGGGCGTTTTTGTACTGTCCTTTGCGCTCTTCGAGCATGGCCACGGCGAGGCTGGCCTCGGCCGCCACGGGCAGATATCCGAGTACGCGCGCAGCCGCGCTCACCTCGCGGGCAAGGGCGAGCCCCTGATCGTACATTGCCAGGTCGTCCATTTGTTTGACCCGCGCCAGCGACTCGCGCAGCTCGGTCACCCGGCTGGCCGCGTCGACCTCGGCCGGCGGTTTGACCCGGGCGCTGAGATAGCTCGGATCGGCGCACGGATCGACGGTCGACAGCTGATTTGCCGCGATGATCGCCCGGGAAACTGTGCGGGTGTCGGCGTCGCTCAGCAGCTCGACCAGAGCGGCGAGCTCGTGGCGGCGCTCGTCGAGACACCCCATTCGCCGGTCCAGGATGTCCACCGACTGCTCTTTGCGCACAGCGGTGGCCTCACAGGCGTCGGTATGAGCAGCGGTCCACAGGTCGCCATAGCGATCGAGAGCAGCCTCGACCCGGGTCCACGCAGCCGGCGCATCTCTGGCCTCAGTGGCCAGGAATGCCCGTTCTACCTGCGCCTTGCGCCGGTCGTCCCAGATCTCGTCGAGTCGAGCGCGCGCGCCCGAGCACACCTGCTGGTCGACCGCCGACAGGCCGAGCGATAGGCCGATGGCGACGAGGCCGATGGCACCGGCCAACACCACTGGCAGCCACTGCTGGCGAGGCCTGGCTGCGCGCCGGCCGAGAATTACCAGCAGCGCTGCCATGGATGGCCAGCGCTCGGATGGCTTTGGCTGCAGTCCTCGCAACACCGCGGAGCGCAGCCAGCTCGGCACCGGGCTACTCCGCGGCTGGGCCGGGATCTCGCCGATCTGCATGATCTCGAGCAGCTCGGGGATGGTCTCGGCCGAGTACGGCCGCGCTCCGTACAGGGCCTCGTGCAGAGTCACACAGAACGCGAATTGGTCGATGGCTGCATCGGCGGCTGCGCCGAGCAGTTGTTCGGGGGCCAGGTATCCGGGCGTGCCCATGAGCACTCCGGTCTCGGTCAGCCGAACGCTGAGCTTTGACGCGCGCAGTTCTTGACTTTCTGTCGCGGCCGGCAGCTCGCCGATGGTGCGGGCGAGGCCAAAATCCAGCACCCGGACGCGCTTGTCATCGCCCACGATCACGTTGGCTGGCTTGAAGTCGCGGTGGACCAGACCGGCCGCGTGGGCCGCGGCCAGACCGGCCCCGGCCTGCCGAAATACCGCTAGGACCTCGCCCCAGGATCGCGGTTCGGCGGCCAGCCATTCGTTCAGCGGCCGGCCGCGGACGTACTCCATGGCCACATAGACCTGCGAATCGTGATTTCCCACCTCGTAGACAGCCACGATATTGGGATGGGCCAGTCGCGCCATGGCCTGGGCTTCGCGGACCAGACGGTCCTGCTCCGCCGAGCCGGCGCGATCGCGCAGGAGCTTTACCGCCACATGGCGATCGAGGTAGCCGTCGTAGGCCAGATATGCCACCCCCATGCCGCCGCGGCCGAGCTCGCGGATCACAGTGAATCGCCCGAGCCGGTCCGGCAGCCGATCACGGTTGCCATCGGCAGCGGCGGCGCATTGCTTCGAGCTGCTAATGGCCACCGCAGTCGTGTCCATGCCGGGCTGTGAAAAGGCGCTGCTCGAACTGGGACGAGGCTGTCTTATCTCGCCCATTGGTGTGCCCCCCGGCTCGGTCGGCTGGCGTCCCGGGTTGACGACGGTGGGTTGATGGCGGTGGTCTTTATCAAGCCATCTGCCCGGTGGTCCGCGCCGGTCGGCCGGGGGGCACGTAGATTCGGGAAAAACCATTTATCCCGAATGCTGCTAAACCTGGCGATTTCAAACCCATCAAATTGCACTCTCCGGCTGTGGTGGTGACACCTCAGCGTTCACTCCCATCGAACAGGAGTAAGTGCTTGCGATCGATCCCGCGCTCGGGAGCGAGAGCTGGCAGCGTGTTGCCGCGGAACCGACGATTGTCTCATACGAAACAGCGTACGTGAGGTGCCCGTGCCTTGTCTTGTACGATCGGTGCGTATGGTTGCAAGAATGGCGTGTCGCGCACTACAACGTGCGGCTTGCGACGGATCGACAGCTGGTCGAATCCCCAGCAGCGTTCGGGAAAATCTCGGGTCAGCGCGCCGAGTGCGAGCGGCGATAGCTGGCCGGGGACTGTCCGGTCACGCTCTTGAATACATTGGTCAGATGGCTCTGGTCGCTGAATCCACAGGTATGGGCGATGGCGCTGATCGGTATCGAGCTCTCGCGCAACAGTGCTCTTGCCTGCTCGACCCGCAGCTGGCGCACGTACTGGCCGATCGAGCATCCGAAGTGCTGCCGAAACACTCGCGACAGGTGGCTGGGGTGCACCTCTGCCAGGCGTGCCGCCCGGCTCAGAGTGGGCCGATCGGCAATCGAGTCGCACAGGTACTCGACTACCCGGTCGAGCCAGCTCGGACGCGCCCGGTTGCAGCGGTTGTTATTCGCGCTGCCACCGAGCGACCCTCGCCCGCCCTCAGCGATGAGCTGCAGAGCAAGCCCTTCGAGGGCGAGTTCGGACATCGGTTCGGCGAGCTTCAGTTCGCGCAGGATGTCGGCTGCAATGGCTGTGGTGGTTGCTGCTTTGCGCATGACCGGGCGGCTGAGCGCGGCGGTGATCGGCGATGCAGCATCATCCGCCGGGCCGACCAGTTCGATATGTACCGAACGCACTCCGGTAGCCGCGATCTCGTCTGAATGGATCTCGGCCGGGGGCCTGATGAGCAGAGTCTGCGCATCCACCTGGCGCTCGGTGCCGGCGATTTTCTCGACAAAGCCACCGTCGAGGACAAAGGTAATGCAAGGGCAGTCGTGATAGTGGGGCGGAATCTCGACTCCGGGATGATAGGTCGCCTCGCTGATCACGAACCGCCCAGTCCGGGCCTGGCGAACCTGATGAGCTCCGCGGGATATTTCACACTGTTCAGGAGCGCCAGACATCGAGCAGTATCAAAAATATAGCTGATACGTGCTCAGAGATCACCTGTTTCATCGTACGTGCCTCACTGGATCGTCGCGAGTCATGGATAGGTACCTGGAATCTCGGGTACGGCAAGCGGGTTGGGGTACGGCGCTCGGCAATCAGGTTGGGTCCGTGCATCGGGTCCGGCAAGTCATGTGGAGCGGATCGGGCGATGAGGCTGGTGGCGAGGGAGTGAACTGAGGCCGGGCAGCCTTTGCTGGCCGAATTGGGCACGTCAAGTCGGGCTTGATCGGCCGCAGATTCGGGAAAAACGATGTTTCCCGAATGCTGCTAGCGGCCGTAGCGTTGTTCGCACATGCGATACATGGCGCGCAGGGCAAATGCCTCGCCGCCCTTGGGCCGGCCGGGTTTGCTGTCGGAATTCCATCCCATCGTATCGATGTGTACCCACGGCGTTTTTGCCGATACGAATTCACGCAAAAACAATGCAGCCGTGATGGCGCCGCCGTACCGTGACTCCGAGATGTTGTTCAGATCGGCCACGTGGCTGTCGAGATAGCGCCGGTAGGGTTCGTGGAGCGGCATACGCCACAGCTGGTCGTCGACCTCGTTGCCAGCGGCAAGGATGGCCTCGGCGACGGCGTCGTCGCTCGAAAACAGCGCGGGCAGAGACGTGCCCAGGGCGACGCGTGCAGCTCCGGTCAGGGTGGCGACATCGACGATCAGGTCGGGATTTTCCGAATCGGCCTCGGCCAGCGCATCGCTCAGGATCAGACGGCCCTCCGCGTCTGTATTGCCCACTTCTACGGTCTTGCCCTTGCGGGTCTGCAGTACATCGAGCGGATGAAAGGCGTTGCCGGCCACGCTGTTTTCAACCGCCGGAATGAGCACGCGCAATCTCACCGGCAGCTTTGCGTCCATGATCGCGTGGGCCAGCCCGAGCACCATGGCCGCTCCGCCCATGTCTTTTTTCATGAGTTGTATGCCGGACGCCGGCTTGAGATGCAATCCACCGGTATCGAAACACACGCCCTTGCCGACCAGAGTCAGCTTTTTGTGTCGGGTATTGCCCCAGCGCAGATCGATGAGGCGTGGCGCTTGCGCTGCTGCGCGGCCAACTGCGTGAATGGCCGGATACTTTTTCTCGATCAGCGCATCGCCGACGATGGTCGTGCATCGAGCGCGGTGCTTTCGAGCCAGAGTTTTGGCCGCTTCGGCCAGGTCGGCCGGGCCCAGATCGCCAGCCGGGGTGGTGATCAGATCGCGGGCCAGGGCAATGCCGTGGACGAGCCGGGCTACCCGACCCCGATCGGCACCGTCGGGCCAGATGAGAGAAGCAAATTTTCGCCGCGGTTTGCGGTACCGGGTGAATTCGTAACAACCCAGGGCCCAGCCCATGGCCGCGTCTTGTGCCGCCGGCGGGTCGAGCTCGGCCGCGATCGCGTATCGGCCGGTGCGCAGTCGAGCCGGCAGTCCAGCCCACGACCAGGGACCCGGGCCGGTGCCCACGAGCACGCTGTCGAGATGGCCATCAGCCGATGGCACGAGGCAGATCTGGCCCGGTTTGCCCGCAAAGTCGTTGACTGCAGCCCAGTTCTTGACCGCCGCTCGCTGTTTTGAGAGCCATTTTTTCACTCCAGATGCCGATACTGGATGAATGGAAATTGTCTTTGCACGCGAGCGATTGACCAGATAATCGAGCACCAGCTGCCTCCGTGGTTTTGGCTGGACGCCTTTGTACCAAGTACCCCGGGCCGGCCGCAACTTATCGCATCCGTTCGACTATTCGCGCGGCCGCAATCCGCCGTCTGAGGCGATTAGGCGCAAAAACAGTGCGATATCGACTCGGCCGTCAATGACCAGCTCGACCGGGCCGGGCAGGTAGAGATCGGGCACGACGCCGGATCGGCTTTGTCCCGGCGGCACGGCGAGGGTCATGACGGTGTCGCCGCGGCTGACCAATCGGACCAGGGCCGAGGACATTGCTTGCCGAGACGCCCGGCCGGTCACGGCAAAGCCGGTCAAGTACATGTCCGGGACCGAGACAGCCAGGGCGCCCGACACGTCGCTGCGAAACCACACCGACGAACTCGCACGCGCAGCCGTGGCGGGGACCGATTGCGGTCGCGGGCACGCCGCCAGAGTGACCAGTGCGGCCAGGGCCAGGGCGATGATCCCGGCCCGGCGGAGCAGGGCTCTGCGATACCGAGCCGGGCCGCCGGACCGGATTTCGGTGGCCGGTGAGTCGATCAGCCGGGGTGCTGGTCGAGCCGCGCGCGCCCCGCTCATCCCTCGTCGTCCGGGCTTCCCTGGCGACGATTGGACGCCCGCGTCACAACCTCGATGGACTTGTAGACGAGAAGCCCGTCCGAGTTGGCAAATCCCCGGGGCGAGAGCTTGTCCCAGGTACCGATGACGACGACCTCGTCGCCGAGGTTGAGAACCGGAACCGAGGGCAGCTTGCGGCGTTCCCGGCGGGTCAACAGTCTGAGCTCGTCTTTGCGCAGCTTGCGCGGGACTTCGACCACCCACAGGCTTTTCTCCGCCGGGGTGTCCGCGCCGTCGCCGAGATAAAAATGCGGGACCACGCAGCGGGAGGGATCGTTGGCGATCATCCTCTTGACCTGTTTGCTGGTCAGCTCAGGGGTGCGAAGCGCGGCCACGCAGTCGTACTGCCAGGTGACGAAGCCGCGTATGCGCTGCTCGGTGTTAAACAGCTTGCGACCCTTGAGGCGCATTTCCCGCACGGTATGGGTTCCGTCGGGGTGGGGTGACGGCATATCGAAGTCGGGTACTTTCGGCAGGTCGAGCTTGATCGTAGTCTCTTTGACCTCTGCCTTGGCACCCTGGAGCTGCCCGTCTGTGCAGGCGGGCAGGAAAACGATCCAGCCCACTACGCACAGTACCGAGGCTGGGCGGGACAAACTACGCATGCTCGGTTGATATCATGACCCCTGATGGCCAACAAGCCGGTACAACCGGGGAAACATCGCATTGTGAAAGGCCTACTCCGAATGGTTCGAGCCGTTTCCTGGCTGCTTGTCGCCGTCGCCTCGGCACCGGCCTGTGAGTGTGCTCCGGCGCGGTCCAAGCCATGGCGCCATGCTTCTGGCCCGAAGGTGGCCAGCGGGGCCCTGGCCGGCTCCGAAGTGCTCGCTGCCGAGTCGGGCCGGGTCCGCACATTGGCCGCGCGTCGGCACACATTGCGCATCCACATGGACCGCCGGCCGCGCCATTTAAATCCGATGGTGACGCCTTCGGTGTGGACCATGCGGATCGCAGCCGACACCATTTTCGAGACCCTGATCCGCTACCAGCCGCCTCCGGGCGGCGCCGGTGCCGGGCCGGGCACATATCGGCCGGGTCTGGCCCGGTCCTGGCATCTCGCCGCAACCGGCCGCGAGATCCGCATCGACCTCGAACCCGACGTGGTATTTCACAATGGCGGGCGAATGACCTCGGTCGATGTTCAGTTTTCGCTCGACGCCGTGCGCAGCCCGCGGGTGGCTGCCGAGCACCTGCGGGCCGGATTGTCCGACGTGGAAGCGGTCGAACTCATCTCCTCGCGCGCTTTGCGCATTCGGCTGAAACGGCCCAATGGGTATGTCCTGCGCGCTCTGGCCGATGTGCCCATCCTGCCCGCTCAGGTCTATCGGGGCAAACTGGCGGCGACCCGTGGACCGGTGATCGGAACCGGCCCATACCGGCTGGAATCGCGGCAAGAGGACACCATTCGGCTGGTTCGCTTCGACCGCTACTGGGCATCTGGGCCGGCTGTCGAGCGGCTCGAGTTCGTCTATCAGCCGGACGCCGCGCGCGCCCTGACCGCGGCCAAGCGAGGCGAGTTCGATCTCATCCCCGGGTTGATCCCGGAGCATTATCCCGAGCAGGCGTCAGCGCCCGGGGTGGAGTCGAGTTTTGTCCCGGTCAGGCTCAGGCCGCCGCACTTTCGTTATCTTCTCGTCAACGCGAGCAAGGCGCCGCTGAGCGATCCTCGCATGCGCCACGCACTGGCCCTGCTGATCGACCGGGCGACCCTGGCCAGGGACGTTCACGGCGGGCTGATGCGGCCAGTCGCCGGCCCGGTGTGGCCCGGCGGGCCCGGCGATGGACCGGCTCCCGCGCTGCCGCCGTACGACCCGGGCGGGGCTGGCGAGCTGATGGACAGCGCGGGATGGCGAGACCGGGACGGGGACGGCGCGCGCGAGCGCGACGGCGAGCGGTTGCTCCTGTCTCTGGTCGTACTCGACGATGCCGACCGGCGCGATGTGCGAGAGCGCGAACAGATCCTGCGCAGCTTTCGGCGGCTGGGCATCCGGGTAACGCAGCGATCCGGCCCCCGCGCGGTTGTGCGCAAACGGCTGCGCGCCGGCGACTTCGACCTCGCCTTCGTGGAGTGGCGCGGCGGGGTGGACCGCGATTTCGCCGCTCTTTTCGAAACCCGCGGGGTCCGCAACACGGGCCGATTTTCCAGCTCTCGGGTCGATTCGGCGCTGGCCGCACTGCGCGCGGTATGGCAACCGTCGGCGCGGGGCCCCCTCATGGCCGAACTGGCTCGCGCCCTTGCCGAGACCTGGCCGGTGATCCCGCTGACCGCACCCGATCCGTACGGCCTTTTGCACCGCCGGGTGCGCGGCGCCGTGGTGTGGAACGGCTGGATCTCGCTGCGCGCGCTATCCCTCGAGCCGGCCGCGCGGTGACCGGTGCAGGGCCGGGCGATGGCCAACTCGCCGGGCCAAAATGGCCGCTCAGGGGGGCGCTCATGGCCGGACCGGTATACACTGGGTGTCCGACCTGGGGGTGCTTTGCTCAGGGCTTTTCGAACCATACGCGCGGGAGAACGGCGCGACGCGTGGACCGCCTTTGCCGTGCTCTTTGGCCTCATCGCCAGCCATGCAGTGCTGGAAACCGCTCGGGATGCCCTGTTCCTGTCCAGTGTGCCGGCATCGCGTCTGCCCTGGGTCTATCTGGCCATCGCGTTCTTCACCCTGGTGCTCAGCCGGATCCAGGCCCATTTTGCCAGCCGGCTGGGCGGCCGCGCCGCGCTCAGTGCGTGGATCGCGGGGTCGGCCGCGGTGACCGCGGTGTTCTGGCTGTTCATCACCCACCTGGGCTCGTCCGGTCTGTATGCCCTCTACGTCTGGTCAGGCGTTCTGACCACCTTGATCCTGGTTCATTTCTGGACCCTTTTGGGTGATGTTTTCACCATTACTCAGGCCAAGCGGCTGTACGGGTTCATCGGTTCGGGCAGCGTGCTCGGAGCCATCGCCGGCAGTGGTCTGGCCGGGGCTTTGAGTCAGCTCGTCGCCCCCTCCCAGCTGCTTTTGATCTCTGCTCTGGGCCTGGCCATGACCGCCCTGATCCCGGTCTGGATGCCGCGCGGCGACAGCTCGGGCACTGCGCCGCGCGGCCAGGGCATCGGAATCGCCGACAGCGTGCGTTTTGTCAGACGCGAGCGCTACGCGGCCGGCGTTGCGCTCTTCGTGGTCATCTCGACAGCCGGGCTGACCTTTGCCGACTATTTGTTCAAGAGTGCCGTGGCCGCGTCGGTGCCGGCCGAACAGCTCAGCACCTATTTTGCAGCGGTCTACTTCGCCCTCAATCTGCTCTCGCTGTTCACCCAGCTCTTTGTGATCGGCTGGCTTCTGCGCCGTTTTGACGTGATCACCGCGCTGGTCCTCTTGCCGGTTTGTCTGGCCGTGGGTGCGGTCGGCATGCTGGTCGTGCCCGGCCTGATCGCCGCGATCGTCATCAAAGGCGCCGACGGTGGCCTGCGCTACTCGGTCCACCGCACTGCCACCGAGCTGCTCTACGTGCCGTTTACCGAGCACGGGCGCCGCCTGGTCAAGGGATTTATCGAGGTGATCGGCCAGCGCGGCGGCCAGGCCGTGGCGTCGATCGCCATCCTGGCCATCACCGCGGCGACCGAGCGACCCGCCATCCTCGCCGCTCTGCTCCTCTTGTGTGCAGTTCTGTGGGTCGTCTGCGCAGCTCGCATCCGCCGCCATTACCTCGATCTGTTCCGCAAACGGGTTCAGGGCGGTCAGATCGAACATCTCGATGCTTTTCCCGATCTCGACCTGGCCTCTCTTGAGGGCATCGTGGCAGCGCTCGACAGCGACAATATCGCCGAGGTCGTCGCCGCACTCGACATCCTGGAGCGGGAGGGCCGCGATGCGTTTGTTCCCGCATTGACCCTCTACCACCCCTCGGAAGACGTGGTCGTGCGCGCGCTGACCATCGTGGCCCGGGCCCGGCGCACCCGCGCTGCCCACGCCACCGAGCATTTGCTCGACCACCCGTCGCCGAGGGTGCGCGCGGCCGCTGCAGCCGCGTTTTCGATCTTGACCGAGGACGAGCAAAGTCTGCGCATGCGCCTGTCCGCCGAAGAGTCGGCCACGGTGCGCGCGACCATCCGGATCAACCTGGTCGCGTCCGGGGCGGTGATCGGCAGCGATGCGAGCGACGCCATTGATGCGCTTGTCGCCAGCGGTTCCACCGAGGCCAAAGTGGCCATGGCCCACGCCGTTGGCTGGCGCGAGGCCGCGGGCTTCGAGGATCTTCTCATCGAGTTGACCTGGACCACCGAGGCGGCGGTGCGCGTGGCTGCAATCGAGGCCATGGCGCGGATCAAATCGCCGAAATTTTTGCCCACTCTGGTCGATCTGCTCGGCCACGAGGGCACCCGCCGGGAAGCCGTGCGCTCGCTGTGCGCGTTTGGCGCCGATCTCGGTCTCGACGCCCTGGCCGACGCCCTGCGCGACCGCTCCTTGCCGCCGTCGGTCCGCTGGCAGATTCCCTATGCCCTGCGCGCGTTTCCGCCCGCGGCCGCCATGCCCATCGCGCTTGCCGCGCTGCCCGACGAGCCCGACGGAATGGTGCGCTATCGCCTCATTCGGGCCCTCGAACACCTGGCTCAGATCGACCCCAGTTTGCGGCTGGGCCGGACCCAGCGCGATGCCATCGACCGCACCATTGCCGACACGGTGAGCCGGGCCTATCGCTACCTCGACCGATATCTCATCCTGCGCGCTGCTGGAGACGAAAATCCGGCCCGAGCGACCCAGGGACACGAGCTCTTGCTGGTCATTTTGACCGACAAAACGCGCCATGCCATCGATCGCCTGTTTCGCCTGCTCGGTCTGGCCTATCCCACTCAGCCATTCGACCGCATCTACCGGGGACTGAGCGGCGACAGTAGCGAGCGCAAGCGCGCCTCCAGCCTGGAATTGATCGAGAATATCCTGCGTCCGCCGCTGCGCGGCGCCGTGGTAGGTCTCATCGATCGAATCGACGAGGGCGAGCGCCTGGCCGCCGGCGCTGCGTATCACCAGCCGCTGCGCCTGAGCTACCAGCAAGTACTCGCCACCATGCTCGACAGCCAGAGCGAGATCGTCAAGAGCGTGACCGTGTTTCACATCGGCGAGATCGGCCTCTTCGAATTGCGCGACCGGGTCGCCGAACTGGGCCGGAACGATGCCCTGTCCTCGGACGTGGACCGCGCGCTGAGATTGCTCGACGCCCGGCCAGCGCAGAGGCCGGTGGCCGTCGACCTGACAACCGATCCCGGCCGGGCAGATGGCGGCCAGCGGTCGAGCAATGCCATGCCCGAGCGCGGGGCCAACGGAGCCTCTCATGCTGACTGATATGGAGATCCGGGGCGTGCGCGACCGGGTTTTGCTCTTGCGCTCGCTCGAAACTCTGGGCGGGCTCGACCTCGACGATTACACCATGTTGGCCGAGCATGCCCGCAACCGTTTTTTTCGCCCTGGCGAGGAGCTGATCGGCGAGGATCAGACCCTCCACTCGGTGTATATCGTGATCGACGGCAAAGTCGAGGTCAGCCGTGGTGGCCGGTCCACCGTGGTGGTCGACCGCGGCCACGGAGTGGGCTTTCTCTCCCTGCTGGGTCGGGTCGAGAGAGGATTTGCCGCGCGTGCCCTGGTTGCCTCCTGGGTCCTGGAGATCCCGTGCGAGGCGGTACTGGATGCGTTCGAGATCAACTTCGCGCTGCTTCGCAACGCGCTCCGGCAGACCTGCATGTTGCTGGTCCGGCAGCGCGAAAACCTCCCCGCATCTCGCGCATCGGGCAGCGAGGGGACGGGCGAGATTTCGCTGGGCACCTACCGAGAGCGCGACCGCACCGTTGTCGAGCGCATCATCGAGGCGCGCAAAGTGCCGATCTTTCGCAATTGCAACGTCGATGCAGTGGCCGAACTGATGCGCAAGAATCGCGAGATACGCGGCCCTGCTGGCCAGGTATTCTGGCGTATCGGCGATCCATCGACATTTTGGTTTCGCATCGAGTACGGCCATGTCGAGTGCGAAAACGATGCCGGCCAGACCGTGGTGGTCGGCGATCGCTACGTGCTGGGAGTGGCCGACGCCCTGGCCCGGCAGAGCCGATCGTATCGGGCGCGGGCGTTGACCGAGTACATCGGCATGCGCAGTGAGGTCGAGACGTTCCTGACCGTGCTGGAAGCCCATTTCGACCTGGCCATGGATTTTCTGGCCGTCATGGCCAGGCAGCTGATAGACGAGGACTGAGAGCCGGTCCAAAAACTCTCCGCGTCGCCAG
>JAKSDA010000566.1 GCA_022360315.1 Pseudomonadota bacterium
AATACTCGTTGTATTTGACCGACGAGCAAGCCCGCTGGCGGTGATGGATCGCCGCTCTGGCGATGCGGAGAGTTTTTGGACCGGCTCTTAGTCACCGCCACAGATCTGTCTCCGCAATCCGATGCCGACGGTTGACCGGACAGTGCGCGCAGCATCCGCGCAGGCCGACCTCCTGTGGTCGCCGCAACCATGGTTTGCCAGCTCTTCCCCGGCAGCCACGACCCCGTGACAATGCCGTGGTGAATGATGCGGGCCCGACAACTCCGATTTGTACAAGCAACTCCAGTTCGCACAAGTTGGACCCAGGGCGTGACAAATATGCTTATATACCGACTCACAATCGAGGTAGTTATGAGTAGATGGAACCATAGTTTTACTAGTTTGCTGTTGGCCACGGCTCTGCTCGCCTGCGCAGATGTCGATGAGCGCAGCGATTCTTCTTCCAGCCAATCCCCACCGTACACTGTGCCGACATGCCGCGATTCCGCCCTACCGGCCGTCGTTTCAGCAGCGGCCTCTGTGTCCAGTCAGGCGCCGCAGCCCTATGCCTCGTATTGGTTTCCCAGTACATTGCTAGATTGGTCACCGGAGAACGATCCGGACGCGCCCTTTAACCGCTCCACTGTACCGCTGGCCAGGCGTACTGTGGATTCTCTGGCCCCATTGAACCGCCACGCCCGGGCCGAGGCCCGGGTAGCGTCGCTGGCCATCTTCGACGCGACATCGGGTCATCCGGCGCAGGGTAGGTGGGACCGTATGGACGCCTACGCCTTTACTTACTGGCAATACCTGGACCTCATGGTCATGTGGGGCGGCTCTGCCGGCGAGGGGCTGATCCTCGCGCCGGCTCCCTATATTACCGACGCTGGCCACCGCAATGGTGTTCCGGTCCTAGGTACGGTGTTTTTTCCGCCCACGGCGTACGGCGGCCAGTTCCGGTGGGTCGACGACTTCGTGCAACAGAGGAGTGACGGCAGTTTCCCGGTCGCCGACAAGCTCATCGAGGTCGCCCGCCATTACGGCTTTGACGGCTGGTTCATCAATCAGGAGACACGGGGCGGAAATGCCGCTGACGCGGACAAGATGCAATCGTTCATGAAATACTTCCAGGCTCAAAAAGACCCCCACATGCAGGTCTTTTGGTACGACTCGATGATCGATTCCGGCGCTATCTCGTGGCAGAACGCGCTCAACGACCGCAATGCTATGTTCTTCGACGATGGTGGCCGAGTCTCGGATCACATGTTCTTGAACTTCTGGTGGAGATCGGCCCAGGTGACCGGGTCGCGGGACAAAGCGCTATCACTGGGCCGCGACCCATACGATGTGTACGCGGGAATCGATGTGCAGGCCAGAGGCTATAACACCTCGGTCCGCTGGGGTGCGTTGTTTCCCGACAACCAGGCGCACAAGCTGTCTCTGGCCATGTACGTACCTAGCTGGACCTGGCACAGCGCAGCTGATCACAGCGATTTTGTGGCCAAGGAGAACCGCTTTTGGGTCGGCGCCAATGGCGACCCGAAAAACACCGATACAACTCAGCGCTGGAAAGGCCTGGCCCATTACATACCCGCGCGTACGCCAGTCACCACGCTGCCCTTTGTCAGCGATTTCAACACCGGTCAGGGCAAGTTCTACAACATCGAGGGGCGCCGCAGCGCCACCCGCGAGTGGAGCAACCTGAGTGTCATGGACGTCATGCCGACCTGGCGCTGGATTGTCAATGGTCCGGGTTTGCGGCCGCAGATCACCTGGAACGACGCGTATCACGGCGGCTCATCGCTGCGCGTCGCCGGTCATCTCAGCGCCAATACGCCGGTGCGTATCCCGCTTTACAAGAGTGCGATCGAGCTGCCGTCAACCGCCAGCATTCGGGTGGTCTTCAAACGCGGTGCGGCCAAAGGACCCACTCACCTGAAACTGGTATTGGGTACCGGCAACACCCCGGACGGCGACACGATCTCACTCGATGTCGGCAACAGCACCACTGCGGATTGGAACACTCGAACCGTGTCTCTGGCGCCCTATGCGGGCCAGACCATCACGTCGATACAACTGCATTTCGAATCGCCAGTCGCGGTACCTGGCTACGAACTCCACATCGGCCAGCTCGCCATTGTGGACGGTAACGTGGGTGCGCCGGCGCCACCGCGTGCAGTAACCCTGGACGGGCTCGAGGTAACTTCGGGCAAGCTGGCCAACATGCGCCTTCACTGGCAGGCGAGCACCGACGCGGTGTACACCTACAACATCTTTCAACAGCGCTCGGACGGCACGAGAGTATTCCTGGGTAGCACGCCCAACACGTCCTACTTTGTCAAGGGCATCGAGCGGCCGGACGAGGATACTATCGAGACCATCGCGATTCAGGCGGTTGGCCAGAACCGCGCCTACAGTCATTGCTCGGAGATCCATCTCGTTCTGGACTGGTCGGATTTTCCACCTCCTCCGGGATCGGGCTCCAATATCATTGGCGGCGGCACGGCCCGGGCGCAGTACAACGACTCGCCCAATCGCGAGGGTGTGGAGAATGCATTTGACAACAACGACCAGACCAAGTGGCTCACCTTTCACAGCAACGCGTGGATTCAGTACGAATTCACCGAGCCAACCGCTGCCGTGGTCGCCTACAAGCTGATCTCGGCCAACGATTTTCCGTCCCGAGACCCGCGCGATTGGGAGCTACTCGGTTCGGACGACGGCGTCGACTGGACGGTCATGGATACGCGAAGTCAAGAGGTGTTCCAGAGCCGCTTTCAGGAAAAGATGTTCACCTGTGCTCAGCCCGGCGGTTATCGCTTTTATCGCCTCAATATCCTGGCCAACAACGGTGCAAACGAGACTCAACTCGCCGAATTGCAGCTTTTCGCCGAGTGAGTCGAATCGCGAAAATCCGACTCCGCCTCGCCCCGCGCCCTACCGCGCTCCATGTTTCGACGCTGGCCGCGGACATCGCGCGGGATTGCGCCGAAACGGTACTCGGCCGATTTTCTGTACCGGCGCATCGGTCCACAGATCGACCCGGCCGCGGTACTCGCGCGGCCCTCGGATGATCTTGCGCGAATAGTGCACAGCACAGGCCTGTGGGTGGGTCGCGTCGAGCCAGGGGGTGAGACGGGCCAGCAGTCGGCGCGGGTCGCCGCGCATGCTCACCCGCGACATAAAGGCCCACACCCGGGTCGATGCCCGCAACAGGTCGCCCGGATAGCCGTCGGGCTCGATGAAGGAATAGTGCTCACGACGGCCATCCGGTCCTTCGATCTCGACCAGCAAGATGCCGTTGGCACGAAAATGCATGGACAGAAATACGTCGTGTTTGACAAAACTGGCCAGTTGGCGCGACCAGTGATCGGTCTCATTGGTTATCGATACCGGCAATTTGCCAATATGACCCAATTTGCACAAAATCAATACGACCGTCACGGCAAAAAACCACACCAGACGGACGCGGTGCCGAGAACTCACACCGCCATCCGATCGGTCCGGCATTGCCGCCGATCCATCTGCCCCCTGCGGCGCATCGGACCCTGCAGGGGATGGTTCCGGGCCCCGGTCATGGCTGCCCGAAGCGTGGCGGCCGGGCCACAATCGCCATTTCAAGTGATGACCGGGCACAGCAGCGAGCTCGATCGCCGGATCGACGAGGTCGAGCCAGTGGGCGCGGTGCACGCACGCAGTACACGTGCAATCGTACTCGACGACCCGCCGCCGGATACGCCGGCCGATCCACCCACGCATGGCCTCGATCCACGAGATCGGCACAAATATCAAATACAGGGCGAGCATGAACTCGCCAAAATAACGAATGGGAAAGAGATATACAATTCCCACGTGCAGGCCAACGCCCAGCCACAGGGCCACGATCCGCGTGGGCCGCCACAAGAGGAGCAGGGGAAACAAGAGCTCGAGCCACATGGCCAGATGACTCGCCCCCACCATCAGCCACTCGTGGTCGAGCATCCACTCGCCGTGGCCGGTACTGCAAAATCGCTCCACGATGGGCCAGTACAGGCCAAATCCCCACGCCCACATCTCCTGGTCGAGCAATTTGCGGTACCCGGCGTCAAAATAGTCGAGCGAAAAATGCACGGCAAACAGAACCACCAACCACAGCGGAACCGTGCGCTCGACAACCGGTGTGCCGTGGACTCGCGAACGCCAACGCGCGATCAGACTGTCGAGCGAATACGCCCGACCCGACTGCAAAAATACCAGATACAGCGAAAAGGTTCGCAAGTAGTAGTCAAAGTGGTACTCGTAGACGTGGGGTAGATGCAGTATGAGCGGAAACGTCAAACAATAGTTGAAGACCGCCATGAGGGTGGTGCGATAGCCCAGGGCGAGCAGGATGAGCACGACCGACCAGCTGGCGTAGGCGGCGTCGAGAATGGACAGAGATCGCCAGGTGCCCCACAGGAGTGGCGCCAGATCCCAGGTGGCCTGGACGTCGAGAAACGCGACGACAGCGCCGGCGATGCGAAAAAGCGCTACCGGCTCGGCCGGATAGCGTCCGCTGCCGAGCCGGTGCAAGCAGCCTCGAGCCCAGGTGGTCAACCCTTTCACGCAGCCGCATTGTACCCAGCTCGGACCGCGCCGGCGAGCCGCGCTGCCATGTGTGGTATTGTCCGTGGGTGCAGCGCCGCCTCCTGTCCATCGTTGTGCCCGCCTACAACGAGGAGGACAATCTCGAGCTTCTGTGCCGCGAGGTGGCAAGACACGCTTCGCGCACCAACTGCAACTGGGAGCTTATCCTGGTCGACGATGGATCGACCGACCGCTCGCCCGAAATCATGCGTACCCTGGTGGTCGAAGAACCGCGTATCCGTTTTCTCCAGCTGTCTCGCAACTTCGGCCAACAGGCCGCCATCTGCGCTGGACTCGACGCCGCGCGCGGCGATTTGATCATGGTCATGGACGCCGACTTGCAGGATCCGCCCGAGAAAATTCCCGACTTTGTAACCACCATCGACCAGGGCTACGATCTGGTTTTCGGTATTCGCCAGGCCCGTCGGGACCCCCTGCTCACCCGCCTCAACTCGAAAATCTTCTGGTGGACGATCCGACGGCTGTCCGGGTTCAATATTCCGCCCAACCTGGCCGTGATGCGGATCTTCAACCGCCGCTTCTTAACCGAGTTTCAGCGCTTTCCCGAGCGGCAAAAATTCATCGAGGGTATCTTCATGTGGATCGGCATGCGCCGCACCACCCTGGCAATCCCGCACAGACCGCGCCACGCCGGCGTGAGCAAGTACAACTTGCTGCGCAAGCTGTCCCTGGCGGTCAACGGAATCACCGCGTTTTCAGACAAACCGCTGACCCTGGCAATTTCGGTCGGCGTGCTGGCCTCAGTGTCCGGACTGGGCTTTCTGAGCTACATCTCGGTGCGGGAGATCCTGTTCGATACCTACGCGCAAGGCTGGGTGTCTCAATTCGGCGTGGTCCTTCTGGTCGGTGGTGTCCAGATGATCTTTCTCGGCGTGGTTGGCAAGTACGTCTCGCGGCTGTTCAACGAGGTGAAACAGCGACCGACCTACATCGTGCAGGATCGGTCGCAAGATGGTTCGCACGATCAGTCGCACGATCAGTCGACAGACAACTACGGCACGACCAGCGGCAGTAACGCGAACAGCGACGGCAGTACGTCGCAGTCCGCGTCTGGATAGCGACCGCGGGCGACTTCGCAGTACACCTCGGGCGGAGACGGCCGCTGCTCGAGCAGGGTGCCAGCGCAGTCGAAAATAACCGTCTCGATGCCCAGCCCTTTCGATTGCCGCTTCATCGCGCTCGCCCGGGGCCAAAAAGCGACAACGAGTCGATGCCCGAGCCGCGCTCGGGCCGCGATTCGCCTGGCCAGCGCCCCGTGGCAGCAATTTCTGCCACTTCATCAGCCGGTACGAATACCTCGTCGTAAAAGCGGGTGACCCGGCCGGGCCGGGCCGGGCCCACCTGCATGGGCTCGCCATGGAGGTAATGCCCCACCACTGCCGCGACATCGTTCCACCCGGCCAGGGCGCGCATGGCCGTGGTGCCGGAAAAACGCGGGTTGACCTCGAAGGTCACCGGGCCTCGTTCGGTCATGCGCATTTGCACGTTGCCGGGACCACACAGGCCCAGGGCCCGGATCACCCGGCGGCATTCGGCGGCGATCTCGGGATGATCGCCAATCTCGGCCACGACCGTGGTGCCGGCGACGAGCTGGCGGCGCATGGTCACAGTGCCGGCAATCGTGCCGGCCCGGTCGGCCAGTACTGCAGTGGTGTATTCGGAGTCCTCATCGCCGAGATATTCCTGGATCAGCGGCTCGGCCAAAGCGGCTGTGGCGCGCTCGAGCTGGTCCATGGTGCGGACAATGCCGACACCGCGCGACCCCTGTCCGGACCGCGGCTTGACCACGAGGGGAAAGCCGATCTGTTCAACCAGCTGGACGACCTGATGGGATAGCCGCGGGGACGAGGAGACGATCGAACGGGCATAGTGGCAGCCGGCCGCGCGCAGGCGCTGTGCAGTGCGATACTTGTCGATACACGCATCGACCGCGTCGACCGGGCCGACCGCGATGACCGCGCCGGTGCGCTGTTCGAGCTCCTCGCGCAGCCGGGCCATGCGCGGAGCCTCGGCGTGCGAGCCGATGAGGACGAGATCGACCGAATGGTCGCCGAGCGCGCGCGCAACTGCATCTGGATACTGCACATCACCGGCCAGAGGCAGGACCATGCCAGCGTTGCAGGCAAAAAACCCCACCGCATTCCGGTCGGCGTCAGCGCCGACCACATACGCATCGGGGTAAGCCAGATAAAGGGCCTTGACAATGCCCTGACCGATGTTCGAGCCCACCCCGGTCACCATGACACGCGGCGCGCTCACCCCTGCCCTCCACAATCAAACGGCTCGATATGCTTTTTTACCTGTGCCGGCACCCCAGCGACCATGGTGAACGGTTCGACATCGCGCAGCACCACGGCTCCGGCCGCCACCACGGCCCCCCGGCCGATGGTCACATGGTCGACGATATTGGCCCCCAGACCGATCCAAGCGCAGCGCTCGACGTGGACAAAACCGGCCAGTACACAAGACGGCGACAAAAACGCGTGGGGCTCGATGCGGGTGTCGTGGGCGACTGTCGCCCCGGTGTTGAGAAGGACGTTGTCGCCGATCGCGCAGCCGTGATCGACCACCGCACCGGCAAACAGAACCACCCCCTGGCCGAGAGTCACCGTGGGATCGACCACTGCCGATGGGTGAATGCAGCGGGCAAACCGCACTCCCTGCCGGCGCAGAGCCTCAAAACGCGATGCGCGCAGGTCGAAGCGCCGGTAGCCGATGGCAAACGCGATGGACAGGCCGTTATCCCTGGCGGTCAAGAGCCCGGCATCGCGGCCCGGACCGAGAACCGGCAGGTCACAGAAGGTGTCTCCCACCGGCAAACGGTCGTCGAGAAAGCCGCTGACCTCAGTGCCCCGAACGGCCAATATGCGCGCCAAACTGTGACCCAGGTCGCCGGCGCCGTAGATCGCGACCCGGCTTTGCTCTGCCATGGGGCGCATGATACCACTGCTCTGGTCGGTTGCGAGCACCGAGAACTCACAGCGGGGTGTGGTCAATCGAGCTCGGCAGTGCCGGGGCCCGGGGGTCGCCGCTCGGCGACGAGCACGAGCAGGCCGACTGCGGCTGCAAAGAGCAGTCCGGCCAGGGCTTGCAACGCAATGGCCATGGCCACTGCGCCGTCCACGCCAAATTGGCCGAGGACCACGACGAAGAGCCCTTCGCGCACGCCCAATCCGCTGATCGTGATCGGCACCATACTGACGACGAAGATCACCGGCAGGCCGAGAACCAGCGGTATGATCGCGTCCGGTGCATCCAGCGACAGGGCCGATGCGATCGAGTACGCATAGCCGAGCCCGACGCATAACACCGACCAGGCCATGACTTCGACACGCGGGCCGCGGCGGGCCAAATGGTCGTCGAGATCGCGCGCCAGGCCCTCAACAAATTCGGGAGAGCCCGAAAGGTTTCGGCGCAGAATCGCGAGAAGCAGGCGAAACGGAGCGCTCAGACGGACAAATAGTACAGTCAAGAGCACAGCTGCGCCGAGCGCAACCCAGCGCAGCGGGCCGAGCTGGGCGGACGGAACGACGGCAATGGCGATCGCTCCGGCCAGTGCCATAGCCAAAACACCGGCCACGCGCTCGTAGAGCACGCTCGACCAGGCCCGGTGTGTGCGCGATACGCGCCCGGCACAGCGCAGAGCGCGAATGACATCACCGCCGACCGTGGTCGGCAGGAGCATGTTATAGGCCATGCCGGCAAACGTATCGGCGAGGATGGCGCGAAACGAGACCGGCTCGTCGAGTCGACAGAGCACTCGATACCAGCGCGCCGCACTGGCCACGCCAAATCCCAGCATGAGCGCGACCAGTACCGAGATCCAGATCGTGTCGATGCCGCCAAGAACCCTGCCCACCGCACTCATGTCTGTGCGCTCGACGAGCAGAGCGATGAGCGCGACCGTGGCTGCTGCCTTGATGGCCACGACGAGCCGTTGCCGCCTCGACCTCGGCGGGTGAAGGGCAACCGAAGGAGACGTCGATGCATCCCGGTGATTGGGTGGCCGCGTTTGCAACGCGGGGTATGATACGTTCCCCGACTGCACAACGCACCCGGGCGCGGGCACGGTGCGAACCACTGCACGGGAGACCTGGATCATGAAGAAACGCAACATGGGGACTGTCGCGGTACCTGGTGGAGCCGGGTACATCGGCAGTGTACTGTGCCGGCAACTGCTCGACGTCGGTTACCGGGTTCGCGTGCTCGATCGCTGCTTTTTTGGCGAACAAGCGCTCGACGGCTGCAGGAGTGCGGGCGGCGACCGCTTCGAGCTGCGGATCATCGACATTCGCGATGTGAAGCCGGACGATCTATCGGGCTGCATGGCGGTTATCGATCTATCCGGCCTGTCCAACGATCCCAGCTGCGAACTCGACCCGCAGCTCACCGAATCGATCAACCTGAGTGGCGGTTTGGCCCTGCTAGAGGCCGCCAAAAAGGCCGGAGTACGCCGGTACATCTATCAGTCGTCGTGCAGTGTATACGGCTCGGCAGCCGGCACATTGCTCACCGAGCACTCTCCGCTGGCGCCCTTGAGCGCCTACGCCCAGTCCAAGGTCACCATGGAAAAACACTGCAAAGAGGCCCAAGGCGGTGATTTTTCGGTCGCCATTACCCGCATGGCGACCGTGTTCGGGGCCTCGCCACGCATGCGATTCGACCTCATCATCAACATCATGACCCTGCTCGCCGACCGCGATGGTCGGGTGTTCGTGCTCGGCGGCGGTGCGCAGTGGCGGCCGCTCATCCACGTTCGCGACGCTGCGCGCGCCTTTCGGCTCTTGCTCGAGGCGCCCGACAATCAGTTTGTCGGCCACACCTACAACGTCGGCGACACGCGCCAGAATTACCGGGTCAGCCGGATCGCGCGCATGGTGGCGCAGACAGTGGGCGATACCGATATCATCACGGTGCCCGAAGATGCCGACAAGCGGAGCTACCGGGTCGATTGCAGCAAATTTCGCGAGACGTTTGGATTTGAGACCAAACTCGACCCCAAAGACGGCGTCCGCGAGGTGCTCACCGCCCTGCACGACGAGTCGATCGATACCGGCATTCGAACCAAAACCGTCAATTACTACCGCTATCTGCTCGATGCCAAGGAAATCCTCGACCGGGTGATGCTCGACGGGAGGCTGCTTTGAGCAAGTCGAAAGCGGGCAAGCCGGATACCGACAAAGTCGAGTTTTTTCGCCACAGCGTGGGCCCGGACGAGCGGGCCCGGGTCGCCGAGGTGCTCGAAGGCGTGTTTCTGACCACCGGTGCTGAAGTACGCGCGTTCGAGAGCGAGCTGGCCGCGTTTCTGAGCAATGACCGCGCTGACCTGCGCGCCCTGGGGGTGAGTTCGTGTACCGCTGCATTGCATCTGGCCCTGCTAACCGCCGGTGTCGGTCCGGGCGACCAGGTGATCACCACGCCGATGACGTTCATCGCATCGGCCAACGCGGTCATGCACGCCGGTGCGACACCGGTATTTGTCGATGTCGAGCCCGCTACCGGGCTACTCGACGCAGCCGCGGTGGAAGCGGCCATCACCGGGCGAACCAGGGCGGTGCTCGCCGTGCATCTCTACGGGCACCTGTGCGATATGCGAGCTCTTCGGGCGGTTTGCGATCGCCACGGCCTGGCTCTTGTCGAAGACGCCGCTCACGCACTCGAGGCCGTGCGGGACGGCGTGCGCCCGGGACAGCTCGGCGATGCGGCGTGTTTTTCGTTTTACGCCACCAAGAACATCACCAGCGGCGAAGGCGGCGCACTGGTCAGCCGCCACCCGGACCGGATCGACCGGGCCCGGGTCCTGTCGCTGCACGGAATGTCGGCCGGAGCCGAAGCGCGCTACGGTGATACATATCGCCATTGGGATATGGTCGCGCTGGGGTATAAATACAATATGACCAATATTCAAGCGGCCATGTTGCGCCCGCAACTCGTTCGGATCGACCAGCTGCACGAGCGGCGGCAAGCGCTGGCCCGGCGTTATGAAGCGGCGTTTGCCGCGATCGACGGCATCGATGTTGCCGTCGTGAAACGCGGCGCGACCAGCGCCCGGCATCTATTCACCATATGGGTGCCGGCCCGACAGCGCGATCACTATCTCACCGAACTCGGCCAGCGCGGTATCGGGGTTGCGGTCAATTATCGAGCGATTCATCTGCTGAGTTATTTTCGCCGGCGATTTGCGTTCTCGCGCGGTCAGTTTCCCAACGCGGAGAGCATCGGCGACCGGACGATTTCGCTTCCGCTCTACCCGGGTCTGTCCGACCATCAGCAAGACCGGGTCATCGAGGCCGTGCGCGATGTACACGCCGGGGTGCAGTCGATACGATCGCCGTCATGAGTTCACTGCTATCATGAGTTCACTGCTGCACGCCATCGACCGCTTGCTCTTCGGCCCGTTTTCTGATTCGCCGGCCGAGCGAGTCTGGACGTTTTGCGTCCGCTTATGCTTTTTGTGCAATGTCTGGCTGGCCTGGCAGGTTTTTCAGCTCTGCTTGACCAAGGCCTATGCCCTCGACGAGTTTCACTATGTGCACGCCGCGTGGACTGCGCAGACCAGCGGACAATCACTGTTGGAGATGTTTACCCGGGGTACTCAGTTTGTCACATCGCTTTTGATCATGCCGTTTGTGCTCTTGGGCGGTGACAATCCGGCCCATATGATTTTTGTCCGGCTCGAGATGTTTCCATTTTTTGTCACCGCAGCTATTGCGGGGGCCTACCTGGCCGGGCACAGTGCGTTGCCGCGGCGGATGCTGGCAGCCCAGGTCGCAGTATTGCTGGCATTTGCCACCCAGGTTCACGTCTGGCACGGCATCGAGATCCGGCCCGACATCATCGGCACGATGTTGACTCTGCTCAGCGTTGCCCTGGTCTATCAAGGCCGGTGGCGACCACGGCCGAGCGCGTTTGCCGCGGGTTTTGTCCTGTTCTTGGCCTGTTTTGCCTCGACCAAGGTCTTTGTGTACGGCGCCGCCTTTGCCCCGATCGTTTTGATCGACGTGTATGGCGCCTGTCGCGGCAGGGAGCAGATGCTACGCAGCGCCTTTTTCTTTGCGGCCGGTTTTGCCACCGGCCTGATCGGATTGATCGCGCTGCTCGCAGCGACCGGATCGTTTGCTTCGTTCTGGGCCGGATTCTACCAGCATCCGGTTGCACACGAGAAATTTTACCCCGAAATCCCGCTCGAGCACACGCTCCAGCCGTTTTTCCTGGCCACGGTGCCGATGTGGATCGCGGGCGCCCTGGGCCTCTTTGCAGTGATCCGCCGCGCGGTCCTTCAGGTCGTGCGCGAGCGGATCTACCACCGCGATTGGCTGCTCGTCGTATTGTTCTTTTCCACCTGGATGTCCTACATCATCCAGAAAGCGCCCTATCCGTACAGCATGATTCCCGGCATCGCGCTCCTCGCGGTATTTGCCGCGCGTGGCGTGCACGTGGTGGCCAGCGCGATCTCGCTCGACGAGCGCTCTTCACGCACGACTGTGTGTGTCGGGGCAGTGGTCGCCGTGGTCGCGATCGCGTGGGCGACTGGTTATCGGCTCGAGCCCCGCTTTACCAACCAGGACCAGATCGCGGCACAGCAGACCATCGACCAGCTCACCCAGGTCACCGATACAGCGTATGATCTATCCGGCACCTTTGTGTATCGGCCGCGCGCTCACCGGTTTATCTTTGTCGACAATGCTCGCCGGATCCAATTCGGCAAAACACTGCCTGACGAGGTGGCCCGGGCGTTGATCGAAAACGAAACCACGCTCTTTGTGTACGAAGTGCGCTTTCATACTTACTGGCGCAAGGGGCCGCTCGGTCGCTTTATCCTGCATCACTATCAGCCGTACAGCGGAGACCTCTATCTATGGGGTCGGCGCTGGCCGGTCGAGCACGGCGTGGACGATACGTTTCTCGCTGTCAAAGAATCGCGTTATTTCATTCACCCGCCCCACGCAGTGCGCGACGGCGAGTTGCGCATCGACGGCGAGCGGATCTCCGAGCCGATCATCGAGCTCGGCAAGGGCGAGCACAAGGTCACGTTCGAGCCCGGCCGCGCTCGCTACCGGGCCATCTATCTCATCTGGCTGCCCCGCGACGGCCGGGTTTTCGATCCGACCAAACCGCGCAAGCCGTTTTCTCTGGGCGCCCGGGTCTTGCCCTGAGCTGGTTAGCCTCTCCGCCAGTGGCGGCCGGATTCAGGTATCGGAGTATCGGCAAAGCCGGTCGGGATAGGTTCGCCGCCACTCCTCGACCGCTCTGCGAAGCGCATTGACGTGCGATTCCGGTCCCGGATCGCCACGGGGAGCTGGGCGCAATTGCCAATGATCGTGTCCAGCCTCGATCAAATACAGAATCTCATCGTCCACTGCTCCGGGGTCGAACGTGGCCAGAAGATCACGTTTATCGCCGCCATCGACAATCGGAAGCCATATCCACCACTCACGCAAAAATGCGTATCGCGTCGCCTGGCCGGGATCGACATCATCCGGCCGAAATCCCGCTGTGAGGGCCGATGGCTGCGACCGGGAGGTGCCCAGCTTATCGGCATAGTAGGCGAGATATGCGGTCCACGACGGTTCTTCGAGTACAGCGTGGGGAAAACGACTGGCGATCAGAGGTTGCCCGGTATCGAGCAAGACCCAGCCGTCTCCACCCCAGCAGAGATTTTTGGGCGAGGGATCGATACAAAAATCGCCTCCGCGCAGAATCTGTTTGCACCGGCCGAGTGTGTCGATGAGGGCATTCTTGTGCCGACACTCGACAGCATTGGTGACGATGAGGGCTTGTAATGTAGATCCGGTATAAAGCGGTTTTAATAAATGGTAGTCGTCCGCGGCAATGATCGGCGCTGTACTGATGCCGGCGAGTTCGGGCAATTGCCGGCTGGCCTCGGCTTCGGCGGCAAACACTTGACGAAATAGATCAAACGCCGCACGCGCTCGCTTGAGAGCCAGAGAGCGGCCGGTCTTCTGGCAGGTGACCGCGTAGGTCACCGCCATCATTCCGTGGCCGAGCGACCGCTCGATCTCCACGCTGTGGCCACCGATCGAGACGATCTGGCCACGCGGCAATGTCTCGGTGCGCGCGACAATATCGCGCTGCAGCGCAATACTACGCGCCAGACCCAGCAAAAGGCCGGCGTGAAGTGGAGCTAATACCGGGCGATACATACCTCCGTCCCGCATAAAACGACCGAATCACCGTGCGCTTGCCCGCTTGGAAAGCCGGCCGGGTACAATCGATCCGGCCGGTTCAGGCCTTTTTGGGAAATAGCGCCTTGCGCAACGAGGCGACCGCGTGCTCCATCTCGACCAACGCCTCGATCGACTTGAGCGTGGACGCGTCGACACCCAAAAGCTGCGCCGCCCTGGCCGCAGCCGCGCGCTCCTCGTCGGCGTAGTGGCCGTCAGCTCGCGAGATCTCGATGGCATCGCGGAGCAACATGCGAGCACGCACCCCTCCCTTGGTCATACTGCCCAAAAGATCCTCGAGCTTGGCGCTGGTATGGTCGAACTTGTCCACTTCATCGATCAGATCTTGGGTGGCACCGAGGCGCCCCAATCCCTTGCGCAGAGCCTGTGCTTCGGCGGCCGGAATCTTGCCGTCGGCACCGACGATGAGCTTTACTGCCTTGGCGTAGTTGAGAGTCTGATCGTCGGTCTTGGGAAGCCGACCGTAGCGGCTCTTGACTGCACTTGCATCATACCCCATAAACTCTTGCTCCTTGCTAGACAATAGACGTTATCAGGGTCGATCGATTTCGTCGACCGCCGCTACCACCGGAAATACCGCAGCCCAGCGCTGTGGCGAATAGCGGCGAGAATTCGAGCCTGCTCCCGCGACCAATGGCGGTAAAGCCACGCCCGGTGACACTCGATACGCGCCCCGTACCGGTCGGCCAGAGTGTCGAGGCGGGCCGGCCACGATCGCGTATACAGGTGCGGGCGCGCGCTTGCCGACGCCCATTCCGCGCCACTGAACATATCGGGCATACCCCGCAGCACATCGACAATGAACGAACTCAGCCGCCCATCGGCCACATCAGCTGCAAAATCGCGGGTGTCGTCAGCTCGCTGCCAGTTGTCGGACAGACGGTGCAGTAGTTCGGCAAATCGAGCCCACCGCTTCGGCGCAGCCCGCCACTGGACACGGAGCAGTCCCGCTATCAGACGCCAGTAAGCCCATTCTTTGTCGCGAATTCGATGTTCGATTGCCGCCAGAGTGCGCACCGGTGCCACCATCTCGCCGGCCGATCGACAGACCATCTCTTCGAGTCGCGCTGCGCGCACCATGCGCCCGCTCTCGGCGAGCATGATGCGCCGGGCGAACGGATGGCTTTGCATGGCGATCGCTCGCTGCCACAGGCCGAGCGCCGCTCGAACCGTGGCAACCGGTCCGTGCACACGCCAGGCAGCGTCCCGCCCGGCCGGATCGGCATCAGAATGGTCGAGCAAATCGTCCAGCCCACGCACCGCAGCGCGAAACAATCGCAGCGAGGTGATGATGTGTCGCTGGGTCGCGGCCGGTATTCTGCCCGCATCCATGATGGGCCGAACGATCGGCGCAACCGAAAGCCGACGCTCGAGAAGATAATGCTCACAGCCGCGAACGGCATCACGCGAAATGTTGCGACCACTGTGGGTCGGCAGATCGAGCATCCACGCGATGCTGGATACGCTTATCTGGCTCACTGCTCCCTCGATTCGCCCATTGATGGAGCGATAGTCGCAGACTGGCCGACGTCCTGCGACTCTTCGCCGCCAAATTCGCCGGCAATGGCCTCGGATACCGCGGAGACGACCTCTTCGACGCTGCATCCCCGGGTATCGATGATGTGATGCGCATTGGCATAAAGCGGCTCGCGAGCGGCCAGGAGAGCACGCAGCTCGGCAAATGCGTGGGGATTCTTGGCCATGGGACGGGCGTCGCCCTGTTCTAGCACCCGGTTCCAGTGATCCTCCGGCGCAGCCTTGAGCCATACCGTACAGGCACCGGCCAACAACATGGAATAGTTCTCGCGGTCGTTGACGATGGAGCCGCCCGTGGCCAAAACTATCGACCGGGGCTCGCCCAGTAGCCGGGACAACTCCTCTTTCTCCAACCGCCGATAGTAGCCCTCGCCGTGCATCTCGAAGATCTCACCCAGGCTCAGCCCGGCCGATCGCTCGATCGCGTGATCGACCTCGATGAAGGGAATCGAATACCGCACAGCAAGTAAAGCCCCCACCGTCGACTTGCCCGCACCGCGCACACCCAAAAGCGCAATGATCCCACTCCCACGCGACCTGGGCGTGGTCCCGGCCAGCAGATCAGCTGGACTCATGCCCAGCGCAATCGCCAGATCGGCAAAACGGCGCAGCGAAATATTGCCAGTCCCGGCCTCCAGCTGGGCCAGAAAACGCTCCGATATGCCCGACTTCTCGGATAATTGACGCCGCGATAAGCCCTGGCTCTCACGCCTTGCCCGAACCCGCGTGCCGATCGCAGCGAGCAGTGCCTCATGAGCCATGAAATTGCACTATAATGCACTGCTGAGTCGTGAGCAAGCAATAAATTGCTTGCTCACGACTCAGTTGATCCTATACATAGGAGGGCATGGATTCTGTTTCCTTTGAGGCTCGACCGAGCCAGTACAAGCACTGGAAGCTGGACGCAGAAGGCGAGATCGCCCGACTCACCATGCAGGTGGACGACGATCATGCCTTGCGCCCCGGCTACGAACTCAAGCTGAATTCGTACGATCTCGCGGTCGATATCGAACTTTCCGACGCGGTCAATCGCATTCGCTTCGAGCATCCCGAGGTGCGGGTGGTGATCGTGACTGCGGAGCTCGATCGGGTATTCTGTTCCGGTGCCAACATCTACATGCTGGGCTCCTCGAGTCACAGCTTCAAGGTGAATTTCTGCAAGTTCACCAATGAAACCCGCCTCTACATGGAAGACGCGTCCGAGCACAGCGGCCTCCGCTTTGTCGCCGCGTGCAAGGGGACAACTGCCGGCGGCGGCTACGAGCTGGCCCTGGCCTGTGATCACATTGCCCTGGTCGACGATGGATCGTCGGCGGTATCGTTTCCCGAGACACCGCTACTGGCGGTTCTTCCCGGCACGGGTGGGCTCACCCGTCTAGTCGACAAGCGCAGAGTGCGCCGCGATCGCGCCGATGTGTTCTGTACCCTGGCCGAGGGGATCAAGGGCCGCCGCGCGGTGGAATGGGGTCTGGTCGATCAGCTCCTGGCCCGCTCCAAATTCGATACCGGTGTGCTCGACACAGCCAAAAAATTGGCCGGAGAGGTGGCCGATGTGCCGCATGGCCCGGCCGTGACACTCGAGCCGCTGGACAGGACGGTGGAGGCCGATCGCATCGCGTATCGCCACGTCGATCTGGCCATCGACCGGGCCGAGCGAACCGCCACGCTAACCATTGCCGGGCCCGGCGCAGCGCCGCCCACCTCGGTCGAGGGCACGGTGGCCGAGGGCTCAAATCTATGGAGTCTGGCGGCGTTTCGCGAACTCGACGATGCACTCTGTCACCTGCGCTTCAACGAGCCCGAGATCGGCCTCTTGCTGTTGCGCACCCGGGGCAACCCCGAGCGCGTCATCGCGGCCGACCGGGCCCTTGATGAGCTGGCCCCGCGGTGCGGCTTTGCCCGCGAGGTGCGGCTTCTACAAGCACGTGTGCTGCGCCGCCTGGACAATACTGCCCGGTCCTTTTTTGCCGTCATCGACAACCCCGACAACTGTTTTGCTGGCAGTCTGCTCGAGGTCGCTCTGGCCGCCGACCGGGTGTACATGCTCGAAGACGACGACGAGGAGATCGGGGTATACACATCAGTCGCCAATACCGGGGTCTTGCCGGCCTCGTGTGGCTGGAGTCGCCTTGCGGTGCGATTTTTCTCCGACCCCGGGGCGGTCGACACCGTGCTGGCCAGGGGAAACGAGGGCGCAATCGCGACCGCCGAGGCGGAGGAAGTGGGCCTGGCCACCATTGCCGCCGACGATATCGACTTCGAAGATGAACTCCGCATTGCGGTCGAGGAACGGGCCTCGCTCTCGCCCGACGCACTGACCGGAATGGAAGCGTCCCTGCGCAATCCCGGCCCCGAGACTCTCGCGACCAAGATCTTCGGCCGGCTCTCGGCCTGGCAAAACTGGATCTTCACCCGCCCCAACGCGACCGGGGAACGCGGCGCACTGACACTTTACGGGCAACCCGAGCGGCCCAGCTTCAACTGGATGAGGACGTAAAAATGGCACACATTTCCGACGAAAAGATCCCCAACAATGTAAATCTGTCCGGCGATCGGCGACTGCAGCGCGCCCTGGAGAAATGGCAGCCCAAATACCTGGAGTGGTGGATGGAAATGGGTCCAGAGGGCTTTCAGGCCAACGATATCTACCTGCGCACCGCGGTCTCGGTCGAACCGGGCGGCTGGGCACATTTCGACTATGTCAAGATGCCGGACTATCGCTGGGGCATCTTTCTGGAGCCCCAGCGCGAAGAGCGAGTCCATCATTTCGGCGATTTCGTCGGGCAACCGGCATGGCAGGAAGTGCCCGGAGAGTTCCGCAACATGCTCCGCCGCCTGATCGTCACCCAGGGTGATACCGAACCGGCCTCGGTCGAACAACAGCGCCGGCTGGGCTCGACTGCCCCGTCTCTTTACGACCTGCGCAACCTGTTTCAGGTCAATGTCGAGGAAGGCCGCCATCTGTGGGCCATGGTCTATCTGCTGCAGAGCTACTTCGGCCGCGACGGTCGCGAAGAGGCCGAAGAATTGCTCTTGCGACGCTCGGGCAATGCCGACCGACCGCGCATTCTCGGCGCGTTCAACGAGCCGACCAATCACTGGCTTTCTTTTTACATGTTCACGATGTTTACCGACCGGGACGGCAAGTATCAGCTGTCCGCTCTGTCCGAGAGCGGCTTCGACCCGTTGTCGCGCACCTGCAAATTCATGCTCACAGAAGAGGCCCATCACATGTTCGTGGGCGAAACCGGCGTGCAGCGGGTCATCGATCGAAGCTGCCAGCTGATGAAGCAAGATGCCAACGAAGATGTCCGGGCCCAGGGCGGGATCGATCTGCCGACCGTCCAGAAATACCTGAACCTGTGGTACACGCTCTCGCTCGACCTGTTTGGCGGCGAAGTCTCTTCTAACGCGTCCGATGCGTTCGCTGCCGGCATCAAGGGCCGACACCGCGAAGGTCGTTACGAGGATCACTCCTGTCTCGAGGCGACCTACACGGTCGAGACTGTTGAGAATGGACCCGGCGGCACAATGCAGATCACTGACAAAGAGGTGCCAATGCGTACCGCCATGAATGAGATTCTACGCAAGGAGTACATCAAGGACTGCCAGCGGGGCGTGGACAAGTGGAACAAGACCATTGCCAAGCACGGCATCAACTTCGAGTTACGCCTGCCCAGCGAGCGTTTTCACCGACACATCGGCATATATTCGGATCTGAACACTTGTATCGATGGAAATCCACTCAGTGCTGAAGAGTGGGAGGCACGCAAGGGCGAATGGCTGCCCAATGCGGACGATGAGAAGTACATCAAGAGCCTCATGCAGCGTGTCACAAAGCCTGGCCAGTTCGCCGGATGGATAGCTCCACCGCTGCGCGGAATCAACGGTCAGCCCTTTGAATTCGAATATGTACGGTTGTCCTGAGATTGATTGGCCGACACATTGGGCGAAAGTGCGCTGGTTAGGCTGGTATCAGCCAATGTATTCTGGCTAACTAATCCCAAGTTTTCGCCGCAGAATGTTCATTTTGCGCCACCAAAACTAGCCAGTTTGGATCCAGCTCTGCTAGGTTCGGGCTGCTGCTGCCGCTCGGGCTAAAAAAACCTGGCCACGTCGTGTAAGCAGTGGGTTCTTGTTACGTTTACCACGGCATATTCATCTGTTCTCAGTGGACTGAAGAACTTTAAGGAGCAAAGGTAATGCGTTTCCTCCGTTGTGCGATCTTGGCCATTGGTCTCATGGGTTTCGGATTGTCCGCCGGTGCCTGCGGCAGTAAGCAAACCGATCCCGCAAATCCCTGTGCGAATCCGTGCGCAAATCCCTGCGCCAACCCGTGCGCAAATCCCTGCGCCAACCCGTGCGCGAATCCCTGCGCCAATCCCTGCGGAAACTAGATAAAACATCTAGATACTGCACTGACAGAAACACATTGATTGTGGATCAAACGAGGTGTTTCTGTTGTGAGGCCAACGGCCGGGAGTCCGACCGTCCGGGGGGGGTTTTGCCCGAGAATGACAGCCCGAGCGCGAAGCGGTCGGGCTGTGTGCGATCGCGCTGCATCCCTTCCAACGTGATCGTGTGTAGATAGCCCAGTAGTTGACGAAAAAGGTATGGCTGCGTCAAGTCCGATGCAGGTATGCCTTTTTTTGTTTTCTGTCCAGCAATCGAATACTGTTTGATTGTGAACATCGCTATTTGATACGAGGCGACCGCATGGTCAGGGGATACACCGATACTTCCGGTCTATATTTGGCGGTCCGACAGGCATCTGCGTTATCCTGATCCCATGGACCGCCGGCAGCTTGGAGCGACAGGGCTTTTGGTGCCCGCAGTTGGCCTCGGCACATATCGAGTGTTCCAGGCCGGCAACGACGCTGACAGAGCTCGCTGTGAGGCGGTTGTCGACGCCGCATGTTCCGACCACAGCGGAGTTGCTCTTTTCGACTCGTCACCCATGTACGGCAATGCCGAGAGCGTGCTGGCCGAGTCGCTGGTCGATCGACGCGACCGCGCGTTTGTCGCGACCAAAGTGTGGGCGCGCAACCGAGCTATGGGCGAGCAACAGATCGAGCGCGCCCTGGGTTTTTTCGAGCGAGTCGACATCTATCAGATTCACAATCTCCTCGGCAAGGACGACCATCTGCCCTACTTGCGCCATCTCAAGGGCGGTGGTCGGGTGCGTGCGATCGGTGCCACGCATTATTTGCCTTCGGCGATCGGCGACTTGCTCGAACTCATGCGGCACCGCGAAGTCGATACGGTACAGGTGCCGTATCACCCCCTCGAGCGCAGCGTCGAGGCCGAGCTATTGCCCGAGGCCGAGCGGCTCGGCATCGGCGTCATCGTCATGACACCGCTGGGCTCGGGCCGATTGGTCGAGCGCACACCAAGTCCGGCCGAGCTCGCCCCGCTGGCAGAGTTTGGCGTGTACACCTGGTCGCAGGTGCTACTCAAATGGATTCTCAGCGATCCCCGGGTCCACGCGGTCATCCCGGCGACCCGTAGTGCCGACCACATGCGCGAAAACATGGCAGCCGGAAATCCACCCTGGTTCACAGGTGACGAGCGCATGTATGTCCGGCGCCTGGTCTCCAGGTTGCTTTGATCGGCTGTGCCCGTGCCCGAAAGGGCAGTCCGGGGCGAACCGGGTTGTGACCCGATACTACACAGCAACACATTGGTTGTGGATCAGAGCAGCGATTCCCGGCTGATCAAGTAGAGCGCGGCCCTGGCGCATTTGCGCACGGTTTTCTCCTCGTTCACACTGGGGCCGCCGCGAACCTGCAGGATGCAGCGGCTGTCGGGATCGACAAATTTATAGGTGTAGGAATCGTCCGGGCCTTTGGGTCTGACCCTGACGCAGGCAAACACGCCGATCGCCTCGTTCGATTGCAGGCCGTCGGCTCTGCATTTGCTCGCGAGCGACTTCTCATCGGCGGGAATCGAGCAATACGCTGAGATATTGCACAGTTCATCGCCGGGCAATACGCCGAGCTTCAACGTCTTCTCGGCCAGTTTTTCCTGCTGCTTGGCGGTCAACTTCTTCCCGCCGCGACGCACCGAACACACCGACGTGGCATCCAGTCCCGGCTTGGTCTGGTCGACGACCGTCACCGCTGCTTTCTCGCCGAGAAAATCGCCCAGCTGGGCGGCATCGAGAAGCGTTTCGCAGGCGATCTTGGTCCCGCCTGGCACAGCGGTCTCGACTTTGACCGCTTTGCTCTCGGACCGCTTGTGCGCCGATCGATCGTCCAGCTTCTTGTTGTATTCCTCGACGCTGTCCTGATTGCAGGCCAGGCAGGCAAACGCCGCGACGAGTAGCAACTTGCCCATGGAACACCTCCTGCGCCCGACCATACCACGATCGAGACTCTCGACGTCGCCAATAACCCGCCAGCTCAGTCGCACTCAACGCCTCACCGCACTCACGCTTCACCTCGCGTCCCGGGCCCGTGGGACCGGGCGGAGTATGCCGCAACTTGCCGGCGCCTCCATGCTACCATAATCGGCACGTGCTGCGCCTGCCCTGGCATATCGCGGCCGGAACAGTGCCGCTCATCCTGGTCTTGTGGGTGCGGCTAGCCGCCGCGCAAGATATTCCGTATCACAACTATCTGGTCGGGGACCGCGCCCTCGGACTGGGCGGCGCCTTCGTCGGACTGGCCGACGACGCATCGGCCACGTTTCACAACCCGGCTGGCATGGCCCTGTTGCCCGATACGTCCATCTCGACCAGTTTCTGGTTGATGGCATACTATTATCGCGAAATCGAAGACGCCTGGCTGACCAACGATGGAAATTCGGATCTGACCAACCGGGAGTTCTCATCTCCTCCGCTCGTCGCCACGGCCGTGGCCAAGCTCGGCCGACGCGATGCGAGCGGCCGCAGACCCCATGCATTCGGTTTTGCGGTACTCAAGCCGCTGCGCAAAAAATACCGCTACGCCATGCTCGCCAAATCTCCGAGCACGTCGTCGCTGTCGTCTCTCGACGTGTCGCACAGCGATCAAGCCCGCTGGTACGGCGTGTCGTACGCATACGATACCCGGCGCAGATTCGCATTCGGAATCAGTGGTTTTTTGGCTCTCCGTGCGATCAATCACGAGGAGATCGAAGTGCACGGCGAAAGCGGCCCGACCAGTCCTTCGCGGCCTGGATACGCCAATGTGCGGCATTCGGTGTTTCATGCTTCGTTCATGCACGTGATCGGGCGAGTGGGCGTGATGTGGAGTCCGACGCCGGCCTGGCGCTTCGGGGTCATGCTTCAGCTGCCGACCATGCGTCTGTCCAGTTCGGCCAACAACCGTGAGCTCACCTTTGACATCGTGGACGAGTCGGGCACAAGCACGGTCGTACAACGGATCGAGCACGGCTTTCTCACCCCGCGTCGGCCCAATCCGTGGGAAATTCGGCTGGGCGGCACGTGGTTTCCCACCCGCCGTACTCTGATCACAACCGATCTCACCATCCACGGATCGGCCGGCGAAAGGGACGACCCGGTCAAACTCGTCCCCAATGCAGAGATTCCGCGGCCGCGGCTTCTCGACATGGAAGCGTATCTGAGTCCGAGTACGCGCGCGGCCATCGGCGGCGAGTTCTTCCCGGGCAAACGCGTCCCGATGCGAGGCGGATTTCTGGTCCATCGGTCGGGTCTGCCCGATCTGCCCCAACAGTCCGAAAAATTTTCAGCCAGCGATCTCAACACGGTCGGAGCCTCGTTCAGTATCGGCTGGATCCTATCGGGAGGGCACGAACTGTCTTTTGGCGCTGCTGCAACCCACTCGTGGGGAAGTGGATCGGCGCTCGACGAGACCACGCCCAACGGAGCCCGCTATCTGGCCACTCCAGTGAGCGAAACCACTGTGCTGGTATTCGTGAGCGGAGGCAAACGCGCCTTCAAGCGGCTCGCCAAGCGTCTGGTCAAAGAAGGGGGACAACTGCTCCGCAAGAGAGAAAACGGGATGCACCGGTGAGCCGGGCAATACAGTCCCATATGCACGGCGCGATACTGCGTTGCATGCTGCACTGCCCGCTCACGACAGGGTAAACGTGATCGTCGCGCCCTTGCCCGGAGCGCCTTCGGCCCAGATCGTGCCGCCGTGGCGATTGATAATCCGCTTGACTGTGGTGAGTCCGATGCCGGTTCCGCCAAACTCCTCCTCGCGGTGCAAGCGCTTGAACGGCGCAAAGACATCCTCGATATACGCCATATCAAAACCAGCACCGTTATCCTGCACGAAGAACGCCTGCTTATCATCACGCTGGGTCTCACCGACCTCGATTCGCGCCCCGGCGACGTTGGCGGTGAACTTCCAGGCATTGTCGAGCAAATTCTCGACCACCACGCGCAACAGCTTGTTGTCGGCATACGTTCCCATATGGCGTTGAATTTGTACCTCGACCTGGCGATCGGGGTCGATTTCACGCAGCTTGCGAACCGCTTCCTCGGCCATTGCCGTGACGTTGCAGGTATATATGTGCACCTCGCCCTGAGTATCGCGGGTCAAATTGAGCAATGCATTGACGATTTCCTTCATTCGCTGACCGGCCTTGACCGTGCGGTGCAGATAGCCCTTTCCCCGATCATCGAGAGATGAGCCGTACTGCTTGACCAGGATACTGGAAAATCCGCTGATCGATCGAATCGGCTGGAGCAGCTCGTGGGCCACCGAAAAATTGAATACTTCCAGTTCGCGGTTGTTGCTTTCGAGCTGCGCGATGCGCTGTTCCTGGAACTGGTTGCGATGCTCGCGCTGCTCGCTTCGCCGCTCGAGGACTTTGAGCCGACGAGCCAGTTCTTCGTTTTGCCGGGCCAGTTCTTGGTTGTGCCGGGACGATTCCCGTTCGGCATGTTTGCGGGTGATCCGCTCGCGCCTGATTCGAGCGAGAGCTGAACGGGTCACGGCGAGATCGATCGCCAGAGCGAGTTCGTTGCCCGACGCAACACACCTGATGTCTCGATTTTCTGGCCCGAGTGGACCGGGCTCATCCGGGCCGGACTCTGTACTGGTTTTTGCCCCGTCGCCGTCATCTGCGTGCCCGGCCCGGGCACGTTTTGCCGAGCTTTCGGCCGCTGTCGCTGTTTGCTGGCCGGTGTCTTGCCGGTCGGTGACGACACGCACGACCGGCACGCCAAATCGACGGGCCACCCCGGCCATTGCCTCGCCGCGCTGCGGCCCGGCGCAAAAAACCACGGCGACGTCGGGTTTGGCGTTGCCAAGGGCCTTTTCGGCAGAAGCGACCGACTCGACCACGCCGGCGATCGAAAGGCCCAGCTGCGCGACAGAGCGCTCTATCGCGCCGATGGCGAGTCCTTGATCGCACAACACCACAACTCCGACCGGCGTCTTCATACGCCAGCTCCCCGGCTCGGCGCCACGATGTCGCGAACTGGTGCAGCAGTGCCGGGCAGCCCGATGGTTTGCTGTCGCGCTGCCTGTACTTGCCTTTCTTTCCTTGCTCTACTCGGCTGCAATGAAGTCCCGTATGGGAAATTAGCCCAAGAATCATTTATACGCGAGCGATATCATCCCATCCGATGGCGCATGGTAACGCCCATTTGGCAACGATCATGACCCCTGTCTCCCACCATCATGTCGATACTCGAACGGGAACATTCCACTATCTCGCCATCGGCGACGAGAGCGCGCCAATGGCGCTGTGCTTGCATGGATTTCCCGATCAGCCTTCCAGCTTCGTGCCCATCATGAAACACCTGGCTGCAGCAGGGTTGCGCGCCGTGGCTCCGTGGATGCGCGGATACAGCCCGTCGGTACTGGAGGGCCCCTATGATGTCGGCACTCTGGCCGAGGATGTGATCGAACTGAGCTGTGTCCTGTCGCCCCGGCAGCCCACCATTCTCATTGGCCACGATTGGGGGGCGGCTGCCACCTACGCCGCGATCGGTCTTGCACCCGGCCGATTTTTGGCGGCTGTCACCCTGGCATTGCCCCATCCACTCGCCTTCACCTCCAGTTTATTGAGGCAGCCAGGGCAGCTTCGCCGCAGCTGGTACATGCTCTTCTTCCAGTTTTCTGCTCTATCTGAGACGATCGTCGCACGGCGGGACTTTGCCTTTATCGACTGGCTGTGGAGAAGTTGGTCGCCCGGCTATCGTCTTCCGGACCAGGCGCGTGACGAGCTCCACCGATGCATGGCGGCGAGCATGCCAGCACCCGTCGCGTATTACCGTGCATTGATTCGGCCATTGCGCCATGCGGTGGCTCAGATGCGCGACGGAGCCCGACGCCGTATTGGCACTCCGACCTTGCATCTCCACGGTGCCGACGACGGCTGTGTTGCTGCGAGCGCTGGTCGCGGGCAAGGGCGATTTTTCGACGGTCCATTTGCCAGCCACGTCATTCCGGACGCCGGTCATTTTTTGCCTCTCGAAGCACCGGCAGAGGTAGCCGAAAAAACCGTCGCCTGGGTGAATCGGTGGGTTGCAGACCTCGGCTAGCGGCCGATCGCTCCCAGCTCGCGGATCAGTGGCGCCATGCGGGGGTCGTCCCGGCATGCGTCGAGAGCGGCAAACGAAGCAAACACGGCTGTATCATCACCGAGTTTTGTCCGCATGAGTCGTGCCCGCTCGCCCGGTGCAACCAGCACGACCTCTTCGGTGAGACGCGGTAGTTCATCGGCATAGGAGCCGAGCCACTCGCTCAGCCCGGCCGCCATGTCGGCGCAATTGCCCTGGGCGGCGTTGACTGTTTCAGCCATGGATCGCAAAAGCGCGGCAGATCGCTCGACGATTTCATCGGCTGTGGCGCCCGAGGTAACTGGCGACTGGACGGGGTTCGATGACTGCAGTGGTTCCGGTTTCGGCGCAGCGCGGCAGCTACAGCCGATCGTGCAACAGAGCACTGCGAAAAGCAAAAGCGATTCACTCATTGGTCGTGGTTTTCGGCTCGAGCGGCCGCCCATCGTGGTAGTACCACGAACTCGCCCCCACCCCAACGTCGGTCCCTGGCCTCGCCCGGAGCACAGCGGCACGCCGCTAGCCGGATCATTCATCCGGCACCGCCCCGAGGTTGCAGCCGAGGTCGAGTCTCGCCGGTGAATTGGCAGTTTGCCATGGACGCGCGAATCTGCTCACTCGATTCGCGCAAAAACCAGACGCGATGACAAGAAGCAGTTGCTGATTCCTTGACACTTGGCGCAGAATTGAAAAGTATAGAGCTGGGGAAAAAAGTAGTTTAACTAATTATTCCAGAATACCTGGTAATGGCCGCTGACATTGTACAAACCGGTCGGGGTTTATTGTCCAGAAGGGGGTCGATGTCGGTCATGCGGCATGAACGGGGAGCCGCGTGGCTGCCGGGTGGAGGTGTGCTCTGCCTCTAAACGATTGAGAGATACATGGAAAGGTTTGTCTCATGGCGATAGATCACCGGCCGAAGAGGGCATTCAGTCGCAGGCGATTTCTCAAGGGGACCGGGGTTGCAGTACTCGGATCGGCCGCCGGGGCGAGCGTGCTGTCGCGCCGGGCATATGGGGCTGCGTGGATATTGCCGGACGACTCGCCCGAGATTCCCAGCTCGCATGAAATTGCCACGATCAAAAAGCTCGCCGACACTATCCTACCCAACGCAGATGGCGACCCGGGCGGGATCGAGTGCAATGCATTCGACACCATTAATGATCTTTATTACGGCGTGAATCCGTATATCTCTGAGGTAGTATCCGACGTTGACGATGCTGCGTTTTGGGCTCACCTGTTCTTCAAGGACTTCAAGAAGCTCGATCTCGACGACCGTACGGAAGTCCTCGAAGAGCGCCTGGGCCAGGCGTGGTGGAGTCCGGGGTCGCTCTACAAGGATGTGTACGAGGGCATCATTGCGCTGACCAAACTGACGTTTTTCGGCGGACTGCAAAATACAGTGGGCACCGACTATATCGGCTTTCCCGGGCCATCATCCGGCTATGAGACGAACCGCGCCCCGGCTTCGGGCCAGGCGACAGCCCGTTTCAACAATTGGACCGATCCGGGGTCGCGATGATCGGGAGAATCAGTTCATGGCACACGTATTGATCGTCGGCTCCGGGTTCGGCGGCTCGATCGCCGCCAAGCGTTTCACCGAGGCGGGACATACCGTTGCAATTATCGAGATGGGCGAGGATTTTCGCGATCCGGCCAAGTTGCAGCAGTCCCAGGATACCAAGTTTATTCTGCGGTTGTTTCGCGATTATCCGGTCGATTACCTGCAGAGCAAGCCCCGCCTTATCGTCACCCAGGGGATGGGGCTCGGCGGTGGCTCGCTGGTGTATTCGGGTATTCACCTGCGAGCACCGGCCAATGTGTTCGACAGCTGGCCCACTGGCTACACGCGCAGCAATCTCGATCCGTATTATGATCGCGTCGAGGCCCGGATCGACGCGACACCCGACCCCGCCACGTTCGCGTACGGGCGGCCGTCGGTATTTGCCCAGGGCGCTGCCGCCGCGGGATTGCCGGCGCCCCGGGCCCATCCCCTGGCCATGACCGGATGTACCCACTGCGGCTGGTGTGTGCCGATCTGTAAATGGGGCAAAAAAAATACCATGGCCCATACCTACCTGGCCGACGCCATTGACACCGGCCGGGTCCAGTTGTGGACCAACCGCAAGGCCAACTATATCGCCAAATACGGCAACAAGTACCGGGTCACCTACTGGAAGACCGACAGCGCACAGGACAATTACCACATGGTCAACGACGGCCGGCTCTACTATCAGGAGGGCGATATCGTGGTTGTGGCCTGTGGCGCGGTCGAGTCGCCGCCGCTCCTGGAGCGGTCGCTGAACGAGTCGTTACCCGCGGGATGGTCGCGCATCAATGGATTTGACGACTCGACCCTGGGCACCGGCATCGACGGCACCGGCGACTTTGTACAGGGCGGTTTTGTGCCGCAGGAGGTGTTCGGCTATCAGGGTGCCATCATGATGAGTTCTCTCGATATGGGAGACTACGTATTGCAGGACCTGCACGCCATCCCGGTCGGGCCGACTGTGAAGTTTGAATCCTCGTTTTATCTCGACGGCAAGGAGCGGACCTGGGGCCTGTCCTACAAGCAGAAACTCAAGGATTACGGCAAGCATATGATCGCCGTGGCCATCATCGGCAAATCGCCTTCCGGGGCCAATATTTCGGTGAGTGACGACGACGGCAATGTCGCGGTGGGCGGCAATGCGTACTCGCCGCCCACTGGCTCCATCGAAGCGGCGCGGTCGATCATCACCGCGCTCGGCGGCGAGCTCGGCAATACGCCGTGGGAGAGGCGCGGGGTAGCGGCCACGGTGCACCCGGTCGGCGGCTGTGCCATGGGCAATATCGTGCAGCCCACCGACCTGCAGGTCTTCAACAACCCGGGCCTGCACGTCATCGACGGCAGCGTGCTTCCGGCCAGCCCGTTTCGCAACCCCGTCAATACCATCGCGGCCATTGCCGAAAAGGCCATGGACGTATTGCTGGACGTGCCTGGCGCGCCCAACTGGTAATGAATCCGGGCCGATTCTGTCTTTAGCGCCATGGGCTGGATATCACCGGATCACTGGATCAGCGCCTGCGGTGCCGTCGGCGACAGAATGCGAGCGCCGTTTGTGGCCCGGGGCGGCGAGCAAATGCTCTTGCAGACGCTCGACGATGACCCGCGCCGCATTGCCGCCCTGGTCGGTAAGCCAGGAGCGGGATCGTCCCGGCTCGCCCTCGAGATCGCAAAAACCGCGCCGCTCGCCCTGTATCCCGATCCGGTCGAGGCGCCCGATCCACCGATGCTGGTTCGCGAACTGCAACCACTGCTCGCGGAGTTTTCGGGACATCGCGATGCGACCGGTTCTTCGCGCGATGCGGTCGGCGCTTCGATCGGCAGCAATGGCAAAACTACGATCGGGTGTTTGCAGCGGCCCGTGGTGGTGCTCGATGGCCCCAATCGCGACGAATGTCTGCGCCCACTGGCTGCCCTGGCAGCTCATGTTCTGCATCCCCGGCTCTTGATCCTGGTGCCCTGCCACCCGCGCGAGGCCCAGCATCTGGCCCATGTGGCCGGGGACTATCCGCGCACCAGTATTCTGGTCGCCGAGGTGGCTGGACAGGCTGCGCCGCCGCGCCCATTGACCCAGTTGCTGCCCCCGAAACTGTCGCCGGCGGACTTGTTGCCATTTGCTCTCGCCGGCCGATGTGCGAGCGGCGTGTTCGACCATGAGCAGGACCTGGTCGAGGCCGGGTTACTCGCCCGACATCGCCGTGGCAACGCCGACAGCACTACCACGGCCTGTCTGCTCGACGAGCGCACCCGGTTTGCCGTGGTATCGCAGATGATGCTGGCCAGTACCGCGACAAGGAGCGATCACCGGCCGGGCGTCGCGCTTTTCGACCAGCACCCGGCGCTTCGGCCCGCAGCGCTGGAGACTGTGCTGCGCTGGACCGGCGGGACCATCCCGGCGCCGCTGATCGAGCCGTTTCTGGCCTTCGGTGCCACCGACTTTCCCGATCCCGACGCCCTTTTGCAGCGCGGCGTTCCACTGTCGGCAGAGACGGCTCGCCTGCTACAGACAAGGGCCGAGATTCTGCTTGCCAACAACCGAGAAGGCGAGCCCCGACCGGACCAATATCTGCGACTGTATCTGGCCCGGCTCAGCGGCGACAAAGCCCAGCTTCGGGCTGCGCTCGATGTGCCACGAGCCGACCGGCAGGGCCGATTGCACGGCCGGTTGCTCGATGCCTGGGCCGGGGCCCAAAACGACCCGGCCCTGTGTGCGCAGGCCGTGAAGGTCTTGCGCGCGGCCGGAGATCACTGCGGGGTTTCCCGCAGTCTGCAGCGGTGGACTCGTATGCTCCACCTGGCCGGACGGCTCGACGAGGCGTTGCAGCGCTGTCGCGAGTGGATCGCACACGAGCACTGCCATGGCAGTGCGGCCAGCTGTGCCGCGGCAGAACTGGCCGGTGCCAGCATTGCCGGAGAGCAGAATGACGCCGCCAGCGCAGTCGAATTTGCCGAACGCGCGTGTCGGGCCCGACGTGCCATCGGCGATGTGAGGGGTCGAGTATACGCGCTCTATCGCATCGCCACTCTGCGCGCCGAGTTGGGCCAGACCGATGCGGCCGAGCGGGCCATCGTCGAGGCGCTGCAAATCGAGGAGCAGATCGACAATCCGCACGGTGTGGCCTACTGCGAGTGGATGCTCGGCACGATCGACGACAAACGCGTCCGGCCCGTGTCTGCCGCCCGGCACTACAGTGCGGCAATGGCCGCCTATCGGGCCAGTGGCCATGACATACCGGCTGCTGTGCAGCACGCCCTGGCAGCTGCACAGCGGGCCAACTCCGGGCCAGGAAAAAAGCCCGATCCGGCGCCAGAGCATTGGTCCGGGCCGGCGCAAGAGCACTCGCCAACGGACTCGCTCGACCGGCAACCGCGCAGCGCCCTGGTCGAGCAACTGGTTCAGCTCACCCGCAAGGCGAATCGACCGTGACATTTCGGTTGCGAATCCTTTTCGCCCTCACGTCCGGTCTACTCGGAGCTTTGGCATTTCCGAGCCCGGGACTGTGGCCGCTCGGTTTTGCCGCGTGGGCGCCGTTGTTTGTCGCCCTGCACGGGGTTGGCCGCCGGCGGGGCGGCTTGCTCGGCCTGGTAGCGGGCTGGCTCTTCTTCGCGCTGGTGTTGCGCTGGTTGGCCGCTCTCACAGTTGTCGGCTGGATCACCCTGAGTTTTTACATGGCCAGTTATCTGGCTTTATTCGGGGCCCTGTCGGCAACCTTGCTGGGCCGCGATCGCACGTATGCGCGAATCGCCATTCCGGCGGCATGGGTTGCCCTGGAATGGGTGCGCAGCTGGCTCTTCACCGGGTTTGGCTGGGCTGCGCTGGGCCAGACCCTGGCCGCCGAGCCGGCTCTGATTCAAGCTGCGTCCACGGGCGGGGTGTGGGTTTTGTCCCTGGCAGTTGTGTCGACCAATTTGGCCCTCGCGCGCGCCTGGCTGGCTGTGCGCCGCCGGGACTGGCGTGCAGCCGCAACGCCGCTGGTGGTTGCAGTGGCGATCCCGGCCGGATTAGCCATTTATGGCCTCGCTGTCCTGGCCGCGGCAAACCCACAATCGAGCATCCGCGTCGCTGCCATCCAGGGCGATATTGCGCCGACAGAAAAGTGGACCAAACGCGGTGCCTATACCGCGCTGCAACGCCATGCAGATCTCACCAGCCAGGCCGTGGCCGCCCAGTTGGTCGGACCGGATCTGGTGCTGTGGCCCGAGACGGCGATTCCGGTACCCGTGCAAGACGGCCGCGGATTATCGGCACGAGCGCGCGGCATCCGGCGGTTTGTGCGCGAGGTTTGGAAGGTGCCGCTCTTGTTCGGAGTACCCGAACGGGTTCCAGCCCGATGGCCCGGGCCCGATGGCACGGCGTCGCGACCCAAACCGGATCGGGTGCGATTTTGGAACAGCGCTGTCCTCTACCATCCGGACGATCGAATTGCCGCGCCGTATCGCAAGCGGAGACTGGTTCCGTTTGGCGAGTATCAGCCCGCGCTCTTCGACTTTCTCCCCCGCGTGCTCAGTGGTCCCGAGTTTGTCCCTGGAGATGGCGGAGGACCGTTTCGAATTGCTGCTGCCGGGGCAGCAGTGGTCGACATCGGCGTGCTGATCTGCTTCGAAGATGTGTTCGCCGAGGAGGCCATCGCACGCGCTGGGTCGGCCAATCTGCTGGCGGTGATGACCAACGATGCCTGGTTCTCGTACTCGGGTCGCGCCCAGCATGTGCAGATCGCTGTGCTGCGGGCAGTCGAGACCGGACGTTCGGTGGTACGCGCGGCCAATACAGGGATCAGCGCACTGATCGATGCCCAGGGTCGCATGGTGGCACAGGCGCCAGAAGGACCGGGGTTTGTCCTGGGCGACCTGTCCATCGACAGCCACCGCACCCGGTTTGCGGCGGCTCCCGATGTAGTGCCGATGTTGGCCATGGCGGGCATGCTGTCGGCACTGGCCGCCGGGCTGCTGGTTCAGCGGCCGTCGCGACTGCGCTCGAGTTCGGCGATGGATATCGATCCCTGCAAAGAGACGCGTATCCCGTCGCCCGGTGCTTGCCAGCGCGCGGAAGATAGCTCTTCGATCATGCACTGCTCCAGCTCGGGGTCTGCCAGGCTGCTATCGATCGGTATGACCTCCTCGGCGTGGGCCACGTTTTTGGACACGACCAGGGTGTAGCGAAATAGCAACCGCTGCAGTGAGTGCAGCGATCGCTGTTGACTTTGGTAACAGATTTTGGCCGCTTGCCGCAGGTTTTGTGGCGCCGCGGCGATGATCTCGGCCAGCGGGACAATCGTACCAGTATCAGTGCCCGAGGGAATGCTTTCGGACTGCCCGATCGGGGATCCGGCACGGGTCGTTTGCGGGCTCTGCCCCCGCGGTCTGGACCGCGCCATCTCGGACAGCGGGTCGGATGACCGAGACCGCCGGGAACCCACGCGCTCGGCTGCACTAAGGCTGTTTGGTCCGGGCGCACTCAACGACCGCATCATCCACACCAGGCTCAGCAACCCGACCACGACCGCTATGGCCAACAACCAGACAAGCCATCGAGGGAGCGATCCGGCCGGCATCGTATACGTCCCATCGATCAGTCGGCGATTTTCTCCGCTACCTCTCGAGCCAGCTTTTCGCCCTCGGCAGCAGGCAGATCGGTCGGCCGCCAGACCATGCCCAGACCGGCGCCGTCGCCCTGCTTGGGAATGAGGTGGAAGTGGACGTGGGCCACGGCCTGATGAGCGGCCGCACCGTTGTTCTGCAGCACGTTGTACGACGTGGCGCCGGTCGCGGCCAGCACGGCACGGGCGATGCGCGGCAGACACCGGCCGATGGCCGCGGCAGATTCGTCGGACAGCTGATCAAGCGTCTCTGCCGCTTCCTTGGGAACGATCAGAGTATGACCCCTGCTCAGCGGGTTGATGTCGAGAAAGGCGAGAACCCGATCGTCCTCGTACACCCTGTAACAGGGGATGTCACCGGCAATGATCCTGGAAAAGATTGTCTCGGCCATGGCCGAGAACCTATCTCGCATCGCCGGCCGAGTCATCTGGTTCGCCGCTGTGAATACCCTACTCGTTGGAATCTGTGCGATATTTTGCGACCGGCCAGGGACGCAGCTGAGCTCTTGACCGCTATACTCGGGGCCATGGCGCTGCGCCAGAAGGTTCGCAACAACCTGGGTTATATGGTCTTCATCGCCTCGCTGGTCGGCCTGTCTGGTTTCTTCACCTACCGGGTCGAGGGATTTCGCGGCCAGGGGGCCAAGGCGCGGCTCACCGAGTCGATCGCCGCCGGTGCCGAAGTCGCCGTGGTCGATGTCATCGATGGCGACGAGGTTGTGGTCAAGACCTCGGGAGGCGAGAACTTCGTGGTTCGACTGCTCGGTATCAAGTCGTTCGACCCGGTGGTCAACGATCCCAGTATCGGCATGTTCGGGCGCAGCGCGGCAGCTTATCTCGAGACCGAATTGCAGGACGAGCAGGTTACCCTCGAGTTTGAGGTGCTCGAAAAGGACAGTAAAGGGCGCGTGCTCGCCTATGTGCACAAAGGCGACAAAGACATCGGCCAGGATCTGGTGGCGCGGGGGTTCTCACTGGTTTTCGTGCAGTTTGCATTTTCGCGCGAGTCGGCTTACCAGCTGGTGCAAGCCGAAGCGCGTGACGCTCGCAAAGGTCTGTGGGGTGACCCGCGGGCTGTCCAGCGCGCCCAGGCGTTGCTCCGATCGTGGCGGGTCAGGCGCGGCGAATGATGATCCGACTCCTATTCCGGCTCTTTCGCACGCTCGGCCAGGTCACCAGCGCGACCACGCTCAAGGTCATGGTCGCGGTGGTTGCCGTCATCTGGTTTTCGGCCTCTGGATATCTATACTTTGAAATCCAGGCCAAGCCCGATTTGACCTGGGCCGATGGGTTTTGGTGGGCCATCGTCACGATCACGACGGTCGGCTACGGCGACTTCTTTCCCGAGAGCCAACTCGGCCGCTTCTTGGTCGGCGTCCCGACCATGCTCTTCGGGATCAGCGTGCTCGGCTACCTTTTGTCCACCCTGGCCACCTATCTCATCGAGAGCAAGTCCAAGGAGCTCAAAGGCATGAAACAGATCCAGCTGCAAAACCACATCCTCGTCGCCCACTTCAGCGACGTCAATCGGGTCGTGCAACTGGTGCGCGAACTACAGGGAGATCCGGAAACCCGGGGCAAGCCGATCGTACTCATCGATGACCAGTTGTCCGAAATTCCGGCCGAACTGGACGAACTCGGTCTCAAATTCGTGCACGGCAATCCGGCCCGCGAGGCAACTCTCGAGCAGGCCAACTATACCGAGGCCACCCATGCCATCGTGCTGGCCAGGGATCCCAGAGACGTACACTCCGACGACATGAACCTCGCAGTCGCCATGACCATCGAGGGGCTCAATCGAACTATCCACACCGTCATCGAATGCGTCGATCCACAGAGCGTCGAAGTATTGCGACGGACCGGCTGCGATAGCATCGTGTGCGTCTCGCAATTCTCGTCCAGCCTGTTGGTTCAGGAGTTGCTGGATCCCGGGGTCAAGGCTGTGTTCGCCGAGCTTACTGCGGTCCGGATTGGGCAAAAACTCTACGTCGTCCACATCCGCACAATGAAGGACTGGACGTTTGGCGAACTCCGCACCTGGGGCACAGGCCAGGGTCTTCTCGCCGTGGGCGTAAAACGCGGTCCGGATATTCATCTCAATCCGACCGCGGACTTCGCAGTCGAGCAACACGACCTGGCTGTGGTCGTCGCCGGCCAGCGGCCGGGCGAAATCGATACAACTGCATGACCCTTCGGACAGCGCTGTAAGACCACCCTTCCCGGCCCTGCCAGACTCGCTTTCCGGCCCCGAATAATCTCAAAAAATCCAACAATTTCATATATATAGAATTGACCACGAGCGTTTCGGCGAGGCCGGTAAAAAATCTCACCACACCGACGTTGGCCGGTTTGGGTCTGTCTACAGAACTGCCCGGACAGACCGACTATTAGCAGTGCACCAGCCCGACAGAGATCGAATGACGACGTTTCCTACCAAACATCGAGACAACATCACCATCATCCGGCTGCCCTATCGTGTAGACGTCTCGAACACGCGAGAGCTGGTCGCCACGATTCGCGGCGCCATAGCAGAAGAGCGCAGTCTACTGGTTCTTGATCTGCAAGAGACCAGGGCGATTGACTCCACGGCACTGGGAGCCATTATTCACCTGTTCAAGACACTGCGGGTCGGCGAGGGCGATCTGGTCTTTGCTGGCGTTGGCCCCGGTGTGCGTCGAATCTTTGCAGTAACCCACCTGGACCGAGTGTTTGCCATTCATCCCTCGGTCTCGGCTGCCATTGAAGCAAGAGACGCATGTTCGATGTCTGCCTGATCACCGAGAGTGGATGGCCGGCCCGGACGGGCATCCCGGTATTGCTATTGGAGCCGGGTGATCTTCTGGCCAGTCCGCTCATCCAACAGCGGGTCTGGCATCTCGACAGCTGGGCGACTCGAGTGGCCACACTACTCGATACGCCAGTACGAGCGTCTTTGGGGCGAGCCCTGGCTCGCGACCGATGGCGCCGATTTGCCGCCGCCTGGTCGCGCCAGGCAGGAGCTTGAATAGATGGCATCAAAGCGCGTTCTCATCGTCCACAGTTACGGCATGGAGGGCAGTGGATCCTCCACGTACACCCGGGGCCTGGCCGCCGGGTTGCTCGATTCCGGATACCACGTCACGGTGGCTGCCTATCGCCACCGCGGCGACGAGGGAGCGGTATCGCGTCTTCACGGCCGAGGTGGGTCGCTCGAGGCGCTGCCTCTCGAGGCGCTGGCGGTCACCTACGAACGCAGCGAATTCGACGGGGTACCGTTTGTCTACGAGCTTTCTCTCCACGATCTGCGCTGCCGACGCGACATCCTGGCCCGCCGGCTCGAACAACTCGTCCGACTCGAGCGACCCGACGTGATCATTGCCAATCACTTTTTGCTCAGCGCCGCGGCAGCTGTCGCAGTTGGCCGCGCAGCCAGGGTGCCGGTGGTCGTGGTGTCACACGGCACGGATATCGAATATGCAGCCGCGCGTTCCCAGGCGGTCAGATCCATGGCGCGGCAGACGTTCCGCGATGCCCATGTTCGGGTTGCGCTCGCCGACACGGCTAGCGGGCGGATCGCCGCGGTGCTCGGCGTCGACCCGCGAGCACTCACACTGGTTCCGCCCGGGATATGCGAGGGATGTCGCCGCCCTTTCGCGGTTGCAAATCGCCGCGACCGCGTCGCCGTGGTCGGGCGCATCTTGCTCGACAAAGGTCCGCATGTGGTGCTCGCCGCCATGGCCGACGCCATTGTCAGGATTCCCGAATTGTCGGTCGTGTTCATCGGCGATGGGCCGGATCGCGAGCCCATTGAAGAGCTGGTCGCTGCTCTTGATGCCGGAGACGAAGTGTATGTCCGGCGCTTGTTCAACGACCTGTCGGCAACGCCCAGCCGCAGAGACATCGTCGCCCCGGTGATGGAAGCTCTGTGCGAAGATGGCGGCTACCGGCGAAAGCGGCTGGCCGGGGATCTGGCCTGGCGAGTCGAGTTTACCGGATACGTCTCCACCATCACGGTCGGCGAGAAACTCACCGCCTCCCGTCTGGTCGTCTTGCCGTCCCTGGTCCCCGAGTGTTTCCCGCTGGTCCTGCTCGAGGGAATGTCCATGGGGTGCGCGATCGCAGCGACTCCACTCGGCGGTACGGCCGATCTGCTCAGCGATGTGATGGCCGAGATTCCGCTTCTGGCCGACGTCGCATCCATAGATCTCTGCGATCCCGTGGTCAGCGTGGCGCGCGCGTTGGTTCGCGGGGTCAATGGCTGGAGCCCGGAGGTAGCGCGCGATCTGTCGCAATTTGCCAACAGCCGCTATCAGTGGAGCGCCATCGGGAAGCAGCTGGTCGATGCGGCGGAAAATTCGACCGCGGGTAACGTGGAGCTGCTGTCGCCGCCGCTGACCGAATCGGCCAATTCGTCGACATCGGCGGCATCGCCAACTCGTTATTCGCTGGTGCTCCCCGGCGCCGGTATGTGAACCCACCTGGTGTGCATCGATGCTCCGACCGCGATCCGAACGATGTCCCAGCTCGATGAACAGCGGCTTGGTCCGCATCATTCACCGCGGAATCGTCGCCAGGTCGCATAAACTGAGGAGGATCTGGCAGAGGCCCGAAGCCGCACGCCGCAGGCCTATTACAATACACCGGGTACTACGGCGAGGGCGGCATTGCCGAAGGTTCCCGGCACATACGACCACAGCAGATGGTGTGGAGAATGACGCGGGCTATAGTCGTGATGGCGACCGAGGGGACCTATCCGTTTGTCGGAGGCGGTGTGAGCACCTGGTGCCATCAGCTGTGCGAGGGACTGGACAGCGTTGATTTCACCATTCTGGCGGTGACCGGAGACAGTCTGGTCAAGTGAAAGTACCCGCGCATGAAATCGGTTGCAGAGTGCCTCCTGATTCCCATGTGGCCGGGCGAAGAACCCGGCATATTTCTCTATCCCGGCCGCTACAGCCGGTTCTCGAACGGCGCTGGAAGACCACGAGCCGGGCCATCGCCCGGCACTTCGTACCGCCGCTGCGGGTCTTGTTGCGCGAGATCTTTGTCGGCGCTGTTCCCGGAAACGAGCTTGTGACAGCGATCATCGATCTGGGGATCTTTTTGCGCGAACACGACTACAAACAGGCCATGCGGTCGAAGCATACCTGGCGGGCGGATCCGCCCTATGTCGAGATGAGCCGCAATCTCATCGCCGAGCTGGGTTGCGGCGACAACTTCACCTTTGGCGGCTTTCACCCCCGATCCCTTCGGGATGTTTTGCGAGGGCGACATCAGCGTGCTCTCGTCCATCTCGGAGGGATTTCCCTATACCGTGCTCGAGGCCATGGCCAGTGGCAAACCGTGTGTCGCCACCGACGTCGGCGGGGTCAGAGAAGCGGTGGGCGACACCGGTCTGGTGGTGCCACCCTGGGATCCTCAGTCGTTTGGCGAGGCCGTGGTCGAGCTGCTCAGCGATCACGAACGCCGGCGCGATCTGGCTCGACGGGCGCGCGAACGCGTCCTGTCCGAGTTCACCATTGCCAAGCAGCTGGCCGGTTATGACGAGCTGTATCGCGAACTCGACCAGACCACCCGGGAGCGGCAGGCGCGCACATGAAACGCCCGGCCCGGAGCGGAAAAGCCAGACAACACAAGAGCAAACAACGCGGAGCTCGGCGGCGCCGCAAGCAGGCTCAGCGCCAGCAGCACAGACAGAGCCACAGGGGCAACAAGGTGCGCAGCGTCGGCAACCGGGCCAGCCGAGTTGCGATCGTCGACTATGCCGAACACGTGGTCCAGCTGATCAACCGACCGATCGACTCGTGGGCGGTCGCGGCAACGCTCGAGAGCCAGGGGCTGCGCGATGGGGATGCCCAGGAGCGCTGGGGCTATGACGATCTATTTTCGTTTGCCGACGATGTCTATGCGGAGATCTTGACCAGAGCGATTCCGGCCAAAGAGCAGCCCGCACTCCAAAAGCGCAAATTTCACCTGGCCCGGTTTGCCCGCTACATGTTCGAGGGGTCATTTTTTGCCATGCCCATGTTGGGCCAGATCATCTGCCTCATTCTCACTCGCTACTCGCTGTGGGCATCGCTCAATTTTAGCGAAGAGCAGGCTACGTCGGTCGGTCTGGGTACCCTGGCCAGCTTCCCCATCTCGGGCGCACCGGTCATGTCGATCGGCCGGCAGGGCACTGTATACCACGGCCTTCGAGCCCACGGCATGTTGCGCCGCAGCGTCGTCGAGTTGTGTTCGGTCGGCCTGACCCTGACCGCCAGTGTCCTTCTGATCGTGTGCCTGTCTCAGCTCTTTTTGCCCTTTGTCGGCTTCGGCTCGTTTTTGCTCACCGCGGCCTATTTCACCACCCTGTGTCTTTTGTGGTTGTCGCTGGGCGCTCTGTACATGCTGCGCATGCACAGCTGGAACGTGGCCTTGACCGTGGCCGGGGCCGGTCTGGTCGCCGTCCTTTGCCGCCTCTTCGGAATCGATGTTCACCTTGCCCAGCTCGTTTCCATCACGTCCTGTGCCGCGGTCGCGGGAGCAGTGGCCTGGCGTCGCATGACCCGTCCATCGCAACAGAACCAGAGACATCAGCACCTCAAGGCCGACTGCCGAGGCCAAGGCCGACTGCCGAGGCCAAGGCCGACTACCAGGTGATGGAATAGAGCGATGCGTCCGGCCAGTCGGACAGTACTGTCCGACCCACCGACCGCGTGTCCGGCCAGCCGGACACGCCATTGCGGCAGGCCTGGCCTTTCGGGCACTTGGTAGTTGGCGCGAGCATTGCTTGGACAAAGAGCATGTCTCTTGCTCGGCCGGTGTACAAAGGGGTCAGTCTGATGATCACCAAGCGGGTGCGCGGACGCGAGTTTCGTCTGCGTCCGTCCAAACGGATCAACCAGATCGTGCAATACGTGGTCGCAGTGGTCGCGCAACGTAACGGTATTCAATTAAATGGTTTGGTAGTACTGAGTAATCACTGGCATGTCTGTTTAGCCGATCCCGAGGGTCGGATATGCGATTTTACGCGGGATTGTCATGCGTTTATCGCCCGGGCAGTCAATGCAGTCCATGGCGATTTCGAGAGTATGTGGTCAAACGAGCAGACCAGCCAGGTGACCTGCGTCGAGCCTATCGACCTCGTGGGCAAGATTGCATATGCGATGGCCAATCCTGTCGAATCCTTGCTGGTCGCCCATGGCAAGAATTGGCCGGGAGTGCGCAGAGCATGGCCGGCAAAGCCACGCATTGTGAACAGGCCCAAGCAGTTCTTTCGTGATGAAACGGATGGAGGTACGTGGCCCGAGACAGCAATACTCGAGTTTTCGCGCCCTCCGGGCTACGAGTCCAAGTCCGACGAGGAGCTCGCAACGTTGATCCAGGACGCTATCGACCAGCGCGAGGAGAAATTTCGCCAACAGGCACGGCGAGAGGGCAAACGGTTTCTCGGTCGGCGTGCAGTACTCGAGCAATCTCGCTATGCGCGGCCCAAGACGGAGGAATCGCGATTCAAACTCTCGCCACGGGTCGCGTGCAAAAACAAATGGCTGAGGATCGAGCGCCTTGGTCGGAATCGAGTGTGGGGCACCTCCTATGCTCAGGCACTCATCGGGTGGAGGAGCGGCGACCGCGAGGTAGTGTTTCCCCACGGCACCTACAAGATGCGCGTTTTGCA
>JAKSDA010000361.1 GCA_022360315.1 Pseudomonadota bacterium
GCCGCCTTTGTTGAACACCACATCCTCGACGCCGAGGTCTTTGATCTTGTGCAGGTTGGCTGTTGAGCGAAATCCGGCATCAAAAGCGGCCTGGCGCGGTGGTTGGCCGTAGATTTGTTCGACTCTCTCGATGGCATCGACCGCCAAAGTCGTGTCATTGGGATTTCCGCCGAGCACTTGGCAGTCGATGAGCAACCCCGACTTGCCGGTCGTGAGGCACACCTTGTGGCCGTACAATGGGTCTCTTTTGCCCTTGACGATGAGGTCCGTATGAGGCTCGAATATGGAGAGCACTTTTTGGTCGGCGGGTACCTTTTCTCCATCAATAACCCGGCGACGGGTCTGCTCGATGACTTTGCGGAGTTCGCAGGTGAGGGAGAGTTCTGCAAGCTGCCTTGCTTCGAGAATATCCACAGCCCGCTGAGCGTAGCCAACAGTCTTGCGGGTAACTTTGAGCAGATCCTTGTACAGCTTGTTCTTGTTGTCCTGGCCTCTGGTATTTTCGATCTCACGATTGCGCCGCTTGGCCACAGGGGCTACGTGGGCCAGGTGCGGCTGTATCACTCCAGTGGCCGCTCGCTGCGTATGATGCCCCGGCCCGTGGTTCCACCGGTTGCCGGATTGACGGTGCCAAACATTTCAAATGTCGAGGTCATCGTGTCACAGTCGAGGTCTCCGATTGCACGGGCGGTAAAACCAACCGCTGGATCCCCGGTCAGGTACGCGTAGGAGTAATGGTGTGGATCGGGAACCGAGAAGCTCAGCGCTGTCCACACCTCGGTTTCCCACTGAGATTGCCTGGGGCTACACTTGCCACCCTGGCCGCAGCAGGACTCCAGTGCAGGAGTGGGGCCGACACTTGGCTCGGGATACTGCGACTCGACCGGCATGATACTCGGCTGGGGGGCGTCCATGTAGTAGGTACGTGCTCCATCGTGTATTTTTTTGAGGAATTCTCCTGCTTCGCTGACTTTGGCTTTTCTGATGTAGCGGGAAAAAGCCGGGAGAGCGATCGAGGCCAGAATGCCTATAAGCGTGACGCAGGTCAATAATTCGATCAACGAGAAGCCAGCATCCAGGGTCGGCAAGCGCTCATTATTAGCTTCGGCGATCACCGGTTGATCACAGCTCCACGAGCAGATAAACCGCTGCGTAGAAATAGCTGACAAAGAACATACAGGGCAAAAACCAGCTCCACGCCCGCATCCGGAGATGTCCCATGAACCCGTCGAGCGAGTCGGGATACAGCATTTTCTCGAGCCCATCACTGGCGACCAGCTCGTGTTTGTTAAAAAACGTCGCCTCGTCGCTCAGCAGATTGGTGTTTGGGTTGCCCATGGCCCGTTCGACAGCTCGGGTCTGGAAATAGCGCAGCTTGAGTCGCATCTGCAAACGCAGAGATTGAGCGGTCCAGTAAGTACAGAGCCCCATGCCCATGGTCAACAGCAAGAGAAGGAACGTTCGCGCCATGGGATTGCTTTCTTTGGGCTTCGCTATGATTTCGAGGTCGGCCGGGAAGCTGAGCAGAATCAGCACGACACCGATGCTCAGGGCGAGATTGGCCGCCAAGAAACTCTGATCGAGGCGCAAGATGACCAGGCGCTCGTGATGGATGAGATCGAGCAAAATTCGATATCGACGAAGATTCTCTCCTACCAGTTTCTGCGAAGTATTGTCGTCGGCTCGACGTATCTGCTCGGAATCAGCGACCTCGCCGACGATTCCGAGTTCCGGCTCGCGGTTTTGGGCCTGGCTCATAGTGGCCGGATCGGACGCCGGGGCAAATCAGCACAGGGATGAAATAGGAAAGAATGGATGATCCGGGCCCGCGACGTCTGGTTTCGGGACGGCGCACTTGCCAGGCGGCCAGCCGTCTTTGCCGCTCATTGATTTGTCAGTCGACTGATGCACGCGCAGCGGTTTGACATCGAATACCAGGCTCCCGAGTGACGGGTTTATCGGAAAACTCGCCGTCGGGTCCCAGGTCGGGTCTCGACATAGGACCGCTCGATGACCGGGACATCGAGTGTTTGTCAGACCAGCGGTCCTCGGATGGACGACTCTCAAGATCCGCCCATCCTGCGGTCCGGCAGGTACCGTCGCTCAGCCTTCACCTGGCATCCGGCGACAGCTTAAAAAGATATGAATCAGCATAGATTGCACCTATATCGTCGCAATAGCCGAAGTGGATCAGGACGCTACCAAACCGACCCGCCGCCGTCTCTTGCCACGACGGATGCAAGCCGTTGCCACCAGGCATAAGAGCCCATGAAGTTATTCGGCAGACCCGAAGCCACCCGAAGAGTGACTTTATTGCTCTCAACACCAGTCGAGCATAACGCTCCCAAGTGAGCGCAATAAAAAAAGGTCAGTGATGTCGACAGGTTACTTGCATAGTATCTGAAACGGATATTGTACTAAAAGCCGGTCCAAAAACTCTCCGCGTCGCCAGAGCGGCGATCCATCACCGCCAGCGGGCTTGCTCGTCGGTCAAATACACCCAGTATTCTCCGCTCCTCGCGCACCCACTGGCGGCGCGCCTCGTCGCTCTGGCTCGGTCCGAGGTTTTTGGACCGGCTCTTATTCGGTTACGGGCGTGGGCCGCTCTCGGCGGCCGGAATGGGGAATGCAGAGTGGACCACGTCCTTTTCGCGATCCAGGGGAAGTTGATCGAGCCGACCGTAACGGCGCATGTCGATCCAGTAGTGGCCTTCAAAGAGCAGTGAATAGCGGCGCTGTTTCAGTAGTTCGTCCACCAATTGCTCGTCCGGCAGTCGACTCACATCGAGCCCGCCTGACTGGGCCCGAACAAAGTCAAGGTCGGCTCTGGCCTCGGTAAAGTTCTCCAGGGCGATATTGGCCTCGGCCCGCAACAGAATCAGTTCTTCGTTGCGAATAATGGGCGCAAACGCCGAATTGGAGGCATACATGGTATAAATTAGATTCGAACTCAGGCCTTCGTCGGGATTGCTGACCGGCGTGGCAAGGACTTTGAGCTTGGTTTCTGCTCGTCGGTCCAATGAATCCCCGCCAGGAATTACCTCTGCATCAGCCCGAACGCTCGGATGAGCCAAAATACCTGTGCTGTTCAGGCCGTTGACCGCATCGCCCGGATTGGTGCTATAGGCGTGATACACTCCTCGCTCGAGCTTCGGTTGCTCGGGGTCGGCAGTTAAGAACGACTGGGCTAGGGCATCCAGAGCCGCTCGGTGCTCACCGCGATAGATCTCAACCCGGGCCTTGAGCGCCCGGTTGAACGTGCGAAATGTGCCCGGTCGATCGAAGTTGTCCCCGTCGTCGATCGGGTCCCGATTGAAACCTGCACCCAGCTGGAAGGGAAATGCGTCACCGCCGTTGGCTAGATGGGTGTCGGCCTCGTCGAGAAGACGAACGATTTCGGCAAAGATCTCGCCCTTGCTCACCAGAGCTGGCAAATTGTCGGGACTGGAATCGGCGGTTACCACAGCAGCGCGGTTTTCGTCATGAGTGTTGATCACCACCAGGTAATCCAGCGCCTGTATGGTCTTGGCAAACCCGCGGGTGGCCTCACGCTCGGCTTCGCTCAGGCCCTCGACGTTGTCGAGTGCGCCGAGTAGAACAAAAGCATTGTTGATATTGCGGTACGGCGCTGCCCAGAAATTACCCCCAAAGCGAGGATTGCCCGGATCCAGGCTGGGCCCGGCCAAAAGCTCAGTAATAAAACGCGGCTCCGAATCGCTAAATGTATACGACTCTCGGCCGAGAATGCCGAGAACCGAAATATAGCCATCGTCGTCGGCATAACCCGTGCGATTGCCAATGACCAGCCCGGTGGCGGCAGCCGAGATCAAAAGCGGAGTGGGATTCTCGGTCAACTCATCCAGCCCGGGATTGTTCAGATCGTCTATCTCAAGGTCACAAGCCGCTGTAAAGGCGACTGCGACGAGAATCATCCAACTAAATTGTTTCATCACATGTCTCCTACTGATCAAAATCCGGCTTCGATCGAAAACCAAAAACTCCGGCTGGGCGGGAAAGGCGCGACGTCAAAATTGCGGAATACAGCCTGATTGCCAAAGTTGCTCACCTCGGGATCCAATCCGCTATAATCAGTCAGAGTGAGCAGGTTGCGACCGCTGACACTGACCCTGGCACTCTGCAAGGGCCCGAGCATGGACAGAAGGCGACCCGGAACCCGGTAGGCCAGCGACACTTCCCGCAACTTCACGAAGGTCGCATCTTCGACATGAGGAGTGATGCCCGAAAAGAATTGACCGGCACGCTCCATGCCCTCGGTTTCGAAATCTACCGAGTTGCCCCTGATGTCGAACAACAGCGTCGCCATGTTGATAACATCGCTACCCTGCTGCCAATCGATGAGAGAGCTGAGCTCGAAATCGCCAATCGTTATGTTGTTGACAAACGACATGCGAAACGTCGGCTCGCCATCGCCGAGCTTGGCAACGCCGTCAGCAGTCAGTCCGACGATCTGAGTGGCCGGTTCCCCTTCTGCGATCCGGTAGGTGCCGGTCAACGTGCCAAAGCCACCGGTGAGAAATGGCGGGCCGCTGAGCTCGGTGATCTCGTTGCGGTTCAGAGAAAAAATGGTTCGCGACAACCAGCTGATCTGCCGGGTCCGCACCGGAGTCAACTGAACCATGAACTCGACGCCGCGATTGCGCAAACTGTTTCCCTCTTGAGTGATCTCCTTTTCGTAGCCAGTGGATTGCGGTACGTCCCTGGCCAGGATGAGATCATCAATGGTTCGCTGATAGCCGGTGAGCTCGAGAACTACTCGGCCGTCCATGGCCACCGCGTCGACACCAACTTCAATCTCGCGCTGGCGCTCGGGCTTGATGTCGGGATTTCCCTTGATCCCGGCAATCCCCACACCACCGGAGCCCGAAACATTCTCGGTGGCATCGAGCGGCGTGAACTTGTGGAAGGGCTGTGGCTTGTTTCCGGTCTCCCCATACGCAACGCGCAAGCGGAGAAGCTCGGCAAATCGATTGGGGATCGGGATGCGAACGGTGGTAGCTGCCTTGGGAAATAAATAGATGTCGTCAGTATCGCCATTCGCACTGCTGCGCTCGGCCAGAAGCCCGGCCACAAGACCCAGCCGGTCGCCCAATAGCTGCGCCTCTTCCTGGATATAAATGCCGTCGTCCTTGGTACGGAAGCGCTGTTGCGAAGTATCGCGGATGGTACCGGAGTCGACATTCTCCTGACCAGCGGTCTGGTTGCGACTGCTTATGGACAGGCTCTCCAGCTCGCGATCGTCATAGAAATAGCCGAGCATCGTCGTCGACTTGAAGAAGCCCGATTCGGGTACATATCGGTGGACCAGATTGATACCGACGTTGTAATTGCGCACTTCACTGCTGGTATCGACCGAAATGCCCCGGGAATTGTCCGGCGCCGTGAAGTGAAGATCGGCGGGCAAGACGATATCATTCTGCTGCTGAAAGCGATCGACGCCCAAATTCGTGCCGATATTGAGGGTCTGGCTCTTGCTCTCCCACGCGGTCAAGTTGGCCGATACGCCGCCGATAAAACGCCACACATCTTCGCGGTTTTCGACCAGAGCGGCAGTTTCGAGCGGGTTGGAACCGCTCTGCGAAAACGGATTTTCGGGATACACGCCGTTCTCGTCGGGCCGCAAATCGATAAAACTGGGCGTGCGAGCCAAAACCATGTAGTACGAGATGGTGTTGTTATCGTTGTTGGTAATACCGCGGCGAGCGACCGAGTGAATGAGATTTCCGGTCATTCCAACTTTGAGGCGATCGCCAAACTTGCGGTCGATAGAAATGCGTCCAGATTGCTTTTCGTACCCGGTGTTGCCAATGATACCGGGATCCTGGCGGGCCAACAGCGAGGCAAAATAGCCGGTCGTGTCATCGCCTCCTCTGAGACTGGCCGATGTCTCGGTGGCCAGCCCGGTATTGCCGGCCAGTTCTTTCTCCTGGTCGAATACCACACCCTCCTCATAGTAATCGCGGGCCATGTCGCCAAACCGCTCAACGGCCTCGCCCAGCGTCTCGTAGGTCCGCGAACCCAGGGTATTGGAAAGCTGATAGATGCCAAATCGCTGGACCACATCAACCCGTGGTTTGGTGCCAATACGACCGCGTTTGGTCTCGATGATGACGACTCCGTTGGACGCCTTGGAGCCGTATAGCGCAGCCGCTGCGGGCCCCTTGAGAACCTCGATGCTGGCGATGTCGTTGGGGTTGAGGTCGGCAATGCGATTGACCTGGTCGTCCTGCCGATCCGACGCACTGCCGCCTGTCGCCGATCCGGTAATGGCCGACAGACCCGACGGAATGGCCACGTCGCTGATCAGCACGCCGTCGACTACGTACAGCGTTTCGGATTGGGCTTCGATGGTGGGAATACCGCGAAAGCGAATCTGCATACCACCACCGGGGGATCCCGAGTTGGATTGAATATTGGCGCCAGAAATACGTCCCTGCAGCGCGCTGTCCACCGTCGGGTTGGAGACTCGAGTGAGCTCCTTGCCCGTGACCACCGAGGCCCCGTTGGCCAGGTTCTGTTTGATAATCTGCGGAGCGCGCCCGACGATGATGATCTCCTCGGCTGGTGTGAGCGCTAGCTGGACCCGGACGTCGGTCTGTCCCGGTGCAACAGTAACCTCTTCGGTGCGGTAGCTCGTTGCCGAGATCTGCAGGACAAAGTCGCCCGGGGGCAAATCCGAGATCGTGAATGAGCCGTCGAGTTCGGTGATGGTCCCGCTGCTCGTCCCCTTGACAATGACCGTGGCCCCGACAACTGGCTGCCGGGTACCCGCCTCTTCGACCTTGCCGGTGAGGACTCGATCCTGGTCGGGTACCGAATCGACCAGGGTCGCGTCTTGCGCTTGCGCCGTGGCCGCCGCACTCAAGGCGGCGAAACAGCAAATCAAAATCACTTTTTTAAACATCGTGACACACCTTATGATGACACCTTATTTACAAGGCTTCGCCTCGGGCAGCAGCATGCAACCGCCCCGGCGCGGCGCATTATAGGCATTACACCGCATTTGAATAGGTATGGATTCAGAGTAGATTTTTTCACAATCACCGCATCCGATGATTGCCTGCCCCGATAGCCATATCGCCAAACTATATCTGCTGAAATATCGGTTTAATCGCAGGTACACCCACTTGTGCGCGGCAATCCGATATTTTATGTAATCTGCCTTGGGATATGGGCTGCGTTCTATGTACTGTGCGGGCGCACCTGTGCCCTGCGATCCCACAAACTGCGTACCGACATCGCGTGCTGCGGTCGCCACAAGCGAGTGGCTCCGGCAGCGCCGGTTGGAGAACCATGGCGGCACGGCGTGCCGAGAGGTCACTGCAGAGCGAAAAAAATGCGAGCGGGGCAACACTCGCTACATCGGTTCAAAGCCGATGTGTCTGGCATTATTATAAGATCGCCAGACGGCTCCATATTGGAGCGTTGCAGGGTACCGCTCCAGTGATTGACGTCGCAGCGCCAATGTCGCGTGAGTTACCAGAAAATCAACCGACGTTATCGATCCGCGGTTCCGACGTTCGAGTCTGATTTCCGAGACTGCGGGCTCAGAACTCGACGCAATAACCAAAGCTGGTCGCGGCAGCCGGCTCGAGAATGTTGTTGTGGTCGACTCCGGCAAACGTGGCTTCATTGCCGTTGGTCGTGGCTGTGGCGCCCCACACGCTGGTCAGCTGACCGGGCAGAGTGCGTGTGATGGTCCAATCGATGGCCTCGTTGCCTCGATTGGTGACGGTTGCGGTGTGGCAGGAACCTGTCGGCCATTGTGAATCGGTGGCGATCTGGACATCGAGAACATCGCCGCCGTTGTCGGGCGGATCACCCCCGGGCAAGCTGTCTGGAGGCGTGGGTGTTGACGAGGGCCCGTCGTCGTCGGGATCGGCGTCACCCGAACGGCCCAAGCGGTAGCGAAAGTGCTCTGTCTGAGTCAGCGCCACCAGCAACTCTTCGATACTGGCCTCGCGACCGGCGAATTGCTCGGCCAGAGCGTCGGCCATGCATCGGGTCTGCTGGTCCTCCTCGAGGCCGTAGGCGTAGCGGAACCACTGCAGCGAGAAGCAGGCCTGAGCGTCGGTGCTGCTCGCCAAACTCTGCGACAGCTCGTCCACACCGGTGAACGTGCCGTCTGTGGCGCTGGTGGCGACAATCTCGCCCGAGGCGTCGACCGAGAGCCCGTTCTCCTCGGTGCGATAGCGGCCAACCCCATCGAAGTGCTCGAAGCCAAACCCGATCGGATCGATCAGTCTGTGGCAAACTTCGCACGAGGGGTCTTCGGCGTGCTGGGCAAAACGCTCGCGGGTCGTGGAGTTGGGATCGACCTCGGGCGGCTGAAAGTTCAAACCGGGCGGAGGAGGTTGCAGTGTCTGGCACAGGAGCTGTTCACGCACCAGTTTGCCGCGGTGAATCGGCGAGGTCCCGTTGGGATGGGCATGAGTGGCGAGCACAGCACCCAGAGTGAGCAGTCCAGACCGCGAGGTGTCGCCGTAGAATTGGGCCAGGACTGGATCGTTCACCTCGTACGGGGCGGTCATGAGGTCCTGAAAACTGCGCGCCGGGGTCATGAAACTCCGCATCTGGCGATCCATCGCGGCCCGCACATCGGCCGTGAAGTCGGCAAATGCGTCGGCGTCTTTGGGCACCACGGCAAACGAATCGGTGTCCAGCCATTGTACGGTGAAACGTTCGAGCACGTGGGCCGCTTTTGGCGATGCCAGCATCCGCCGGGCCTGGGCTGCAATTTCTTCGGGATCGGACAAGTCGCCAGAACGCGCCGCGGCCACGAGTTCCTGGTCGGGAATCGAGCCCCACAGAAAATATGACAGTTCAGTGGCGATCTCGTACGGGGTCAGCTGATAGAGGTTGTCGCCGACGTCCACGCCGAGTTCAGAACGGTACAGAAAAAATGGCGACTGCAGTGCGGCAGTCACCACTAACTCGATGCCACTCTTGAATCCCGCCACGGCACCGACATCGTAGATGGCCAGGTAGCGCTCGACATCGCTGCTGGTAATCGGCCGCCGGAATGCGCGCTCGCCGAATGAACGGATGAACGTTTCGGCACAACTGCGTCCGTCGGCGGGAGCGCAGGAAACCAGGCTCGGCAGGTCAGAGGTGACGGTCGCGGAGATCTTCTCGGCCGCTTTGTGCATCTGGTCGGCGAGCACAGGCGATATGCTGAGGACATCGCCGTTGTTGTCGAAGCCGTTGACCACGACGTCGGCGACCATGGCCTCGCCCCACTTGGACTCGATGCCGAACAGATCGCGAACCGTATTGTCGTACTCGACACGGGTGAGCCGACGCAGGCGCCGTGGACCGGGAATCGGTTCGGTGCAGACGACCGGCCCATCCGGACGATTGTCGCCAGAGCCGAACCAGGTACAACCGCCGGCAGTCAGCACTGCGAGACCGATGCAAAAAATCCGGGCCATCATGACAGTCCCTCCGCAGGTCCAGTGCCGGCCGCAGGATTGCCAAAAGTCTCATTGGATAGCCCCATGGCGTGACACACCGAGACCAGGAGCTTGTTGTGTGGCGTTCCACCGAAATCGATATACTTGCCCGGCTTGAAGTAACCACCCGCCCGGCCAGCAATGATAAATGGTACCGACCTGCAGACATGCAGGCGACTGTCGCCCATTTCCTTGGCCCACAGGACCACGCTGTTGTCGAGCATGCTGCCATCTCCACTGGGCTCTGGCAGCGACTCGAGGCTGTCGAGGAGATAGGCGAACTGCTCGGCGAACCAGCGCTCAGCCTTGACGAAGTTGCCCACACCCACCGTGTTTCCATCGTCCATATGCGATAGTGAATGATGGCCCTCGTTGATACCCAGCCAGGTGAATACTGGCGGACCAACGGTATGCGACCATTGCAGCGAAGCCACCCGGGTCATCCCGCAGGCCAACGCCGATACCATCAGGTCTATCTGCGCGCGCCCGATGGCTGGAAAACTGTCGTTATCGTAAGGATTCAGATCAGTGATAGCGCCCGGTGACTCGCAGTCGCCGATGCCACCCTGCAGACCTTGCTCGACCTGACGGAGCGAGGTGATATGGGCGTCGAGCTTCTCTCGCTCTTGTTTTCCGATCCATCCGTGAATCACGCGCAGCTCGTCCTGAACTGTATCGAGGATGCTCTGGCGCTTGACCAGTCGGGCTTCGACCTGGGCAGGATCGCCGAGCAAGTCGCCGTACATGCGCTCGAATATGCTCTTTGGGCTATCATCAGGCGGTGCGTACACATTCGGCCCGCGGTACGACATACGGGTCTGGACGCTGCCTCCCCAGGCGCTGGTCTGAACGCCGAATTCGAGAGACGGAAAACGGGTCCCACTTCCCAACTGACTGGCAATATACTGGTCCAACGACATGCCACCGGTCGCGCTGGTCGCATCGCCACCCCCGGTGAGCATGGTCGCCATTCCGCCTTCGTGGTTGGTCGCATTGTAGAAGTCAAGCCCATCGCAGACGATCAGATTGTCTCGATGAGCCGCCACAGGCTCGAGGATAGAGCCAGCACGGAACGAAAAATTACTCCCGCTGCCAGTGGGACGCCAGTGCGCAGGAACCGTGCCGTTGGGGTTAAAAAAGACGATGAGGCGCTTTGCAGTCGCCGGGGCAGCCGATGCGTTGGTGCGGAGTAATCCCAAAAACGGAGCCGCAAGTAATGATGCCCCAGCACTGAGAGCAAACTGTCGACGGGTCAGGCTCATGATGCAGACGTCCAAGAGCAAGAGCTAGGCCATCAGCAAAACCACGGCAATGAGCCCGCTGGCCGGGCCGCACGGACAAGGGTAGGCCGAGCGGATGATCATGCTCCGGGAAACTATGGTTGCGGCGATCGAAATCGGCACAGTTTTTACGCAACCTTCTCGAAGACAAGTCGTCTCACCCGGGGACGTGCTGCTGCCGGGCAATGCAAGAGTTCCATCGTGGTAAACGACTGGCACCGAGGAGCAATCGTCCCATCCGATGTCGCACGATTGGCGACCGCGGCAGCCGGATCGAGGGTAAATCGGACAAACTGGTGTACTGAGCCCCACGTTACGCGCGGTGGTGGCGATCGTTCGCGTTACACAGCGCAGATCAAAACAGACCGAGCTGCTGTTGTTTGGGGTTTTTTTTGCGCTTGTGCGCCCGTGTATCGTGGACGGTGAGAAACGATCCATCGATATCGTCAATAAACGGCGTACGTTCCAGTTTGCGGACTTTTCCGCGCCAGGCTCGCCTGCGGGCTCGAGTCAAATAGAGGCTTTCCCGGGCCCGAGTCATGCCGACGAAAAAAAGGCGTCGCTCCTCGGCCAGGGAAAACTCCGGCGACCCCGCCTCGGGGGAATTGGCGGACTGTCCAGAGCTCTGTGGACGAGGAGCGCTGCCAAATCGCAGGGGGATGATGCCGTCTTCGCAGCCGACCAGGAATACGACGCGAAACTCGAGGCCCTTGGCAGCATGCAGAGTCAACAGAGAAACACGGTCAGCACGCGGATCCCAGGTATCGATCTCGGCATTGAGCGCCAGCTCGGACAAAAATCGCTGCACGTCTTCACCGGCCCGCTCAGCCATTGGACGCAGGAGTTCCAGCGCAGTGTCGACTGTGGCCGAAACGTCTGCAGCACCGCGGTCGCGCAACTCAGAGGCTGCGTTGCGCAACGCGACCATAACCGGCGCGACCGCGTCTGGCACCTCGACTGGCGCGACCGCGTCCGGTGCCTCGCCGAGCGGGTCTTTGCCGCCCGATCCCGCCATGTCCGGTGTTTGGCCGGGATGTTGTTGGACGGCGAGCGAGCGCGCCAGTGCGGCGATGCCCGGATGGTCGAGCAACTTGTTGTGCGAGCGCTTTTGAAATGGAATCCCGGATCGAGCGAACGCTTCGATCAGAGGCGGGGTTTGCGCTTCTGTTCGATAGAGAACGGCGAAATCGGAAAAATCGAAAGCATGATTCTCCTGACCGTATTCAACTCGGCCACTGTCGAGCGAAAAAAAACTGGTCCCACCGACCAATTGCTCGATCGTGTGCACGACCCGCTCGGCCTCGGCTCGCTCGCTGACCTCGGCAAAAAGTTCGATTCGGTGGGTGCCCACGCGCGTGGCGATGAGTCGGCGATCGTCTACCAGCGACGACGGTGCCACGGCCTGTACAGATGCCTGTACAATGATCGGAGTCGAGCGATAGTTACGAGTCAGCTGGATCGTTTGAGCGTCGGGGTACTCGTCCCGAAAGCGGAGAAAAAACCGCACATCGGCACCGCGAAAGCCGTAAATGGCCTGGTCGGGGTCGCCGATTGCGCACAGGTTGCCCCCCGGCGGGCACAAAAGTCGCACTAAACGATACTGAAGCTCATCGATGTCTTGATACTCGTCGATCGAGATCCACTGGTAGCGAGCTCGGTAGTGGCTGCAGATGGCGGATTCGGATTCGAGAAGCGATACGGCCAGCACGAGCAGATCGTCAAAGTCGAGCAATCCGGCCAGGTCGAGCGCGTTGCGATAGGCCTCCATGGCCCGGGCGAGTTCGCTGTCCTTTGCAGGCAAGTCATCGGCGTGCTTTGCGGTCGAGATGCGTCGCAGCAAGCTTTTCGCCTTGCCCGGTGAGACCTGGAGCTGTTTGGCCAGAAGCGCGGCGCGTTCGTCGTCGGTGGCCACCCGGAACCCCCGATGCAGTCCACATGCCTGGCGGTTTTCGCGCAGAATGGTCAGGGCCAGACCGTGAAACGTCATCACCGGAACTCGACCGCCCACGTCGGGCGCGATCATACCCAGACGATCGCGCATCTCGTCGGCCGCCCGGTGGGTAAAGGTAATGGCCAAACACGACTGTGGAGCCACGCCCAGTCTGGTCACCAGCCGGGCAATACGACGAGTCAACGTGCGAGTCTTGCCCGTACCCGGCCCGGCCAGGATGAGAAGGGCACCCCGGGTGATCGCAGCTGCGGCCCGCTGATCCGAGTCGAGCTCGACGAGATGATCGTCCATTGGTTCATCCGGTCGTTCATGGACACGCGGTGTGACAGGCACCGTGTGTCGGCCAGTTTCCGAGCCGGGCTCTTCAGACTGGCCCGGCCTCCGAGTGTCCGCTTCGTCAACTGCCGCTGTTGCGACAAAAGCGGCCTCCTGTGGTGCCGAGGTCTGCCCTGGCGCCGCGGTTGCCACCTCTTTTGCTGCGCTTTCAGCATCTTCGCTTTCGGCTACCGCGGGCGGTTCCAGGTCTAGCAGCGGCAGGAGAGACGGTTGTCCTCTGCCAGCGGCGTTGGGCCTTTGCCGGCGTCCTGTTTTTGTGGGTGCGAGCTCGCGATCTTCGAACAGGCGAATGACGCCGTACTCACCATCGAAGCCTGCCTTGCGTATAACCTGGCCCGCACGCATACGGGCCACTGCCTCGGCCAACTGAGGCGAACCGGCGCGTTCGATGTCCTCGACCGGAGCCTGTTCGAGGATAAAAAACTCCGAGCCGAGTCGTGAGAGAAGCTCTTCGTAGTTTTTGGCCACGGTTTTGCTCCCCGATCCGGTGCCGACAATTTCAGCGATGACTTCGGGCAATGGTACCAGGCTGTGAAACGGGCTCGCGTCTTCAGGCCGGAACCCAGGCGGCCGGTCGGATAGTTCTTGCACTCGATGCATGACCCCGATGGTGAGCGGCTGCTGGCATACAGGGCAGCGGCCGCTGTGCTCGCGGGTAGTATCGGGCTCGAAAACCACACCGCACTTGCGGTGACCGTCCAGATGGTATTTGCCCTCTTCGGGAAAAAACTCCACTGTCCCGGCAAAACCATCTCCACTCTCGAGCGCCTGTCGCATGGCAAAGTAGTCGCGTTCGCAGGTAAATAAATTGGCTTCGCGGCCCAGCTTGGCGGGAGAGTGGGCATCGGAGTTGGAAACCAGTGTATAGCGATCGAGATGCGATACTCGCCAGTTCATCTCCGGGTCAGACGACAGACCGGTCTCGACAGCAAAAATGTGATCGGCGAGATCGCCGTAACAGTCAGCTATTCGATCAAAGCCCGATTTCGAGCCCAAGGCCGAAAACCAGGGAGTCCAGACATGGGCTGGAACGAGGTAGGTATGGGGGCCGGATTCGAGTACGATTTCGAGGAGATGACGCGAATCCATGCCGAGCATGGGCCGTCCGTCCGAGGCCAGGTTGGCATTGGCCTTGACCAGCCGCGCGACCATTGCGTCGACGCTGGCAAAATCGGGCGCATAAACCAGATGGTGCACTTTGCGCACCTTTCCGGCTCGTTTTTTGATGGTCGAGATCTCGACGGATAGCATGAAACGGGTGATACCGCGGCAGGCCGCGTTAAGACGGCGGTCGACTTCACGCTCGACATCGTCGCGCAACCGAAACAGACCGGGCTCGGCCGGCACCAGCTTGCGTTCGAGTTCCTCGCGCCAGGCCGGATGAGTGAAGTCACCGGTGGCGATGACTTCAATGCCTTTTTTGCGCGCCCAATAGGCCAGATTTTCGAGATCACAATTCTTGCTGGTAGCTCGCGAGTACCTGGAATGCACATGCAAGTCAGCATAAAAAATCATTTCGATACTCCCTGGTCGCTCGGATCAAACTCATTGCCCCGAGCAAAAAAACATGGGACCAGACCGAGGATCCATCGAGACGACTCAACCCCGCATCGAGGGTGGCAGATGGTACAGTCTACCTCCTGGCCGGATCCGCGCAGACCAGCAACCGGCTGTTCGGGCCATTGCCTGCGACTGGCCGCGCTGAGCCTCTTGTTCACGTGAGATTAAATGATCGTCTAATCGATCGTCTCGGTCATATTGTTTACTTATTTATAATCCCCTTCTCCTCCCTCGGAGTCGCGCCGGACGCGAATATCAGTTACATAGCCGCCTCTGCTCGTCGTGCTGGCCGATGTATATCTGTGTGTCGCTCCGATAACCATATATTTGCCGTTGAACCGATCGCCCGCGTTGTCTGGGTTGACTATGATGTCGACAACGACTCCTGGTTTGATCTCGGGCGAGCCGCGGCATTCGCCTTCACCGGTGATGTACCCCATCGCGGCTTTGCGGAACATACTCTCGGCGAGAGCATCGGCTTCCTCTTTGGTATAGATGGGCTGCTCGACCTCGAATGCGGGCATCTCTTTCATCCCAAAACCACCCATTGTTGCTCCGCGGCCCGCGGTTTTGCCGAGTTGGGATTTCTCTTCCTTGAAACTACCGACAATTTTTTCCTTCTTTACAGGATCCCAGCCGTGAACCTCGACCCGATCGACGACTCCCGCCGATGACAGGCGTGGTGAGAATCGCTTGAGGAAGATCGCTTTTTTTCCCGAAGGTGACTTGGGATCGCCGTAGCGCAGTATGATCTTGGAGTCTTCATCAGTTCTGGGCGCATCGAAGCGCAATGTAATGTGTTGTTGTCTCCAAGCCACACTTCGTAGCCGAGCCGAGCCGCGCGCAGGCGCAGAAACTCCAGGTCGGTCTGGTTGTGCTGAAAGACATGCTTGTGGTGCATGTTTCCGGCAAGCTCCCCGCATTGTGCAGTGAGCCGGTAATTCTGGACGATCCGCTCCACGATCGCTGCGTCTGTCATCTGGACGAATGTCTGCGAGCGGGGAGTGCGAGACAGTCGGTGAAGTAAACTGAACCCGCGAACAATAACCGTGTTATTGCCACCTGCCTGGTAAACCGGGTCGAGGCCGACGATCTCACCCGCGAAGATCTGCTTGCCGTCCGACGTCTTTAGGTCGATCGTCCCGCCCAGCTGGGTACCGTTGGAAAAATTGTTGCTCTCATTGCGCAGGGTCACACTGCACATGTCGGGCTGGCTCAGGTCCAGAACAACTTGAAACGATACCAGCTGATCCTCCTTGATCTTGCTCTTTCCACACGCAATATCAAATGTGGACAGGGTATTTCTATTCTGTTCCAACATATGACCACTCTCCTCAATACGGTATAAATGGTACAATAAATCGCCCGCTAACGAGAATAACGTCTCACAGGTTATCGATATCGATAGTCGAACTCAATGGTAAACGAAAACTAAAATAATGATTAGCGGGCGAATAAGGCGGTTCACTCGATGTAAGCGGATCAGATGATCAAGGCAATTACAATTTCGGCAATGGACGGAACTGCAATCCTTCGTGGGCAATTTCCAGAGTCTCGATCGCGAGTTCACTCTTGCTTGCATCCATTTCGGAAAGCTCCCATTTGCACGGCCAGCCGTCCTTGAATTGCCACTGACAAATCTCGTCGAGGGCCGTGTCGAGCTGAAAGATCGTGCCCTCTATGCGACCACGCCGTTTTTCATCGTAGCGAGTCCAGGTATCGATCCACGTGGCCAGTTCGAAACCCACGGTAAAACCCCGTTTGAAAACGAGATTCGACCACTTGGTGGCGCCGATGAGGCGATGGACGCGCCGATTCTCGCCGCCCTCGGGCAGATCCACCACATCGGTCTCGTATTTGAGACCACTCACGTTCCGAAAGAATGCCGTGGAGTTATCCCACGGGCATGGCATCAGCCTGAATACGACCTTGAAGCAGTAAACAGGAAAGGGATCCTTGCGACGGTATGGAGCTGACATGATTCCTCCAGCCATGGTCCTGTGAGCTCGAGAGACGGAGCTACAGTCCGAGCCGACTCGAACGCGATAGTCATACCATCCGGCAGGTCAGGAATCAATGGGTAGGGCGGGTTACCAAGGCCAACCCTCGGGAGTGGGGGAAAAATGGCCGCTGCCAAGTCAGATCTGAAGCGGGCGTATCGGTGAAAATCTTTGTAGTCCGGAATCCTGGAAGCGGCCACAGCACCTGTGGGGAGGGGATAACGGTGATCGCATTTGTGGATCGGGTCGTCCAGGCATCCGGATCAGTGTCGATGTCCGGCCCGGCCCGGCCTGGTACTGCCTCTTTCTTGCTGCACAATTGGCTAGATTTACTGAATGATTACCACCGAGCCCGGCAACCAGAGCCGGTGTCGCCACGAGCTCTGCAATCCCTGATAAGATATTTGACGACAAACTGTTAGTCAGGCGAGACAAGACCAGACACTGAAGAAAGCATTGCCATGAGCCAGTCACAACGACTGCCCGAGTTTTATATTGCTGTCGACGTCGAGGCCGACGGTCCGATCCCCGGCCCGTACAGTATGATTTCGCTGGGTATGGCCGTGGTCGGACACGACGACCTGGGTTTTTACACCGAGTTGAAGCCAATTTCTGATGACTACGTGCCTGCAGCGCTTGCTGTATCGGGGTTGGATCGAGATCGTCTGATCCGCGAGGCGCCACGGCCCGAGCAGGCCATGCAAGACGCAGCGGATTGGGTCAACCGCCTGCGCAAGCAGGCCCGACCGGTATTTTTGGCCGGGCCTGCTGTATGGGACGGCATGTTCGTGCACTGGTATTTCACGCGCTTCCTGGGCAAGAGCCCGTTTGGCCAGACCGGCTCGGGCATCGACCTGCGCAGCTATTGGATGGGGCTTCGCGGCTGCGAGTGGAGGGAAACCGGACAGGGAATCATCAAACACACCCTCGGCCTTACCGGCCTGCCTCACACTCACCATGCGGGCGAAGATGCAGCCGAGCTGGCCGCGGTCTTCGACGCTGTACTGAGACATCGGCGCCCAAAAGACGCGTGATTCGTGTCATGATTTGGGGTAGTATGGCACGCTCACCTATGCGCCAACAAACCGACGAGCTCCGCGCGCTGATCCGCGGAGTAGGGCTTCGGGCAACTCCATCCCGCATCGCTGTGCTGAGCTTGCTGCGCGAAGCGGCCCAACCGATGAGTCATGGCGAAGTTGCCGAGCACATGGCCGACGAAGTATGGGATCGTGCGACAATTTACCGCAATCTCATAGACATGTCCGATGCCGGCCTGCTGCGTCGCTCGGACATGGGCGATCACGTCTGGCGCTTCGAGGCAACCACCGGCAACCACAACAGCAAGGAGCACCCTCACTTCGTGTGCACCGAATGCGGCACCATCGAGTGCTTGCCCGAGATCGAGTTCAAGCTACAGGCGCGCAAGAGGGCACCCCGGGCTCTGCGCAAACGCGAGATCGAAGTGCAGGTGCGCGGCCTTTGCGACAACTGCTACTGAGCCCGACCGGCGTTACCTATTGCGGCAACGTAACTGTATGGTGGACTTGCCCGTTTGCCAGCTCAATGCGGATCGGCTGGCACAAGAACTCATCCGAGAGATATCGACCGAGCGTTCTCCGTTCTTGCCCCGCCGGATCACGAGGATCGAACGGCAAGCTGGTCACACACAGGGTGTAGTCACGGGGCAGCAATCCGGGCACTACGATAATGCCGTCGCCGGCAACTGCGGACTGAGTGTTTATCACCGATGCCCGACGCGGTATCGCGCGACGATACATTTCAATGATCGGCCCTCGATAGACTTCTTCGACGAGCCGGCCGGGAAAAGACACCACAGAGGCCGCGACCACTGGCATCTGGTCGGCACGTCGAATTGTGATTCGAAGTGAGACGCGCCCAACTGGCACAGCGATATCCACTGCGGTCTTTTTGCCCGCGATCACGTTCACCAGGCGCAGCCCGGATACCTGTGTGTTGGGAGACTGCACCGAGTAACCGAACTGCTGCACGGCGAGCCAGTATTCTCCCTCGGGGAGCCGCTCGAACTCGAAGTGTGCACCAGTACCGATAGCGATCGCAGACGCAGCAGTTGGTATCCCGTCCGGTTGGCGAGCCGATGCTGACGGGTGTGCAGTGATGAGAATGATCGGGGGAGTTTGCCCGGCCACGGTGAACGTCCCGGTCAAACGACCGAATGAGCGTAGTTCGACGGTCGCCGCATTCTGGCCACCGGGGCGCGCCGGTCGGGCCAGATACGAACGGCCGAGATCCGGATGTTCGGCTGCGATGAAATAATCCCGGTCGGCCAGGCCGGCGAACGCAAAAACGCCGCGTTGATCGGTGACGGTTCGCCGGGGCCACGAATCGACAGGCGAGGCGAGGTCCCATAGGGCAAACAAGTATTTACCATCGGCGGTCAGCTCCCGTCCGGCCACAACTTCCGCCCCGGCCACGGCTGTGCCATCTCGATTGACCACCCGTCCTCGCAGCACACCTGGGTCGTCGATCGGGTCGGCAACAGTCGGCGCAGAATCCACGCCTGCGGCGGCCAGCACTCGTTCTATGCGATCGCGGGCGTCGTCGTAGTCGCCCCTGGCGCGCAAGAACAGCATCAGCAGTCCGATATGTTGGTTTAGTTTGGGATTATCTGGCCCGAGCGCGTCCTCTTGCAGGGCCAATGCCCGGCTGACCAGCTCGACTCCCTCGTCGATTTTGCCGTCTCTCAAGCCCAGGACGGCGAGCTCGCACAGCACATCGACCGCGCGCAGGTTGCCGACACGCTGGTAGACCGCGAGAGCGCGTTCGTAATGCGCGGCAGCCTCGCGGTTCTTGGACTCGAGAGCCAGTAAATTGCCCACATAGGTATCGAGTTCGGCAGCCAGAACCTCGTCGTTTCCGTATTCTGCCAGCGCGCTGGCCGCACGCCGGGCATAACGCTTGCCCTCTTCGAGATTCGACGAGAAATAACCGGCCAGGGCGACCATGCCGATCAACAGGCGAGCGCGGATTTCCAGGTGCCCGCACTCTTCGGCCACGACCAGGGCTTCCATGCCGGTTTTCCACGCGCTGGACGCCTCGCCGGACACGGCCTGAAATACCGCCTTCCAGTACAGTGCCTCGGCTTCGACCGGCAGGTACCCAGTGGCACGAGCGTTGGCGACAGCGCGCTCGGTGAGCGCTAGCCCGCGGTCTAGCTGGTCGGAATCACGCAAAGCCGGAGCCTCGGCCAGGGCGACGCGGATGGCCTGGACCCTGGCCCGGACCTCGGGGTCGTCGGGCAAGGCCAGGGTAGAGTCGCAGTTGTCGCCGCCGGCCCGGGCCTCGGTTGGCCGGGCCGGCCCGTTGGCTCCGCGTGTTGCCACGGCGATGACAGCGGTGGCGGCGATTCCGACCACAGCCAGAATCCCGATCAATGCCAGGACGCGACGCCGGCTCGATACCGGTCCGGTCGGCCGGGGAGTCATGTCGCCAGCAACAGCTTTTTCGAGGGCAGCGAGCAGGGCCGGCATGGACGGATACCGGCGGTCCGGCTCGCTGTTCATGCCGCGCACGAGGATATTTGCCAGCCCAGCTGGCAGGCTGCGATCCGCACGCGATGGGTGAATGTGCCCGGCCAGGGTCACGTCGTGTTGCTCTTGCAGGTTGCCTGCTGGAAATGGATGCTGCCCGGTAAGCGCTTCGTGGAGGGCAACGCAAAAGCTGAACTGATCGCTGCGTGCATCCTGGCCCTGTCCCGACAGTTGCTCGGGTGCCATATACGCGGGGGTACCGGCAAAGAGTCCAGTCGCCATGAAGGTGTCGATCGCATCGATACGCTCGCCATCGAGCGGCGGTGCATCGCCGGCATCGTCCTCTGGATCGTCGAGTTGGCCGGCCAGTCGAGCCATGCCGAAATCGGTCACCCGCACCCGGCCATCGTTGCCGACAAGCGCATTGCCCGGCTTAAAATCGCCGTGGACCAGACCGCGCTCGTGGGCGGCGACCAGCCCACGACCGGCCTGGATGAACCCGTTTAGCACTCGGTGCCGAAACTCCTCCGGCTCGAGCTCTTGCCGTTGCTCGTGCACCCAATCGCGCAGAGACAAGCCATCGACGTGTTCCATGGCCACGTAGTCTCGCCGCCCAATGGTGCCGACGTCGTAGACCGTGACCACATGCGGGTCGGCCAGCATGGCCATGACGCGGGCTTCGCGCAATAGCAGCTCGCGATCTTTGCGATCGACGTTGGGGTGCGAACGGCGCAGAATCTTGATGGCCACTGTACGGCGCAAATCCCGATCGTGCGCCGCATATACGATGCCCATGCCACCCTCGCCCAGCTTGGCCACGATCTCATAGCGGCCCAGCTCGGCGCCGGGCTGCAAGTAGATCGTGCTGTCGGCCGGACGTGCCGACGAGAAATCCGAAGCGGAGTTTTGACCGAGCGGCGGGCCTGGGCTGCCGGCTATTCGATGGTCGGAACTGGCCAGCGAGTCGACCAGTGTATGTCCAGCGGCCACGTCGCCGTCGAGCCCGGTCTCTGCCACAGCGATGTCGGGACAAGTGCCGCTATCACCGTCATGGGTTGCCATTAACTCTACCTGTTAATAGATAACACGCCAGGAGCCACGGTTCGTCACCGCGGCCACACGGGCGCCGGCATCAGCTCCGAAACTGCTCGGGGTCGAGGTCGAAGCGCTTGATCCAGCGCTGAATTTGTCGGCGCGCCTTGCCCGCGGCCCGCGCGACATGACTGATATTGCCCCGGTGCTCGGCAAGCAATGCCACGAGCTGGTCGCGCAGCTGGCTCTGCTCATCGGTCAGCGGGTCGGCACCGGCGTCCGACGTGGTCTCGCTCGGTACCGCTGCTGTGCGCACCTCGGGCGGCAAATGCATCGGCCTTATCACTCCATCGCCGGCCAGCACTGTAGCGGTGCGCAGACAATTCGACAGCTCCCTGACATTGAGTGGCCAGTGATAGAAAAACAGTGCGCGGGCTGCCCGTGGATCGAACGTGGCAGCCGGGGCCGCAACTGCGTCGCCAGCTGCGGCGAGCTCGGTGAGCAAGTTGGTGACGAGCAAACCGCGATCCTCGATGCGCTCGTGCACAGTGGGTAGATTCATGCGAAAGCCAGCAATGCGTGCGTAGAGGTCGTGGCGAAACTCACCCCGTTCGACTGCCCGGGCGAGATCCCGATGGGTCGCACACACCATGCGGATATCGACCTTGACCGTCTTGACGTCGCCAACTGGGCGAACTTCGCCGGTCTGCAAAACCCGCAGCAGTGCTGCTTGCGAGGGCGGGCGCAAGTCGCCGATCTCATCGAGGAATAAGGTGCCGCGATGGGCCGCGCGAACCAGGCCGGGGCGCTCGGTCGTGGCACCGGAAAACGCCCCGGCCCGATGGCCGAATAACTCGCTCTCGACCAGGTTCTCGGGCAACGCACCGCAGTTGACCGGAACGAACTCGCCGGGGCGACCGGACAGCTCGTGCACGGCCCGCGCCAGGAGCTCTTTACCGGTTCCGCTCTCGCCCAGAAGCAATACTGCAATACCCGTTTGCGCCACCCGCACCAGGTTGCCAACGTCGCCGGCCAACTCGATGTCGAAGGTACTCAAACCCGGTGCTGGCGGTGGCTCGGCAACGTCGACCGCCTCGCGGTTGCCGGGTTTGTCGTCACGGTCATCACTGCCATCACCATCGTCATTGTCGTCCCCTTGCAAATCGGGTGTGGTGCGGTCGCGATAGACAAAAAACGTCCGGCCGAGCTCGGCGACATCGCGGTCCTCGAGCACGTGACTTTGTACTCGTCGGCCATTGACTCGAATACCGTTTTTGGAGCCCGCGTCTTCGATGAGCCAGCGGCCGAAACTGCAGCGCAGCCGGGCGTGGGTCGACGACATCCATTCGTCGGGTACGGTCAGCATCAAGTGCTCGCCGTGATCATCTGGCTGGCGAGCGGTAGAGCGGCCGGCGCCCCGGCCGACCGTGACCGAGTCGACCGCATCCAGGGCGATTCGCAGCGAGCCGGCCAGCGGCCGCTGGCATTCCAGCGACAACACGAGATACGCCCGGCGCTCGCGTCGCCCTGAACCGATGGACTCTGCCCGGGCGCTCCGGGTCGGGCTGTCAAGCTCGGTCATGCAGCGAGTATAGCGAACTGCACAACCGGAGCGAGTCACGGCACCAGCAGCAGCCCCATGAGGCACATCTCGTTTTGTGTGCCCCAACCTGGGCTCACCGGCTCGGTGCGACCCACAGTATTGTAGTCGCAGCTTCCGCGCAGCGTGGATTGCCGGGTCAGGACAATGGGCTCCTGGTAAAAATAAATCAGTTGCCAGTTGAAGTCCCAGCGCTGCACATCGACCGCGCAGGTATTCACTCCGCCCTGGTCGACATCCATGTGGATTTTGCGGCCGAACTCGTGCATATGGGGCATTACTCCGTACAGGTCGATCGACTGCAATGAACTTTCACGAAAGAGCGGCGCCAGAGGCTGTTCCCAGGTAAACACCACCGATTCCCGGCCCGGTTCCAGGCTGAATGTCTCGCCGACAAAGAGCGTTTTCAGAAGCGGAGCCAGATCTATGAAGAAACCCTCGCGCGGTGTGCTCTCGGCCAGGGCCAGTTGAAACACGCTTTGATCTGATTGCCCGCGGACCGCCTCGTCGGCCATGTTGTAGTGCATTTGCACCACCAGCATATGGTTTTGTGGAATGCGTACACCCACGCCCTCGGGAAGGCGGATTACTCCCTGTCCAGGCGTCCAGGTGATCGGAGTACCATCGGTTGACACACCATCACCAGCTTCGCCGAAACACGACCACCCGGGTCGGTCTGGCGATAGATCATCGAGTTCTCGGATGCGCTCGGCGTTGCTCGGTTTGTCGCCGATTTTCAGCTCGGGATCGACGAGCATGAGCAGGGCGTGATGAACCAGGGCCGGATTACCGGGTATCATATCATATCCCGTCATGAACAGATCTTTATCGCGCTCGAGTTCGACGACAAAACATCGATATTCATCGAATTGGGCCAACGGCCCCCCCACGATCTCGGGTACGAAATCCGGGGTCGTGATCTCTACCCCGCCAGTGAGAGTGGGAATTTCCGGTTTGCGCAGGTCATCGCGTGGCTCGCCCAATGGCGCTCCGGCCGCAGCCCAGTCGCCGATAGTGCGAATTTCTTCATCGGACAGGGCGCGAGAACTGCGAAACTCGCCGCACGATCCATCGTCGGTAACGGCCCACGGCGGCATTCGGCGTTCTTTGGTGGCATCGGCCACAGCCTCGGCCCACTGCGCCGCCTGGTCTGGATCGTCGAGAGAAAACGGCGCAATGCCTCCTTCCTGGTGGCAAGCGACGCAGTCCTCGACGAGAATGGGTGCCACATCTTGCCAATAGGTCGGCTCGCGGTTGCTCGAACCACATGCCATCGCGGTGACAGCCGTCAAAAGACCGATAATCAGTACGCCATTATCCTTACTCATTCTTCAACTCCGCTTTCCATGGAATGAATTGCGTGCCCAGGTACAATGGATAGATCTTGAAAACGCCAGGTGTTGTATCCGTGATTGTGAAGATGCAGAGTCACCGGTGCACCGGCGGCAACATCGCGTGACAGCGTGACCCGGGCATCGCGGACATCGGCCGGTCCGGGGATGGCCACGTATTCTTGCCAGATCACCTCATCGTCGAATAATACGGCCAGATGGCCCTCGGCCGGCGCCACGCTGGCCAGTTTGGCCCACCACACGGTGACCTCGACCACATCGCCGGCGTGCAGATCTATGGCGAGTGGCTGAGACAGCGAAAAGTAGTTACACAGTTTGGTATCCACTTCCATGCCCCCGCCCTCGCGGTACCATGCCAGGGCCGAGCACTCGATTGCCTCGGGGCGGTGTCCGGCCAGAACGTCGTGGTCGAGCGGCGTGGGCAGCCATTGATTCGGGTCGATCAACAGCGTGGCGTTGTCGCTGCCAGCATCCGGGTCGGCGGGAGAGCCAGCTGGCCCGGAGCAGGCGGCAAACGCGAGTGTGACGCCGACAGCCAGACACGTGGAGGCTGCGTGAGCGAGGCAGAGGTACCGCTTAGAAGTGAGCGACAATCGCTCACCTGGGTGGGCGGCACGGGACGAGATCGGAGCATCGTGCATGTCTCAGGAGTTGGCCGCGCCGGGCGCGGCCGGGTACAAGGACGGCATCCGGCCTCGATGCACTGTGAGTGCCATCTGGCACGGCAATGCAACCCATGGAAATTCCGCGAGTCCTACAGCGGCCCGCGACAGGTGCGTCCGGACGCAGTAGGCGAAATCACACCTCGCCTGTCGCAGCCTGAGAGGGAGCGCCGGGCCACCTGGAACACAGGCTCTCGACGTTGTCCAAAGAGCCCAAATCGACCACAGGCCAGATTCTCAATTTGCAAAGAATCCAAACGACTGTACGCCAGATTTTTGAGTTCACAAAGAATCCAAAACGACTGCACATTGGCAAATCAGTACAAAGATCGTAAGATCGCCAATATTCGGTTCTCAAAGAACCGCAAATCGAAGGCGAGCCAGATTTTCAGTTTTCAAAGAGCCAATGACGACCACGAGGTCTCGAATCGCTGCAAACGTCGTGAACTGTTGCCTGCAAGAGTCGATCGTCGGCTTTCAGACGCGAACATACCGGTCGCCTGCAGGCGAAGCTGGCTCAAAAAAATCCGCTTCATTCCCGATACCGCTCATGGAGAACCAGTCTCGCCCGCGACACGACCAAATACCATTGGTGGTCCAAACTCTCCGCGTCGCCAGAGCGGCGATCCATCACCGCCAGCGGGCTTGCTCGTCGGTCAAATACACCCAGTATTCTCCACTCCTCGCGTACCCACTGACGGCGAGCCTCGCCGCTCTGGCTCGGTCCGAGGTTTTGGACCGGCTCTTGTTGACTTCGGAATTCTTTTTTAATTCTGAAGAATTGATTGCCGGCGATAAATTCGGCACCACCGGCGTCCGAGTCCCTGGCGACCGACGCCTACATCGGCACCAAGTTGCGGAGTTTACACTGTCCCCAACTCCTCTTACCCCCGGCGGCGGGTGGCCCTTTTTGTCTCTTCGATGGAGATTCCAACGGTTAACGAGACGCCCGCAACGACGAAGTCTTTGCCTTTTTCTACCGAGAAGGCCGCCACTGCCGTGGCGGCGCGCGCCGCCGAATTGGCGGCCCCTTTCGACGCTGCCGCTGCACTTCGGGCGATCGAATTACCGGCGCGCCGGGCACTTTCTTTGAGACTATCCCCAATTCCCCTGCCAACTCTCTTCAATACACGGGAAACTCCGGCGCCCCTGGCGAGCATCATATCCGAGTCTCCGAGATTCTTGATTACAGACTTTTTGAGATAGAGCTTCTTCATTTTTCATTCCCTTTGTTTGTTATGGGTTTGGTTTGGGTTCTGGTCTTGGGGAATTGCAGGACGCAGGCCAAGTTTTCAGCATAACGCCGGGACGCGTCGGCGGCGCGTAAATGCGGCTATATGGCCACTAATTTCGATTTCTGTCCGACTTCTTAAACCAAGATGGTCAATGAGATTGACGTTTTATTACCCGTGTTCTGATATTTGTCCAATAAGCTGCACAATCTGCGCAGTCATTGGTGCAGGCAGCAGGGATGGTCATATTCGATATATCCGAGACCAAGTGTCC
>JAKSDA010000304.1 GCA_022360315.1 Pseudomonadota bacterium
CGCGTCGCCAGAGCGCCGATCCATCACCGCCAGCGGGCTTGCTCGTCGGTCAAATACAGCCAGTATTCTCCACTCCTCGCCCACCCACTGGCGGCGCGCCTCGTCGCTCTGGCTCGGTCCGAGGTTTTTGGACCGGCTCTAAGGAGCCGAGCCGCGGTGGGTCACTTTCGTTGAAGCATCCGCCGAGACCTGACCATGCCGCTCGCTACGGCCGATAGCCAGGCCAGCGACTGCTCGGGTCAACTGGCATCGGTGCTCGCTGTGGTCGCGTCTCATGTCGAGAGACCCGAGTTATTCCCTCCTCAGAGGACCTGGCAACCCTGTCACCCACCGACGACGCATGGCCCAGCTGCACGGTCGATGATGTTGCCCTGAGCCGCCGGGACGACGGTCCAGCTGGTCGGGGCGGCACGCCTTGCCAACCCTGTCGGACAACTCCTGTATCGGTGCTGTTTCGTTGTGAGAAGCACGGTCGAGACCTGCCCTGTTGGTAGGGCAGCAAACTACTAGATTACCGATGGTTCGCTGCTGACCCGATCGCAGTCAATGCTATTGTGGGCTGAGTAAGGGTGAGCAACTACTTGCCGTGGCGAGAAAATCCGTCAAACTTGGACTGCTACTAGCCGACTTCGAGACGTTCTAGCAGCATGCAATACATCAAGGGGGGAATAAATGTCTGATCAAAAAGGCGTGACGCCATATTGCGCCCATCGACGGTATTTGAGAACTTCGATTAACGGCCCACCATAACCCACCGCAGTTAGCCGGAGTCGTTACGAGGCCACCTGCTCGGGCCGTGGCCACTGCAGAGAATTGCACCGCTGGTTCGCGCCGACCGGCCGACGCATTGCACTGCGCCGGATCGTCGAGCCCGACCCGTGGGTGATGCATCTCGGTAGCTCTGTGCCCGCACGACGGTGTTCCGTGATTGATCCGGGCCAGATGGCTGGTTCTTGATCCGGGGGGGCCGAGCCAAAGGGCGACGGTCTGCCAGGTCGGAGGCCGGCTCGTGGGGTCGCCCTGCGAGTGCCGACGCCCGAGCAGACAGGCCGGCGCACTGTGGCGACGGGATTCGGTGACCAACCAGCCAGCTGGGACAACTTATCAGCTCTGGCGCGGACTGTTGCCTCTGGCAACGACCGCACGGGAGACGTGCACCTTCAGCATTTCACAGGGTTACGAAAAAAACGAGTTTCAACGGAGGCGGTCAATGAAAAATACAAAGACGCTCAATTGGTTTTCGTCATATACTTGGTGTTTTCCTCGGTTTTTGGTTAGTTGTATTCTCGTCTCGGTCGGTGCAGGTGTGGTCCACGCCGACGGCGGCGTGACGTTCGAAGATATCGCAGATGCAGGGGGGGCGGGTATCGCGTTCGAGAACGTGCCGTCGAAAAACGACTCGATCGCCCGGGCATTCCAAGTCCGCGGCACGGTCACGATGGATGATTTTATCGGCAATTACCCGATCAAGTTCAAGGGCGCGCCCGGCGTTGCGCTGCTCGATTACGACAACGACGGCGATCTGGATATCTATGTGACCAACGGCCTCGGCGCCGATAATGGGCTTTTTGCCAATCAGTTGCGCGATAGCGGACAAATCACCTTTGTCGATGTCACCGGGGCTGCCGGGGTCGGCTTATCCGATCAGGAGAGCACCGGAGTGTGTTATGGCGACATCGACAACGACGGCGACCAGGATCTCTATGTTCTCGGTATGAGCGAACCAAATCGCCTGCTCGAGAACAACGGCAATGGCACGTTCACCGACATCAGTGCGAGCAGCGGCACCGGCGGGGGCAATATGTCCGCCATGACCTGCTCGATGGGTGATGTCAACGGCGATGGATTGCTCGACATCATGGTGGCCAATAATTTCGATATGGCCTCGAATCTCGCCATCTTTGCGGTACCGTTTGCGCTCAATGAACTCAATCAGCTCTTTGTCAACAACGGTAACAATGTCTTCACCGAAGTCGCGGCAGCTTCCGGCTTGCATGATTTTCCCGAAATTACCTGGTCTACGGCGATGGTCGACCTCGACCAGGACGGTGATACCGACATTGTGACGGCAAGTGACAATGCCGGTATTCCGTTTGCGAAATTCGGTGGAGTGGACCGCGGCTTCGTGCGCTTCTTTGCCAACGACGGCTCGGGCAACTTCACCGATGGCACTGCGGGAGAGCTGATCAAGCCCGGTGACTGGATGGGGCTGGCTTTTGGCGATCTCGACAGCAATGGAACCCTGGACGTTTTCGCGTCAAATACCGGTGACTATTTCGAGCCGTTCTTCGGCATACCGGCCGACCTGGGCGATCAGGCCAGTCAGTGGTTTTTGCAGGAGCCCGATGGGTCGTTCATCGATCCGGGCGCCGGCGATCTGGTGGCGTCGGTTTTCGGCTGGGGTTGCGCTGCCTTTGACTATGATAACGACGGAGATACCGACATCGTCTACTACGGCGGGCTCGACTCGGGCCCGATCGTCGACCTGTCCAACCCGGGTGTGGTGCTGCAAAATGACGGTGCGGCCAATTTCACCCTGGACCAGGCCGCCCTGCCAGACGGTGTCGCGGCCAACCACAAACTGCGCGTCGAGCACGGCCTGGCCATCGGCGACCTGAACGACGATGGATTCATGGACATCGTGTCGATCTCCAACTTTAATATTCCGCCGAGCAACCCACCCGCAGTGCCCACTCTCTATACCGCGGCGGCACCCAATCTCATCTATGGCTCTGTTTTCGACAACCTCGCTCTGTTCTTTCCCACGTTCCTGGCCGATCCGCCCCCTCCGGCCCCAGCCGAGCGATTCATATTCAGCGGGGTCGATTTCGACAACGGCACATTGTCAGTCGAGATCAATAGCGCCGACAATGGCAATCGATGGGTCAAGGTGAAAACGCTGGGCACGATCGACATCACCTCGAATGGCGTGGTCAACCGCGATGGCATCGGGGCTGTGGTCAAGTTCACACCCCGGCGGGGAAATACCGCGATCAAGCCGGTGCTCGGCGGATCGAGCTACGCCTCCCAGCACAGCCTCGAAATCGGTTTCGGCCTCGGCTCGGCCAAAACCGGCACGGTCGAGGTGCTGTGGCCGGGCGGAGTGCGCAACAGACTCTACAATGTCTACCGCGGCGAGCGGATTGTCATGCCCGAGATCCCCTGTAGTTTCAACGCCAAGTGGAATCGATTCCGAGCGTATCTGTCGTGCGTAAAAGGCGCTCTAAACGAGCTTCGTGCCGCGCGCAAGATCAGTAAAATCATGTATGTCCGCCTGCTTTTGAGTGCCATCAAAGCGTTTCACCAGGAACGACAATCAAAGCGCAGATCCAGCCGGCCCTGATCGGCTATCACCACGGGCGCCCGCTCGGGCGCCCTCCCGCCATACACGGTTGCCAATGCGTATTTGTTTGACTTAGAGCCGGTCCAAAAACTCTCCGCATCGCCAGAGCGCCGATCCATCACCGCCAGCGGGCTTGCTCGTCGGTCAAATACAACGAGTATTCTCCACTCCTCGCGCACCCACTGGCGGCGCGCCTCGTCGCTCTGGCTC
>JAKSDA010000400.1 GCA_022360315.1 Pseudomonadota bacterium
CCGAACGCCGCTACCATTATTGGGCAAAGCCCTCCGGCGGACTCCCGCCGGGCGCCCCATGTGCCCGAAATCGGCTAATCGCCGCTCTCGGCCGGGACGCACGCAGATTCGGGAAAACGATTTTTCCCGAATGCTGCTAGACTACGAGCTAGAGCTCATGGGTTTTGCCAGGTTTACGCCACGGCAAAAAATAGTCCTTGACATCACATTGACGCCCGCTATGGTGAACTTGTCAGGAACGGAAGGCCCGAGCTGGTGGAGCCATTTCGTCCCGAGCATTTTGCTCTTATCGACAGATAAGAGCGCGAAAAACAGGCTGGAAGGTGTTAGAAGAGAGTTTGACTTGTTGGATATGGGGATGATTTGGGGCCGATAGAGGCGAACGAGTTCACGACAGAAACGCTGGCCAGTGCCGGTTTACTTGTAGCGGTGTCGCTAATAGTGGACATCGCCGAGATACTCGGTACTGCCGCACAGTAGAAATACCTGGTCAGGGGCGCGAGAAACCCGCTCCGCCGAGCCAGAGAGCGCTCCACATCGCCGTTCACCAGCGGTAATGGGCGCCTTGATTCCTCCATGCGCTGTCGCACCTGCGCAGAGATTCCCAGTCACTCTCATTATCTTCGTCATTTCGGCTATCAACATCAATTCTCAAATACAGGTCATGGTATGAGCATAAGTATGATTTCACGACACCGCATGTGGGTGTTTATCGGACTGATCATTGTAGTCCTGGCCTCGCTCTTGTTCTATGGCTATTGGTATTACGTCGAGCGGGATGTCCCCATTCACCATGCCAGTGACGAAGAGCACTTCAAGTACGGTTCGTTTGGAGCCGAATTCGATAATGGTGTGCCTTATTTGATCTGGCAGATCATGCCGGAGGTATGCAGTGGCATCTTGCCCGGGAAGGATAGCTATACTGCTCTCGGCTTCATTTATGAAGAGGGGCATGAAACACCTGTGGGCGCACCGCTGCGCACCGTGGGCGTGCCGCGCGTCGGGCTCAACTGTGCCACCTGCCATACCGGAACCGTTCGCGTCAAGCCAGGTGAGAAAGCGCAAGTGGTTGTCGGCATGGGCGCGCACGAACTGAATCTGCAACAGTACATTCGTTTTCTCGGCGCGTGCGCCGAGGATCCGCGCTTTACAGCCGACAATTTGATGGCTGCCATCGAAGAGAAGAACGATCTCTCGTTGATCACGTCGCTGGTGTACCGTCATCTGATCATCCCGGCGACCAAAAAGGCACTGAGCAAACAGCGTCAACTCTACTCGTGGTTCGATCACAGGCCCGACACCGGCCCAGGCCGGGTCGATACCCTCAACCCGTACAAGGCACTTTTTGGCTTTGACCTGATCGACGGGGATAAATCCATCGGAACGGCAGATTTCATGGTCCTGTGGAATCAGGCCGCGCGGGCCAAACACTGGGCGAACTGGGACGGTAACAACAACGACGTCTCCGAGCGCAACAAGGCTGCCGCCTATGGCGCCGGAGCAACCCCGGAGTCGCTCGACCTCCCCGGCATCGAGCGGATGGAGGAATTCGTCAGAAATCTCGCCCCGCCAGCATATCCGTTCTCCATCGACAGAGAATTGGCCGCTCGAGGCGAGCCCATCTATGAAAAGTACTGTGCCATGTGTCATGCCAGTGACGGCATCTGGGTCGGCAGTGTTTTGTCCATCGCGGAGATCGGTACCGACCGCCATCGTTTCGACGCTCAGACTGCAGAACTGGCCGCCAGGGTCAATACCATAGGTGAGGGGCCAGTGGCCATTCGGCACTTTCGAAAAAGCGAGGGTTATCTCAACATGCTTCTGGATGGCGTGTGGGCTCGGGCGCCCTATTTGCACAACGGCTCGGTGCCAACCCTGGCCGACCTGCTGGAGCCACCGGAGAATCGAGCCACAGTCTTTTACCGGGGGTATAACGTCTACGATCCGGACAGAGTGGGATTCGTATCATCCGGGCCAGAAGCGGAAAAAGCCGGTTTCCGATTCGACACCACAGTACCGGGGAACGGCAACGGCGGGCATGTATACGGCACCCGGCTCGCTGCGCAAGCCAAAGCGGCACTGATCGAGTATCTGAAACAATTGTAGAAGAATCACGAGGATAGAGAAATGGTCGACAACTCGAGATTGCATCGCGTCTGGAACTATCCTTTACTGGAGGCGATCTTCAACCGTCGTTCGCGCCGTTTTGCCGCCGGTGCGCACCTCGATGGCGGCGCCCTTTCCTACCGCAGCGAGCTGGAGCCACAACCGCTAAGCCGGCTCGAAGAGGCCATTCTGGCAACGACGGCTGCGGGTATCAACGGCTACGCATTGGTCGACGTCCCGTTCGAGTCGGGCGCGCGGCCCGAATCCGGTGGCGGCAACGTCATGGCTGCTCTGACTGGACGAACTGGAGCCAGCGCCGACGCTGTCCATGCAACCTCTCTCTTCATCATCAATGACGAGGGAACGTCGTTATTGCGCCGTCCCCAGGACCTGGCCAAACTGGACATTGGGGAATTGGGTCAAATGGCCCGCGAACGCCGGCTGGAGGACGTGTACAGGCGAATGTGCATCAAACTCAGCGATCGGCGAGCGGCCATCCCCCGAGAGGTTCCTCATATGTTCCCGTTCAACAAGTGGTCTACCAACCTGCCCGGTAGCACCTACTTCTTGCCAGTCAATGACCTGACGGCAATGTATTTGAACATCCTTTTATCCGCCTTCGACGAGCAGATGGGGCTCTTTATCGTCGACGAGCGCAACAACTACCGCCCGGCGGGTGTTGGCAAGTTCGGCAAATCGCGGGGTGGGCACCTCCACGATGATCCCAGCGACAATCGCTATATACCTCTGGTCTACCTCGAGGCTGTCGTTCTCGAGTTTATTCTCGCCGAAGAGGCATTCATGGTCCATAACCTGTCTCTGGTCGAACAGGCAATGGGACTGGGTGGATGGACTCACTTCGCCACCATGCGCGACGTCAGCTGGTACCAAGAGCTGGGCTTCACCCTCGGCGAGCAAACGATCGCCCAATCGATGGGCGGTGGTTTCTTCAGAACCCTGTTGCTCGATCTGCTGAACAAAAACATCGCAATCCCGTACGGTCTTGGCCTGGAGCATGACGGCGATGTATTGATAAAACCGTACTCGCCGCCTTATTACAGATCGATGAAGGAAGCTGTGCTCGATTTCATCGACTTCAAGATGTCGCCACAGAACGGCACTCTCAAGGATAGATCAGCCGCTCATCCCTGGCTGGAGGACAAGGGGCAGGCGATCAAAGACGCGATTCCGGGCTATTCCGATCAGTGCATCGCGGCCACGATCGCTTTATGCGAGTATGTCTATGAACGCTACAGCCGTTTTCCGGCCTACTTCGGTCCCATGCGCATGACTCTGGCCCACCAGGCCCATCACCTCGACCGCTCGTTCTACGATAAGTTCTACAAAAGCGGCGCCTATACAGAAACCCAGGTGAGGCACGATGAAGAGTGGCATTCAGATGAGTGACGCTCTCTGGCAACCTGCACGGAGTTGGAAGGAAACATGAATTCACATAGAAAATGGTTTAGCAGGCTGGCCTGGCTGGGCATTCTGGTCAACTTGCCCTTTGGCATCCTGGGCCTCTTTGCCCCGGACGTCTTGACTGCACTGGCCAACCTGGAGTCGGTTCCACCGACGTTTTGGACCCGTGATGCGGGGCTTTTTCTGATCATGATCTCCCTGTTCTACGTTCCGGGTGCATTGGATCCGTTTCGTTATCGAGTCAACGCCTGGCTACTGGTCATCGGGCGGTTCGTCTACGTGGTATTTTGGTCCGCGGGTGTATGTTTTTTGGACTTTCCCCGCGCAACGCTCAACTTTGCAATTGTCGATCTCGTGCTGGGAATGAGCCAGGGCATTTTCCTGGTCCTCATGTTTCGCGCCGAACTCGACCGTGCGAACTGAACAGAAACGCAAAACCCACGGTCCCATTGCAGAGGATGCAATGGGACCGTGGATTTTGGTTCAAATCAGTCATCGCAGCAGGCCTGGCCGCTCAAACCCTCGAAACCTTCCTTGACCAGCCACGGCACCATGAGGAGAGCCGCGATCGGGTCGGCCCACCACCAGCCCACAGCGGCGTTGGTCACCAGGCCCAGGAGTAGCGCAAAAGACAGGTATGAACACGCCAGAGTCTCCTTTGCCTCCGCTCTGAGTGCAGCGCTGCCGATCTCGCGCGCAGCGCGGAGCTTGCCCCAGGAAACCAGTGGCATGATCGTGAGCGAGGCAGCGGCTAGCACAATACCAATTGTGCTGGCGTTCGGTGCCTGCTCGTTCCACAGCGTCCAACCCGCCTGTCCGGTGACGTAGATAGCCAGCAGGAGGAAGGTGACGCCGACGAACACATGCACGCGACGCTCGGCGCGCTCGAGAGTCTGCGGGTCAGCTCCGCGAGCTTCGATGGCGAGGCGCCACAGTATGACGATCGCCGCGGCGGTTTCGATGACGCTGTCCAACCCGAAGCCGACCAGCGCGACGCTGTGGGCCTCGGCGCCAGCAACAAGGGCGATCACTGCCTCTCCAACATTGTAGAGAAGCGTGGCGGCCACGAGCCATAGCGCGATCCACGACCACCGGCGCTGGTGCCACGACGCGTCGAGCGCCGTCACGGATTGATCACTCATACCCACCTCCGAACTCGTCTGCAGTACGAGCGGTATGCGTCCTGGTGCATGGACTCGAGATGGTTCTCCTCGAGCCGGACCTGGATGTTGATGAGCACGTGACCCACAGCCATCACTGCAAGCGTTACCGCCGTCGGCAGGACCAGAAAGAGCCCAACCAGAGTGATGCCCATTGCCAGGAAAATGGGGTTGCGGGAGATCCGGAAAAGTCCCGTCGTTACCAGAGACGTGGAATGGTCGCGATCGATTCCAATGCGCCATGATTGCCCCATCTGAGCCTGTGCTACCACGCACCACGCGGTACTGGCAAGCAAGAGAAAGGCTCCCACGAGCTGAAGCTCCATTCCCTGCAAGGGCTGGAGAGGAAACAACAGCTCCTCCACGCTGGCAGCGTAAGCGACCACGCTCAGCACAACAAATATCTGGACCATGACAAAGATGCGACCAATATAGTGGTCCACGCGATTGTCTTTCTGAAAGACAATCGGATTGACACCCGTGCGCCTCCATACCAGCAACGACCGCAACACAAACACGACTAGGAATGCAACGAGTAAAAAGATGGCAAGAAAGAACCTCATCGAGACCCCTCCTGGTGCCGGATGTGTTCAAGTGCAAACGCGAACAGGTCCCTGACGTGGCTGTCATCCAGAGAGTAGTAAACGTGTCGGCCCTCCTTGCGCCTCCGGACGATGCGGAGATCCCGCAGCATGCGTAGCTGGTGAGACACAGCCGACTGTTCGAGTTCGAGAACGGAGGCCAGGTCGTGCACGCACTGCTCGTCGTCGAACACCGCACTGACAATGCGCAAACGGGTCGGATCAGCAAGAGCCCGAAACAGCCCCGCGAGCTGTTCCGAGCTGTGGGCGTCAAGAACTGCACTGGCGACACCCCGAGCACTTCTCGGTTTCTTCTGGGTCATGAAATATGAACATATGATCAATTATTCATATGTCAAGCGGATTTGCTCGTTCATGCCCGACGTCCGGCCGGCCGAATCACGGATTGCGTACTGAAATGCCAGCCCGTGGGTTGGAGCGGCTGGAATACGGTCGCACGGGATGGCGACAGCGCATGCTGCCGCGGCTCAGAGATTCTTCGTGATGAGAGGGCCAGTTGTACGGCAATCGGGGGCCCCTGTCGGGTGTGACGCCATCGCCTCGGATCCGGCCGATGAGAGTATCGCTGGTGTTCAGTGCACGCAGCGCGGCAACGATGTGGGTGCCGTCTTGTCTGTCGATGCTCGCGCCTGTCGAGCGATCTGAAGCGGTCGGAGATCGGACGGGGGTGGTGAGACCTGCCAGGCGTTCGATGGCACTTGCCGCCCACAACACCTGGCGCGCGGCTCCTATCCATCTGGCGCAACCGCGGGGCAAGAGATCCATGGCGTTGCAGCCACACAGATAAGCTGCTTCGTGACGGTCGGTACGGTTGTAGGCTTCGGCCTGCAGGGCGCTCAACAGACCCAGCTCTTTGCTGGAGGGACCGCAGGTCAACGTGCGTCTGGCCAGATCGAGCACCTGTTGGTAGGCGTCGCCGGCCACGAGCGCGCGCTCTGCTGCTCGACCGAGCCACGGCACGACCGCTCCATCGGCCACGCCACTGCGCTCGTAGTGTGCGGCCACGGCGCATCGATCTGGGTGTCCGACAGCTTCGAGCCACTGCCCTGCCTTCCAGTGCAGCGTCGTGCGATCGCCGGCAGACAGTCCGCTGTAGACGACATTGTGAACTGTCGGACTGGCGAAGCCGCATTCGTGAACGCCCGCAGCGTTCACCCGCCAGTCCTGGGCGAGCAGACCGCGGCGGACGAGCCGGACAACCACGGCACAGGTCTCGGTCGCCTTGCCGGCGGCTGAATTGCCGGCGGCTGAATTGTCGACCGCCGAATCGCCGGCGAGGAGGGCCTCGACGCTGTCGAGACGGAAGGTTTGTCCCAGGACGCTGGCAACTTCGAGAACGCGCTGCTCCTGGGCGGTCAGATCAGCGATCTGTGCTGCGAGCGCCTGTTCTACGGTTGCCGGCAACTGTGCAGTGTCACCTGGTCCGGGTGGGACCGTATCGCCCGAGGTCCGGGCGGCAGTGCGCAAAAGCTCCTCCAGATGCATTGGATTTCCCGCAGCACGGGACAAGATGGCATCGATGAGTGGTGCCGGAGCTGTGACGAGCACGCCCTTAACCAGCTCTCGACAGGTATCGTCGTCCAGTGGATCGAGATCGAGTTCGTGCACAGAGTGGGTCGATCGCAAGATCTCGAGTCGGCTCTGTCCGGTATCTTCGGCGGGTTTTCGGGTGGTTGTTGCGGTTGCCGACCGGATCGTCGCCAGGACCATCAGGGGCCGATTGGCCAGATTGCGCAGAGCAGAGCTGATCAGGTGCAGGCTGGCCAGGTCGCCCCATTGCACATCGTCAACAGCGATCAGCACTGGCTGCTGAGCTGTCTCGGCATCGAGCCAGTCGTGCCATGCCCAGTGCAGCTGCTCGCGCATGAACCGCGAGTCGACTCGAGCTGCACGCAGGATCGGGTGATTCTCGTCGGTCAGCCGCGCATCGATGATTTCGCCGAGAAAGACGGCGACCCGCTCGGCGTCTTTCGAAGCAACCTGGCGGCACACGCGCTCGGCCAGGCGCTTCTGATATTCAGGCACCAAATCGGAAAGGCCGAGTCCCAAGGCGCGTCGGATCACCCGACTCACCAGTCCGAACGGTGAATTCGAGCTCATCTTTTCGCCCGCTGTGACCCAGACTGCCGGAGGATGGGCACGCTGGCTCAGGCGCCGGGTGAGCTCGTACCGAAGCCGCGATTTTCCGGCTCCACAAGGACCCGAAACCAGTACCAGCTGCGAGGTTCGGTCGGTGACACACCGGTCGAACAGAGATTCGAGCTCGGCGAGTTCGCGATCGCGGCCGAGAAAGCTGGCAAACCGCACTGCGGTTCCGATAGCAGGAGCTGGCTGTCGCGGCCTTGCTGCACCGTTGCATGGCCGCGTCGATCCAGGTTCACTGGATCGATACGACGATGGGATCACTTCGAAGCCGCTGTGGATGAGTTCTCCGTCCAGCGAATGATCCGAAGCAGCCAATACATCGCCCGGAGATCTGCCGCCGGTCGAGCTACCGCTTGCGCTCCCCTTTAGTGGCTCCGGCAACAGAGTTTTTTCGCTGCCAAACCATAATTCCAGAGCCCGCGCGATGGAAATTCGATCGGACTCGCCGCGGCCACTGGCAATGGCCAGGGGCAGGTCCGGATGTGCTGCCCGCAACTCCAGAGCGCCGCACGTCACCCGATTCACAACCGCGGTCAAATCCCGGTCGACGCACAAGAGCGCGCTTGCTACCTCGGAGCCCGCCCTCGCAACTTCAGAGCCCGCCTTGACGATATCGGCGCCATGGCGGCGAGCAAGGTCGTCGACGGTCGTCGCGCTGACCCCGTGATCGCGATTGCCAATAACGAGCAGCGACCAGAATCGCCGCTTGTCGGGACTGCCTTTGCCCGCATCAAATTGCTTGCTCTCCAGTGTCGGGACGCAAATTCTGCGCATTTGCGAGATAACCTCGTCGGCCGATGCCGGGCGCCGCTCTGGTTCGCGATTCATCAGACCGGCGATCAACTCGTCGAGTTCGGACGGCACATCGGCGCGCTGATCGCGCACTCGGGGCACGGCTTCAAACAATAGCTTGGCCAGCGATCCTGCGACGTGGGAGGCCAAAAAGGGTGGTGTTTGGGTGAGACATGTGAATAACAAGACGCCGAGCGCATATAGATCGACCCGCTCGTCGAGTTGGGAGCGGCCGCGAGCCAGCTCGGGAGCGATGAATCCCGGGGTACCTATGAGCTCTCCTCTCCGGGTCAGGGCGAACAGGCCATTGGGCAGATCGGGCACCTGGGCCAACCCGAAATCGAGCAACTTGAGGCGTCCGATATCGCCATCGACCAGGAATAGATTACTCGGCTTGATATCGCGGTGAAGAATGCCGATCCGGTGTGTGGCCCGCAGGGCGCCAGCGACCTGTAACCCCACGCTGAGCGTCTCGGCGGCGCTCAGCCGCGTCCGCGACAAATACTTGCCGAGGTCCTCGCCGTCGAGCCACTCCATGACCAGGTACGGCGTCCTCGTGGTAACCAAACCGTGTCCGATATAGCGAACAATGCCGGGATGCTGTATGCGCGCCAGTGCCTCGGCTTCGCGCATGAAACGCTGTATGGTCACCCAGTCCTGCCATCGGGCGACCTTGATCGCAATCGGCGTCGATCGGTCCAGGTCGACTCCTTCATATACCGCCCCCATCCCACCTCTCCCGACAAAGCGTGTTAGTTGAAATCGTTCGTCGAGGATTTGCCCCTCCCGCATTTTGATATTATGGGGACAATACATCTCAATGACAACAAGATACAAAACAGAGAGTGATAGCGGCATGTCGGCCAGGTCAACAGCATGGTCAGTTCGCGATAGCTCGCCATCACGAGGCCAGTTACACCTGTGCACGATCACCTCGAAGTCGCCCGGCGGGCAACGTCAGCGGCAAATCACACAATGTAATTTTACAGGGATTTATAGGAACTATTAGATTTCGATATCTGACGACTGCGTTATGCGCGTATGTTTTTCGGGTTGGAGGGATTCGCAGCGACAAAGCGGCGCTGCGCGTATCATGCTCGGCATTTCATTGCGCCGGCTTCACTTTGATGTATCTATGAGCAGAGCTGAGTACCGAGCCTGTGGCTTAGAGCCGGTCCAAAAACCTCGGACCGAGCCAGAGCGACGAGGCGCGCCGCCAGTGGGTGCTCGAGGAGTGGAGAATACCCGGTGTATTTGACCGACGAGCAAGCCCGCTGGCGGTGATGGATCGGCGCTCTGGCGACGCGGAGAGTTTTTGGACCGGCTCTTAG
>JAKSDA010000196.1 GCA_022360315.1 Pseudomonadota bacterium
ACCAATGTGGGCTCGGCGGGGGTTTTGCCGCGGTCCTGTCCGGGTCGGATGCGCCGGTCAGACGACTGTCCGAGACAGTGTCCGAGACAGCCAATCAGGCCGACAGCGATGAGCAGGCGATCACGAGCGGAAACTGTCCAGAGACAGAGAGAAGCGCTTGATCCAGCGATAGACCTGGCGCGGATGGATGCGCAGGATCTCGGCGGCGCGTACCATATTGCCGCCAGTTGCCGACAGAGCAGCGGCCACGTCGTCGGCCGATGGCTTGACCGACTTGCCGGCCGGCCCGTGGCTCTTAGCCAGCGGCACAGCTGCAAGGCCTACGTGATTGCGTGGCGCCCATAGTCCATCTGTGTCCGCAGTCGAACCGCGCTGACGGCGAAAGTTGACATAACCGCGCCTATGCGACGCACGCGGAGCACCTTCAGGCGGCCGACCCCATTGTGGTCTTGGTCAATGCGCTTGATATGGTCTGCCGGTTCAGTCGGCAAACACGTCATCAAGAGACGACGTCGTGATCACGTGCTGTGTCCACCGCTCCAGTTGCGGGATATCAGTGGACTGAATGCGTTTCTCCAGAGCGTCCGGTCTTTGCGGCTTACCCTGGGGAGGCGATCCTCCGGCCGAAAGGCCGCTGATTACATTGTCGTTTTTCTGCCATTCAGAGACTCCGATCTCTGCTTCTGTCTCCTGACTGGCAGCTATTGACAGAATGCCGTCAGCAGCTTGTTCACCGACCGTGCATGCGCTTGTTCCAACGACAGTGGCCAACAGCAAGAGCTCACATCTTGATTTCAAATACATATTTATGTCGCTTTGTCTCCTTTTTAAAATTGGGTGATAGTCGTTCGCTCGTTTTTGGGGAATAGATGGAATAGGTATTACCCGGGCTAGATCGAGATACACGGTAGCTGGCTCTCGCGTTTGCCAATGCCAACTGACTCTTTGCTAAGAGCACCGTTCGTGCCAGAGCGCGCTGGCCATAGGCACCTAGACTGCAATGTGTATAATCTTCGATGCTTGCTGCTGTGTACGCGCCCATGGCTGCGACAAGCAACACAAACCAGCTCGCCATGCGACAGTCACAATCACTATATACTCACGTCTCGGATCACTCGCGTGACTGTCACATGGCGAGTCAGCCATAAACAGTGCTATAACCAAAGTTACGAATCGACCCGTATCGTGCCACCCAGTCCCCTCGACAATGATCCGTAGTTACGGCGATAGGTAGCCGTAACTCACCGGCATGGAGTACGACTTGCACCCATCTGCTCAACGTGTCGCCGCGAGTCGCGGTGTATGCACCAGTCGGTCAGCGAGGGAGCGTGTGTCCGGCAAGCCAGCGCGTTGTCTTCTCAAGCCCAGGCTGATGGTCGATGCGACGATAGTGCTCGCGTGCCTGCCTGGCCAGGTTGATGGCTCGCTCGCGCTGTTGACCTGCTGCCCACAGAGCCCGGGCCATGGTGAGCTGAATCTCGGCCCGATACTTGAAATCGGTCACGGCCATGGCGCGGGCAAGGATCCTGGCGCTCTCTGCATGCCTATTCTGGGCCAGCAATAGCTCACCCAGCAGTAACAGCGGCCATGCGTGTTCAGGGGACTCGGCCTCGTAGATTTTCTCAAATCCTGCCAGCGCACGCCGGATCAGAGGTTCGGCGGCGTTAGGACCGCTGGTGTACAGGAGCACGCGACCCAGCCCGGAGAGGTGATGGAACACGTAGGGATGGTTGGGTCTGAGGCTCTTCTCATCGATGGCCAGCGCTCGCTGGTACAGGGCCGTGGCCTCGGCATACTTGCCCATCCGATACAGTGTCACGCCCAGATTGCCAAGAGTTCTGGCTACCGTGTGATGCTCGGGTCCCCTGACTTTCTCGAAGATGGGCAGGGCTTGTTCCAGCCTGGCCCTGGCCTGGGCATACTCACCCATCGAACGGAGCACGATGCTCAGGTTGCTGAGACTATTGGCTACATAGGGATGGTCGGGTCCCAGGGCTTTCTCGTAAATGGCCAGGGCGTGTTCGTACCGAGCCCTGGCTTCAGCATACTTGCCCATGTGATAGAGCACGTAGCCCAGGTGGCCGGACGATACGGCGCTGTTGGGATGCTCGGGTCCGAGGGCCTTTTCGCGGATGGCCAGGGCTCGATTGTGCCGGGTTCTGGCCTCGGCATACTTGCCCATGCGACTGAGCACAACGCCCAGGCCGCCGAGAGACAAGGCCACGTCGGGATGGTCAGGTCCCAGAGCCTTTTCACGAATGGCCAGGGCTTGTTCATGTGTGGTCACGGCCTGGGCATGGTTGCCTATGCGATTGAGCATCCGGCCCAGGCTGTCGAGAAAGTGGGCCCGTGACAGGTCGTCGTTGCTTCGCTCGCTGGCGACGTTGGCCCCTAGCACCAGGGCCATGGCTTCATCGCGGCGGCCTTGCTGGAGTCCAATCACCCATATCAATCTGGCCCATATTCTGACCACGAGCCTCTCGTCTCGAGCCCTGACCGCAACCGGAAGTGCCGCCCGAAGCTGGACCTCGGCGCTGGGATAATCACCTGCTCCGTCTTGTAGTCGTGCCACCCAGTACATGGCCCGTGCCTGAATCGGCGCGTAGCCGATGTCCGCGATTTCGGACATGAGCGTTTTGCTCTGGCTCAATCCCTGCTGATATCGGCCGGCATTGGCCATGACCTCCAGGCGATCCACGCGCGGTCTGATTGCCTCGACCTGCGCTCGCAATGCCGGCTCCTCGGGAGGCGGAATGGCCGCCCCGAGAGCCTCGATGTCGCTGCAGTACGCGATGGGAAGTAGGCCTTGCGCGGCCTCTACGGCTTTTGCAACCAGCTCGTTATCCACTTCAGTGGACAAAAGCTCGGCGAGCGCTGCCAGCTGCTGTCGCCGCCGGTCCAGGCAGGCAATGCGTTTGTACATGATTCTCTCGGTCTGAGTTTCTGTGACCAGAGCGGCCTCACAGGCATCGATGCGCGACGCGATCCACTGCCTGGCATACTCATCCAGGGTGGCCGATACGCGCTCGGATGCACTGCTGGCATAGGGCAATCTGGTGCCGGCAAACGCAGTGCGAATGGCGTCCTTGGCGGTCTCACTCCACACCGGATCGAGCTCTCGCGCAAGGCTCTGGCAGGCCAAGGCCTTGTCGTGACTGACCTGGGTCGCTGCACTGCTGCCGAGCAAGACTGTGACGATGACACTGGCACTCACTACAGCTGCGAGCCGTAGCTGCATACCCCTGCGCCGGGTCGGGCCGTCTTGCAGCGCGGCAATCAGCTGGGTCATGGATGGATAGCGGTCGTCGGCGTGCGCAGCCAGACCCCGGACGAGGATCGGTTGCAGCCAGTCTGGCACGCGGCTGTCCGTGGGCACCGAAGCGCTGGCATACATTTTTTGCTGTATCCACCGGACCGGGTAATGAGGCCGGAACCCGAATGACGGCAGCGTGAACGGCAACCGGCCAGTCAATCCCTGGTACAGGGAGAGGCAAAAGCTGTACTGGTCCGCAGCCGGGGTCACGGCTGCGCCTACGTGCTGCTCGGGGGCCATGAATGGCAGAGTTCCCATCAAGGCGCCAGTATGAGTGAAGCGGTCTTCCAACTGGGTCTCGAGGCTGGACCGCCGCGAGAGCCCGATGGCGGACCGGGCCCCTTGGCTGGCTCGCTGGCTCGCGTCAGTGGGCAGCTGGTTGACGTTGGCGCGTTCCGTGCTATCGGTCGTTGAGTCCTCGTTGTGAGACACCATTGCCGCGGCTAGGCCAAAATCGGCCACTCGGACCCGGCCATCCTGGCCGATGAGGAAATTGGACGGCTTGACATCGCGATGGATTAGTCCTTGCTGGTGGGCCGCCTCCAGTCCGTTTGCCGCCTCCAGATACCGGTCGAGGATTTCGCGCCAGCCGGGTCGGGGATGGCTTTCGCACCACTGTTTGAGGGTTTGTCCCTCGACTAGTTCCATGGCCAGAAATACGTGGGACTGATGAATGCCGGCGTCGTAGATCTGCACGACGTTGGGATGAGACATTTTGGCCAGAGCGCGGGCTTCGCGTTCGAGGCGCTTGCGCGTATTGCCCGAGAGTCGGCCACAGAGTAGCTTGACCGCAACCTGACGGTCCAGCTTGGGGTCGTAGGCTCTGTACACCGCGCCCATGCCGCCGTGACCCAGTTCGTCGAGTATCAGATAGCGGCCGACGACCGTCCCGCGGCCCAGTCGCGGAGAGCTCTCGCCAACTGTGGCGTCGGGATTGTAGAACGGCTGGTGTGGCACCCAGGTGTCTGCTGTGACCTCTTCGATGGCGTTTTCTGAAACGTCGTCGGGGTACCGAGTCGGAGCTTGCTGTCTCGCAGGGTTTGTTTCATGTGAGATATTCGGCGTTGGGGCGATTGTGCTGTAAAAGGTGGCAGTCTGGCCGATTGGCCTGGCGGGCTGCGGTTCGGCGGCCGACGGATGGTCCTTGGAGCGCACAGTGCCATTCATGTCACAAGCGGCTTTTCGAGACACTCGACTGATCGTACCAGGGCTCAGTGCAACCCGGAAGTAAGATAGGTATCAGTACGGCCGAACCTTGGTGTTGTTCGTAGCGATGAATAAATACCGTCCTGTCGCGGATACCGACGATATCAGCACAGCCGAACCTTGGTGTTGTTCGAAGGCCATCAAGGCAATATACGTCGTATTCATGAGAATTTCATGCGCCTGAAGTGATTCCGGAAGATGTGATGAATGGTCAGTGTTGAGCGGGTTCCGGTTGCCCACGGTCAAAGAGGAACTGATCGTCCGACTCCGCCAGGACGGCCACGAAGATGCCCTGGAACAATTGCGAGCGTGCTCAAGCTCGAGGCCGATGCGCGCAAAGAGCGTCGCGTAGCGCGGCTGCGGACCGCATCCAAATTGCCTCCAGGCAAAAACCTTCGATACGTTGCAGCTAGATCGCTTTGGGCGCAAGCTACAGCTCCATCTGCGCGACTTGGTGTGTGGGACCTTCATCCGCGATTGCATCAATGTCTTGGCATTCGGTCTGCCCGGAGTCGGCAAGAGTCACGCGGTATGCGCCATTGGTCATGCCTAACTACTTGGGCCGAGATTCGGAAAAATCGGCGGGCTTGAGGTCATAGCGCTTGAGCCAGCGGTGGATCTGACGTCGATCTTTTCCCATGGCTCTGGCTACAGCGCTGACATTGCCGTCATGCGTATGCAGGTGTGTAACCAATTGCTCGCGCCGTTCCTGGTCCTCGTCCGTCCACTCGGGGGACTGACAATCTGGTACCGGGACAGCGGCCGATGCTCCATCGGACGATGCGCTGCTCCCGCTGGTCACTGCAGCCGGCAGATGATTCGAGTGAACGCGGGAGGTGCCGGCCAGGACCACCGCTCGGCGGGTCACATTGCGCAACTCGCGTACGTTGGCCGGCCACGGATACTCCAGCAGCTGCAGTGCTGTGGACAGGGAGATCGCATTATTCGCTCCTTCCCGGCGCAGAAACTGTCCGTAGAGAAAACCGATGTCCTCGCGCCGTTCGCGCAGCGGTGGAAGGTGGATGACGTAACCCGAGATCCTGGCCCATAGATCGTGGCGAAAGTGGCCGGCCGCGACCAACCCCTCGAGGTCTTGGTGGGTCGCCGAGTTCAGGTGGAAGTCTACCGGGATCGGGCTTGACTCGCCGACTGGAGTGACTTCGCGTTCCTGCAGAGTACGCAGCAAGACCGTTTGCACGCTGGGACGCAAGTCACCGATTTCGTCGAGAAAGAGGGTGCCCCCGTGGGCCGCGCGTACGTAGCCGTCGCTGTCGTCGGTGGCGCCAGAGAAGGCGCCCCGACGGTGGCCAAAGAACATGCTCTCGGCCAGCTCCTGTGGGATGGCGCCGCAGTTGACCGCGACAAACGGGCCACTCCGACCGGACCAATAGTGCACGGCGCGGGCTAGCACTTCTTTGCCGGTGCCGCTTTCGCCTATCAGTAGCACAGGCAGGTTGGCCTCCGCCACTCGGCCCAGTGACTGGAGAGTTCCTGCGAAAGCAGCTGACATGGTGATCGGATCGTTTTCAGATTCCTCTCGCCCCAGCTGGCTCCCGGGCTCGCCTGTGACCAGTACATTGCGAAACAGAAACAGCGTACGGCCCGTGCGGATGATGTCCCCATCGGAAAGACGATGGCGAGCCACTTGTGTTCGGCCGACATAGGTGCCGTTTTTTGAGCCCGCATTCTCGATGAGCCAGTGGCCAAAACGCTTCACTATACGGGCGTGGGGCGCGGACATGCAGCGGTCCGGAACGTCGATGACCAGTGCTCGGCCATCGGAGCTCGTCGCGCTGTGGCGTCGCGGTCCACCAGTGAGGAGTACACTTCCAATCTCCGTGATGTCGTAGCGAGCCGAGCCGAAGGCAGGTCGTTCACACTCCATGACTAGGACCAGATAGCACCGGCGCACGAGCTCCTCGCTGGACCCGGAACCATCACTGACCTTGCTTTGACTCAGCGTTGTCCAAATGTCACTCATCGTGACAATTTTACTATTGTACTCAAAGCGCCGCTTGGACTGCGACGCTAACCAAAATGGACCCACCTCTGCTCGGCAAAACGGAGCCACCTGCGCAGACCGATAATGTCGGTCTGCCAGGCAAAATAGACCCACTCAGTTAGAGGCGACGAGACCAGCCTTGTTCGTTTGTTCAGTAT
>JAKSDA010000275.1 GCA_022360315.1 Pseudomonadota bacterium
ACGAGTTTTTTACGCCCAGCGCCCGTAGCGCACGCGATATCGATCGCACCGACTCGCGCAATACCTCGGCCGCCCTGCGCACATCCTCCGGTGTGCGCAGGGGCGGCGTCTTCGGAACTGGTGGTGGAAACTGCACCCGGGTAGCTCTTTTCGCAGTTTGTGTCGAAGCCGCGCCCACCCGCCTCAAAGAGCGTCCCAGGACGCTTCTCAATGCGCCTCGAGCGTCCCGGCCTGGGCGACGCTCGCCCAGGTTGGTTCTGGAGCGTTGTTTCGGAATCTGCCTTTGCGGCGAGGATGGCTTCAAGCTTTTCGACACAGATGTCGTTGGTTTGGTCGATTGCAGCCCGGATGGCGCAGAGTCACGCTGGGTTGGCGTGTTCAGGGCCACCTTCGTTCCTGGGACTTGTGTAGAGTTGATCACGGGCGTCGCGAGCATCGCATCACCTGGCCGGTCTCTGCTGTGCATCGGCCCGGTTTTTTCGCCCCGAACATCACACACGATATACTGCCCGCTGGCCGGGCACCGCGGGCCAGGAGATCGAGCAATACCGGCGCATGGGCGGCCTCGGCCAGGACCAGCGCTTCGCTGTGGCCGGTCGGTTTTTGGGCCAGGCGAGCAATCAGGAAGTCATACGGCTCCGACCGATTGGCCATGGCGGTACGAGAGGCGTCGCTGCCTCCTCTGGTGCGCCAGCGCTCGAGCAGAGCGAGCGCCCGATAGGCTTGCTGGTTGGCTTCGCTGTGGCGACCCTGGTCGGCCAGGGACCGGGCCCGGGCCATGACCGCATTAAACTCGTTTGGGGTAGCGTCCCCTTTGGCAGCAAACTCAGCTGCACGCTGCGCTGCGCTTTCAGCCTGGCGGGCCTGGCCAAGACGCGACTGAACGTCGGCCTCGCCTAACCAGGTATTGCCCTGGCCCAGCTGGGAGCCCACCGCCACAAACTGCTTGCGCGCCTGCCTGTAGGCTCTCAGCGCTGCCTCGTTCTCGCCCAGGAGAAACTGAACGTCGGCCTAGCCGTTCCAGGTATTGCCCTGGCCCAGCTGGGAGCCCACCGCCACAAACTGCTTGCGCGCCTGCCTGTAGGCTCTCAGC
>JAKSDA010000453.1 GCA_022360315.1 Pseudomonadota bacterium
ATACTGAACAAACGAACAAGGCTGGTCTCGTCGCCTCTAACTGAGTGGGTCTATTTTGCCTGGCAGACCGACATTATCGGTCTGCGCAGGTGGCTCCGTTTTGCCGAGCAGAGGTGGGTCCATTTTGGTTAGCGTCGCAGGTCGTAACCGCGGAGCTAATTTGATGGGTCCGCCGTATCTTGTTCAATCAGTTCTCGAGATGCTGCGAGAAGCCGGGATCGTCACGCGTGGCTGATAGGAAGTATATGTCAGCGTGGACTCGTGACACCTGGGGTAGTCATGCTTCTAAGATCTTCAGCGGTAGACGACGGTTCATCGAAGCAGTACATGCGGGTGGATTCGGGCCCGCGGACGCCCAATCGAATCCCGAAATAGTCGGGTTTTTCCTTGCCGAAGAGCGTTCGCAGGAGATCGAATCGTGCGACTGTTGCGGCACTGCCTGCCGCAAGTGCACTGATCGTGGTAGGTGAAAGCCGGTGAACATCCAACTTGATGCTCGGAACCTCGATTCCGGAGCGAAACTGGATCGAGAAGAATGCACCGTGAGCAAAAAGGGCATCCCGGTAAGCAATCAGCTGGTTCCAGGCTGAATTCTGGAGTCCCCAGCTCTGACCAGCGGCCAGTACACGAGACCAGATCTCACCGTCAGCCGGCTGGCTGAAATAGACCTTCTCGGTCGAGTCCAGGACTGGATCGTCTTTCACCAGAGGTACTGGAGCCACAGACGCAGCGAGAAAATGTGCTGTTTTCTTTCCAAGCGCCTCGGCACATCTCGCCGCCCGGTACCAGCCTTGGTCACCGACCCCGGAATCGGCCAGCCAGGCCCGAACCACCTCGAGTTTGGCTCGGCGCCGAAAATAGTAGGAGAATTCGCGGGGCCCTTGAGTACCGAATTCGACTTTGAAGAACAGATTGGCGTGCTCAAAATGTCGGGCACGTACCAGAAATCGCCGCAGGTCACGTTTCTTGACATCGCAGGTCTCCATGTAGCGAGCCACACGGAATGTGAAGTCTCTGCCTCTTCCACGGATCATGACTCCGATGTTCGTTTCGCCTGAACCCACCGAAAGTTCTTGATACTGGTTGAGTTCAGTGAAAAATGCACGGACAAATGGTGTGGTGTGCTCCCACGGTATTTCTAGAGTTCCGACGAGCGTGCCCATACGGGCGCTTGCTCGAAACAAATGTGCGTAGTTTTTGGTTTGTTTTTCGACCATTGGCCCTGTTCACCAACTGAGTCTGATCAACCAATTTCATCAATGTATGACTTATGGTTTGCGTAATACTCGCAGCTATGAGGCCGAAATCCATATATTGGGGTGAGAAGCATTCCCTTGTGCTGAAGTAGCTCACCTCCGCGTTCGTACAAGGATAAAATAGGGAGAAATGGATCAGGCAATGGATAGTCTCGCGTTATTCCCCGATCCTGCAGTGCCGCCCAGCGCAATGACCACAACAGTAATCGGCACATTAGTGGGGCGACTTTGCCCGGTCCGTTCAAGTGTCCTCGGAGTTGCTTTTCGAAGTCCGCTTCCGGTGCAATGTCAGCGTCGAGTTTGCGAGCAATGTCAAAAAAAGGCCAATCTGAGGTGCAAGCAAGCTGGCGGGCCCATAACGCAGACCGGCGCAGAAATTCCTTGGCGAGTCGGTTGTTGTGTTCGTTTTCTCCGGAAGACTCATTGCCTCCGGCAGCGAGGATTCGACTCAGGGTGGATTGCGCGATCGTTGCCACTAGAAAGCCGCCTTTGCAATGTAATCGACTACCTCGTCGATGTTGCTGAGATCAGGACTGAGCGAAGGGCCCGAATATTCTCTGCCTATGACCGTTGACCAGTGGCGAAAGGTGCCGTCGTGTAACGATGAGGCAGCGTGGGCTCCATAATTGGATGTGTCCGGCCGATACTCCCACTCACCGTCGATGAGTTTCCACTCGTCGATCCGCTGGTACGGTACATCTTTGAGCTTCATGATTCTGGATTCCATGTACTCATGGGCAACAAACCAACGGACATCTTGCTGGCTCGTAAAGTTATCTGGATCCCATTTGCCACTGAGTGCCGCATTCCAATAATCTGCCAATGTCATGTCTGGCTCGAACTGGGCGCGTACAATGGTTCCATCAATTACGATGTCATGAGAACGCAGCATCATGTGGGCATGAGCCTCTTTGAAAACATCAGATGAAACGCCTAAATTGCTGGCAGCTTCGTCGATTTGCTCGGCCGTCCACCGGCTGATTTTCACATACTCCGCGGCTGCTGCAGGATCACTTACCCTTGCGAACCCCGCCCCCGTCGGCCGAAGAGCGCCATCGCCTGACGCTACCAGTTCGTCAGCATTCCTTGTATTCACGCTGGACTGCTGGTCTGCATGTTTTGCCCCAGCTGTGGCCAGTTCGTCGGCGTTCTTCGTTCCGCCTGCCAATGACGCATCAGTAACCGTTTGTTCGGGTACTTTGCCCCGTAACCTGGGTCCGATGACCTCGCCAATGCTGCGCAGACCCGAGCCTGCGATAAAGCCACCGCCCGCGCTCATTAGCGTGGTCACTCCCACGGTGGTGCCAATATTGCCCAGGACGTCTTCGATCTCGCCCTGCCAGGTAGCCTCGTTGCCAATGGCCTGGATGACTCCCTCGCCAACGCCGCCGATCGCGCCATCGACCGTACTCTCCAAGCCCTGAGCCAGAATACGCTGGCCCGCATTGCCGAACACTCGCTGTACCGACGGCCCCACGCTCCGGGCAATGGCGGTCCTGGACAGGCCCTGCATAAATTTACTGGCCACTGCGCCACCCGCCATGTTGAGTCCCACCTCGACGCTGGCACTCACGGCGTCCACCAGAGCCTGGGTGCTCGTGACATCATACCCCTCACCCTGAATTGCCCGATTAAGCCCAACCTTGAGCGCAGCAGCCAAAACCATGGCTTCGGCACAGACCGCCACGCTACCGCCCAGCTTGGCGGCCAGAGCCGCGACAAAGGGACCGGCTGCACCCGCGGTCAGAATAGTGGCGGCAATGCCGACAATGGCCACTGCAATTGTCGTTGCCCATTGCGCCACCGAAGCCTTGGCTTCGCGGTACTCCGAGGTCATGCGATTGGAGTATTCCTGGTCACGGCGCAGTAGTTGCTGTTCGTCCTTGGAGACGTGGCCGTCGGCCATGGCGCGGTTGTAGGTGGCCTGGTATTCCCGCCACGCGTCATCCGCGTTTTCGCCAGAGGAGGAGAGAGAATCCATGATGCTGGTGCTGACGCCTCCGCGCTCGCGCTCCAGTAGCTCTTTGGAGCGAGCCAGGCGCTCGGCTTCGGTACGTGGCTCACCGCGCATTATGTCCAGCGCTTTCCAATAATCCCGAGTATTCAATTCGCGCTTGAGGATTTCGTCCACCTCGGCAGCCATGGCGCCGCCGGTGTACCACTGAGCTGCATGAGCACCGCATAGCTCAAAAACCAGTTCTTCGTCGGTACCTGCCATGGCGGTGGCCCAACGCAGCCGGGCTATGGGAGTAAAATCGCCGCTGGCAAGACTGTGACGCAGAATTTGATACTGAATGATTGAAATGTCTTCCGCGAGATGAGCCATGAGTCCGGTGTCGGCCAGCACATGCGCACCCATGCCCTGGTCGATAATCCGGCCGATGCCGTCGTAGATGAGACGCTCATCGGTTCCCCAGCCCTCGACCGCCTGACGCAGAGTGGCCACGGCCGCTGCACCGCCGCCGCCCAGGATAGTCATGGCACGTCGATAATCGCCATCGGACAGATCGCCGCGCAGAGCTTCAAGCACGCCCTCTGGATTACGTTCACGGATGAAGGCCCGCTCCGCATTACTCAGACTGTTCAGGACGGTCCAGATTTCCCGATCATTGGTACCGGCCCCAGCGCACGCAGTTTTCAAACGGCCTACTGCCGATTGACTCTGATTCTCGCCAGCCACCAGCACGGAGCGACCCGCATCTTCCATGGCATTCTGACCGAGTTCATCGGCTTGTCGGGCCAGGTACTTCTCGCGGTAGCCCGAGTCGAAGGACAGGCGTTTCTGATGCAGGATTTCGCGACATCGGGCCGCGGTCTCGCCGGACAGCTCACCCAACAGCTGGCTGTCTATATCAGCGGGAAGGCGAGTGAATTCTTCAGCCTTCAACCCGGTGAGCGCTGCTTCCAGCCCAGCCTCGTCGGTACCCCACCCGGCCATGGCTATGTCGATGCGATCGAGATTGCTCAGCGTGCCGCGCAGCATGCGCTCAAAGCGCAATGACAGTTCGGCATCGAGATCGGACTGAATCTCGGCCATGAGCCCGGGTCTGGCCAGGACAAAGTTTTTTTCAGCCTCACTGGCCCCTTCCAGGGCTCGCCAGATCGCTGCCTCGTCTGTGCCCCAGCCATCTACGGCCTGGCGCAGCTTGCCGGCCAAAGCACCGTGCCCCGACACATAGGCGTTGAATAGCTCGAGATCGGCACCGGAAAGATCGTCGCGCACATGAGCCAAAAGCTCGGCGTCGTTGCGTAATTCGGCCAACTCGGCCGGACTGGCCCGGTCCAGAGAGTTGAAAATCTGATCGTCGTCGGTGCCCCAGCCCTCGGCCGCTTCGCGCAGTTTGTCCCGTAGGGTCATCTCGCCGTGGCCCAGGATGGTGAGGGCACGCTTGAGTTCGCTGCCCGACAACTCGTCGTGCAAGGCGGTTTCCAGCGGCGGACTGTATGCTCGGTTGTACGCTTGCTCGATGGCACGCGTCATGTCCTGCCGCCCGGTCCATAGAATGTCGAGAATGGTTCGTTCGTCGGTGCCCCAGCCGTCCATGGCTTGATGAAGCTGCCGTGCCTTCGTCTCCGGGTCAAAACCGGGCGGAAATGCTGCATTCTGGCCGGGTTCTCCGTGATCAGGTACTTCCGATGCAGACGACGATGGGCGACCTTGCCGCAGACCATGGCGGTGGACCACACCACTGGCAGCCGCCCGGATGGGTGGTGCTGGCCGGCCTGCGCTCACTTCGCGAGCGACCGCGTCGGCTTCCTGTTCGAGCGGACTGTCAGGGTCGCTCAACCCGCTCGCGGCCAGGGCCGGCTCTTGCGCCTCTTGTTGCACCACATGAGTGAGTTCGTGAGCGACCAGTTCGCGTTCGGGGTGGTGTGAGGCAAAGGCCATCCGAGCACCCACAGCGGCCGCATCAGCAGAGAGATGGGCCAGCGGCTGAGCCTGGCCCGTGTACGCCCGAACTTGCGAGAAATCGCGATCGAATGCAGCCTCCATCTCGCTGCGATAGGGAACCTCGCCAGCCGATCCCTGAGTAGCTCGGTCGAACAGTCTCAGCGGATCACTGCCCTGCTCAGCATACAGATCGGGCCGAAACGCAACTTTTTCCCATTCAGCAGTAAGGCGAGAATCCGGGCGAGCGAGACCTACGACCGACTCCTCCCTGGTTGCGGCGCCCGCCTGCGAGACTTTGCGATGAATGGGTTTGTCAAAGTCAGTTTTTCCGCCGGGTGCTAGCTCCTGCTGGACATCGGGTGCTGCCGCTGCCTGAGTTGCAGTTGCAATAGGCGTCGCCTCGTCAGTGCGTAGCACCTGGGCCATCTGGATCGTGGGAGTCGAATACAGATCTGGGCGAAACGCTACACGGCTCCAATCTTCAACCAGCCCCGTGACTGTCGTCTGTCCCACATCATCTTTCGCCGATGGTTCGGGTGGCCCCGGCTGCACAACTGGAGCCCCGAGGCTTATGGTTATGGGCCGCTTGCCCGGAGCAACACCAACCGTCTTATCCGGGCGCTGCGGTGAGTGTTCGGGGTGCCCTGAACCCTTCCTCCGACCCCTCTTGAAACTCATCCTTCTCCGTTCCGTCCCTTTGCAGGGAAATTCATGCTACCATCGCAGATGGTTCGACAAATTCGGCCCTCTGTCAAGTTCCATCAGTTGATTGCAGTCGAAAGCCGTCGGTGCGAGATGCAGTGAGCGTCCTGGCGCAGCGAGCATCCAATGCGGGGTGGCCTGCACTTCGCGCGGACGCACGACCGTTTTGGCCCAACTGAGCGCCAGCGATTGTCAATCATCACTCTTGTAAGGACAGTCGGAGTAGGAATGACCGTTGCCGGTCACCCCCTCCACAGATCCGGACGAGCGGAGTTACCGCATCCGGCTCCTGCCTCGGGTCTGACGAAAAGACGCTGTCCGGGGTAGGGATGAAAGACGCGTACAGAGGGTACATAGCGACGGATCCACCGCCACATGCGCTGCTTCAGTCTCCGCGGACGGCACTTCTGGCTGCGGCGCCGCAGGCTGCGGTACC
>JAKSDA010000174.1 GCA_022360315.1 Pseudomonadota bacterium
CTTCGGCGAGCAATGCGACCGGGGCGATGATAATAGTGACAACGCCAATGCCGAGTGTCGCACGGATTGCCTGAGTCGGCGCTGCGGTGACGGCGTCATTGACGATGCGTTCGATGAAGAGTGCGATCAGGGCGACAGCAACAGCCAGTCACCGAATGCTCTATGTCGCGTGGATTGTAGGCCAAGACGGTGCGGGGATGGCGTAATCGATGATGCTTTTGGGGAAGTGTGCGAGGGGGAAGTCGGATGCGCTGCCGGTCAGAGGTGTCTCGACGATTGCCAAGTCTGCCGGTGACCCCGAGGAGAATCAGTGCAATGGGTACTTTTTTTCTCCACCGTATGCCCAGGCGCTGCATTGCCTCGCTGTGTTTGCTCGCGACTGTATCACTGAGTCCGGCTTATGGTCAGATAGTGCCTTCAGTAGCCGGCAAACCTGCCCAGGATGTCGCCACGCCAGCGACTGAGGATGAAGCTACAGCCAGCGACAAGAACCTTGCAGGTGATCCAAACCTAGTCGCAGATGTGCCAGAAAAAGCAGAAGCTAGCCGCGAGTCCGGTGAAGGGAAGCGCCATTCTAAGAGAATACTCGTCGGTGGCAAGTTGGGCATCTCGGCAGTGACCTTTGGTGGTCCCGATGCCGATCGTGGAGGTCCAGGGGAGGACATTCTCGAGTCGACGTATAAACTGGGCTTCTCTGTCAGCGTATCTGCAAGGCTGTCTCTCCTCAAGCATTGGTCAATCGTCGCAGAAGCGGGATATGCGACACGAGGGTCGGGCGTACGTTACCAGGGTGTTGACATGATACCATTCGATTTTTCGTGTCTTGAGCTGGCCGCGCTCGGTCAATTTCAATGGCCGCTCAAGTTACTCGATAAGCAGCTCGCGTTGCACGCGTTACTTGGTCTATCTGTTGGCTATGTATTGTACGCCGGGGAAGGCGACAGAGAGTTCGATGAAGTGAAGCGCATTGACACCGCGATACAGGGCGGCATAGGCCTGAGCCTCAAGATACCGTATGGAATTCCTATATTCGAGGTACGCTACTACCACGGCCTTTTGGACCCATTCGAGGCTTCTGGACTCGACGAGAGTCACCGTGCATTCACGATATTTGTCGGTTATGAGGTGCCGCTGCCGTTTCTGTAATCGCTCTAATCGCTTCTACGGCGACTCGTGCAAATATATCAGAATCCATGTTTTCCCATAAACCACCCGGCAAGGGCAGCAGCCACCGCGGATACGCTGGCCGAAGCCATCGTGATTCCAGCGGAGACTGGGATCATCAAGATCGTCAGCTCGCCCCCAAACAAGAGCTGCGCGAACTGGCCGAAAAAGATCTGGATGCCGCATTCAATCTGGCGCGAGTCCGGGGCGTCGATCTGTACTCGACGCTGGTATCGATGGGAGTCGATACGGATGCCCTAAAGCAGCGTCAGGCGGCGAAAGTAGCTGCACGAAACGAGAAAGAACAAGCCCGCCGCGCCGACGAGAGCGCCAAGAAAGCTACTGAAGTATGCGCACGGCTCGGCCAGGCGACGCAAATTGCAGAGCGCGCGAGAGCGACCTTGCGGGAAGACCAACGCGCTCATCCACGGTTCTATCTTTGCCGGGGGGCCGAGGACATCACCAGGGCTCTGGGAAAATTGCACGACGTCGCCTCGTTTGCTGCTGAAAACGAAGCGATGCAAAGCGACGTGTTCGCCGGTGCCTCCCGGCTGGTTCGGTCCACCAAGGCATTTCTCAACTACGCTTGCTTTGAGCGTGGCTTCCGCGACCGGCTGCTGGGCATGTTGGTGGAGCGATTGAACGCGTTCATGAAGGCCATGGACGCTGTGGGCTGGGATGAGGAGTTCGCTCTGGCCAGTGCCAGTCGGGATGAGTCGCTACCTGACCACAGCAGGTACGCGAGCACACACAGCCTACCGGCATCACCTGTCTCTGACGGTCAGGCGCCCGTCCAGCTGTCCACGCGTTGGCCTCGACGTAAACGAGAAACGGAACAAAAGGGCGCCAGGGCATACAGCGAGCGCGCCGAGGTGCAGCGAGGTTCTACTGTAGCGACCGAGCCAAACGCCAAGACAGAGAAGGAGAAGGCTGAGGATAGAAAAACGGCCTCGGCTCGCAAGCTGTCAGACTCGAAAGTCGCCTCGTCCCAGCAGGAAAATCAACAGGCGATCGAATTGGCCACGCTGGTGCGATCGACGTTGCTGCCAGCGTATCGGGGTGCGGTTGATGCCCTCGATCCGATGGCCGCGATGGAGCTGGCGTGGCATATCATCGGGGGCTTGCAACTGATGGCGCGCATTCGGCGCGATGGGCAGCTCCCACCCGGCCAAACGGCCGGGAAAGACGCCGCCGCTCAATCAGCCGGGATGCTGGAGCGCGATCTGGTCGGCGAGCTAGTGGTGCAGCTCGGCCGCCAGATGGGCCCGCAGCTGTTTCAGGGCGAGCCGGTGCTCGGCAGCGTGGTCGAGCCCGACATGGGGCCCGATCCCATCGCGTATCTGGCCGACGAGGCCGGGACCGTGGTCGAGCTCCTGTCGATGGTCGCCATCATTCGCGAGCGCACTGGAGCCAGCGAGGGCATCTGCAGTCCCCTCTCGGCCGACAACAGGCGCGAGATCGCCGACCTGATCGCCCCCTGGCGCAGCCGGCCGGTCAATCTAGCGTTTCTGATCCGGGCATTGAGCGAGGATGGCATCTGGCAAGCCATTCACGACGCCCATACCGGTTCTGGTCAGCGTCTGGCAGACATCGAGGCCGCCAGTGCCTGGCAAGCGTTCGACACCGGCGCTCTGGCCGATGTGGGCGAACTCGACAGCGCCACCGTGGCCCGCCTGGTCGGCGTTCGCGATGCGGCATTACTCGATAACGGCGATCATGGTGCATCTGACAGCGCTGAACTCGACGACACCACTGCGATGGAGTTGTTTGACAAGCTGCGCGATGCCTCGCCAGCGGCGCGCGGGCCCATCATTCGCCAGATCGAGGGCATGGGCAAGCTCGGCGCCGTATGCGAGCACCTGCCCTGGCGCCATGTCCAGGCCATGCACGACGCCATC
>JAKSDA010000371.1 GCA_022360315.1 Pseudomonadota bacterium
CTCGCTTCGTGTCAAGCACGCCGAGTCCGAACCAAGATATCGCGGAGCTATCGGCTATTGAGCTTGTCTCAGCCTTGTGGTCGCAATCCGGTCATTCGTCCTCATCGGAATACAAGCGCTCAAGCTCTCGGAAACGCTCCAGACTCGGTGTAGTCACAGTATAGTACGTCTGCAGCCGCGGATCGATATCAGGCAACTCTCCCTTTGGCTCGTCGAGTGCCGCTGCGATCTCTTTCGCACTCGGGGTAAAGTAGCCGCGAGTCCTGGTGTGCGCGACGAGGGTTTTGGTCGAGAACATCTGCTGGAGCAGGCTTTCGAGTTCGTCTCGTTCCAAGCCGTGCCCTGCCTCGTTGACGATCAGTTCGAGATCTGGAGATACGAGGACCCTAAGCTGCGTTGCGAGTTCTATCGCGTAGCGCATGACCAAGTATTCAGCCCGTGCGAGTCTATCCATATCTATTATCCTGTTGATACACTTAGTATATGGCTGTCCACCGCCAGTAGACTTCGGGGCCATTCGAGCCATCTCTACAGATCGGGCAGCCGGCCAAAGAACCGGCACGCTCACTACCTGCATCTGCGTAGCGCAAATTCACATGCTGCCCACCTTTCCTACCTGCGCAGGGTCCCCGCTTTGCTTTCTCTCGTTTGCCTTTCTTGATTTTTCCACGTTTCGATTTCGCTGACCTGAACGCTGACGCTTCACTGGTGTAAACGTACCCGCTGGGAACGGACGTCAGATAGTTCGGGTATTCCGATTTACAGGTCTTCTTACCCTCACCCGCGTGAGTAACGCGCTCAGGTCCCTCGCCGATGATGATCAATAGACCAAGTGCAAGAGTGAGTACAAGCAGTAGTCGTCCCATTGCAGAATCCTCCGAGCTTGTGAACTTTGGATAGTTTGTGTTCGCGGAGCTCGTCGGCCGATCCTACTTCGTCTTGGTTGTCCGTGCTACGGGCGAGCCTCGCCAGAGATGAAACAATGGTCTCCATGCAATCCTCCAGTCTCAGTCGCTACCCTCTAGTGCATGTAGGGAGGCACCCTGCAACTGACCACTAACGACTGCGGTGTGTACTGTTTCGATGTGGGGTCGAGTAGCCAAGGACCTGGTGCGCGATACCTCATCCGAGCTGGCCAACCAACAACTGGTACGAGGTGCACCAGACACGCTCAGCGGCTCCTCGCTGGTCGTTGATACAGACGTGACCAACGTATCCGTCGTGACCCGCAGGGCCGCCATAGCCCGGCTCTCAATCGCCTACGCGCGGCACCCTTGGTTGGCCCGATGAGATGTACGCGGCCGTCGCATCTGTGACAAGGGTCCGCGTGGTCCCTCGCCAGCGCGACGGAAGGACTGGTTGGCGATCATTCGCCGGACACGAACAGCTCTGCGAGTTCGACTTTCAGCCCAGCAGCGAGCCGGACCAAGGTCACGAACGTGACGTTGATCTGACCGGCTTCGATCTTCTGCAAGTGCTTGAGATCTACTCCTGTTCGTTCGGACGCGTACTCCAGAGTCCAACCATGCTCGTGTCGAAGCTGCCGAACGCGCAAGCCAAACGCGCGGATCTCCTTCCGATACCGGCCAGATTCCTTGACGGCACGGGAAGAACGTTCGTCGCCGGATCGGCGCGCCATCCGCAGAACGTTGTTTAGAAGGCGAAGATGTAGCACCTCACATGTGCCGAAAGGAACATGGCCTCACAGCACGGAAGAGAAGACAAGATGACAGCAACATGGATCGAATCATCAGGAGGGCCGACCTGGCGCTGCGCCCGGGTGCTGTTGTCCGGCCTCATGTTAATGAGTGGAGCGCTGGTCTCTGCATGTACCTCCGCCACCATCCCGGCCGGTCCCAAGGTTAACGACCCGAACGAACAGAAATACGAACGTGCTCTTACCGTCGATGGGCGAGAACGGATCTTTCGTCTGAATCTCATGGACGCCCGCACAGTGGACGAAATCGAGCGAAGCGCTTCCGCGCGAGGATCCGAGATTCAGATCTGTGTGCGATGGAAAGCGGCATCGAAGCGTATGGACAGATATTCAGCCGCAGTCCAGAAGTACGTGAGCGCAGCTGTCAAAGAACGATGTCGTAGAGTCGAAGCCAAGTTGCCACCTGGGAAAACCGGCTCAGGCTACACAGTGCAATACGACGTGCTGAACCTCGACGGAGAACGAGTTCGAGACCTCGGTACCGGGGGATCCTATGAGAAGCAAGCGGACATCCGAATCGTCGGCAAGCCCGGTGCAGGGATCTTCGTCGGTGTCGAGGGTGATGGTGGGGCCGGGATTAAGTGTCATGAAGCCCAACGTCTTGCCGAAAATACCCCCGAAAAGTCAGCAAGCCACAACCTGAGCTGAGAGGAGCGGGCGCCCATTGGACCGGTCATCGGCCGGTCCAGAGGAGCGCTCGATGAGCAGAAGAAACAAG
>JAKSDA010000601.1 GCA_022360315.1 Pseudomonadota bacterium
CTTGTTTCTTCTGCTCATCGAGCGCTCCTCTGGACCGGCCGATGACCGGTCCAATGGGCGCCCGCTCCTCTCAGCTCAGGTTGTGGCTTGCTGACTTTTCGGGGGTATTTTCGGCAAGACGTTGGGCTTCATGACACATACACCGCATGGTGCAACGGGACGAAATTGTGGTAGGTGCGATCGTTGATTCCGCAACCGGCGGCGAGAAGTCGTAGCGAATGAGACTGCGAAGCATTCCGCCAAACGGAGCCACCGTCGAGCGGTCGCTTCTCGGTTTCCGTGCTGGCTTCGTCCGACTTTGTGGAGTGGCTGGCAGCGAGGAACTGAGTACGCAGTCGCGGGGAGCGGTGCTCAGGGCGATGATTTGGCGAAATCGCCGGCGCGGACCCGAAAGAGCTGGGCCGGGCGCAGGTATTTTTTGATCACCCGCTTGACGTCGGCCACGGTCAGTTTGGCCATCCTGGCGTGCAGCTCATCGTAGTAGGCCATTTTTCGATCGATATGGAGATTGTTGTTCAGCACTGTGGCCAAAAAATCATCCGAGGCCAGGCGATTTTTGAACTGAAGGACATAGCTCTCTTTGGCCTTGGCCAGTTCGTTTTCGGTCACCCCCTTGTCGATGAGCAATTGCAGCTCTTCGAGCATGAAGCCCATCGCCTTTTCGGCATTTTGTGGATTGACGATGGCCCCGGCAAAAAGCACCCCATTCGAGTCGAGCGAGTCGGCGAGCAACTGGCCAAACGCGCCGTAGGACAGGCCTTCTTTTTGCCGCAGCCGGTTGAGCATGCGCGATGACGCGCTGCCCCCCATGATGTATGTCGCCATTTCGAGAGCCGCATAGTCGGGATGGTCGTCGCGGATGTCCACGGTGTGTCCGGCCGCGATGAGCGAATTCTTTTTGTCGGGCGTATTGATCACCTCGCTTCCCGATGCGGATTTTTTGAACGGCCAGGCGATGCGCTGATAGCGGCGTTTGGCCTGCCACGACGCAAAATGCTTGTCGAGCGCGGCGGTGACCGCGTCTGCATCGAAGTCGCCAACCACCGCGATATGCGCGCTGGCCGCGCCCCACAGGGTGGCGTGGATGGCCCGCAAGTCGCCGGGTTTGACCTTGCGCAGCCGGGCGATCTGTTCGGCAATGGTGGGCAGATAGCGGATATCGCTCTTGGGATAGGGGGTAAATTGCTGAAAGAACCGGACGAAGAGGCGCCCAAATGGGTCGTTCTGCGCCTCTTCGAGCTCGGCCAGTTGTTCTTTGTGCACGATGGCAAACTGATCGGCGGGAAACGCCGGCTCCTTGACCAGCTCGGCCAAAAGACCCAGTACCTCGACCATGTGCTCGCCCGTGGTGGTGATCGACGCGGTCACCTCGCCCAGGCCGGCCGCGCCAAAGCCGCCGCTGTCGAAGCTGATCTGCGCTTTGAGGCGATCGAGCTCGTCGCGGATCTGCTGATAGGTGCGCTTCTTGGTGCCCCGCAAGAGCATTTGCGGAATCATCTCGGCGGCGGTGGTTTTGCCGCGCAGGTCGCGCTCGGACCCGTAGCGGATGGTGAGGGCCAGCTTGACCGCGTCGCCGCGGGTCTGTTTGGCGAGAAGCGCGACCTTCATGCCATTTTTCAGCGTCTTGCGCACTGTGCGCGCCTCGACGTTGGCCGGGCTGGCCTCGAATGTCTCGCCCTCGGCGAGCGCGCCCTCGCCTTTGTAATCGCGGGTCAATGCAGCCACGTCGGGCTGCTCGGGCAGCGGGGCTCGGTCTGGCTTTTGCGTCGGGATGTACATGCCAATCGTGCGGTTGGACCGTTTAAGGTATTGCTGGGCGACTCGCTTGACCCGCTCGGGCTTTAACGCGCGGGTGCGATCGCGGTTGACAAAGAGCATACGCCAGTCGCCCAGCGCAGCCCACTGAGTGAGTCCGATGGCGATGCGCTGGCTATTGGTCATGGCGAGGCGGAAGTTTTTATCCGCGCGATTCTTGAACCGGTCGACCTGTTCGCGACTGATGGCATTCTTGCCCACACCCTCGATGATGGCGATCATCTTGTCGCGCACCGGCTCGAGCGGCTTGCCGGGTGCAACCTCGGCGTAGAACTGCACAGTGCCGGGCTCGGCCCAGGTCCAGGCAAAGCCGTAGACCGCGGTGGCCATGCCGGTCTCGACCAGGGCCTTGTACAGGCGGCCGGACGGTTGATCGACGAGCAGATGAGCGATGGCCTGGGTGGCGACAAAATCGTCGTGGGCCCCGGGTACACCGTGATACAGCACGCCGACCACGCCGAGATCGCCGACCCGGCGAAGCACCACAGTGCGCTCGCCGTCCTGCACCGGTTCGATGGTGTAGGTCGGATCGAGTTTGCGAGTGGGCCGCGCAATGGGCGCAAAGTAGGTTTCGATCAGGCCCAGGGCGTGTTTTGGGTCAAATCGACCGGCCACCACCAGCATGGCATTGTCGGGCTGGTAGTAGCGCTGGTAAAACTTGCGCAGATTGGCCACCGGAACCCTTTCGATGTCGCTCTTGTTGCCGATGGTCGATTTGCCGTAGTTGTGCCATTCGTAGGCGGCTGAATGCATGCGCTGGATGAGCACCCGGCGGGGAGAATTCTCGCCGCTCTCGAATTCGTTGCGCACGACCGAGAACTCGGTGGCCAGATCGTCGGCTGCGATGTGGCTGTTGATCATGCGGTCGGCTTCGAGAGCCAGAGCAAATTCCAGGTTTTCGTCCGACGCTGGCAGGGTCTCGTAGTAGTTGGTGCGATCGACCCAGGTCGTGCCGTTGAAGCTGGCGCCGTGTTCCTCGAGAAGTTTCCAGATATCGGGGTGGCTCGGTGTTCCCTTGAACACCATGTGTTCGAGCAAATGGGCCATTCCGGCCTCGCCGTAGCCCTCGTGGCGCGAGCCGACGAAATAGGTGATATTGACCGTTACCTTGGCCTGAGACTGGTCGGGGAAAAGTAGCACGCGCAGGCCGTTGGCCAGGCGATACTCGGTAATGCCCTCGACCTCGGTGACTCGTTGCGGCGGCGATGTGGTCACGGCGCTGGCTGTGACCGGCTGATCGGGCGCAGCAGGTGTGTGTTGGCTCTGCGTTGCTGCCGGGGCGGGCTGCGTGTGCGCCGCGGTGGTCGCCGGGCCGCTGGTCTGGGCGCCAGTACAGCTGACCATCAGCCAGGCAGCGCCGACAAGGCGTATTGATCTGAGACAATGCATGAACGTTCCCTGTGGATTGCGATCGGGCCCTGAGACGCATTCAAGAGTTGAATCCATCGGGTCCGACAGAAGCGATGGGCAAGGGTATTCCAGCGGTGATCGATTGTCAGCCAGGGCCGGCGCCGGAGCTGATGCCGATACCGGCGCCGATACCGATGGGCTGACTCCGATGCCTGATTGCCGAAGACCGATGGTGAGCGCCGGGGCTGACAATCCGCGCAAAGATTGCCGCTGCGGTCAGGGGCATCCTTGGCAACGCGTCCGGTTCTGAGCCGACGACGCTGCCCTTGGTCGTTCTGTGTGCCGGCCTTGACTCGGCGATTGATCGCTCCGTTGCTGCGCGTGCTGGCCCTGGCTCGGCGATTGATCGCTCCGTTGCTGGACGGGCCGATTGTGGCGCCGCGATCGACCGAAAGGTTGCCCGGTGGGTCGATTGTGGCGCCGAGAGCAACTGGACCGATTGCACGGCGGGCCAGTGGTGACGCCGCGACCAACCCGACTGTTGTATGCGGTGCCGAATCTGGCCTGGTGGCCGGTCGGCGAGTTGCACCGCCGCGCAGATTTTGCCGCCGCGTTGTGAGGTGTCGCTGTTCTGTGCCCGGCTCTGGCCCGGCGATCTGCCGATCTGTCGATGTGCGTGCCGGGGCTGCTTCCGCGATCCACTGACCTGGCGATCTGCGTGCCGGTCCCGACTCGGCGATCGCTCGATCGGTTGATTCGCGGGCGGTTTGTGGCTCCGCGATCAACCGAACCATGGCTCGGCGGGCCGATTGTGGCGCCGAGAGCAACTGGACCGATTGCGCGGCGGGCCGATTGTGCGCTGCGATCAACGCAACTGTTATACGGTTCGCCGAAACTGGCCCCGGAGCCAGCTGACAACGTGTGCATGGAGCCACTTGTGGCGGTTGTGAGGTGGCGAGGCAGATTGTCTGGGCGCCGATTCTGGTCTCTGGACAGAGGCGAATTACTGCACGTTGGCCGCGCTTGGGTCGGGAGGGTCGTTACTGTTGTGGGCGGGGCGGCTCGGTGGGAGCTACTGGTTCACCGCCTGCGGACGCCGGTTCGTCCGGCTGGTTGGAACTGCTCGGTCCGCGCCGGGCCGACCGGCGCTCGGCAGCAATGCCGGGGAACATGGTTTCGATGCCTCGTCGGTCGCGCAGGAGGTAGCGACCCAATGCCATGATGTCGCGATAATCATGGTACCAGGCGCTATAGGCGCGCCTGGCCAGATCGCGGACCCCGTCGAGATCATCGGCATCGAGCATGGTCACGAGCCGGGTGGCATCGGCCTCGGCGCGATCCAGGTACTCCAGTGTAACCGGCGTTTGACCACTGGCTTGCGCCCAGTGGTCGCGAAACATCTCGACCAGTCGAAGCACATCTTCGGCACAGTCCTGCTGGCCACGGCCGCGTTGAATATCGAGCAGCGCGGTTGCCAGCTCCGGGTCGTCGCCAAACATCGGCCAGGCCCATTTGAACAGATAATGATCGCACTCGGCGACATGTTGGGCGAGTTCGGCGCGGCGGCCCGGTTCGCTGGACGCGCTCTCTTGCTGGGCGAGATCGGCGGCAAAGAACGCCAGGGCGCGCTCCTCGAGGCCCTCGGCCTGGCCGCGTCGCTCGGTGGCGCGGGCTTTGCTGAGCTCGTCGTCCAGCATGGGGGCGATGGTCTGGTAGCCGTCCACAAGAGTTTGGCTCAATGCCACGACCCGGGCGCGCGAGACCCGGGGCGCAACTAGAGTGCTTTTGTCCAGGGCCATGAGCTCGGCGCGATGACGCTGCAAAATTTCGCTCATCCGTTTTTCGTCAGTCATTCGTTGTCTTCTCCCTATCAATAATGTGTATGTCGAGGTGTATATGTAATGCCATACAATGCAATGCAATCCTGTCCCCACCGCGAGGGCGGTTGTCTGCTCGATCGATACCGATCACAACCCGATGCCAGCCGGAATACTGCCCCCTGTGAACCGGGTGCGATCGACAATGAACTGCAGTCTATGACGTCTGAGTCCAAAATGCCATTACAGACCATTACAAACCATTACAAACCATTACAGCTGTCCATGGCAGTGATCGGTAAAGCGAGCATGTGGGTCGAGGTGCAATTGCTATTCACACGTCTTGCATTGTGTCGTTTGTGGTGAGTATGCTCCTGCACTCACATACACTGGTAATGCCCGCGCAATACTCGATCATCGATTTTTCGCATACGGGAGGAAGACGATGGGATTGCACCGCAAAACAAAGCACCATACGGCCGAGATACTCGGCTCGCAATCGGCTGATAGCGGGCCTCGGGTGGCGCCGGGCAAGCGAACTCGGACTGCAGCGGTGACATCGAGCCGTGCCGGGGGGGTGGCACCCGGGCAACGCCGGGACACGACAACGCCTGTGCGCCGGGATGATCAACAACTCGAGCAAGACTGGACGCGAGTTGCGTTTTTGCCGCACGAGTATGCGACGCCCGAGATTCGTCCGCTGGTGCAGCGAACGCCGAAACCAGGATCGGGAGCAGAGAATGTAGCATCCGGGCTGCTGCACGGGCCTTCTCGGGATATCCAGGCGGCCGGGCCTGCTCGACGTGTGCTTCATGTTGCTGGGGGCGAGACACTTAAACTGAGCGCTGGCTCCAGTAAGTCACCTGTGATTATACGGGTGCTGTCACAGGATGGCAGTGAAGTCGCCCATACCGAGGGCAATCGGGCGGAGCTGGCGTTTACTGCGCCCGCTTCAGGCTACTATGCTGTGGTTGTCGAGCCGGTCGATTCGACTCGCCTGGCCGGGACTGGCACGATTGCCAGGACACCGTCCGGGACCCGTTTGATGGTGGCACGTGAAGGTGGCAGCACCATTCAAGGGTATGTAGGAGAAAATGAGGATGGGGCTTCAGTGCTCTCAGCGCGCCAGCATTTGCTCCTCAACATGTTTGCGATCAATCCCGGGTCGTTGTCGCCGGCAACGGGCCTGGGCATGGCCCAGTCGCTCGACAAGCTCGAGTTAATGGCGCGACTGGCTGCTTCCAACCAGGGTGACCAGCTGCCGGGAACCATCGGTGACATGGAGCTGCGCACAGAGTACAGGCGATCGGGGCAAAGCGAGATCGCGCTGTACGAGCTGGCCGATGGTACATCGCAGCTGACGTTGCGCACCAACCGTGACACCGGCAGCGGGACGCTGGTCGCGACGCTCGATTTTCGGACGGGCGACGGCACTGCGGTCCACGGCACGCTGACGTATCTGCCCAACGTATCCGACGGGATGCCGGCCTCTTTGGCGAGCGATCTGGTCGGGGATTACCTATCGTCGCCGCCCGGTTGTTTCGGCACGATCGACGACTTTTCCGATATTGCGGGGGATCCGGCGAGCAGGGGCTCGGAAGGCGTTGGTTCGTTTTTGCAGGGTGCCTTGCTCGGAGAGTTTTCGGACAATCAATCGTGGAGTGCGACCGGCGGCCAGACAGCGATGGGGTTTGTGCCGATTGCCGGGCAGATTGCCGATCTTCGCGATATTGCGGCGGCAAGTGGCGATGTGTGGAAGGGCAAACAGGGCGCATGGAGTGGACTGGGTATGGCGGTGGTCGCGGTCATTCCGGGGCTGGATTTTCTCAAGGGAAGCTCGGCAGCGGGACGCAAAGCGCTGGCCCAGGCCGCTGAGGGAGGAATGGACGCCACGGCGCGGGCCGGGCTCAAGCGGACCGGTAAGGTCATCAGCAAAGAAGCTGCGGCCAGGGCGAGCAAAGAGCTCACCACCCTTGCGGTTGCACGCAAAGAGCTACTGGTTCGCTGGCAGCTTGTGCTCGCGGATCAATCGCTGTCGATCGGTGCGCGGGCCAATCTACAAAAAGCCCGCAATGCTGTGGAGGACCATTTAAAGCCAGACGATCTGGCCGGCGCTCTGCGTGATAAGCTCGGCATCCCGGTACGGAAAAGCGGGCGCGGAGATGCGTGGGACCATGCTGGAGAAGTGGACAATGTGATTAACTCGTTGAGCAAAGCTCGCGACGCTCTCCATCGCGATCTACGCCGTATGCCTCCGGACACCGAATCGTACCAGGCGCTATCCCAGGCCATGGACGAAATGGCCGAGCTGTCGAGACGAGTAAGCTCATTTTTGGAGATTCGATGACAATCCGTAGAAAATCCCGTGAAGGTGACGAAGAACTTGTGGTTGACGAGACCGCTGACCCGGTCGCTCGGTGTTCGGCGATGGGGCGACTGCTCGCGGATCGCCGATTTGAGTTTCGACGTCTTGCACGGAATTGGCTGGATCACCCGGACCCCCTCTTGCGCGATGAAGCGCCCGCAAAGCTGCTCATCTATTTCCGTGATCATCCTGGCGTCGAGGCCGACGTCGCCCGGGTCAAGACTCTTGCCCGAACCGACCCCGAGCCTCTGGTACGCGGCGCAGCTGTCCGAGCATTGTCCAGTTATCTAAAACTGGCGAAACGCGACAGGTCGGACATTCTGCGAACACTGGTCCATGTACTGGAAACCGATGACGAATGGAGCACACAACTGACGTGTTACGAGGAGTTGATCGAGCGTATTGCACCTCATCGACGCAATGAAGTCCCGTCGGGCAAAAGCGGCTTTGATCGAAGTCGTCAGGTTGACTGGGACTTGCTGGCAGAGTGGCGAGAGCAGAACCGATAGCGGAGATAGCGGGAGCGGGGACGGACGCGAGCAAGACGGGGACCAAACAAGAATGCCTGGACCATAGCGAAGAAGTGGGGACTGATATGGGTCCGCTCAGCCTGCCCAGGCAGATGGCAGAATCGCCCAAGTCGAGCGAGAAATAGCGGCATTATCGTGCAAATACAGGGGAACCCCTGGCATCAACTCGAAAACCACCCACAACACCCTCGATCGCGCAGAGGTTGCTCGAGCTCCACATCTGAGACCCGGGACAGTGACCGGTCGCGGTGTCATCTCGACGGCTTTTTGCGGTCGCGTTCGCGCATCTCCTCGCGACTGGGCACGCGGTCGGGAAAATCGTTGTAAAATAGCAGCGCATTGCCCACAAAGGCGAGATCGTGGTGATTCTGGTAGCGGTGCATGGGATTCCACGAGAATAGAACCACCCGCCCCTTGCCGACCGGAACCTCGAGCAGCGCGGGCTTGCGACTGAGCGCCTCGGGTTTTTTGATCAAACCAGATAGCAGCAATGGCGTCTTTTTCTCGCCCGGACCGGCGGTCTCGGCTGCCCCCGGCCCGGTCTCTGCAACTGCGCTGGCGGCGCCGAGATCGCGATCACCGGTGGGATGCGCGACCGGAATATCGGCCTTGCGGTCGGCCTCGCGATCGGCTTCTTGCCAGGTCTTGCTGCCAAACTGCGCAACCACATGACCGCGCCGGTATTCCCGCACGTCATAGACTGGCACGTTGCCGCGAAACACATACGTCAGCTCGGGATAACCCCAGCTCAGAGGATGCTCGGGTCGGACAATGCGGGCTGTCACGTGCGACCCCGGTGTGCCGTACACCGGGAGCGAGCGAACCTCGCGCGCCAAACCGCCCTGAGAGACCAGCTGGCCGGCCGAACCCAGCGCCACCAGTACACCTCCCTGGTTGATAAATTGGGCCAGATTGGCCAGACCGACAAATCCCATTCCACCCGTGATGTCAGGCGATGAATCGATGATTCCGTGCGACGGATACGTGGCTGTTTTGGTATACGGCATGGGTCCCCATTTGGGGTCGATGCCGTGCACCATGCCCTGAAATGATAAGAATCCCTGAGTCGGTAAGATCACTACGTCAAACTTGTCGTGTAACCCACCCTGCCGCAGATGGTCCTTGTTGATGAGGGTATAGGGCACGCCCAGTTGCTCGAGAGTGTAGCGCGCCCAGCCGGAATCCTGGGTATAGCGCCAGGTGTGAAATAGAGCGACCCGCGGCAGATCGACCTCGATGGTCGCGACACTCGGCTCGCTAGCAATCGCCCGGGCGTCGATGTGAAACGTGCTGGCCACTGCATCCATGGTCGCTCGATCGACTCCGCTGATCACCAGCGAGCCGGCCGGGTGGCCGTTCCAGGCCCCGCTCAGAGCCTTTACCCGGGCGTCTTTGGGCAAGGCCCAGCGCAGGCTGATCAATCGGGTTTGCGCCCGGTGATCGATGATCCATCGCTCACTGTCCTCAACCGTGCCCGGCAGATCGGGAATCCGGGTCATCCGCTCGACCGGCAGGTCGAACACGGCCTTGTCGGCAATGGGCTCCACCACCACGCCCAGCATATAATCCAAACTCCACGCAACATCGTCATAGGGAGTGAGTTTGGCAGTTTTGGGAAAAGCCTGCTTGAGAAGCAATGTGAGGGCAAAATTGCGATACGGCTGGTCCATCCTGACCACGAAATCGCCACTCTTTACCGCGATCCTCCGCGCGCCCTTGCCCTTGCCCGCGGTCGCCGGGCGAGCCGAGACTTCCCGGGCACGCACACCCACGGGCATGGCGACAAGCTCGGCGTCGGCCCGGGCGCGATGGACTTCGATGCGATGGCCAGATAAGAGCCATAGAAGGTGGTGCAAGTTGCCCCGGTCGCGCTGCTCGGCCGGGATCACAAATGCATGAGGCGGCTGTTTTTTGCCCTTGTCGAGCGAGTTTTTGTTCTTGCGCCAAAAATTCTCCAGCAGGGTCTCGCGGTTTTTTGCCACCAGCAGGAGCGAAGCCAGTACCCCGGACTGCATATAATTGGTGTTATTGCGCAAACTCCATGTAAGTTCTTTTTCGGGCGGCCAGGCGCGATACCATTGCCGGCTGTTGATCCGGCGCTCGGCAAACCGGTATCGGCGCAACTCGCGTTTGAACGTGCCCGCGTTGCTGTTGCCGAATGTCTCGTAAAACCGGCCGATCGCGTTGTGGTTGTTGGTGACCCACAGAAGATAGCCAGGATACCAGCCGGTGTAGAATCCCCAGGTCCACACGCCGCGCAGGCCCAGCTGGGTGAGCTGGGATACTTCGTAGCTGGCCATCCATTGCCACTCGGTCACCACGATGGGATCGAGTGTGTCGTTGTACGGTCCGGTGCCGCTCGAAACGTAGAGCAATGGCACGGATTCGTGAAGGTCGAGGGAGGCCACGGGCAAAAACTCGTGATAGGCGGCGACATAGTTGCGAGTGAGCGGCTGGCTGAGCTGGAGGCCATCGCGGTTGTTGTCGTGTGCGGTATAATCGCCCCAGTACGGCGCCATGCGTGGTGGACTGTCCTCCAGTTCTCTGACCCCGGTCAGATATCGATAATACCAATCGACCATGCGGGCGCGGCCATCCATCTCCAGAACCGGGGTGAGCAAGGTGATCACATTGCGCCGAATGGCCCGAATATGATCCTGCTCGCTGACCGCCAGACGGTAGGCCAGTTCCATGACCATCTCGGGCGGTCCGGTCTCGGGCGAGTGCAGGCCTGCTGTGATCCAGTAGATCGGCACGGTCGAGCGAGTCAGTTGCCGGGCCTGTGCGAGCCCGGTACGGCGCGGATCGGCCAGCTCGCGCATCGCGCGTTTGGTCGCGTCGAGCCGGGCCAGTACACCGGGATCGGCGATCGCTGCGGCGATCATCTCGCGGCCGCCGTGCGATTTGCCCAGCGAAAAAATCCGCACCCGGGGCGAGGTCCGGGCGAGTCGGCGAAAATACGCATTGATGCGCTCGGGACGGGTCAGTTTGCCCGGTGTGCCGATCACATATCCCAGGAATGCAAGCGGCGACGGCACCTGACGCGAGGCCGGCAGATGATCGACCCACTCGGTGAGAAACGACGGATCGGTGGTGTATTTGCGAATTTCGGCCGTGCTCTTTTGATCGAGACGATCGGGGCCACGGCGGGCACCGGCTGGTGCAGCGTGGGCAGTGCAAGAAAGAAGGACCGAAGCAACGCATAAAATGAGCACGCGACGCATGCGCGGACGATAGCGCACTTGCCGGACCGAACACATACACTGCCCGGTTGATTACACCGCCAGACCGGCGATCAGAGCGGGCGCTCGGCCGGACTCGACCGGCCAGGCCGAGCGATCACCCAGCCTTCAGGCAATGTCCGATGGCCGGCCGGGTCGGCGCTCCTCTGCCGCGCAATGACAGTCATTACAACTGGAGATTGTGCAGCACGCTGTAGAGAAAAATCGTCACAATGGCCAGCGGCACCACGTAGCGGACCAGAAAGAGCCAGCCGCGATACAGGCGGTCGCGTTGTTTGGCGCTGTTGAACTCCTCATAGCTGGTCGACCGCGGAATCACCCAGCCGGCAAAGATCGTGATGGCCAGGCCGCCCAGCGGCAGGAACACATTGCTGACAAAGAAGTCCATCTGCTGCAGAAAATCGGGTCCCGTGGCCTCGATGCCCGGGATCTGCAGGTCGCTCTTGGCCGACAGGATGCCGTAGAGAAAGATGCCCCCGCCACTGACCACAGTGGCCAGTTTGCGCCCGATCTTGAGCTGGTCGATGAGGGTGGACACCACGACCTCGAGCAGCGAGATGGCCGAGGTGAGCGCGGCAAAGAAAAGCAGCCCAAAGAAAACAATGCCCCACAGCGCCCCGCCCGGAATTTGCGAGAATGCGATGGGCATGGCGATGAAGATGAGCGGAGGCCCATTGGTCGGTTCGGCGCCGACCGCAAAGAGAAACGGAAACATCACCAGGCAAGCGACCAGGGCCACAAACGTGTCGAGTACGGTGATCGCCGTGGATGCGGCAACGATGTCGTCGTTGCGGTTGAGATAGCTGCCGTAGGTGATGAGTCCGCCCAGCCCGACACTCAAGGTGAAGAACGAATGGCCGAGCGCCTCGAGCACACCGCCGGCGGTGAGCCGGTCGCTGTGGGGCGAAAATACAAAATCCAGCGCCGTGGTAAACGACGGCAGGGTGCCTGCGTACACCATGAGACCGACCATGAACACCAGCAAAAGCGGCATCATGATGCGCACACCGGTTTCGATACCGCGCCGCACACCGATCAGCACGATGGCCGTGGTGAGCCCCATGAACACGCCGTGCCACAATATGCTGCGCGGTAGATCCTGCACCAACCCGACAAAGAGCCCGGTGATCTCTTTCGGGTCGCGGCCAGTAAAGCTGTCCTGCAGGGCCAGTCCGATATAGTTCATGGACCAGCCCGCGACCACGCTGTAATACGACAGCAAGATGAAGCCAGCGGTCACGCCGACCCAGCCGACCAGACTCCAGATCGTCTTGCCACCGCTCAGGCCGTTGTACGCGGCGACCGGCGACTTCTGCGCGGCGCGGCCGATGATGATCTCGCTGACCATGACCGGCAGGCCGACCAGCGCGATACAGGCCAGATAGATGAGGACAAACAGGCCACCGCCGTTCTGTCCGGTGATGAAGGGAAACTTCCAGATGTTGCCCAGACCGATCGCAGCTCCAGCCGCCGCCAGGATGAATCCCGCCCGGCTCTGCCACTGGCTACGCCCCGAGGATGCGCGTTCGAACGGGTTTGAGGCCATCGTTGAATGTCTCTCCTAGTTGTCTCCGGTATCGACGGCCGGAGCACCGGGCTGCCGGTTTTTCATGCGCTGGAAATAATCACGGGTCAGCTCGACGATCTTTGGCATCAAGAGGACCACTGCGATGAGGTTGGGCATAGTCATCAGGCCAAGCGAGACGTCACCTGCTGCCCACACGGTCTCGAGGGCGGTGATGGCGCCGATGAACGAGGCGACCAGAAATAGAATTCGATACGGAAACACATAGCGGGCACCAAACAAATAGGTCACTGCACGGTCGCCGTAATACGACCACGAAATCATCGTGGAGACGGCAAACAAGAATACACAAAACGTGACGATATAGTTGCCCCAGTCGCCGATCGGCGACATGCCCCTGGCAAAGGCCCACGAGGTGAGTGCCGAGCTGTTTTGCAGCATACCGCCCTCGACCACGAGATCAGCAACCGTGACTCCATCGGCGGCAGTCGTGGTCAGAGTGCCCTTGGGACTGCCCTTGGCCGGGGGGGTGTAGACCAGCGTGCCGGAAAATGGTGTGCCCTTATTGCCGGCGACGATGCGGGGATCCTTGACAAAGCCATCGGCCACCTTGAATGCCAACCCGGCCTGAGTGCCGGACTGGACCTGGACCACGACCGATTTGCCGCCGGGCTCGCCCGCAGATCGGTCGCTTTCCCCCACGTCCGGCGAGGCCACCACGACCGCCACGTCGGCGAGCTTTTTGCGGTCCGGCTTCCAGTCGTCCCACACTCCGGTGATGATGATGACGAGCGCGGTCATCGAGCAGACGATCAGAGTATCGATGAGCGGACCGAGCATGGCCACAGCGCCCTCGCGCACCGGCTCATTGGTCTTGGCTGCAGCGTGGGCAATCGGCGCCGACCCCTGACCGGCCTCGTTGGAGAACAGACCGCGTTTGACCCCCCAGACCAGGGTCATGCTGAATACCCCGGCGACCGAACCGCCCAGGCTGGCTTCGGGGCTGAACGCACTGGACAGGATCGTGGCAAAGGCGCCCGGGATCTCGCCGGCGTTCAGAGCCAGGATGACCAGGGCCGAGAATACGTAAAGGAGCGCCATGCTCGGAGCCAGCTTGCTGGTCACCCGGCCGATCACTTTGATACCGCCCAGAATGACCGAGCCGACGATGGTGATCAGAACCGCCCCGGCCAGCCACGCCGGAATGCCGAAGTCCGCATCGGCGCTGACCGCGACTGTGTTGGCCTGGTTGAGATTGCCCGATCCCCAGGCGCAAAGAACCGTGCAGACGGCGAAAAAAATCGCCAGCGGCTTCCACTTCGGGCCCAGCCCTCGCTCGATGTAGTACATGGGGCCGCCGGCAGCTTCGCCTTTTTCGTCGAAGCCGCGATAGTGCACTGACAGAGTGCACTCGGCGAATTTCAGAGCCATGCCAAAGACCGCGGTCACCCACATCCAGAACACTGCCCCCGGCCCACCGTAGTGGATGGCGGTTGCCACGCCGGCGATATTACCGACCCCCACGGTTGCCGATAATGCGGTCGACAATGCCTGAAAGTGGTTGATATCACCCGGATCTTCTGGGTCATCAAAGCGACCGGCAACGACCAGCACGGCGTGACCGACCTGGCGAAGCTGGATGAACATCAGCCGTAGAGTCACGTAGAATCCGGCAGCCAGAAGAACTACGACGAGCCATGGCAGGTCCGATGGGAACCCCCACACATACTTGCTCAAATATTGGATTACGGTCTCCACAGCGCAGGCTGCATAACCTGTGAAGGTGGCGAAGATCAAGTCCCCAGCGGTCTCCATCGGGCTGCGCGGGAGGACTCGGCCGGTTTGGTGGGGCTCGCAACCCGGCGGTCACCACCCGGTTGGTCGCCCGGCCATGTCGCGGCCATCACCGTGCCCTGCGTGCCGGTTTTCGCCGCTCGCCCCCGGTTTCAGACGGCACCTCGCACTGCGACGGAGGCTGTGTTACATCCTTGCCATGGTGGACAAATCGGTGTGCTCACCCCGGGCGACGACCACGCGGAGGATCGCGAGTGCCATGGTCCTGTGGGCGGTTGGGTTTGGGCTGGCCGGGTGCCTGAAGAATGTTCCGCAGCATTCCAACTCCGGCAAGGATTACCGCTACAAGGGGGCAAAAAAAATCACTCTCGACGGCGGTGAAGCGCGGGTCAAAGGCATTGTGACCTATCCGGGCGGCGACCGCGTCGACTGGAAGGTATTCGAGATTCCCGAGGGCAAACAGGGTGACGTCAAATTCCGGCTGAGCTGGAAGCCGGCCCGTCCCGGCCTCGATCTGGCGTTTGCGGTCTACGATCAGTACTTCACCCAGCTCGACCACGCCCGGCCATCGCGCGCAGCCAAGCGGAGCAAGAGAATGCGTCTGCGCGGCCTGGTGGCGGGAAAATACTACGTCCAGATCTATGCACCCAAACGCAGAGACGCCGGCCGCTACACCCTGTCGATCCGATTCCGAGAGCGCCGGGCCGTGGTTCTGCCCTCGCTGGCCGAGTTAGCCGGTCAGATCGCCGACCCACCGATCCTTCCCGCTGTGATCGAGCCGGTGGTCAAGACCCCGGAGGAACTGGCCGCCGAAGAGGAAGAACGCAAGCGCCGAGAAGAAGAAGCGGCCCAGCTCGCGGCCGAAAAAGCGGCCGAATCAGACCGTCTGGCCGCGCTGCGCAAGCCCATCTATGCCCGCGTTCGCCGCACTCAGCAAGCCTCGGGCGGGGGCGTGATCATCACCATCAACGCCGGCCGCAACAAGGGCGTCGACAAGTCCTGGGCCGGCACTCTGTTGCGCGGCAAGAGCAAGCGAGCGCTGCCCGACGGCACGTTCAAGATCATCCGGGTGACCGCGCGCGCTTGCGTGGCCAAGGTCCAGCTATCGATGGACCAGGTCCAGGCCAATCCCCGGGTGATTCTGCGCCGCACTGTGATCGAATAGGCTGGTTTTTCGGTCTCGGCCGGACATCGACGCCACTGCACTGCGCCGTTTCGGTCATATTTTCGCAGCCAGGCATTGAGCGCCGGCAACTCCGCGCCCCGCAGCGACACCCGATACCGTGGCAACGCATTCGGACAGCACACCACACCATCGCTCAGACCGCATATGTCGCCACGCCCTTCCAACTGATACAGGTCGAGTTAACACGAAGGTCATCGATAAGCAATGGAAATATATATTACATGCCATTACATCAATTCAAATCGAGGACACTCTGCGGACGACCTGCACAACGATCTGGTCACCGATGTAGGTGTCGATGCCGTTGCGGATTCAGTTGTGACTATCTGTGGTCGCCGTGCCGGATGTCCCCGGTGATCTGACGTGTAATCCCCTGTAATGGCGCCGATGGCATAGCGTGTTACGGTAGACGGCACCACTGACCCAAGTACTGCTGTCATTGCGTTGTCGGCCCGGTGCCTGTGCTCGGCCCGCTTCAAGGGATACGGTTGTGGTAGAGAATAGGCAATACAATAACAAACCATCTCATGCGGCTGGCCCAGTCCAGAGGCCGGTCGAGCGACTGATCGGCCTGCCCAGGTCCGAGCAGAAAGCGCGGCTGGCTGTCCGGCGGCGCGCCCTGCAGACCGTGTGGCTGCACAGCGACTGGCCCGATCACCGAGACCGGCAAGCACCTCTCGACCATCATTCATCGCCAGGCCGGCGATGGATCAGTCCCGAACGGATCAATCCCCCGCATCCCGAAGATGCCGAGTGCTCGCTTCGCCCGGCCCAGCCGGTCGGCCGCTACGCGGTTTTGCGCAAGCTCGGTCAAGGCGGTATGGGCCAGGTTTATGCGGCCCGCGACGAGGAGTCGCAGCGCGACGTCGCGATCAAGATTCTCCACCCACGACAAGCCGACCTGGAAGGAACCGTGAGGCTCTTGCGCGAGGCCCAGGCCATGGCCAAGCTGTCTCACCCCAACGTCGCTCGGATCTATGAAGCAGGCCAGATTGACGGTCGCTCATTCATCGCCATGGAGCTGATTCAGGGCATGACCCTGAGCCAGTGGTGCGATGTTGCGCCGAGAAGCTGGCCGGATGTTTTATCGCTCTATGTACAGGCCGGGCGCGGACTCGCCGCGGTCCACCGAGCCGGAATCATTCACCGCGATTTCAAACCTGAAAACGTACTGGTCGGCGACGACGGACGTCCACGCGTACTCGACTTTGGCCTGGCGCTGCTCGCCAATGGACCCGACATTCCGGCCAGCGATGCATGCGGAGCGGAGCAGCCGAGCGGCTCCCGGCTGACCCAACAAGGAGTCTTGCTGGGAACTCCGTACTACATGTCCCCCGAACAGCTGAGCGGCGACCCGGTGGGACCGGCCAGCGATCAGTTCAATTTCTGTGTTGGTCTCTACGAGAGTCTCTACGGCGTGGCGCCATTCGAGGGCCGCGGCATGGCCCAGGCGGCCGCAAAAGTACACGGCGACGTCCGGCAACCCGCGGTCAAATCGGCCGATCTCGAACGACTGCGCAATATCATCGTGCGCGGACTCGCTCCTGATCCGACCGACCGCTGGCCGTCCATGGACGATTTGCTGGGCGTACTGGGCGAGCAGTTGAACGCGGGCTCAGCCCCGTCCCTGCGCCTGCCGGGCCGGCCCGCCTTGATCCTGTTCGGCCTCTCGAGTGCTGTGGCCGCACTCCTGGCGGTGACCATGGGATGGGTGATCGGCGGTATGGAAGGCGGCATGGCGCGCGATATTCTGGGTATCAGCTGGGCATTCGCGGTCCTTTTCCTCTCGATCGGATTGGCCGTGCGCTGGTCTGTGATGTCGAGAGTTGATGCGGCAGGCCACGCTCGGACTGCCGCACACCGGGTCGGTGAGACAGCCGGCTAGGTCTTTATACCACTTGTCGTTGGCGCCGTTGCATCCTCGCTTGCTCGTCTTGGAGACATTGCCAGTACTCTGGTTGCAGCAGCATAATGCTCCTCTTCCTTCTACTCTTCTATTTCTTTTCTCGATTTGCAATCAAACTATATTTGTAAATACTCGATTTCGAATCGAGATATATTCATGATTTTAATCATGCCGATACAAAAAATCGGCCAATTTATAAGACTCATCGATTCCACACAAGTAGAACTTTGAATTAATGAATCTATTTTTTGGCGAGATGGAAATCGATGTAACAAGCACCACGGTCTGCGCTCGACCGCGATGCGGGCGCGATCGCTCAGTCGATCGGGCCGCGCGTCTCGGTTTGTGACGGTGCCCTTTGTGGCCATGCCCGGGGTATTGTCTAATGGGGCCATGAAATCATTTGCTGCAGCGATTGTGGTCAGCGCCGTTGTCCTGGTCGGGACAGCGAACGCTCGCCCGCTGGCCATCTCGAAGCCTTTTGAGACCGATAAGACGTTCGGCGTCGGACTGGCTGTGGGCGTGCCGTCTGGCCTGACCGGCAAATACTTGTTCACGTCGCAGTTTGCACTCGACTTTGGTGCCGGCGGTTACTACGCATACCGCGATCGCGACGGCCTGCACCTGCACGGCGACATTCTGTGGCACCCATTTGTGGCTGTCGAAGGAGAAACCTTTCTCGCTCCGTTCTACCTCGGCCTGGGGGGCAGGGTACTCAACTATGACGATATTACACACCTGGGCATACGCATTCCCCTGGGTGTGGCGTTCGATTTCAAGGACATACCCGTTGACGTATTTCTCGAGTCGGCGCTGGTGGTCGACGTATCGGTGAGTGAAGATGGCAAGGGCAAAGTCGATTTCAACGGTTTGATCGGCTTGCGCTATTACCTGTGACTAGTCTGGCAGGGCGGGCAGTTCGTCGATATTGGGCATGAGGATGATCTCGATGCGCCGGTTTCTGCGGCGATTTTCCGGGGAGTTGTTTTTGCGTACCGAATCGAACTGCCCGTAGCCGGCCGCAGCCAGGTTCCTGGGCGCCATGCCATTGCCGACCAAGAACCGGGTAACAACGGTCGCGCGGGCCACCGAGAGATCCCAGTTATCGGCGAATCCGGCCGACTTGATCGGCACGTTGTCAGTGTGTCCAGCGACCAGAAAACGCCGGTTGGGCAGTTTGCTCAACACGCCGGCGACCGCGGCCAGGGCTTTTTCTCCGCCCGGCGACAGGGTCGCCTTGCCCGACGGAAACAGCACGCTGGACGGCAGGGCGACCATGATCCTGCCCCGCCGCTTGTACACCCGGAGCTCGCCAGCGCTGATCATCTTGCGGAATGCATCTCGCAACTTGCGATACTGTGCCAGGTTGGCTTCGATCTTGGCGCGATGGGCGCGCAGCGCAGCGATCTCTTCCCGGCTGGCCCGCAGATCGGCTTTCAGCGCTGCCTCCTGGCTCGCCGCACCGGCTTGAGCCTGGGCCAGGTCACCCCGAACCCCCGCGATCTCCTGGTCCTTGGCGGCTACTCGCGATTGCATCTCAGTATCGAGTCGAGCCCGGTCGGCGTGGCATTCGGCCACCTTATCCTCCCAGGTTGCAATCGTCGCCGCGTGTTTGTTTCGGGTCACACAGCCCGAACACACGAGCGATACCAGCGCAATCACAAAGACGCGAGACATGCAGTTCATGGCGGGAAAGCTATCCCGAAACCGGGCGCACTTCCATCCCGAGCTACTTGGCTACGATCACACCAGTACGTATGCTCCGTACTCCGCAACGCGAAACGCATTCACAGGGAGTCGCCCATGAGCTTGGCCACCAGTCTGGCGTTCGCGGCATTGGTCGCATCCGTCATCTTGTTGCGCTTACCCGCGCGTATCCTGCCCATCCTCGCTGTGCTGACCAGCGGCCTAGAGGTCGCCATGGCGTTCCGCCTGGTCACGTTTGGCATCAGCGGAGTCTCTCTTCCGATCATTCTGGGCGCGATCCTCACCACCACCGGAGGCCTGATGCTGGCACAGGCCAACAGCAAACCCCTGGTATCGGCCGCAACTGTCGTCGCCCTGGTCGGCCTCATCCAGGTGGTCGTGGCATTACAACTGGTTAGCTGAATCAAATTCGTCCCCGGACTCGCTGGCGCTTTGTCGTGCAGGGCGTAAGCGTCCGGATGGAAAGACAATTCCGCGGAGCTTCGCGGTTGCAGGAGAACTCCGCTATGCTCTTCGGGATGGCCAAGGAGAAGTCCACTACGCTGGAGGGCAAGCGTTTGGGCAAGTACACGCTGGCACGGCTGATCGGCAGCGGTGCCACGGGAGGCGTGTATAGTGCAAAGGACAAGGCCAACAAGAGGGTAGCGATCAAGGTTCTCGACCCGATCCTGGTCCGCGATATGGACGGTGCAGCTCGTTTCAAACGAGAGGCAGAGGTCGGCCAGCGACTCGATCATCCGAATATTGTCAAAGTGCTCGACGTCGGAAAATGGCGCGGCAACTACTTCATCGTCATGGAGCTTCTCCGCGGTGGAGCGTTTCGCGCGATGATCCGCGAAGGACAGGAGCCGAAAAAAATCATCACAGCGCTACTGCAGGTCGCCGAAGCACTGGTCTACGCCCACGAGCAGGGCGTGGTCCACCGGGATCTCAAACCGGAGAACATCTTGTTGACCCGATCGGGTCAGGCCAAGGTGGCCGACTTCGGCCTGGCCAGAGTTCGCGATGCGACTTCGTTGACCACCCATGGAGCCATGTTGGGGACCGTGAAATACATGTCACCGGAGCAGGCCCGCGGAGAGCCCGCCGATGCCTCCAGTGACGTCTATTCGCTCGGCGTCATGCTCTACGAAACCGTTTCGGGCGAACTTCCATTTACCTCCGACACGCAACACGGCTTTATCTTTCAGCATGTAGCAGCAACGCCAAAGAAGCCCCAGGTCCGCTCGGGCTACAGCCCGCTACTGGCCAAGCTGGCCATGCGTTGTATGGCCAAATCACGCGGCGAGCGCCCGTCGATGAACGAGGTCGCAGAGCGTCTCCAAGAATCGCTGACCTGGCGCCCCCGCCGCCGCTGGCCGCGGTTTGTGTGGGCTGCGATATTCACACTGGTCGGCATGGGGGTTGTCTCCCTGGCCGCACCGCACGTGCTCGATCCATTGACCGAGGGATGGTTTGGCGGGCCGGTATTCCGCGCGGTCCGGGACGCCGCACTCACTGCGCGCGAACTCTTGCATTAACGCCATGGGGCATTAAAACCATCGGGACTGCCGAGAAACTGTACCCATCGCCGAGGACACCGACCATTGCCCAAGTATCCGCGCCATATTGACCGGAATGAGAATTCCATGGCAGGACAGGTGGTGGACAACCGGTACCAGATCGGCGAGCGGCTCGGCGCGGGCGGAGTCGGCACCGTGTACCGGGCGGTACGGCTCGGTGTGGAGCGGGTATTCGCCATCAAGTTTCTGCAGCCGACCCGCGCTGTACAATCCGAGTTCCGCAAGCGATTTGCCCGCGAAGCACTGGCCATGAGCCGCCTCTACCACGTCCATGTGGTCGGTCTGAACGACTACGGCGTGCACGAGGGAATGCCCTACCTGGTCATGGAATACGTCCCGGGCAAGACCTTGACCCAGCGTCTTCGCGAAGGTCCGCTCGAGCCCCAGCGGGCCGTCCGGATCATGCACCAGATCCTGGTCACGCTCGAGTACTTTCACGAAAACGACGTCGTACACCGCGATCTGAAGTCCGGCAATATCATGCTCATCGACTCGGATGGCCAGACCGACTTTGTCAAATTGCTCGACTTTGGCATGGCCAAATTGCTCGACGGACTGGGCTCCGGAATCGTGGTGAGTGTCAAGGGCACCATCGTCGGAACGCCCAGTACCATGTCTCCCGAGCAGATCAAGGACCAGGAGATCGACCCTCGCTCGGATGTGTATTCGGCAGGCATCCTGCTCTACGAGATGATCGCCGGGCACAAGCCATTTCGACATCCGGATCCATTCACCGTCATGAAGATGCACCTGAAGGAGGCACCGGCCCCGCTGCGCACGTCGATCGAAGAACCACTGGTCAGCGAGAAACTCGAGCAGGTGATCATGAAAGCGCTGGCCAAAGACCGCGACCAGCGCTTTCCATCTGCCGAGGATATGGCGTCCGCCCTGCTCGACACACCCGAGGGCGGCGAGATCGACGAGGCCGACACCATCGTCACCCACACCGGCCCGACCAGCAAACAGTGGCGGCGAGTCGTGTTCTTGGCCGCGTCTGGCTGGGCGATCGCCGCGCTGCTGCTGGTCGCGGTGCTGGTCGCGATTGGCATTGGCGGCGGATCGGATGAACCCGACCGCAATGGCGAAAACGCCACCGCCAGCGCGGTCGATGGCGCTGCCCGACCATCGGCCGAGACGACCGCCCGAACGGCCGATCCGGGCCTATCGGACCGCGATCGGATCATCCGGCGGCCGCGTCATGCCGACAACATCGAAACCGGCGACGCGACTGCCGGCGGCCAGGCAGCGCCGAACAGGTCCCCCGAGACGTCGTCGCAAACGCCTCCCGGGGCACCGTCTGATACCTCGCCCGAACCGTCGCCTGCCACGGCATCGGATCCCGGGTCTGCCACGGCATCGGATGCACTGCCCGCGGTTGCTTCTTCCGGGTCGTCTGCCAGGACATCTTCTTCCCCACCCGCCCGAGCGGGATCCCAGACCAAAAGGGACGCACCCCCCCCAAACGCCGATACCGACCGCACCATTGTGGCCGGCCCGGCAACCGGGCCAACAGCAACGGTACGACCAGCCCGAGATGAAGTGCCCGGCCCACGATCCACCTGGCAGTCGCGCCGCGACCGTGCTGTCGAGCTGGTTGCGGCGGGCGAGTATCGCGCAGCGTTCCGAGAGATCACCGAGGCGGTCAGAATGGATCGGGGTGCGCGGTCCGATCCAGCGCTCATTGGCGCCGCCATCGGCACTCTGGCGTTGCCCAATGGCGACCAATTCATTCCGTTCCTGGTTCGCGAGTTCGGCAAAGAGCCGGCCGCTGTGGCCGCGCTGATCAAAGCGGTGCCGGGCGGCCAGAACTGGTATGTACGCCATCACGCCTGGATCGCGCTGTCCAGGTTGGGCAAGTTCAGCAAAGCAGATCGGGTCGGCATGTGGCTCGCCGACCTGCGCCAGGCCAGATCGTGCCGGATGGTGCGGCGCAGCTACGCCAGGCTATCCCGTTCGGACGACCCGCGCTCTCGTCGTGCCATCGAAGAGCTGTCTGCCCGCACTCCGGAAAACGACCCAAAAAATCAGCTCCGCTGTCTCAGATCTCTATCGCGGCCAAAACCGCCTCCCGCGACCAGAAAAACCAATTGATCGGCCAGGAGGGCGAGGTGTTCGCCACGGCCGGCAGCTAGCGAGACTTGCGCATGAGCACCAGATCGCCCACCCCGATGGCGCGCAGGGCCAGGGTGACCAGAGCGATCGAGGCGTTCTTGCCGACCTGGACAACAATGATCTCGCCCACCGCACGGGCGGGAAAGCGGCGGTCGTCTTTGCCCACGTTGCTCGATGGTTTCATGATCTCTTCGAGGGCATCGCCGCGGCGCACGACAAACATGCGATTGCCCACCTCGATCCCGTCGCCCTTGCCCTTATCGATGAAGATCAGCTGGCCCTGGCCGATCAGCTGCTCGGAGCCGAGCATGGCGACAACCGTGCCCTGAACGTCGACCTTGTTGCGGCGGGGCTCCACGGTGCGAAACGTGCGCTGCAGTGGGCCGACCCTGGCGCCGCGCTCGATGACGTCCAGTGAGTCGGTGATCACAGCCCGGGCGCGTTTGCCCTTTTTCACGCTCACCACCTCGAGCTCGCCCAGGAGCCTGACATAGGCGCCGACAATCCTCTTGTTATACGGGTGAGTGACGGTCTGGCTCTCGGTGTAAATGGTGTATCGCTTGCCCACTTTGGGCGGATTGCCCCGGTAGTCGAGATAGACCGCGTCGCCGAGAGAAAGCAGCGTTTTCTCTTCGACCGATCCCACGATGATGGCGGCAATATTCAGTTTCTCGCGGTCGACAAAGGCCACCTGGCGCAGACTCACATTGTAGCTGCGCGCCGGTGTGGGCTGGATATCGGCCGCCTCGGGCGCCACCTCTGGATCGATCTCGGGTATCGTCACAGAATTTAAGCCCTGGGGATAAAGCCGCACGAGGTCGCCGGGATAGATCCAGTGCGGATTGGTGATCGTGGGGTTGTACGACCAGATTTTGGGCCATTCATAGGGATTGTTGAAATAGAACCAGCAAATGTCCCACAACGTGTCGCCGCGCCGGATCACGTGAATCGGCGGCACAGGGCCGAAGATGGTATTTCCACCGCGCCGATCGCCAAAAAAACGCCGCCTTGGATCGCCGTCGTCGTCTTCACTGTAGTAGAAAGCGGAATCGTCCTCGGCGGCCGGCACTGCTTCGCCGTTGCGCGGCGGCACTGGTACCTGCAGAATAATGGGTTCCTGGGCCGGTTGCGGGGCCGGTTCGGGTGGCGGCGGGGCCGGCTGGGCCGGCTGGCTGGTCCCCGGATCGAGCGTTGTCGGGGGCTCCTGCGCATACGCTGGACCCGCGAACCCACCCGATCCGATACCGTCGAGACCGGGGACAAAGACTGTGAGAACGACAATGGCAAAAGCAAATACGGTCCGACGCATGGCTTGCACGTTGGGCATGGGGTCAGTTTCCGAGGCTATCGAGTCGGCGCGCAGCCAGCTTGGCCGGACCGCTATTGGGGTGACGCTCGATGACGTCAGCCAGAGTCGAACGGGCCCGAGCTGCATCTCCAAGGGCTAGATAACAGTAGCCCATCTTGAGCAGGGCGTCGGGAACTTTGTTGCCCCGGGGATACTCGGTGACCACCTTGCGAAACTCGGCCAACGCCGTGCGGTAGTCTCGCTGGTCATAAAACGCCTCGCCCAGCCAGTACAGGGCATTGTCGGCGTACTCGTGACCCGGATGACGGGCGAGAAAGTCGCGAAAACCGACAATGGCCCGATCGTGGTTGTCCTCGCGCAGTGCCTCGTACGACGCTTTATAGGCAGTCACGGGATCGCGCGAAACCGGCCGGGACCGGGCCGGCTGGCCGCCCCCGCTGTCTGCTCGCGACCCCGGTGCAGTCCGGGCGCTGTGCGGCGAAGACGGCCCAGACGATGTCCCGGCCGCACCATCACGCCTGTCCCGCACCGAGCCGGTACCGGGACGCGGGACCGAATCGCCGGCCGCGCGGCCGGCCGATTGCGCCTGCCGAGCGCCGCGCGCCTTGCGAATCTGCTCTTGCACGGTCGGGCCGACTCGCTCGGTGACCGGCAAACGCGGCATCGAGTCGCTCGACTGGTCGGCCGCGCGGCCGCGCCGCCGCACCTCGCGTCGCTCCTTCCGACCCGGACGATCACTCGGCCCGTACCGGATCGAACGCTCGTGCCGGGACAGGCGATCGAGGTCCGAATTGCCGCGATCAGCATCGCCGCGGTAGCCTTGCCCATAGGTCGATTGACCCGGGATCGTCACACTGCGACCCCGCGCGGCATCGCCGACATACACGATCTCGACCCCGTCCTCGTCGCTGCCCACAACCTCGTACTCATCGTCGTCGAGGTCGGGCGCGCGTACTTCGACCGGCAGAGGCGGAGGCCGCCTTTTTTGCTGAGCGCTGCGCAGGCGGTCCTCGAGCATCACGATCTGATGTTCGAGATCGCGCATCTTGTTGTGATTCTTCCGTTCGATCTCCGCGATCGCACCGCGAATGTCACTGCCCTGGCGCTTGACAGCAGCCTGCGAGCCACCACACCCCACGACCGAGGCGATGACGAATGTACAAACCCAGCGAAACACGACCCCGCCATGCTAGTCGCCCTCTCGCCGAGGCGCAAAAAACTGACAATGAAATCCTACATAGACCTACATAAACAGTGGACAATACTGGGTGTATTTGACCGACGAGCAAGCCCGCTGGCGATGATGGATCGGCGCTCTGGCGACGCGGAGAGTTTTTGGACCGGTTCTTAGTACAGCGCCCCGGAAATCTTTGACCAGTCGAGGCAGAAAAAGATTGACCAGTCGAGGCAGAGACGGCGACCCTCGGGCATTAGTGCCTACCGGTGCCATCGGTTCGGAGAGCACCACGGCAATTCGACACTGCACTCGGAGCGCGTGTCTGGTACGCGGAAGGTAGGAATGAGCCGACGTCCACTTTAGTTGAACCGAGTTTGCTAGGTCTACGGCTGTTCGGGTCCGAGGCTGCACAGAGGTCTTTCGTCTAGGCACAAGACGAGTTCATGCGACGAAAGCTTGCGTGTGTACAACTCGCATAATTGAACAACCTGCGCCCGGAACGCTGTGTCGCGGGGAACTTTGCTGCTCAACCAATGGTGTACACGCCATGGTCTGAGCTTGTAGGAAGCCAGGATTCTCTGAACCGACTGGGGCGAAATACTCTCGACAATGCCTTCCTTCTGCAGCGTTCGAGCTAGCGTCAAGCGTCCTACATCGGCGCCAAGTTGAAAAGCGTACACCGTCCCTACACCTCGGGTCTTCGACCGCGGATGAACTCGCCGGAATTCAGGCAGTTTGCAGATGCTGGGCGCAGAGGACTGGCGACCATGTACTACTTTGAAAAGGGACGACTGACACGTCGGTGATATGCTCTGGCTCCAGCGGGGACGGATGCGCTTAAGCCAGGACGACCGTTTTTTGCGTTTTGCGTTTAAACAGGGGTCGAGATTCAGCGATGAAACATGCTCCCAAGCAGATGATGCAGCGTCCCGATCGCACACCCCGACGCCCTGTGGTACGGCTGCTCCCGCAACCGGCGCCCGAGCCGGCACCAGTACTTCAACTGGAGGAATCGAGCGAACTGGAGCATTATCAGCAGGGCGCGGGCAACGCGGCAATGGCCGGGGCTGCACAGGCCGCGACAGCGCAGGGCAACCACACGAGGGAAGCGGTTTTGCCCACGAGGGCCGCACTATTCGAGGCGACACGCCTGGTATTGCAGCGCAAGCCCGAGACCGGAGAGCCGGGTCAGCCGAGCCCGGCCAGCTGCTACGACAGCATCATTGCCCTGGCGCAGAGACCGAACACCCGGGAAGCAAGAGCCGGGGATAACGGCGGTGACAGGCCGTCCGTGCAGGCGAAACCCGATACAGCTGTCAATGCACTGCCGGTTCAGCAATGGAATTGTAGCGAATACGGCCAGCCGACGTGCACCGAGAGCGCTGGCGATGAAGCCGACGCGACGGCGCCCGAAGAATCAGACGTCGTTCAATCCAAATGCTCGGCCTGTGAGGCTGAACAGGCCGAACAGGCCGCGAGTGCGGCGGATGCGAACATGGTCCCGCATGAATGCTCGACCTGTGAAGAAGAGGGCAGTGACGGGGGAGCGCCGGTCCAACTGTGGAATTGTCGTGAGTACGGCCAGCCGAACTGCGTACAGAGCAAGGAGGACGGACACGATAATGACGCTGGCCAGTCGGGCTCCCCTGGCCAAAACCTGGTTCAGGCCAAATGCCCGGCCTGTGAAGCCAAAAAAGTGGCACAGAAAAAAGCTGGTCCGAAGCATGCCACCGGGCCGGGCGCCATTCAGCAGTCGGCGCGAAAGGGACTGGCCGGAGCCAACCAGCCGCTGCCGCACCTCGAGCGCATTCAGGCGTCATTCGGACGGCACGACATTTCCAACACACGAGCTCGCGTAGGTGGTGCCGCTGCCGAGGCGGGTCGAGACATGGGGGCGCTCGCCTTTACCTCGGGCAATCAGATCGGATTTCGCCAGGCCCCGGATGTGCGCCTTGCCGCGCACGAGGCGGCCCACGTGGTGCAACAGCGAGAAGGTCTGAGCCTGCCCGGCAATGTCGGGCGTCCGGGCGATCAGTGGGAACGCAACGCGGACCAGGTGGCCGATGCAGTCGTGGCTGGTCGCTCGGCCGAGCCCTTGCTCGACAGCATCGCCAGGCCCAGCGGAGGCGGCGATGCTCCTGTTCAACGTCAGATCACATCAGGAGCGGCGCGACAGATCGAGCTGCCACCGACTGGCGAGACGGGCCCTGCCGGCGGGGCCGCGGCCGAGGCCTGGCAGGGCGAAGGTGGTGGGGCCGCGGCGAGCGCACCACCACCTACTGAGGAACAGGCGTCCGGTTCGGCACTGGAACAGAGCGAGCAGGGCGACTCCGAAGAGCAACCGGCCGACCCAGGCGGCGAGGGACAAGGTGGCGAGGCACAGGGCGGTGAACAGCCGACTGGACGAGGGGGAAGGATGGGCGAGTGCTATCGAGCCTCGGCCGAACCGCCACCGGACAACACGCCGGAACCGTCCTCGGACGCACCGAGCAGCGAGGTCGAGGAGGATGCCGCGGTTGCCTTTCCACCCTGGCAAGACGGACCGGACGAATGCGAGGTCGCGGAGGCATTGGACGCACAGGCCCAGCAAATCCCCGGCGAACTTCAGGGCGGCCCCGCCACCCAGGCACTGGCCCAGCAAGGCGCCGACACGGCGCAGGGATCGGCAGACGAAAACGCAGTTGCCGCACTGGGAGCACCCAGCGAAGGTGCGCTGGGTGGCGCTGCTACCGTTCCGTCCGCGGAGGGACAGTTTTCGTCGATGGAGGGGCAGCGCGACCGAGCGGTGGCAGAGTACTTGGAGGCGACCAGTACGCTCGCCAGTGTGCCAGCGCGAGCCCAACAACTCGGGCAGAGAGTAACCTTTCAATCCCGCCACGGTGGCATGGAGGAGGAACTGGCGCGGATCAGCGCAATGGCCCAGGTGGATGCATTCATGGACTCGGCAGCCAACCAGATCCGCGGTGCCGTGGCGTTTGTGCAAAACCAGGTGCCGGCCCGACTGGGCCTATTGGCCGACTCCACCAAGGCCTCTATCGCGACCGCGATGGAGGTGGAGAAGGCCGCAATTTCAGCTCGAATCAACAGCGCCCGGGGCCAGGCTATGGCTCAGGCCGATGCCGCACGGGAGCAAATTCTGGCCGAGTATCGGGCCAATGTCGCCACCATTCACACCGAGACCGACGCCGCGATCGCCACCCTGGAAGCCGAATACATGGCTTCGGGCGATGCCATCGCGAGTCAGGAAGAGGCGGCACTCGAGGGCGTCAACACGCGCTTTGCTACCGGCCGAGCCGCCCACGAGGCAAAGGGACCCGAGTACGGAGATCGGGCGCTGGCCAGAGGCCAGCAACACGTCGAAGCATACGAGCATTGCAAAACCGACGCCTACGGCGATTTTGAGGGCAATTATTCGGACGACGGTTTCTGGACAGGCTGTCTCACCGTGCGCAGGGCCAGGGCCCAGCAGGATGCGGCCTGTAAGACCGCGTCCGGGTACAAAGACAATCTCATTCGCACCGCCCACAGAAAAGCCTACGAACTCAAAGAGCAGCGCACTCAGTATCGCTGCGCGGTCATCGCGGGGGCGCAACAGGTATCGGAAACGCTCGACGACACCCTCGAGCAGCTGATCGCAGGGCTCGAGGCCGGCCGCGCCCGGGCGCTGGGCGGAATTAGCACGGCGCGCAACCTGAACCTCAGTGCGATCGACCGCAGCCTGGCGGCCACCTCGAGCACGCTGGACAGGCAGGAATACACCCAGCGGCAGGCCATCAACGACTCCGGCTACTGCCAGCAAGTGGCCATCGAGCAACTCGCCCATGCCACTGCGGCCGGGCTTGCTCGGGGCGTGAGTGCAGCCATGGACTCGCTCGAGGCGACTCTGTCCGACTTGCGCCGGCAGCTAGAGAGCGGCGAGGTGCCCGATCCCATGGCGCTGGCCAGCATGCTGGCCGCAGCCGAGCAAGGTTTGAGCGCCGGGATGGGCTCGCTTCTCGGCAAGATGGAAGAAGGTGCGAGCAACGCCGAGGCGCAGATCGGCGATGCGGGATGGAGTGCGTTCGAGGCCTTGCGCGCCATCACGACGAGCAATGATGAGCTGGCCATCGAGGTCGAGAGCGGTTTCAGCGGTCAAATGGCCGACCTGGTGGCCGCGGCGGCCTCGACCATGGCGGATCTGACCGACAGCCACGTCCAGCAAGCAAAGGACACGGCCGCCCAGGGGGTCACCACCATGACCCAGTTGGTACAGGGGTATGCCGAGTCGATCACCACGATCTACACCCGGGTGGACGAGGCCCTCGCGGCATCGCTGGAGGCGCTCGATCAGGAACTCGAGGGGATGCTCGGGCAGCTCGACGACCAGATCATCGCCCAGGCGTGGCGAGCGGCCGAGAGAGAGCAGCCGGCGTGGAAGGGGGTTCTGGCCATCGTGCTCATCGTCTTCGTGGTAATCGCCTCGGTGGTGGTCAGCGTGCTGACCCTGGGCGCCGGTGCGCCCTTCCTGGCAGTGGTCTTGGTCGGTGCCATTGTCGGCGCCATCAGTGCCGGCTTGATCCAGATTATCAACAACTGGGCCTCGGGACAGGAATGGCATCAGGGACTGGTGCAGGCTGTGATCATGGGAGCGGTTGGCGGCGCGCTGGGCGGCGGCATCGGTTTTGGCGCCGGTGCTGCGGCAGGAGCGCTCTCGGCGGGGGCTGGTGCGGTCGCGCGCACCGCGATCAACATCGGCGTGAACCTGGCAGGAGACATGATCTCCGAGGGCTTGACCCAGGCGTTTGGTTATTTCGTGTTTGGCCAGAAATTTAACTGGCAGGGATTTGTGATGGCCGGCGGCATGTCGGTGGTGTCATCGGCCCGGGCTAGACCTGGAGCGGGCAGCGCCGATCTTCCTGCCGGGTCGGGCGGGCGCACGGGCGGAGCCCGCGATGCCCTGATCGAGGTGGGCGCCGGGATCGGACTGGCCGGCGGGGTCGAAATCCTCGATGTGCTCACTGGTGGAAGCTTCGACTTCAACCGCTTTGCCTCGGCCGCCGCATCCGGTGCCGCCGGGGCGCGCGCTGCCAGCCGGGGCGCTGGTACCAGGACCCCGGCCGCCGAGGTACCGACGACAGGACTGGGTCGCCTCCGTTCTCGTGCAGCCGGACTGCGGGACCGCGCGTTCAGCGGCCTGTCTGCCTTCGAAAGCGCCGTGGTCGCTCGTGGTCGCGGGCTACTGGGGCTTCCCGAGACCCCGAGTACACGACGCCGGGCCGTGGCGGACACCGAAGAGCAATTGCACCACGCGATCTGTGGGCGATGCTTCCCGGCTGGAACAAAGGTCCTAACACCGTACGGAAATCGGAACATAGAGCATCTCCGCGCCGGAGATTTGGTTGTTGCTCGACATGAGAGCGGCCGCGGCGAGCTTGCATACCGTGAGGTATTGGAGACCTTTGAGAACGCCACCGATGTACTCCTCGAGATCACCGCCGGGGATATTAGGATTCGTACGACTCCCGGTCACGTCGTTATGGCCGTAGGGCGCGGATGGATTTTGGCGGAGGAGCTCAAGGTTGGTGACGAGTTATGCAATTCCGAGCAGCAGTATGTGAAAATCACAGCGATCAGGCAGCAGGAGGTTCGCTGTACAACATTCAATCTGCGAGTCAAAGGGTTTCAGACGTACTTCGTCTCGAACTCTACCACAGGGCCAGGACTTTGGGTCCATAATACCAGTGCGGCCCGCATCCTCGAGCCGACGCAAGTCGTTGAACTAACGGAGCCAAAAACGATTATCTCGGATCCGGAAGTCATCAGGAGAGTACTCGGCGAGGCAATCACGGCAAGGGGCGGGCACCAGACTCCGGAGGGGGGATTCCTGCAATACTTGAGAAGAGGGGGCGGCGCTGGCTTCCTCGGCGTGACGAGAGACGTGCTGGCCCAGGTCGACACGGTTGCGGCAAATATCGAAATCAAGGGTGGTGGAATCTTAACTGTCGTGGATTTGCGGCTCGTTGATCCTCATGCGGTGTGGGATCTCTCGGATTCCAACACGATGGCCAGGATGATCGAAGCATATCCACGCTTTGAGAAGATGTATCGTTTGATGAGATCCGAGGGGGTGGTTGCAATCCGTCATCAGATTCCCACGACGGCGGTGAAGGCTATAATGAACATATCTGGAAACTTGGCCGATGATGAAATCAAGGCGTTGGTCCGCGATCTGGCCACCTCGTGCAGTATCTGACGAGGCATCACAGAGGTAGTTTCGGCCAATACACCGGTCGTTGGGCCACACTCATGATGATATGCCTGGAATACAAAAATGGATGTTCAAGAAATGAATATAATCGAGGCACGTTTGGGTGAAATTCGGTGGTGTTCGGCAAGCGCAATCACGTCTGAGGCCGAGAGCTTGATAGCGTCCCACGTGGCGAGGACTCGCAGAGTGATCAATCATCTCCAGAGGACGCAGGGACGGCCGCCTCTCGATGCCTATGCCGATGCGCAATCAGCTGGTTATCAAGCTGATGAGTATGAGGCGTTTCTGCACATGTTATTCACACGTGTGAATTATCGTCCGGCAAGAGCCAAGGAGCCGCTCGCTTTGACGATCGCGTCCTACTACTTCTGGCAGGACGACCCCGACATGGGTCACCTCCCCAACCCGTGGGAACCTCTCATGAGACTCTACGAAGCCGGTTATACGACGACATTTGAGCAGGACGATGCCGAAGGGCGGCTCGAGCTCGTAGTGGAGTATGATCGTGGACAACAGAGAAACTACCCGATCCTGAGTGGGGGCGGGGCATAGTGCGGCAAGAGAGTAGAACCCGAGGGTTACGGTGAGATACGTCGAATGAGCAACGATCGCGCCCAGCTCCAATCGATCAGAAACGCCCGACGGATCGCTCGCCGGCTCGACCTGAGCGGCGCCGACTTGGCCAGTGAGAACTTTTCCGGCCTGCGGGCAAATGGGCTCGTGCTCACTCGAGTCGATTTCAGCCGAGCCAATCTACAGCGCATTCGCTGGGTAGACTGCCAGCTGCGTGACGCGAGGCTCGACGATGTCGACCTCTCGGATGCGGTTCTGCGCATGTGCGACTTGACGGGGGCACGGGCCAGAGGCGCGCGTCTCACCAGGGCGCGCCTGGAGAACAGTCAGGCTCGCGGGATCGAACTGGTCGGCGCCCAGCTGGCCGGTGCGCGGTTGACCGATACAGACCTGTCTCGAGCCAATTTGCGCGGCGCAAATGTTACCGATGGCAGTGGGACGGGTGCGTCGTTCCGCGGGGCTGACCTCGGTGGAGCACAGCTGGTTCGAGCTGATCTAACCGACGCCGACTTGCGCGGTGCAGATTTGACCAGCGCAGATTTGACCGATGCGTGTCTTCACGCCGCCGACCTGCGCGGTGCGATCATGGATAGCGCGCGTATGGACGGCGCCGACCTGTCGGGCGCAAGGCAGGATGACGTAGCCCCGGAGTTGCCAGATACGCTGGCACCCGTGGGCGAGGCAGCTGCGCCGATCGTGGCCGAGGTTCTGTCACAGCTCGCGGGCTCGGGAACCATCGCGCAGGACGTCGCCGACAGACTTCAGGGAAAACTCCAGAACAGCCTGCTCGGCCAGCATCAAAAGGCTGCGCAGAGCGACGCGCTACCGGATTTCGCCCCGCTGGTGGGCGCACTGCTTCGCGCTATACAGGGGATGGACGGCGACCTGTTGACCAGGGCAGCAGCCAGTCTACAGGACCGCGACATAGAGCCTCCCCCCGAGGTAGCCCGGCTTATCCGCAACGTCGCCCGAGAACTGGGAATGGGCGAGAATGCCTCGCCAGAGGATATCCTGGCCGTACTCCGCCGGATCCCCGACCAGAAGTAAACGACAGCTGGCTTGGCTGTGTCTTCGGCGGTTTCGAGCAGGCTCACCTCTCGAACATCGGGCTCGAAGGAATTGCGGCCGTCGCTGTACGTCGGCGCTACATTGTCGCGCTTCCCACAGCGAGCAAACCACCTTCCCGTGCTGCGCATTTTGCTGCTACCTTCCGCGAACCGGGACAAACCGTTGCCCCGTCGCCCGCCACTCTCACCCAGCCCTTGCTGACTACTGGCGGCAACATGTTGGGGGTCAATGCAATCTCGACAGCATAACGAACGAACCAACGAACTGGGGGCCGACCAATATAATCTAGGCGATGCTTTCGGTCACGTGGCCATCGAAGTCGATGACCAAGGGCGCCGCATCTCCAACAAACAGCTGGCTGAGGTCAATCTCGTCCGCAACGATTACCACGGCGAATGGAACTATAAAGTTGCCCCAAATATATCCTAATAAATAGATCTGGTTACTTTTGGACAAACCCTTAGTTGGGCTGACCATCGATGCACTCATCGATGATGGTTTGGGCTCCGCGGTCGAGCAGGTCCTCGGCCAGGGTGCGGCCCAGGGCCTCGGCGTCACGCACGGTTGCGACCTTGGCGGAGCGGTGGACCCTGAGCAGTTCCGAGCCGTCGGGACGGCCGCACATGCCATCGATGGCGAGCTGGCCGCTGTCTTCGCGAACCGCGTGGGCGGCCAGTGGCGTCTGGCAGCTCCCGCCCAGCCGGGCCAGAAATGCTCGTTCGGCACCCACGCGCATGGCCTCGCCGGGATCGTGCATGGCGTCGCGGACCACGGCGACCAGTTCGTCGTCATCGCTTCGAGTCTCGATGCCGAGCACGCCTTGCCCCACTGCTGGCAGACAGATGTCGGGGCCCAGTTTTTGGCTGATGCGATCGCCGAAGCCGAGGCGTATGAGCCCGGCGGAAGCGAGAACCACGGCGTCGAAATCGCCGCTATCCAGTTTGCCCAGTCGGGTTGGCACGTTGCCGCGCAATGTGGAGATGGCGAGATCGGGTCGGGCGGCCAGGAGCTGGCATTGCCGGCGCATGCTCGATGTGCCGACCCGGGCGCGTTCGGGTAGCTGGTCGAGGGATGCTGAGCTTTGCGCCCCGGCAATGCACAGGGCGTCCGACGGGTCTTCGCGTGCCGACACCGCGGCCAGGGTCAGGCCGGGAGCCAGCTCCGCGGGCACATCCTTCATGCTGTGCACCGCGATATCGGCCCGGACGTCGAGCAGCGCTTGCTCGATCTCCTTGACGAAGAGAGCCTTGCCGCCGATCTCGGCCAGCGGCCGGTCGAGGATGCGATCGCCGGTGGTCTTTATGACCAGGAGTTCGACCTGCCAATCGGGTACTCGGTCGAGTACTGCGTCGCGAACGTGGTTGGCTTGCCACAACGCCAATGCGCTGCCGCGCGTGGCGATCTTGATCGATTTCTTGCTCATGCCCTCTTCCTGGTTCTGGCGGGTTCGCCGCGTGCTGCTGCATGCTCGTCCTCGCCGTTGTCGCGATCTGAGTCGAGGGGAAAGAGGCGATTGGTCGCCTCGACCAGCGCCTCGGTCTCTTCGTTGTCACCGGCTTTGAGCGCGGTGAGCGGAGCATGGAGCAGCTTGTTGACGATGACGTCGCCGAGGCGCCGAATGGCTTTTTCGCGCTCCTTGGGGTTGTGGTCGCCGTCGAGCGCCTTGAGAGTGCGATCGACCTCGGCCCGGGCCACCTGGATGAAGTGCTCGCGCAGGGAGCGAATGGTTGGCACCACGCGCTGGCTGCGCAGCCATTTATCGAACTGCTCGACCTCGCCGGCAATGATCCGCTCGGCCAGTTCGGCCTCCCGGGCCCGCTCCTCGAGATTGGACGCGACGACCCGCCGGAGGTCGTCGATATCGAAGAGATAGACCCCGTCGAACCTGCCGATGCGCGGGTCGGCATCGCGCGGCACCGCGATGTCGATGATGACGATCGACCGATAGCGCCGGGCCTTCATGGTGGTTTTGAGCAGCGGCGGGGTGAGCACGGGCTGGCGCGATCCGGTCGAGCTTATCACCACGTCGGCAATGGTCAGAAGCGAGTCCAGCTGGTCCCAGGGCCGGGGTACTCCGTCGATCTCGTTGGCCAGTATCTCGGCCTTTGTGGAGGATCGGTTGGTGACCAGGATGGTCCCGGCGCCGGCACTGTGGAGGTGGCGCGCGGCCAGCGCCGACATCTTGCCCGCGCCGATGACGAGGACGGTCTTGCCGCTGAGATCGACGAACACACGCCTGGCCAGTTCCACCGCAACCGACGATACGTTGGCCGCGCCGCGGCTCACACCGGTCTCGCTGCGGACCCGTTTGGCGACGCCAAAGGCGCGCTCGAGGCAGCGACCCAGGACCGAACCGGTCGCCCCGACACCGAGGGCGACACCGTAGGCAGCCTTGAGCTGGCCGAGAATCTGCGCCTCGCCCAGGACCAGTGAGTCGAGCGCCGAGGCGACCCGAAACACGTGCTCCACCGCGCCGCCCTCGGTGTGTTCGTAGATATTTTCGGCCAGCTTTTCGGCTGCTACGCCGCGCGAGGTGGACAGAAAGCTGCGCGCCTCGGAGGTGGCCTCGGCCACGACTGCAGCGGGTACACTGCGCGCGGTGGCACCGTAGACCTCGACCCGATTGCAGGTCGACAGAACCAGGGCCTCGTCGATATGCGACGAGGCGGTGAGCTCTTGCAGGGCTGCGGGCAACTCGTCATCGGTAAAGGCGAGCTTCTCGCGCAGGGCGACCGGGGCAGTGCGCCAGGAAATGCCTATGACGAAGAGATCCGATCCCACGGTTCATGCCAGCGCGCGCCGCGCAAAGTAGATAGCGAATACCAGGACCGCGCAGGAAAAGCCCACGATGGTGAGCAGAGCGGATCTGCGGCCGCGCCAGCCGTGGGTCGTGCGGGTCACGATGAGCGCAGCAAACGACAGCCAGGTCACGATGGCGAGCGAATATTCGGGGCGATCGAAGCCGCTGGCTCGCTGCGACACCCAGATGACGCCCAGCATGAGCGCCACGGTAAAGATGGGAAAACCGGCCAGAACCAGACGGTGGCACAGGAGATCGAGGCTTTCAAGGGCGACCCCGCGGCGGAACAGGATGCCGTCGAATCGCTTGCGCTTGAGGTTGCGATTCTCGAGCAGATAGATCGCGGCCAGGGCTGTGGCCAGAGCAAAGATGGCGACTCCCAGGGTGGCCAGAGAGATGTGGATCCGGCCGAGCAAGGTGAGGCCGGGCAAGGCCTCGCCCGACGGTGAGAGCCTGGCTGCAGCCAGAACCGCCAGCCCGACTGGCGCCACGAACGCGCCCAGGAGCTGCAGCGAATACTTGAGGGTGGCCAGGAGATATCCGCCGACCAGGAGCCAGGACAGAAAGCCAAGGGCCTCGCGGACCGATGTTCCGGGGTGGACGTTCTCGACTCCGCGCCATCCGATCTCGACCCCGTGGGCGACAAACGCCAGGACAAGCGTAATTCGTGCAATCTGCGCGACGCCCTCGCGCGAGCTGGCAAACACACAGCCATAGATCACACAGGCGACAAGATAAAGCACGACAGTGACGTAGAACGCAGGCGATACGCCAGTATCGTGGACAGCCGATACGGTCGCCATGGTTGATCCTGGGTCCATGATCACCCCGACCGTCTCCCCTTGGGCTGGGCCGGGGCAGGAGATTTTTTCGCCGGCCGAGGATCGCCGACAAAGCCATTCTCCACGTCGTATGCGGTTTCCACATAAATGACCGAGATGGCCACGTGATCGGCACCCATGGCGGCGAGCTCTTTTTCGTCCTTCACCTTGCCGAGCAGATCGTGGGGATCGTCGTCTCCCCCTGCTACGCGGAGGAACCTGACCGCGGGGCGAATGGCGAACGAGCGGTCCAGTTCGACCAGGGTCATGACGTCACCCGCGATCTCCACCTTGTTCTCGGAGCTCCATGTGTCCATTCGGTCCTGGGAGATATAAAGGCGTGCCATTCTGCGCCCTCGCAGCCGTAACATATCATATTCGCAGAGGCAATCACTGCTGCCCGGGGCCGACAACAGGGCCCGGCAACGACCCGGTCCGGGTCGCGACGGCAAATGTACTTGCGGGTGTTGCTCCAGGGCATTACATAACGGGGCGACTGTCACATCGCCTGCCAGCAAAACCAGGCAGGCAACCAACTTCTTCCAGAATCTTCCAAAATCGCTTCAGGAGTCATAAATGGCCAGCGACAAAATAGTCACGATCACCGATGAAACCTTCCAATCCGAGGTCTTGGAGGCCGAGCTGCCCACCTTGGTGGACTTTTGGGCCGTGTGGTGCGGTCCATGCCGACAGGTTGCCCCTGTCGTGGACGCGCTCGCCGACGAATACGACGGCAAGCTCAAAGTGGCCAAAATGGACATCGACCATCACAAGGGCACCCCGCAGAAGTACGGCATCCGCTCGATTCCCACCCTGCTCCTGTTCAAGGGCGGCGAGGTGAAAGAAACCATCGTCGGCGCTCAGCCCCGCAGCAGGATCGAAGCCAAGCTCACCCCCCATCTCTGAGCACCGTTCCCCCGAATCGATCCCGGCGGTCGTTGCACATTGCTGGCCTCGGTCTGGCTCGGGTGATCTGCGCCATAGAGCAGCGCGTTGGGGAGTTCCCCCAGCTCGGCCAGGGCCAAGAGCAAGACAGACGTCCTGTACAATCCAGGCCATGACGATCGCGCGGCCGACCAAGGCCATCATCGTTGCTGCGGGCCGCGGGCGGCGGCTCATGCCCTATACCGACCAGATGCCCAAGTGTCTGGTTCCGATCGCCGGCCGGGCCATTCTGCAATGGCAGCTCGACGCATTTCGCGCCCGGGGCATCCGCGACATCGTCCTTGTCCGGGGCTATCTCGGCCACGTGCTGCAAGCCCGGGCCAGTGAGTTCGGCCCGGGTCTGCGTTTTGTCGACAATCCCGATTTTGCCACCAACAACATCCTTCAGTCGCTGTTTTGCGCCGCCAGCGAGATCGCCGGACCGCTCCTCATCAGCTACGGTGACATTGTGTTCACCAGAGACGTGGTCGGCGCCGTACTCGACGCGCCCGGCGACATCTGCCTGACCATCGACCGCGACTTTGCCGACATCTACCGGGGCCGCACCGAGCATCCTCTCAGCGAAGCCGAGGTCGCCGATCTCGACCCGGCCGGCCGGGTCGTGCGGGTCGGCAAGCGGGCCCTGCCACCGGAAAAAGCCTGGGGCGAGTTCATCGGTCTGGCAAAGTTTTCTGCCCGGGGCACGAGCTGGCTCGACCAGGCCTGGCGTGAGCTGACCGAGCGATACCGGGGACGCGAGGTCGAGCCGTTCGAGCGGGCGCCCGCATTTCGCGACGCCTATCTCACCGACATGCTGCAGTATCTCATCCGCTCGGGACGGCCGATCACGCCGGTCGCGATCCGCGGCTCATGGCGCGAGATCGACACCGTCCAGGACCTCGAACGGGCGCGCGCTCTGTTAGGATCCGGGATGGAGGCATGGAAATGATTCAGCCACACAGCCGGATGGCCGGCTCTTCGATCAGACTCGGCGCGGTCGTCAGCTCCCTTTGCGCGGCCGGACTGTTCTTCACCGCAGCCTGCGACAAGCCCAAAGAAGACGACTGCAAGCTGGCGCTCAACAACATCCGAAAGCTCTACGGAACCGAAACCGATGATGTCGGCGCCGATATGTCGGCAATGATCCGCACCTGCCGGGGCAGCGCCAGCCCCGAGTCGGTCCGTTGCTTCATCGATGCCAAAAAGAAGGAAGACCTGCAGAAGTGCGAAGGTGACACCTTTGCCAAGCTCTTTGCCGGTGATGAGGGCGGTGGCGACGAGAAGGTCAAAAAAGAAGAGCCGGAGAAAAAGGACCCCTAGCGGCGTTCGGAAAAAATCCCGAACGCCGCTACCATTATTGGGCAAAGCCGTCCGGCCGACTCCCGCCGGGCGCCCCATGTGGCCGAAATCGGCTGATCGCCGCTCCCGGCCAGGGCGCACGCAGATTGGGCAAAAACAATTTCCCCACTGCTGCTGGTCCGGGCCAGGGGTACTAGCCCGTGATCGGGCAGATTTTTCGGGGAAACGGCACTCAGCCCGGGACCGAACACATCCGGGCTTGGCCCGGCAGAACCAGGTCGGTACACTGCACAGCACTACCTGCGAAACGTCTATGCCATCCCGCGACCGAGACGACCCCAAGCTCAGTTTTTCCGAACTCGACAAACGGCGTCGTGAGCGCAAATACAGCAGCTCACCGGGCAGCGACGGGCGAGGCCATTCCGCGTCGAGTCAAGCGCAAAAATCGTATCGCAAGGCCCTCGAACAGGCGTTTGATTCCGGCCGTCTGGCCGAGTTCGCAGCCACATTGCAGCGCGGTCGCGAAAGCGCGATCACCGGCAGGGTGAGCGGCGACAAAACCGGCAAGGCGGCTGCTCCCAGCAGTCCGGACGCAACCGATCGCCCGGCGGACAGCACCGCGTCGCCCGCCGCAGCACAGCCAACACAACCAAAGCCAAAAAAAAACCCATCTGCCGAACGGCGCAAGATGGCCAAAACCATTCTCAAGGCAGCCGCGCCAGACGACATCGCCCGGGCTGTGAACCGGTATGTCGATCGGTACCAAGAACTGCCGCTCGACTACGAGATCCTCGAAAAAGCGCTCAGCCATCCACAGGGCCAGGCAGTGCTCCACGCTCTGCAAAAACTCCAGGACTGCCTCAAACATGGCAAGCCGCGACGCGTGCGCAGCCTGTCCATCCAGCTCTCCATTATCGAGGACAACCACGACAATGTCGAAGTCCGCGACCTGGCTGCTCGCATCCGGAGCGCGCTGTGAGCGCTGGATGACTCCTCATCGGCCAACCCTCTGTGCGGTCTGCACGACTTCTTGGCTCGCCCTGACACTCGGCACTGTCGCCAGTTCCCCGGCACAATCCCGGCCCGACCTGCCGGACCCAGCCCCGGTGGCCGCCGCAGTGTCGAGTCAAAATAGCACGTCATTGACATTTATTGGACCATCAGGCCAGGTGTACATACACGAGGGGCAATGGAATGGCTCGCTGGCACCGGCGGACGATCGAACGCCTGATCGCCGCCCGGCCGCTCCGCGCCGTGACGAGTCCGACCGAATGGCCGACCGCCCGGACGATCGACGATCCGGCCGCTCGGTCGGTCGGCTCTGGCAGCGACAGATTCCAGGTGGTGTTGCCGCTGAAGTGATCGGTGCGGTGCGTACCCCTGAGGGTACGATTTTTGTTGCTGGACGTCGCACCCCGCTGTTTCGTCTGGACAGCGGAGTGTGGCACGCCAATCCTCTGCCCAACCGTGGTCGAACGATTTTTTCTGCGCCGGGCGGCGCGCCGGTTCTCGCTGTGGGCCGGCACATCTACGTATGGCAATCGGCGATGTGGCGCAGGCTGGCCAGCACCAGAACCCGCGTCACTGCTGTGTGGGCCGAGATCGACCGATCGGGTTACCGCGTAGTTGCCGCCACCGAGGCCGGCAAACTGATGCGGATCAGGGGAGGCTCGCGCCAGACCATCCGCCACCCCTTGCCGGTCGGCGATCAGGTCGTGGCACTGGTCGGTCGAGCGGGCAAAAAAACCTACGCCGTGGCCCGCAGTGGTGCCGTGTTGGAGCTGACTTCTGCTGCGGCCCGGCTTCTCGCCCTGCCGTCGCCTGCTGGCTTCAGAGTTCACGCTGCGACGGTGGACAGCGATGGTGGACTGTGGTTGACCGGACAACCACTGGCCGATCCCTCCCGGCTGGAGACAGCCGGGTCGGCATCCGCTGCCGAGTTAGTACTGGTCTACGGAAACCACAAGGTACTCACTCCAATGGCTCGATTGACCGATATAGATTCACAAGATCGCATCACTGTTATTCATGTTATGGCTGATGGAGTGCTCGTTTTGGCTACAAAAAACGGTGAGGTTCGTCTCCGGTCTCGCGATGGTACCTGGCAAAATGGCAAGGTATCGAGCTGGCTGCCCCGGCCGGCCCCGAGTGGCGACATGGTGGGACCAGCCCGAACCAACTAGCTCGTTTGACACCCACAGCCCCCCATCTATAGGCTACCCAAAGACCCATGGCCCCGCGTATCCTTGTCGCCGACGATGACGCCTGGATCCTGCGCATGGTAACCACCATTCTCACCAAGCGCGGATACCAGGTGGACACGGCACAGGATGGCGAGCAGGCTTACGAACGGGCACTGGAACAGATCCCCGACCTTCTGATCACCGATGTGATGATGCCGAAGATGGACGGCTGGACCCTGGTACGAGCGCTGCGGTCGCGACCCGAGTTCACCTTCGTGCCAGTGATCTTTCTGACTGCCCTGTCCTCGGACGAGGATCGCATCCGCGGTTTTCGACTCGGCGCCGACGACTATTTGCCCAAGCCATTTCGTTTCGAGGAGCTCGATCTGCGGGTCGCCAAGACCATGCGGCGCCGTCAGGTGGTCGAAAAGGAGGCGCGCAGCCAAGTTTCGGGCCAACCGGACGAGGCCGGGGGCTCCGGTCAAGGCGAACCCGCCGCGCTGGCCGGCGATCTCAAGCAAATCGGCCTCTCGGTGCTCTTGACCCTGCTCGAGATGGAGCGCAAGAGCGGTATCCTCACGGTCAAGAACTACGAACAGACAGCGCGGGTGTTTTTGCGCGACGGCCGGGTCGTGCGCGCCGTGACCGAGGGGGGGGCGGTTCGGCCGGTCAACGCCGAATGCGTGTACTACCTGCTCAACTGGTCGTCGGGCCGATTCGAGTTCACCCAGTCGGTGTCTGAGGTCGAGGGCATGCCAGACGAGGTCGGCATTGCCACGACCCAGCTTTTGATGGAGGGTGCCAAGCGGATCGACGAGCTCAACGAAGCGGCCCGTCTTGCCCTGGAGTCGGGCTCTTCGGACGGCATAACCTAGCCCCGGCTTTTTTGTTGCTTTTCGCTTCGCCGCGCCCCACCCTCCGGGCAGCACAGATGGCCCGGTTGGGCTACCCACCATCCGCGACAGACGGACATGACCAGACGGAGATGAAACCATGACCATTCGCAGCGTCGCCGACATGGCGATCGAAGGCAAACGGGTCTTTTTGCGCGTCGACCTAAATGTACCTCTGACCTCGGACACGGCGCAGCGCGGGGTTGCCGACGACGCGCGCATCCGCGCTGCTCTGCCCACCATCCAGCACTGCGTCGAGCGCGGGGCCCGGCTGATCGTGGGTTCCCACCTCGGACGCCCCAAGGGAACGGTCAAGAGCGAGCTCTCGCTCGATCCAGTGGGCAGATATCTGGCTGAAAAGCTCGACCGCGAAGTGCTTCTCACCGACGAGCCGGTGGGAGATGGAGCGCGCAAAGTGGTCGGCGATCTTCGCGAGGGGCAGATCGCACTGCTCGAGAATCTGCGTTTTCACCCGGGCGAGGAGAAAAACGACGAGAACTTCGCCCGCATGCTGGCCTCCTATGCCGACGTCTATATCAACGATGCGTTCGGCACGGCGCACCGGGCCCACGCATCGACCGCCGGCATGGTACCGATGGTGGCCGAACGCGGGGCCGGGTTTGTCATGGCCAGGGAGATCGAGTTTCTGTCGCGCTTGTTGGGCGAGGTCGAACGGCCCTACACCGCTGTTCTCGGCGGTGCCAAGGTAACCGACAAGATCGAGGTACTCGAGTCGTTGCTCGGCCGCGTCAACAGCATTCTCATCGGCGGGGCCATGGCCAATACATTCCTGGCCGCGCAGGGTCAGACCATGGGCAAGAGCAAAGTAGAGCACGAGAAGCTGGCCATGGCGCGCAATTTTCTGCGCAAGGCCAGCGACCGCAGGGTAGCGGTTCGCCTGCCGTCCGATGTCGTGGTGGCCCGCGAGTTTACTGCTGATTCGGGCAATGTGGTGCCGGTCGACGCGGTGAGCGAGCACGATATGGCGCTCGATATAGGTCCCGACACCGCATCGGCCTACGGCGAGATGATCGCCGAGGCGCGCACCCTGTTTTGGAACGGCCCCATGGGCATGTTCGAGCGGGAGCCGTTTGCCGCTGGCACCCTTGCGGTGGCGCGAGCATTTGCCGAAAACCGCCGCGCCCTGACCGTGGTCGGGGGTGGCGACAGCGCGGCAGCTGCGGCGCAGATGGGCGTGGCCGAAAAAATGTCTCATGTATCGACCGGCGGGGGTGCTTCGCTGGAGTTCATCCAGGGGCGCACGCTGCCCGGTATCGCCGCCTTGCAGGCAGAATGACGAGGAGTCGACCCATGGAAGCGAGAATCCCCATCATCGTCGGCAACTGGAAACTCAACAAAACCATCGCCGAGGCTCTGGCCCTGGTTACCGAGCTCAAAAACCAGCTCGCGTCGCTGCGCCGGGTGGACATCGGTGTGGCGCCGGTATTCACGGCGATTCATCCGGTGGTCAAACGGCTCGACGGCACCAACATCGGGGTTGCGGGCCAGGATTGTTACTGGCAGGACCGCGGCGCTTACACCGGTGAGGTCGCCGCATCCATGCTCGCCGATGCCGGCTGTCGCTACGCGATCATCGGCCATTCGGAGCGCAGGCAATTGTTCGGCGAGACCGACGAGAACGTGGGCAAGAAAACCCGCGCTGCGCTCGATGCCGGTCTCACTCCGATCGTCTGCATCGGCGAGACCGAAGCCGAGCGCGACAGCGGTGAAACATTCAACCGCATCGACGCCCAGCTGGCCGGCGCGCTCGACAGTATCGAGCCGCACGAAGTCGACCGTGTGGTCCTGGCCTACGAACCAGTGTGGGCCATTGGCACCGGCCGTACGGCGTCGCCGGCTCAGGCCCAGGAGGTACACGAGCATATCCGCGGGCAGCTGCGCCAGCGGTTCGACCACGTAGCCGACAGTGTACGCATTCAGTACGGAGGCTCGGTCAAGCCTGCAAATGCGGAGAACTTAATGCGCCAACCGGACATTGATGGCGGTTTGATCGGCGGTGCCTCGCTCGCGGCGGCGGATTTCGTGGCCATCGTCAAAGCGGCTCATCTTGCCATGGGCAGCTAAATGGGCTAGAAACCGCCAGATATGGTCACGTTGATCACTGTCATCCACGTCGTGGTGTGCATCTTTTTGATGGTTACCGTTCTGTTGCAATCGGGCAAGGGCGGCGGGATGGGTGCGGCTTTTGGCGGCGGCGGCGGCACCACGCAGACAGTCTTCGGCGGCAGTGGAGCTGGCGGATTTCTTCGCAAAGTTACCGTCGTATCGGCTGTCGTCTTCATGCTCACGTCGATCACACTGGCCTATTTTGCCAGTGCTGCGGGCACCAACGCGCTCGAGCGCTTCAGCGCCCAGCAGCGCCGTGCCGCAGAAGCCAAGGCCGCGGCCGATGAAGAGGCGCGCAAGAGCGCTGAAGGCAGCACCAGCGAAGAGAATGCGGTAGACCAGGGCGCGGTCGACGAGGGCGCGGTAAACGAGGGAGCGGTGAACGAGGGCTCGGTAGACGAGGGCACCGGAACCAGCTCCGGGGCGGACATGAGCACACCCGAGGGCGCGACCGGTGAGACCGGCGCAGCGCCGCCCGGGCAACAACCTGCCGGGGCTGCCGGCAGCCCGGCGTTGCCGGCCGGCAGCCCGGCCAAGCCGGCCGGCAACCCGGTCAAGCCTGCCAGCAGCCCGGCCCAGCCGGCCGGTAACCCGGCCCAGCCGGCCGGTAACCCGGCCCAGCCTGCCGACAGCTCCAAACCAGCTGGCAGCCCGGCCAAACCCGCCGATGCACCGGCACCGCAGTGAGCGAGTCATGCGTTTTGGCAAGTACCACGGACTGGGCAACGACTTTGTGATTGCCGATCTGCGCTCGGGCGTTTCGCCTGTGGAACAGGAGCGCGCGCAGGATGCCGCGTTTGTGCGCTCGGTATGCGATCGGCGCTTTGGCGTCGGTGCCGATGGCGTGCTGGCCATTTTGCCGCCGGCCGAAGGCACCGGGGCCGACGCGCGCATGCGCGTACTCAATGTCGACGGCAGCGAGGCCGAGATGTGCGGCAATGGGCTTCGCTGCGTGGTCAAGTATCTCTACGAGCACGATGAGTCACTGCGCCGTGATGCGATTGTGATCGGCACGGGAGCAGGGCCGTTATCGTGTGCGATCGCGGCCCGCGATGGACGGGTGCACACAGTGACCGTGGACATGGGCCAACCGCGTCTGGCCCGTCGCGACATCCCGATGGTGCAGCACGATCACGCGGCCGGCGATCGATTTCTCGCCATGCCGATCCGCGCCACTGGCAGGGAGTTGACGGCCACTGCAGTATCCATGGGCAATCCTCATGTCGTGATGTTCGTGGACGAATCGGGCGCTGATCTACGCGCGCTTGCGGAGAGTGTCGGGCCGGCGCTCGAGGTCCACGAGTGGTTTCCCGAGCGGACCAATGTCGAGTTCGCGCATATTCATTCACCGCGCGAGATCGAGCTCGTGGTGTGGGAGCGCAGTTGCGGCATCACCCTGGCGTGCGGTACCGGCGCCTGTGCCACTGCTGTGGCGGCGTGTCTGGCCGAGCACAGCCAGGTCGGCCAGGAGATCGAAGTCCATTTGCTGGGCGGCGATCTGTTCATCACGGTTGCGCCCGAATACGAGACCGTATTCATGCGCGGCCCGGCCACCCATGTCTTTGACGGCACGCTCAAGCTGGACTGAGGACCCGCCCCAAAAGCCCGGTTTGAACGCGACGCGCTGCTGTAGGCCACTCGAGCAACTCGGCAGGGGCCGGAGGGAACTCGATGCCTTTGCCGAGCGCCGAGCCCGGGCGCTGCTCGCCGACCATCGCCGCGTGCGCGAGGCCGCCCATGCCCGCGGCAGCTACGCGGTCAAGGCACTGTTGCCCGCCGATGTCATCGGCCTGTTTGTGCTTCTGCCCCGGATTGCGCGAAAGGACGTGAAACGGCTGGACTGACCATGGCTCGCGCAAGGGGACAAACCGGCGTGACGGGGAAAACGGCCACTGCGGCCGGCGCCTCCGCATCCCGCCGCCGCCGGCGCATGCGACGGGGTGGCCACCATACCCAGTTCGCCTTCGAGGCCATTGCCATCGAGGGCGGTCTGCTCTCTCCCGACTGGCTCGCCCGCGCCGCTCAGCTCGAGGCTGGCGGCCAGAGCGAGGCCGATTATCGCATCCCCAAAGGGCTCGACCTGCGCGGCGAGATCAGCCGCTCCTGGCGCATCGCCCAGGCGTTGTGGAACGATCTCTCGACCGGCCGCGCCGCTGCCGCGGGTGACGAGGACAGGGCACGCGCCCTGTCCGAGCGCTTTGTGATAGCGCTGCTGGGCGACTGCTTCGGGTTTGGCTCGCTGGCCAGGGCCGAGCTGGCCGAGCAGGGCGGAGGCGTGTATCCCATCGGCCACGCCGCTCTCGACGGCCGCGTCCCGGTGGTGATCGCGCCTGCCGGCGCCGGCCTCGATGTCCTGTGGCCGGCCTTTGCCGACGGCTTGCGACGCCGCAGCGCCTTTGGCCTGTGCCAGGAGTATCTCAACGCCGAGGACAGTGCCCTGTGGGGATTGGCGAGCGACAGCGCGACCCTGCGTGTCCTCCGCGACAACGCGAGTCTCACCCGTCCAGCGTGGATCGAGGCCGATCTGGACCGCATTTTCACCGAGCAGCGTTATGCCGAGTTCGCCGCTCTGTGGTTGCTCGTCCACGAGACCCGATTCGGCAGGCCCGGCCAGCCGGTCACCGATTGCTCCCTCGAACAATGGCGCGAAGCGGGCCGCGAACAGGGCACCCGCGCCCGCGAGCAGCTGCGCCACGCTGTCGAAGAGGCCCTCGTGGCCCTGGGCCAGGGCTTTCTGGCCCACCCCGACAATCAGACCCTGCGCGCCGCCCTCTCGGCCGGCACCCTGACCAGGGACGCTTACTTCCAGGAGCTGTTGCGTCTGGCCTACCGGCTCATCTTTCTGCTCACTGTCGAGGAGCGCGGTGTGCTGCACCCGCCGGGCGCATGCGATGCCAGTGAAAAAGCGCGCAAGCTCTACGCCGAGGGCTACAGCCTGAGGCGCCTGCGCGAGCGCGCGATCAGGCGCAGCGCGCACGACCGTCACCACGACCACTGGGAAACCGCGAAGATCGCTTTCCGCGGCCTTGCATCCGGTGAGCCGCGACTCGCCCTTCCGGCCCTTGCCGGCATTTTCGGCTGCGATCAGTGCCCGATGCTCGATGCCGCTCGCCTGGACAATCGATTCTTTCTGCTGGCGCTCTTTCGCCTGTCGTGGCTGCGGCAGGACGCGGGCCTGGCCCGGGTCAACTGGCGCGACATGGGCGCAGAAGAGCTGGGCAGTGTCTACGAGAGCTTGCTCGAGCTAGTTCCGCAGATCACCGAGGGCGGCCGGTCGTTCTCGTTTGCCACCGGCGCGGATGCCAGAGGCCACGCCCGCAAAACCACCGGCAGCTACTACACTCCCGACAGCCTGGTCCAAGAGCTTCTCGACTCTGCTCTCGAGCCCGTTGTCGAGCGCACTGTCGCCGAGCATCCCGGTGAGCCGGTCGACGCCCTGCTCTCACTGGCGATCGTCGATCCCGCTTGCGGCAGCGGCCACTTCCTGCTGGCAGCGGCGCGCCGGCTCGCAGTTCACCTCGCCCGCCTGCAGGTCGACGGCACCCCGTCGGCGGCCGAGTACCGCCACGCTCTGCGCCAGGTGATCGGCCGCTGTATCTACGGCGTCGACCTCAACCCCATGGCGGTAGAGCTGTGCAAGGTCAGCCTGTGGATGGAGGCAGTGGAGCCCGGCCTGCCGCTCACCTTCGTCGACGCCCACATCCGCCACGGCAACTCGCTACTCGGCACCACACCTCAGCTGATGGAGAACGGCATCCCCGACAGCGCCTGGAAGGCCATTGAGGGCGACGACAAGAAGGTCGCCAGAGCTCTCAGAAAGCGCAACAAGCAAGCCGCCCAGGGCCAGCGCGGAGTCGACACTCTGTGGTCCAGGCCGGCGACGAACCAGGCCGACGAGCTGCGCAGGGCCGTGGCTGCTGTCGAGTCGGCACCCGACGCCGACCTCGATGCTCTCGCCCGCAAGCAGTCCCGGTGGCAGGAACTGCTCGACTCCGACGCCTACCGGCACCACAAGCTCGTCGCCGATGCCTGGTGCGCGGCCTTTGTCTGGCCCAAGCAACCGGGCCCTCTGGCCGAGGTAGCGCCGACCAACGAGTTGTGGCGACAAATTCGCGATGGTCGGGGTCATCCGCCCGAGCTCACTGTCAAGACAGTGAACGAGCTCGCTGCCCGGTACACCTTCTTTCACTGGCATCTGGCGTTCCCCAATGTCTTCGCGCGGGGCGGGTTCGATGTGGTGCTGGGCAATCCGCCGTGGGAGAAGATCAAGCTAGCCGAGCGAGAGTTCTTCGCTTCGCGCAGTGAGGAGATCGCCAGGGCAGCAAATGCCCGTGTGCGCAAGAAGCTCATTTCGGAACTGCCCGCGAGCGATCCGCAACTGTGGGCAGAATGGTGTGTTGCCAGCCGCAACGCCATCGGTGAGAGCCACCTGGCGCGGCAATGCGGACGGTATCCGCACTGCGGACGAGGAGACGTCAATACCTATGCGCTGTTCGCCGAGCACATCCGCAGCATTCTTCGAGGGCCGGCTCGTGCCGGCTTCATCGTTCCGACCGGCCTGGCAACGGACGAGACCACCAGTCAGTTCTTCAGCGATCTCATGGAGTCCGGTTCGCTCGTTTGCCTGTTTGACTTTGAGAACAGGCAGGCCGTATTCCCCGGGGTGCACAGGGGATACAAGTTTGCGCTGGTCACACTGCGCGGAGCTGGTGAGCCTGGCCGGGCAAACCGAGCCGAGTTCGTGTTCTTTGCCCATGGAATCGGAGACCTCGCCAACCCGGCGCGACGATACCCATTGACCAGTGCAGAAATCGCGCTGGTCAATCCGCGTTCACGCACGTGCCCGGTGTTTCGCACCCGACGCGATGCCGAGATCACAAAGCGGCTCTACGCCCGCTCGGTCGTGCTCGGGAGCGCTGAAACGGACGCATGGTGCGCCGAGTATCTGTTGAAGATGGTTGATCCCACCATTCACCGAGGACTTCTGGTTTCCCGTTCTGACCTGTCCTCGGTCGGCGAGTCCCTGGTCCCGCTGTACGAGGGCAAGTCCGTGTACCAATTTGACCACCGCTACGCACTGTTCGAAAGCCAAGACGAGCATCGTGCCTTGACGCCGCGGGAAAAACTGGACCCGCAGGCCTGTGCGGAGCCGCGGTACTGGTTGCGTGCAGAGGATTTCACCAATCGGCTGCAAGGCCGGCCGGTTCATTACCGCGGGTTCCTGTCGGTTCGGGACATCACCAACGTGACCAACGAGAGAACGGTGGTCACGGCGATTCGTCCGTTTGTCCCCGCGCTCAATTCGCTGGGCAACTTGTTTTGCGAGTCTGGACAGGAGGCGCTCTTTCTGTGTGGTTGTCTCAATTCATTTGCAGCCGATTACATTGCGAGGCAGAAGATCGGCGGAACCCATCTGAGCCCGTTCTATCTCCTGCAGCTGGCGGTGATCGCAAAAACCGATGCGACCGGCCCGGCCCCCTGGGATCCGGTCATCACGAGCGACCGCTGGACGATCCAGCGCGTCCTCGAGCTCACCTATACCGCCTGGGATCTCGAATCCTTTGCCCGCGATGTCGGCTACGATGGCCCGCCGTTTCGCTGGAATGCCGAGCGCCGCTTCCTTCTGCGCGCCGAGCTCGACGCCGCTTTCTTTCACCTCTACGGCGTCGAGCGCGATGACGTCGACTACATCATGGAGACCTTTCCCATCGTTCGGAAGAACGACGAGAAGGCCTATGGGGAGTACCGCACCAAGTGCGTCATTCTGGACATCTACGACGAGATAGCCGAGGCCATCCGCACCGGCACTCCCTACCAGACACGCCTCGACCCACCGCCCGCCGCGTAGGGACGGTGTAAGCTTTTCAACTTGGCACCGAAGTATACCCTTCACCGACATGGAGACCGTGCGGAGTCACCAGGCGAGCGAACAGTACTCTTACAACTCGGCTGGAGCGGTGTCCGGTGGTATTGGATCATTGCGGTCCGGATCGATGGTGTCGGTGCGCACGACCACGATATCGAGTGTTTTGGCGACTGTGCCGGTCAGAACGACTAACTGGCGGGTATCTCGGTCGTCGAACGTGGTTTGGCGCTGGCCGTGCACGGCGAGCGCGGGGCTGTCGCCGACCTCGAGGGTTGCTGCCCCGCCTCGGGCTGCGGTCCAATAGGTGCCGCCGAGGGTCGCTTCGAGCTGAATGCGAAATTCAGCCCGTCCTTGCTGTGCGCGCAGTCGAATCGATGGAGTCTGAAACGGCCAGCTGTGTCCCATATCGTTGATCAGCCCGGCCACGGTGTCGCGAACCTGGAGCAGTCGTCCGCAGCGGTAGCGCCCTTCCAGCGGCACATAGTCGCAACGGCGCCAGGTGCCGCGCGGTCGCCGCGCTTCGACTGTCGCGATACCAGTCGCCGCGTGTCCCACTTGCAATGCCGCGGTTGTCCGACCGGATGAACGGGCACCGGCCAATGGCAAGACCATTGCCATGACGACCAGCGCGACCAGGGCCGGCCGCCGCCAGTGCGTAATGATGAGGCGACGGTACCCAGCCAGCTTGCGAAGCGCCCGCCAGCGCCAGCGCGGTCGCGCCCATACGGTGATGACGGCCAGTATTGCCAGCAATGCCGAGACCGACCACACAATGCCCTTGCTGTCCGAGGGCAACCGGCCGTCGGGGGTAAATACGGTTTTGCCCGGGCGCACCCATGCTGCGACCACGCGGGTTTTGGCGCCCGGATAGGACGGCATTGCGTAGACCGGCAGCCAACGGCCAGCGGCGTCGCGCGCTCGCCATCGCGGATAATAGCCGGTCCCGAGCGCGACCAGGGCCGGTCGATCGGTAGCGCGCAATTCCACCTCGACTGCCGCGTTGTCGAGACGGGTGACCACTGCCCGGCCAGATCCGCGTTCGACGCGGGCAAACCGGCCGTCCCAGTCGCGAACCTCTCGAATCCGATACGGGCCGAATCGCACCTCGGTCGCGGGATCGCCGCGAATCGGCGATCCGCCGTTTTTGATCACCCAGCGGACATTGAACCGCCGCAAACTTGCGGGAGATACATCTTCGATGCGCTCGCGCAAAAACAGATTGGCAACCCCGCCCACCGCCGCAGTCGGCAGGCCGGTCTCGGCATATACGTGATACAGGTCGTGGCGCGGGGTTTCGTGTAAAAGACGCGCGTAGGCGTCTGGACGCATTTCTGCCCGGCGCTCCTTGGCCCACGCCATCAGCTGGTCGGTGTGACCGCGATGGACCTGCAGTTTTGCTTCGCGTCGCATCTCGCCGATGACGCTGTCGGCAAACGGACGGACCCCCCGGTAGGCCCAGCCAGCGATCAGAGCGGCGAGGGCGCCGACCACGAGTACCCAGCGGCCCGGCCAGTGTTTGCGCACATACGACCAGGTGATGGCCAGAAGAAATGCCGCACACACGAACACCGGAGCCTTGGCCACGGCGAGCAGTCGCGGCGGCGAAAACCGCGCCATCTCGGCAGACGGACCCAGTGCGAAAACAACGTAGAGCTGCTCGGTTGCCCCGATGAGGCAGAGTCCGCCGAGAAATGCCAGCATCGTCGGACCGGCCCGCCGGGAAAACGCTGCGGCCAGCACTCCGCAAAGGCCGATCGCAGTGGCGGCGCCGAGCTGCGAGAAGAACTTCCAATAGGTGGCGGCCGAGCCGATCAGCGTGTCGACGCGGATCGGCTCGGAGCCGTAGTGGACGGCGTAGAGGCCGAGGCGATGGAATAGCGGCATCCACACCCAGGCGGTCAGCGCGGCGATCAAAACAACATGGATGAGCGCGACAATCGCGCGCCTGGGCGCGATATCGCGGGCCAGCAATGCCACCGCGAGCAGACTCGCAGCCACCCCCGCGGCAGTGACCAGGCCAACCGGATGGGATATCGTGCCAGCCAGGGCAAAGAGCCAGAAAAGCGCGCGCGCGGCCGCTCGCGGCCGACGCAACATATCGATGAGACTGGCCAGGGCGAAGATCCAGAAACACTGGGCAACCGCGCTGTGAAATACTCCCCAGAACAAGAGCCCGATCCAGCCGCCAGTGACCCCGCCAGCTCCGCGATCGAAGAGCATCACCAATCCCGCGCCCGCGGCGATCGGCCACGGGGCAAAGCGGCGGGCCAGCCGGGCAACCCCCAATGCCGTGACGACATGGACGAACATGCCCGCCTGGGTCAGGACCAGCGGCAGATTGTCGGCCTGGCCCGAAAGAAACGCAGCGCCGGCCATCAGGTAGTAGGGCAGGGAGGGGTAGAGGTCGAATGGAACCTCGCCCGTGGTGAGACCACCGACCCAGGTGGGCACCTCACCGGCTCGGAGGCCGTCGACCAGCGTGCGCAAAATCGCGTGATGCGTGCCCCAGTCGTGTTGTTTCCAGATCGCCGCTTCGCGCCAGGGGCGCTCGAAAATGTGGTGTGCGACGATCAAGATGAGCGCGTAGACGACGAGCGCACTCACCCAGCCGGGGCACTGCCTCACCGGCTCGCGGGTCAGCGCCCAGCTCGTGCCAGCACCGATACCGGCCAGGAGCAGGACAAACGCCAGACCACCGGCGAGCGAATTGGGAAATGCATACGCGGTGATGACGGTGGACAGGCCGAGCGCCAGCGCGACGGCCGATCCCTGCCACGTTGCCCAAACAACCCGCCTGGCTCCCTGGTACCGCGAAAGTACCAAATGCTGAAGACGGCGCAATAGCCGTGCTTGCTGGCCGTCCTCGCCCACGTTGCGGACAGATACTACACCATTGTGGCTGTGCTGCAAAAAACGCGGCCAACGCCGAGCCGGCCGTCCTGGCGGTTGGTCACTCGGGCGGATCGGGGCTGCTGGTCACTCGGGCGTCGCCGTGGCCAACTCAGTCGGCTCGGCCCAGCACAGGGGGTCGTCAGTGCATTTTTTGTCGAGCAAGATGGGCGCGCGCCTGACGTTTCTCGTCGCTGGCCTGGTATGCGGCGTGCGCCTGGCAATGGTTTTTTGCGCCGGCCTGACCGGTTTTTTTGCATTGGACTCGACCGTGGCGAGCTGGGCGCGCAGCGAGGAAAGCTCTGTGCGGGCCTGGCGCAGGGTTTCGGCCAGCTCGTTCTTGCTCGACCGCAGGTTGAAGGTGGCCTGGCGCAACTGGTCGATCTCGGCCGACAACTGGCTGCGCTCGCTGTCACCGCTGCGCTGCTGATTCCACAGAAACGCCCCCTGCGCCGCGATCATCACAACGACCAGGGCAAAGAGCGGCCACGGCTGGCGCGGTGGCGGCATGGCGACCTGGGCTTTGAGCAGCTCCGCGTCGGCCTGCTTGATCTCGAGTTCGAGTCGCTTTTCGGCGACCCGGGCCTCGGCCTCGGCGCGAACTCGTTCCAGGGCCAGTTCATGGTCTTGCTGGGCTTGCCATTGCTCTTGCTGGCGCCTGTACTCGGCGGTCAGGCGCCGCTCTTCGGCCCGCTCTTTTTCCTCGAGTCGCTGTCGTTCGGCATTGGCAGCGCGCTTCTGTTCTTCCTGGCGTTTCTCTTCCTCGGCCAGACGCTGGGCTTGCAGCCGCGCGAGCTCGAGTGTGCGCAGTTCCGCAAGCGACGCCTGTACCGAATCCTGCTTGTCGGCGCGGATTTCTGCAAGTGAGCGGTTGGTCATGGTCTTTTCTGGCTTCATTGGCACTCCTCTGCGTCGCTCTTTCTCCTCTACACAAGACACCTGCTGATCTGCCCTGGTTGCGCACTGGTTCGCACATGCACGCCGGCAATGCATGCGATCCCTGTATGGCACGCGCTGCTGCGGGATGCGGCGATCTACCGGTCGACCCGATAGACCCGGACCAGCGCTGCCCCCTGGGCCGAGACCTGGTGGACCAGGCGGGATCGGCGCGGCAATGGACACGATCGCCACGACGGCTGGTAGACCAGGATCCAGTCGGCGCGGTCGGCTCGTCGCGCCTCGGTGGCCCACAGATCGCCGCGCAGCCAGGTGAGGTGGCTGGGCTCGACACAGCGTTTGAATACTCGGGCTCGCGGTGCGGCGTGACGATTGATATACTCGATGGCATCGGCGATGCCTTCGCCCCACCAGGCGATCTCGAAGCGGCGATGTTGCGCCACGCCTGCTGGGCCGCCGACGTGTTCTCCATAGTAATCGAGATAATAGGGATGGATGCGGACACACACCGCGCCCAGATAGACGACCAATGCCGCGCCGGCGATCGTGTACCCGGCCGAGCGAACGGCCGGCCGAGCGGCCAGGCAGCTGATCACAAAATCCACACCGCTGGCTGCCATAAGGGCCAGTGCGAGCAAACACGGCATGATGTAGCGCACGCCGTCTTGCCGAACCGGGGACAGCATGACCACAAGAGGCACGGCCAGCCACAAGAGCACGATCGCGGTGGCCCGGCGTTCCGAACGCCAGCGCGCGCCAGCCCGGGCGAGCCATGTCACGGCAAAGGCGAGCACACCGACCGGTGCGGTGGCGCCGAGATACACGGCAAAATAATACCTGGCTGGCCGATTGGTGATCGCACCCAGAAAAGGTTCGGCCGAGTGCGGTTTTTTGAGTTTGATCCAGGCTTCCTGAAGATGGGTAATGGGCTCGGACCACAGCCGCGGCCACAGGGCGAATCCGACTGCGATGGCCACGGGTACGAGTATGGCCAGCAGCAGGCCGGCCGTGCGCCAGCGCCGGCCGGCCGGCGCGGTGAGAAGCACGATGGCGCCACAGAGGACAAACAAGAGGCCGTTGATGAAGCGCGAAAAGAGCGCCAGACCCAGCACCACGCCGAGCACGGCCAATCGGCCGGGCAGCGGGTGGCGCCATCCAGTCGAGTGGGCCGAGTTTTCGGGCCGGCCAGGCCTTGGCTGCCAATCAACCGGTGGATGAACGCGCAGGCACAGCCATATGGCCAGTGCCCACAGAAGCAAGGTCGGCGCCTCATGGCCGACGATCTTGCCGTGCGCGATCAGGTGCGGCGACAGCGCAGCCAGAAAACCGGACAATACGCCGACCTGCAGCGAGTACAGATGCCGGCCGATGGCGACCATCAGGGCGCATGCCAGGGCGACCACGAGGGCCGAGAGGGCGCGCGCCGGACCGTAGCCGTCGGCCCACTGAGCGCCCAGCCCGGCCAGGTATTTCATGACCGGAGGATGCTCGTAGTTCCACTCCCAGGACGCCGGAGCAAAGTCGAGGGCGAGCCAGTTGGTGATATAGTTGCGACCGGCCGACCAGTTGACGTCTTCATCCCAGGTTTGACCGGCACCGCCGAGATCGTAGAGGCGCACGGCCAGAGCCAGGACAAACACCCCCAGCATCCATCCTGCGACCCGGCGATCGATGCGGGCCAGCCGGGCACGACCCAGGTAGAGCAAAAGCATGGCGATGACCAGCACCGCCAGGATACTGGCCACTCCATCGCCAGGCGAGGCACCGGCCCAGGATCCGAACACCGCCCGATCGGGCGGCTGGGCAGCCAGCGAGCTCGGCGGCACATATTCAGGCGGCCCGCGGCGGCCGGGCGGATGCCAGAGCAGGCGGATGGCCGGAGCGGCTGGGTGGCCAGCACTTCGATCGGAGTTTTTGCGGTTTTGCCGGGCCACAGTCTGTTCGAGGCGAACGGCCTTGATCCCGGCGGGAAACACCACCCGGGCCAGCACGCGACCGGGGCCGGACGCCACCTGCCGGCCGTCGATGAGCAATCGCGCCGGGCTGGCCGATTCGAAGCCCAGAATATACGGTCCACCGCGGGGAAAGTACCAGCTGCCGGTAAACACCCGGCGCTGGCCGGCATTGCTTTGCTCGCTCCCATCGCCCCCACTGCTCTCATCGCTCTCGTCAATGTCACGGCCGGCAGTCAACCGGGCGAGCGGATCGGCGACCAGCGCGTTGCGCGCGCCCACGATGGCCGCGAGGGCGCCGGCGCACGCGACCAGAGCGATCGCGGTGTGCCGCGTGGTCCTCGCCCGACTCGCCGTGTCCGGGTTGGCCGGCTGGCCGGCTGGATCGTCTGGTGCCGGCGACCCGCCGGGCGACTCAGACGATTCTATTTCACGATGCCCGGACATGAGAATTCGCGATCAGTGCGCTTGAAGAAGCTGTAGTACTGACCTTGCTGGCGAAGCTCGGCAATGTGCAGAGTGACGATCTCATAACCATTGCGTTGCCAGAAGCCCGGGCGGCAGTTAAACCGCGGCTGCTCGGGATGGCGGTGGATGGAGTAGCAGGAGAATACGAACTCCGGGTGGTGAGCGAGCAGCATCCGGTCAGGTGCCCACTTGTTGTGGCCTGGCCGCGGATTGCTCGGCTGGACCTCGTGGGCGATCTGTCGAGAGACCAGGCCAAATACATCGATGGCGCGCATCCGGCCTCGATACGGTTGCGCTCCGGCTCCGCCGACAATGGACAAGTCGTCGTCTTTGAAGCAGCTGCGCATGTGTTCGCCGATGGCCGCGCGATCCCGGGCGTAGACGGCCAAGAAGGCCGGCGTATCGATACCGCGGTCGCTTTTCCAGTTGCCCCAGCGCATCGATTCGGCCGTGAGTGCGATCTGGCGCGTGCCGTGGCCTGCGATCGCGGCCAGGCACACCGCGATGGCCGCGATCGAACGGGCACGCCCGGCTGGCACGAGCGAGATCAAAACCCGCAGGCCCAGGGCCAGGGCCACGGCAGCGAGCACAAAGACCGGCATGACAAAGCGGTGAAGGCCCATGAAGTCACCGCCCACGCTGACTGTGTAGACCAGGTACGACAGGGCCAGGGAAAGGGCCAGAATGCCGAACCAGAACCGCTGCGATGACGGCCGCGCGATCACCGTGCCGGCAACCAGGATGGGCGCGACGTGGACAGCGCCGCTGTGCCGGGCCCACTGCCACACGTAGTAGAGCCCATTGGCATGGAGTCGGGCCAAATACCCCGGTGGTGGTTCACCTGCGGCTTTGACGTAGTATGTATTGGGAAACGGATACCCATAGTACCACCACCGCCAGGCATACCACGGTGCCCACAATGCCAGAAATCCGGCCAGACAGATGAGCTCGTCGGGCGACGGACGCCAGCGTTTTTGGCCCAGTACATTGCTGGCCAGACGGTGCAGGCCGATCAGCCCGGCGACCAGGAGCCCTTCGGGCCGGGTCATGGCAGCCAGGGCCACAATGACCCCGGTGGCGCGCAGCCACCTGCGATCAGTTCTACCGCGGACATGGGCATAGAGCGCCAGGGTGACCCAGAACGTGAACATCTGGGTTTCCAGGCCGCCCGACGACCAGCAGGCAAAGCCGGCCGACAGGGCCAGCACGGCCGGGGCCACATACGGCCAGGGCGACAGTCGCGCACAGGCGGGCCGAAAGCCCGGACCGGAGCTCGCCCTGGCCGGCGCGGTCGCGACGGTTTCGACCAGGGCAAAGGCGACGCCCAGCGTGGCCAGGCCAAAGCCGGTGCCCAACACCAGCGATGTCACCTCGGGTGATAGACCGACGATCATCAAAAGGCCCAGGATCAGCGTCCACAGGAAATTGGTATAGCCCTCGACCGGATCGCCGGGATTAAAGACCAGGGCGCCCTGTTCGGCCAGGTTGCGCGCGTACACAAATGAAATGTAGGCGTCGTCGGTGATGAAGTTGTATTGCAGCGAGTGCCAGACCAGCACGACGCCGCACAGGGCGAGCAGGCCGTAGCGCAATACTGCGGCGCGTATGGGGCGGGAGGTATTCACCAGCAGCCCAAGGTATCGCCTGGCCTGGCCGTGGTCGAGGGCGCGGTCGCATATGTTACCGACTGACCGGTCGGATAGACCCGGGCCCTGCCAATCGGTGTCGGATCTCGCTTTTGGTCTCGGCGTCCATCCGGGTCTGTGCAACGCCACGGCAGCTGTGGCGGCTGCTATGGCTCGGGTAGCGCGTGGTGGGCAAGCCCGGGGCGATCCGGGCGGCTGTGGAAAGAAGACATCGCTCATGAGCAAAATGCAAGCCCCTCCGCAAGCAGTGCAGACCAGCGCTCCGACCCAGGCAGCTGGCCCAGCGCGACAGAGTCCTTCAGCAGAGGTCGAAACGCCCCCACGGGAGTCCTCGCACTGGGGGCGTTTATCGGCGCAATGGTCGCCGCCTGCATCGCCCGGCGAGCATCGAGCAAACGCTCGTGGCGCGTTTGCTCCCCGGCCCTGGCCCGCTGCGTCCACAGCTCCGGCCAAACCGCCGGGGCACAGGGTAATGCCCGATCTGGCTGGTGTGGGTGTACGCCAGAGTGCTCGGTCCGAGGCACTGCCCGTGGCCACGCAACGCCGCATGAGTCTCGCGTTTGGCCGTTCGTTTGATGACATCCGCATTGACCGCAACAGCTCTGCGGCCACGGGCAGTACGCAGGCCTTTGCTGCGGGTCGTCGGATCTATTTTGCCCGCGATCGCTTTCGACCCGGTACCAGGGGCGGCGATTGGCTCATTGCCCACGAACTCGCTCATGTGGTGCAGCAGAGCGATGGCGCTCGGCCCCCGCAGGCGTTTGGAGTTGATTGCCGCCGAGCTGGATTCGGCGCCGGCCAGGCGGCGCTGGAGGCCGATGCCGACCGCGCTGCCGACCGCGTTGTTTCCGGCCAACCGGCCCGGGTCGCCCTGCGCGCTCCATTGGGTCAGGCCCAGCCATTCAACGGCGAACATGCCCAAACTCCCGCGGCGCCGGCCCCGCCTGCCGAGGCTGCCGAGGCCAGCCGACCGGCCAAAACCGTCGACGAGCCAGAAAAAGAGACCGAGGAGCCGGACGAGAGCAATGAGCCAGGCGCCGTCGACCCTGGCCAGGGCAAAGCGGCCAGGCCGCTGGTCCCTGGCCAGGGCGGCGAGGCGCCGGCCGGATCGACGACCAGCGGAGCAGCTGGTGGTGGGGCCACTGGCGGTGAAGCAGCGGGCGATAGAGCAGCGGGTGATAGAGCAGCGGGTGATAGAGCAGCGGGTGATAGAGCAGCGGGTGATAGAGCAGCGGGTGATAGAGCAGCGGGTGATAGAGCAGCGGGTGCTGTGTCCGATCCATCGGCTGGTCAATCACCGGGGCCAGGAGGCGGTGGTGGCGGAGCAGCGCGCGAGCTGCTCATGCCCGAGCCACCGAGCAGTTTATCGCCGGCGGCACAAGGGCGGCTGCGCAACACAGCCGGGCAGATCGAGGCTGCGGGCAAGGCAGTGACCGATCTGCCCGCGGCCACGGAGACGACCCGGCAAGCCCGCGCTGCAGTGGAGGAGCCCAGGGCCGAGCAAGAGGCCATGGCCGAGGCCGCTGCAGTTGAGCGCGTCGACGAGCGCCCGGCGCCTGCTGCCTCGATCGAAGAGGCGTGCAAACGGATCCAGGAGCTGATCCGGAGCAAGCGTCCGCCCGACAAGGATTCGCTGGTCGTGGCCGATCCTCGTGGCAAGGCCAGGCAGGCCGGCGGTCAGGTCAACAGCGATGTGCAATCGCGCGCCAGCTCGGTACAAGGTGGATACCAGGCGCTCGACAATCCGCCCGAGGGAGTGCCCAGTCGAGAGCCGAAGCCGGTCGAGCATCCCCCGGCAGCGGTACCGACACCGACGATCGACGGCGATGCCGGGGCGCCCGACCCGCTGGACACGGCCGCTGTATCGCTCGACAGCGATGTGGAGCAGCAAAAGCAATCGATCGACGGGGCCGGAATGGAGACCGAGCCGGCCCAGCTGGTCGAGGACGGTCCCATCGCCGAAGCTCGCGCCGCTGCCGGAGAACTCGACAGCGCGGCACAGAGTCGTCCCGAGCAGGTCCTTGCCGAGCAGACAGCTGCGATCGAGAAGGCCAGAGGCGATATGCGGACCCTGCAGCAAAACGCCTCTGCTGCGCTGGCCCAGGCCCGAGCGGGGTCGGTCAACAACATCGTGCGGCTGAGTGTGGATACCACGGCCAGCGAAGAAACCCAGCGGACCCAGGCCGGCACGGCTATCCGGGCCATTTTTGCCAGCGCGCAAACACGGGTCAACGACCTTCTCGAGCCGATTTCTGAGACTGCGATCAAGCGCTGGGACGCCGGCGTCGAGCGCCTGTCGACCCAGTTCGAGGCCAGCCTGGCCAGGGTCAAGCAGCGGGTCGATGAACGCCACGAAAACGTCTTGCTGTCGTTATGGGATTCGCTGATCGGCCTGCCCGACTGGGCGACCCAGGGCTACGACCAGGCCGAAAAGCAGTTTGCCGACGGTTGCTGCGAGTTGGCCCGGGACATTTCGCGCGACGTCGAGCAGATCATCGAGACCTGCGAGCAGATCATCGAGCAGGCGCGCAAGGACATCGATAAATACGTCGACTCGCTACCCGACAACTTGCAGCGCTGGGCCAGTCGTCAGGCCGACCAGGTAAACCAGCAACTCGATGATTTACAGAATCGGGTCGCAAAGACCCAGGACGGGCTCAACAACGATTTGGTCAATCGGGCCAACCAGGCGGTGCAGGAGGTGCGCGAGCGGGTGCATGCCCTGCGCGAAGAAGCCAGCGGCTTGATCGGTCGCATTCAGGACGCGATCGACCAGTTTCTCGAGAATCCCGGCCTTTTTATCGTGAACGGACTGCTCGAGCTGGTCGGTATCGAGCCGACTCGTTTTTGGGCCATGGTCGACAAGCTCGGTCATGTTATCGACGGCATTGCCGCTGATCCGATGAAGTTTGCCAACAACATGATGACGGCAGTGGGGCAGGGGTTTGAGCAATTCTTCAATCGGTTTCCCGAGCATTTGTTGCAGGGCATTGTCGACTGGCTCTTCTCCAAGCTGGGCGAGGCCGGCGTGCGCCTGCCAAAAGATTTTTCGCTGCCCAGCATCATCACTCTCTTCCTCGAGATCATGGGCATCACCTGGGCGCGGATTCGCCGTCTTCTGGCCAGGCATATTGGCGAGGACAATGTGGCCCTGATCGAAAAGGCGGTCGAGCTGGCCACTGTGTTCATCGAAAAGGGCCCCGAGGGCATTTTTGAGATGATCAAGGAGCAGTTTAACCCCCAGGTGATCCTCGATGCGGTGATCCAGGCGGTCAAGGACTACGTGATGGAGGCCCTGATCAGCAGGGTAACAGCGCGCATTTTGGCCCTGTTTAACCCGGCTGGAGCGATTCTTCAGGCCATCGAGGCCATCTACCGGGTGCTCAAGTGGATCTTCGAGAACGCGGCCAAGATATTTACCCTGGTCGAGACCCTGGTCAATGGTGCGGCCGACATTCTGGCCGGCAACACCGGCGGCCTGGCCAATGCCGTGGAGGCGGCTCTAGCCGGTTTGATCGCCCCGGTAATCGGCTTTTTGGCCGATTACATCGGCCTGGGCGGCATTCCCGAGGCGATCAGGGACGCCGTACTCGGCCTGCAGCAGCGAGTCGAGGACATCTTGGACAGGGTTATCGGCTTTTTGGCCGACAAGGCCAAGCAACTGCTCAAGGCCGTGGGGCTCGGCGGCCAACAGGAAGATTCATCGGCCAGTGAGTTCGAAAAGGAATTTCAGGACATCGACGGCTCGCCGCACGAGCTCACTATCACACTGGTCGGCAACCGACCCGACATCCGTGTAGCATCCAACGATGCCACAGGTGTACAGCACCAGATTGATGATCGTCGCAGAGCCGCCAAGGACAACAGCGCTCCACTCTCGCCGACTCAGGAGGCCGCCCTGACAACGGCATGGACCCAGCACGAACGGTTGGTCGGCTTAGCTCGGCAATACATGGCAGCAGACGCACAACAGAAGCAGGATTTAGCGGCCGAGATCAAACAGATCATGGATCTTCTCGCGACCAACATGGTGGAAGGCGACGCGTGGCCGGACGAGGATGTCGAGCCCACACATGTCGAATTCAGTGAGTCGGGCGGAAAGAAAACGGTAATCGCGAAACCATTGACGAGGCGTCCCGGGAATACTGTCGGAAGCGCAGCAGCCGACGTACTGCCCGGTTGGCGTAAGAATGTCGGTCAGCAGTCTTCTGGTAGAGGCGGAAATCTGACCTGGAAACGGGTTCACCTACTCGCTGATAAACTCCATGGCCCAGGTAACGAGCCTGCGAATCTCATTCCGGGCGACGAAACCACCAATGGCGCTATGCGGCGCGGTCCTGAGAAGCTGGCCTACGAGCGCATCACGCGGGGCGAGACCCTCGAGTACACAGCTAGGGTGAAGGGCTTGGATCCGAACAATAGCTTCTTTCCACAGAGTCCCCAGGGAGTGCACGTAACTGTCAAAAAGACTGCACCCGGAGAAACAGAGACAGTCTTCGATGCCCCGATTCAGACCCGCGCGGCACCGACGGCCTCCCTGAGTCCGCAATTGACTCCGACGCAAAAATCTGTCGTAGATGCGTATGAACTGCTGCGGATCAAGCTCGGCAGGAAACCTACCCAGATCCAGATTGCCGAGCACTTGGGCATCAAGAGCCGGGGAAATATATCTGTAGCGATCTCACAGATTCGCGAGCTCGTCGGGGAAGCGCCTCGACCGCTAACGGGCGAGCTCAAGAATGCGGCCGAGGTATTGCAACTGAAGCCATAGAAAGCTCGAAGCATGTGGTATTGGGGCTGATCTGCTGGCCATTTCTCCGCGCGGCCTCTACAATTGCCGTCATGGACGGCGATCATGAGACGCGATCGAGTGGCGGGGACCGTGGTAGCAGCATCTTGCTCGCCAAGGCGCTCGACCTTGCAACCCAGGAAGCTGATGTGGCTCGGTGGAACCGAATTACTGTGCTCGCCGCAGGTATGTCCGAAAGTGAAGTAGACGCTCTGGACATAGCACTCCGTGGCTGGCCGGATGCGATCCGGGCGGCTCCGAAGAACTGGGGCGTACCTCTCCCACCGCTGACAGCGACTCCATTCTGTCCTCCTGCCCTTCGGATAGCTCGTCGCTTGGACATTCTGCACCAGCCACTGAGTGCGGACGACATCCGCACTCTCGTCACTTGCAAGTACGTCGAACGCCTCGCTTCAGTCAACCTGTTTGACAACGGTCTAACTTGTGAAGCGATCGAGATTCTCGTTTGCTCCGTGAATCTTAAAAACATGACCGAGCTGTCCATTGGCGGTGGGAATGTCTCCGACGATGGCGTCCAAATTCTCGCCGCTACGCGAAGTTTGCGTCCATTGAGCAGTCTCGCACTAGAATGCAACAAGCTTTCCAATAGGAGCCTGCAGTACCTCAGTGCGTCCCAAAACCTGGCATCGATTGCAACTCTCTCGTTACCCGACAATCAGGTGGGAGACCGAGGTCTGATTGCTCTCGCGACATCTCGACACCTCGGGCGTTTGACCGTACTGAATGTTTCCTACAATGACATCGGTGCGGACGGTCTGGCCGCACTCTGTGACTCGAAACCGTTGGGTGTGCTAAGAACTCTGAACCTTGCTCTCAACCACTGCCGAGACGAGGGCGTGTGGGCGATTGCGGCGTCGAAGCATCTGAACGGACTGGAGGAGCTCAATCTATCAGATAACAAGATAGGACCGGAGGGAGTGCGCGCGATTGCCACATCGCGATCCTTCGAGCATCTATCAAGCCTTGCCTTGGCCTACAACGATCTAGGTGTGGAGGGCGCACGAGTGCTCGCGAGCGCATCGCCACTGACAGGGCTGCGATCGCTGAACATGGCCGGCACCATGATCGGTCGGGAAGGAGCCATGGCGTTGGTGACTTCCGCATATATGAGCAACCTAAAAGAGCTCAATCTTCGAGACACTGGGATTGATGACGAGGGGGCCCAAATGATCGCCGCGTCGGGTCTACTCGGGCGGCTGGATACCCTCGATCTTACCCATAACCCGATCACCGAAGACGGGTTGGACGCAATCCGTGCAGCGACAGATGGTCATGCGATTCGGATCGACGTCGGGACGGTGTAAGCTTTTCAACTTAGCGTCAAGGTAGTCCCGGGACTTACTTGGACACCTCTATGGGCTCTCCGGAAGAGCAAGCAACATTCAGTGGGTGTGCTCGATAACTCCGACATGCCCCGAATTGCGAGACAAATTCCACAAGGTGGGGTTGTTCATATTGTTTCACGGTTTGTGAACCGAGCTTATCGCCTCAATACCGATGCTCAGAGGGAAAACTACCTGTGGCGAGTAGCTCGGGTTGTTTCCCATACCGATTGGACCCTGCTGGGCTATGCCTTGATGAGCATCCATATCCAATGGGCGGCGGTGGCGGAAACAAACCGCTTTGGCAATTTGTCAAACCGCTGCACTGTGGATTTGCGCGCTGGCTCAATATCACTGACGGCACTTTTAGGCCGGTATTTGCCGAGCGCCCTTCGGCCTTCATTGTTGCCCCCGCCAACTGTGGTCGCTTGCTCGCCTATATACACAATAATCCCGTACGTGCTGGAGTCGCGCTTCACTCCGATGATGCAAACATATCGCGCTGGACGAGTCATTGCATCTACACTGGCCGCGACCAGGCACCGAGCTGGTTAGCAGTTGCTTTTGGACTTCGCCTCGCGGGATTCGATTCCTCCGCTGAAGGACGCAGGCAGTTTCATCAATTCGTCTGTGCGCACGCAAGCCAAGAACGCAATCCGTTTTTCTGCGCCCATACGCTGACCACCGGGCGAGTACAGACGAGACAACAGCTCGGTGCCCCGGTCGAACTCGCTACACCGCGCCTCGGTATCGATGCTGAGGCCGAGTATCCCA
>JAKSDA010000019.1 GCA_022360315.1 Pseudomonadota bacterium
CAACTCTGGCTTCCACCATCGCCTAGAGAAACGGCACAGGCGTTTGGTTGGGACTACTCAACCTATCGTCCTATTAATGCTGGCCGTAATCTCCCTCACTGCGCTATCAAGGTCCCCTGGGTTTACCCAGTCTTCTGAAGCCCAATGGGGGTCTAGCTCCTGCATTAACTCACGGTTAAAAACCTGCCAATCAACCCGCTCCCAGTCCCGAACCACCCTACACTCTCGTCTCATGGGCCGGTGGAGCAGCTGGCCGACTATGAGCCTGTGATCCGAAAGAACCTCCACCGAGTCACGCACTGCCCAGTCCGCAATCAACGGGATGACTGGGGCAGATGCCACACTGACGTCTATCCATGAAACGTGTCCCACATCACTATGATATGTGGGCACGCTATCCTGGCTATTCACTACCCACAGACCCCCCTCACACAACACACCTTCCACAATCTCCCCCACATGGTCTAGCTTGGTATCAGCTGGGCCCCACAGTGGGCTGTGCCCATTGCTATCTAGTCCTGCATAAATGAACGGTGAGATAGCGCGGGCCCTAAGTACTGCATCGGCCAAGGCGTCAGCTCCCTCTGCTGTAGAATGACGAATGTAGGCTGACACCAATACCAAAGGCTCCCCACGGAATTGCACAGTAACTCCACAAACCCGTGCGCTCTCAAACCCACAAGGACTGAAACTCAGAGTATTTTTAATCATAATAACTGCTAATGGGGAACGATCATCAGGGCAAATCATAGTGAAGTTGCCCCACCCATTATTCTCCATACAATGAACGGGGGGTGGATCCTGAATAAGGACAACATCTAACCCCTGTTCCTCCACTACCCTTTCTAAGTTCGTCCAAACAGGAACTGATCTACGCACGTTCAGCTGGCCTATGCTAAAATACATGATCTAAGGATGGGGGCGCCCCCCTGCCTGGTGCCTACTCCTCCTCTCGCCCTCTCGCACACTACCCCTATGGTGGTCCGTAGAGTGGCCCCCCAACCGCCCACAGATCTGGCAGTAGAACTGCTGCGGCA
>JAKSDA010000364.1 GCA_022360315.1 Pseudomonadota bacterium
CAATGACGCGACCGTTGCAATCTACGATGACGGCATCCGCCTCCCGGGCGATGCCGAAGATCGCCAGCCGATCACGGGGGTCGTCGGCACGGGCTCCGAGTCCACGGTCGACATCCCAAAGACGCAGCTCGTCAAACCCGTCGCCTGCTAGTTCGAGTAGCTGCTGGCCCTGGTCCGTTTGCTCCAGGGGAATCGCTGCCGATACGGCCAAAGCCTCGATGCGCGCGATACGAACGCCGGGACGGGTTCGAGCCAATCGATCGAGCGATCGCCGTTGCGACTCGGGAGTCTCGCGCTCGACCTGGGTACGGCCGCTAACCCGGATCAATTCGACGTACCGGGGCCTCGCGGCTTGCCGCTGGCCAGAATCCGCAGAATCTCCAACAGTCGTCGAGGGTTGGGCAGCTGTCCCTGCACTTTCCAGTTCGCCCGATAGCTGGGCCTGCTTTTCCTTTTGCATTGCGTACCTCTTGCCGCCTTTGCGGCGGATTTCGCACCAACACTCGATCGTGAGTCCCGTTGGCAACTCATCGTGGTGCTTCCGTGGTGTTGTCGTCAAGACACCAATGCCTGGCGAAGTGGTGAACGAATCGAGTGCTTCGTGCGGTGGTGGGGTTCGTGCCGAGCATGGCGGTCTCCTGAGCGTAAGCGCGAAGTTTGAGGGCGGGGTAGGCGCGTAGTTTGATGGAAGAGTCGGCGAGTGATTTGATGGAGGTGTGGTTGAGGGAGGAATCACCGGTATCGCCGCGACGCTCGGCAGAATTGACCCGGGTCTCGACGGCGAAACCGAGCGATACCACTAAAAGGGCATATCGTCGTCGGAGGTGAGGTCGTCGCGATGGTTGGGCAGAGGGATGGGAGCGCCAGAGCTGAGCTCGTCACTGCGGCACAGAGCTTCGGCCATTTCGTGGCCGTGAGTGGCCCAGATAGATTGAGAAATTCGGTAGAGGAACGATGCGACAACGAGGGCTTCGTCGGGCGACCAGTGCTCGGGGATGGAGAGCGACGGACCATAGCGTTTTTTCTTCATGGGAGTTGTCCTGGTTAGAGGGATTGATGGTCAGGCAGCAAGAAAATTATCGTTTAGTTTTTGCAGTACGGCGCTTTTTGGGCAAAGGGGGCTGAAAAACGTCGAAGAATAGTTTTTCGTCCATGTGAGTCGCTTCGCGCTGATAGGCTTCGAAAAGCAGTTCGTCGGCCAGATTCATCAGTACGCGATAGTTGCCGGCGGCGTGCTCGGCGAGGGTGTTCTTCAGGTCTTTGGTGATGAGGGCGGAATTTCCGGCAGCTTGGAGCAGGTGTTCGAGGCAGGCTTTCAGCTCACCGCATTCGGCATAGTCGAGACTGAGACGCCGACGGATACGGCTGGCGAGAGGCAAGAGCTCGGGCTGACGAAAGCGATTTGGCAACCGCTGGTCGCCGGCGAAGATGACACACAATAGCGAGCGCGAATCGAACTCTTTGGAGGCGAGGATGCGAAGCTCGTTGAACACGGTGGAGAGCATTTCCTGGGCCTCATCGACGATGAGCACAGGACGGGCGAGTGTCGAGGCGACGTGTTCCGCCCAGCGTTGGCGTAAGGCTTTGAATCCACCCCAACGGTTGTTGTGCTGTAACGTCACACCGAAGAGGTCGCCCATTTCGCGGTAAAAGTCGGCCACTCGACTCTGTGGATGGTCGATGGAGCCCACGATGACATCGCGCTGGCGACCGAGATAATGGGCGAGCAAGCGCAGTGCAACGCTCTTGCCGGTGCCTGGGTCACCGGTGATGGAGGCAAAGCCTCCGTCGCTGATGGTGAATTCGACCCGTTTGCAGAATTGTTCGACAGCGACTCTGGGGTGTAACCCTTCGATAGGGACCTCTGGACGGAAAGGGTGAAACTTCAGACCATAAAAGGAAAGCATACTTGAAATCATGGTTCATTCTCCTTGAGCTGGATATCCGGCTTTTGCATCGAGTTTATGTTCTGTTGCTGGGTGCGCATTGGTCTCGGTTTGTTCCTCATCGGGTTCGGAGGTATGTGGCAAATACGCCGGGGGCAAGCCGGTTGCTGCGTATTCCCGCATCAGCTGCCGCAGATGAGGGGCAATCCCTCCCTGGTCGGAATACTCCGGCGGGGTATGGGACTTGACGGAAGCGGGTTGCTCGGGTGCGGGAGTGCGAATATTTATTGGCGGCTCGAGGACACGCCGCTTTCGGTCCGCATTCCTGTTTTTATCCAGGGGGTAGAGCTCACACAAGATAGTCCCATTGCGAGGACAGACCAAGTCGACTGACGACAGATCCCATCGGGCGAAGCGTACCATCGGTCTGAGCAATGTCCGATATCGCGATGGCAGCTCGAACCGAGTTCCACCAACGGTAATGGTGCCATCGCTGCGTCGCTGGGCCCTGGTCTCTTCGGTGCGAAACAGATGCCGAAGCGTTTGGCTCTCGGGGGCGGGGCGTGCAACGCTCACGACGTTCATTGCTGCGTTCAATGGACTCTCGGCCAGTTCTCTGTGAATGCTGCGATGGTATTCGAGCTCAACCCATGACTGCGTCGCTTGATTGAGCAGTGCAAGAGTGAGCATGGGTACCCTCTCGAGCATCGGCATCAGTCGGCCTTCTGATAGCGCCCAGAAAATTTCAGCTTTGGCATTCTGCGCCGGGGTATATGGCAGCGTGGGGTAATGGACGATTCCCAGCCGCTGTAGCCCCTCGATGGTCTCGGATGCCATCATCGCCGAACCGTTATCGGTCATCAAGGCACGTGGCAGTCCACGCTTGAGGATAGCCTGGCTCAGGCCATGAACAAACGTCTCTGCGGTTTGCTGCAAATACCACTGCAAGTGGCAACATAACCGAGAACGGTCGTCGAGAATCGCCAGCAGGTAGCAGGGAGCCCACTCACCGGAGGGCAATAACACGCGACGTGAACCGACGTGATAGTCGGCGTGCCACAATGCGTGAACATGCTCGACCTCGAAGCTACGCGTCTCTCGTCCCTCATACATACCTGGCCCGCTGCGCTTGCCTTTGGTTTGGCGCCGCTGCTTGAATAACCCCTGGGCCTTCATGAACCGACTGATTGTTGTGTACGACGGCACCTTGCCTAACTCCGGGTGCTCTTTGGCCAGGGCGAGCAGATTGTCGCGATGCAGCTGGTAGCTCCATCGTGGGTGCTGCTGGTACTGGGCACGCAATGCTATCTCCAGCTTCGTGGACATCGACGGATGCCGCCCGGTATGACTCGGAACTTTGCGGGCCAGCGCATCCAAAGGTGAGCCCGAGGTATTCTTGGCCTGATAGAACCACCGCTCGATGGTCGATACGCCGAAGCGGAGCGCCTCCCCCGTGGTTGGATGACGATAGGTCTTGGCCGCAAGCTCGGCCAGTGCGGACTGCAATTCTCCTGGCTTTGGCGGAGCCATCAATAGTGGCCCGATTATCGAAAACCGCAACAGCGCCCATCGAGTGCGCACCGGTTCCTTGTCGCGTTTCATGGCACAATTCCCTCGTTGACCGATATCCGCTCCTACCCACAACGGGCGGGACCAGGGCCATCAAGGACACCCTAGCCGGGCCAAACCCGGACTACCAGCGATGGAGGGTGCCATCCTCTGCGGATCTTATCCTTCCATCGGAGAACCTGCCGAGAACGTTGTAATTGGCGCTAGAAACCGCAGCGTCTGATACATCCTCGTCGCCCAGTCACCTGCAAATCGTTCCACCAGTGAACCCGGTAGCGCATCCTCCCTCACTGGCGGCATCAGCCAGGCACGAGCGTGGTGCCAGAACCGGCTATCGACAAATTGATGGCGGAAAAATTGCCTCCATCTGTCCACCGTACGCCGTGGAGCAACTGCTCGTGTCGTGGGTAGCGTGGTGGCACAGCACGCCACGACTACTGCTGCTACATAGACCCTACGACCGAAGAAACGTAAGGATGGCGGAGTTCGACGGCGTCGGCATTCTCGTTCTGCGCAACAGAAACTGAACCGCTGGGCGAACGCTCTGTCCCATTGCCCGGGTACCCCGCGAGCCTTGCGCGGATAGTCCGCCCGGTGCAAACGCCCCCCACATTGACAGCCCTTACGGCGCTCAACTTCGGCGAGTTGCTCGTCGGCGACAACTAAACTGTCAATAAACTTCTCTACATTATCCAGCGTGTGCCACACTTGGTCTCCTCCGTGTTTTTTTTCCACTTCGGAGACCGCCCTCTCAGGAGCTTGTCGTCAAGTTTTCTGAGGGGGCCTTTTTGTTTCCATCGCCAAAATTGACCATCTCAACCCCGATTTCCATCGAATATCGTGCTCGCTCACATCTCCTTGGTACTCAGAGCGCTGGTCAACACTCCGAGAGTTCACGTCACAAAGTTAGTCCGTCGCCGTTGTCCGTTAAGAGCACATCCCGAGGATGTGACCTATAAGCCGCACATCCGAATCATTCGCCGAATGGTTCGCCAAACCATTTCGCGAATGGCCGGTTTCCCCTTTTAGAATGGCCGTAGAGGCTCAATGCACCGTTTCGCAAACCATTTGACGTTGCCATTCGCCCACTCATGACCTGAAGAATGCCCCGGCTTTGAGCACTGAGAGGTCACCACGGGCTATTCGGGCGCCTGATTCGCAGGACAGAGCCGCGTCGTTCGCGCTTCCGCATCGAATCGAACCCTGCTCAGCTGGCCATTCCACGAATATTCGGACTCACTATGACAATGAGCTCGCGATCCGAGCATCGGTGAAGCCGCTCCGGGAACCACCTCCGCGCCTTTTGCGCACCGCTCCCTCGATCAGCTCGGCTGCTGTGTCCAGCCGTCAAGCCTTCGCACCTCACACGTCGATCGCCAGCCGCCTCTGTCGGATCTCAAAACCGGCGAGAATCGAATCGTAGTGGACGGAACTCAGCGAAACCCTGTCCAGAATGACCGGTCATGCCTGCCCGGCGTGGTAATGTACAGGTTATGGGCGGCCCAGCCAGACGAACTCCGGTGTTACGCGACCTTACCAACGTCGAGACAATCTACCGGAGACAACTGAAAACCGTACGCATCAAGTTACAACGCGACTATGCAGGTACCAAAGAGATCGAACTCGTCACCGTGTCTAGCCCAGCGGAGGTGAATGAGATCGCCAAAGCTATCTTCTCGGGTCTCGACGATGACCAAGAGCATTTCGTCCTGCTCGTATGCAATGCCGCGAACGAGATTACAGGGTTCAAAGTCATCGCCTCTGGCGCACAGGATCACGTCTCCGTGGACGTCAAGCTCGTGTTCCGCAATGCGCTGCTCTTGGGTGCTTCTCGCGTCATCGTGCTCCACAACCATCCGTCCGGGATGCTCGTACCATCCCCGCCCGATCTCAAGCTCACTCGCAAACTCGCCGATGCGGGCCACGTTCTCGACATCGAATTGCTCGATCACATCATTTGGTCTCCCCAGGGCTACTCGTCGCTGAGCCAAAAGCATCCTCGCCTATTCGAGCGATCCCCACTGAGAGATTAAGCGGGGAGTTGCTCGTCAGCCTCTGCCGTTCGTCGTCCATACTGCCGGCATTACAAGTTGTGTATTCGGCTCAAAACGACAGTTTAGTGGCCTTCTATAGATAGATATAGAAGGCCAAGAATCGAGCTTGGTCTACATTTGATCATCCCAGCAAACTGGAACCCATCTGGCGAGGATTTATGAGCATCCAACCGTCTGGTGCATGAACGTTCCAGGAGCATGGTCTAGGTCGGAAGCTAATCCTCCTGGATATTAGTTGACGAATTCAGAGTAGCCAGAATTCTTAAACTTTGGTCGCAAAAATATCGTCATGTGGCAGGTCATCGTCGAAGTAGCGCATCTTGTGCCGCACAAACATCAGCATGGCTTCTGTGTTCGGCGTCTGTTGTCGGCATACCAGCCCTGCACCTTTCAAGGTGGACACAACATTCAAGATCATCTGCATCCACAATTGTTGCCGGGTAAACACCGAGGTTGGAACTACCGGCCACGATTCAACTTCTTCTTTGCGGACATACTTGTCGGCGAAAGCCCGATACGTGTCCGGTGAAGGTTCCTGCATGCCCAGCTCTCGCGAAACTCTGTAGTTCATGGCAACAAGGGCGACAGCGCCGAGGATTTGCCAATCAAGCCAGCCCTCTGATCGCAACTTGCGAAGGAATTTGAAGGTGGCATTCGATGTAATCAGGCGGGGAAGAGTTAGTTTGGTCGACGCGCCGAAGTATTTATAGCGATTCTCTAACTGGGCGGGGACTCCGCTCTTATCGTACTCTTCAATCAACGCCTTATTCCAAGCAAGCTCTGTATGCGGCTCTCGCCTGAGATAGATTTGAGTTAGGCTTTTATCCTGATACTCCGCATCGAGTATAACCGGCTCAAGTGCGCATAGACGGCGATAGAGAGTTGTGTACAGTTCTCCTACCATTGTGTTCGCGAGCGGGCCGTTCGCAGCAAGCCCTTCGAGCACTGGCCATTCCTCTGGTCTGAGCGATACTTCCTGGAGCAACATGATGCTCTGTGCTACGTCCATCATGTGCTGCTGTTCGCGGTTCCCCTCTATGAAGTCATTTGGCACGGACATTTCCCATACACTAGCCTGGTTGCTTGGAAGTCTAGTTAGGCGCCGCCTGCCAGCATCCTCGGTGAACCCAAATTGGACCTCAACGCGACTTGGCAAAATGTAGAGATCTATCGGAGCCAAGTCGGCAGTGAGCAACTGCAGCACGGCCATGAACTGCTCGGCCACCAACGTCATTTCTGCAGTATTTGTCCAAGAAATAATCCAGTGGACACCGAGGGCCGACCACTCGAACTTCCGGTTCGGAGCGGCGTCCACAAATGGTGGCATTGCGAGGTGCCGATGCGCATCACCTCCTGGAGTCGACGCTATCTCAACGAACGTCGCCCTGGCGGTGTCCGCACTGTGCTCAAGCACTGCCTTGTCCGGCCAATCGGCGATCCTCTGGCGTACGGCCTCCTGTACCGCCGCTGGCTGTCCCTTGCTTAACCCGAGAATATACCCACCATAAAGAATCAGCCGGTCCATGTCCGGGTCAGCGTCGGTAAAAAGCTCGACCGAAAACGCGGCTTCTGCCAGCTGGGCGACCGAGAAAAAATCAAGTGCCTGCAGCCAGGCTCCGGCCTCATAGTCGCATTCGCCGGCCCGAATCAACGCGGGCCGGACAAGCCGCTTTGCTTGGTCATCGCCGGCTTGAAGCACAATCCAGGCAGCCGCCAAGGCATAGTACTTGGCCGCATACACCAATCCAAGTGTTGAGTAATGCGAAGACAGGTCCAGCACTGCTGCGGCCGCAATACCGATCGTCTCTTTACTAAACCAATCGTGCTTCGCTCTATTCAGCTCTCTCACTCCCAGCAGTAGCCTGCCCGCACGAATCAGTTTATGGGCCCGCCCGACTCTCGCTTTCGCCGCAGAGTACCGGCCGGTCCTTCGCGCAAGAAGCTCGTCAATCTGCATGACCAGGTCGTCATAACGTTCTGCATCAACGTATATCTCGACGGTGGCCGTGAGTCGGTAGGAGAACCCTCCAAGGTCGTAGAGCGGCGCCTGAGGGATAAGTTCGACCATGGCTAGCCAGTAGTTGACGGCGGCGTTGACGTCTGGATACTCCCTAGTTGTAGGGTCGAGACATCCGGCCACGAATCCGCGCAGGTCGAGCAACGCGCACTTCCTATTCGGATCGACCGCGTCATCAAGAAGCTCCTCAACTCGGGCGACGATCCTTTTTCGGAAGGTCGAGATCTCCTCAGCGGTGAACAAGACGGCAGAGTGAAAGATGGCGCCAGTGCAATAGTGCACTAAACATGCGAGATCCATCATGCGGTCGGTATCCACCGATTCTAACGCATAATTGACAAACGCGCGTATCTCTTCCTCTTGGCCATTCATGTCCCCTTTGACCCGCAAACTCAAGACCGCGATCTCATAGATCGCCATATGCGCGAGGTCCTCCATCGGGTGCTCACGAAACGCTTGAAAACGCTCCAGCCAGAATGAGACGTCTGGACGCAGCGACTCATCATAAAGCATATCCCTCGCAACTTCCTTGAGCTGCGCGAATCCAGCGTAGTTGAGTGGACGTTCATGCGGGGTCGCCCAAGCTTCTTTGAGCCGCGCGTACTCGTTCTCATCGAGCTCCCTTGGATAGATGTCCGACGGAATCCTAACCCGGACGAGCCGGAACCAAACAGGCCTCCAGGGGCTCTGCCCCTGGACCCCGCCGGGGACTCGTCCCCGGACCCCTCGGAGCTTCGCTCCGA
>JAKSDA010000097.1 GCA_022360315.1 Pseudomonadota bacterium
AACCCCAAGACAATCGTCCTGGACCGGTACGGCGACCTGGTGCGATTCAACCCAACCTTGCTCGAGCTCTGTAGCCAGCTTTGTGTGCAACCGCGTGTTTGCGAGGTGGGCAAGCCCAACCAAAAAGGGGGTGTCGAGCGATCGGGGGGATGGGAGAAGGTGCCACCGTTGGCATCCTGGGCAGCCGAGTCGAGCCAACGCACGAAGCGCCAGGCGGCAGCGAGCAGCCACAGACAACGCAGCCTGTGATCGGCTGGGCAATCGCTCAAACCCAGACTGCGAGCATCGAGCCATAGCTTCGGCTGCGTTGCGACGACGAGCAGGGCGCTGTGCTCGAGCTGGTTGGCCATCTGGGCCGCGCCCCGGCGCGGGCCTTTGCGGTCCTGGCAGCACGTCTCGACCATCGAGCGACAGATGGCTCGATGGACGTCGTCGAACACCTCTTCGACGTTTTCCGGCGGCGTATGAGCCGCCCACAGGCGTTCTAGGCTGCGTTTGGCGTTGCCGGTTTTGTGCGAACACGTTGCCAAATTTGAAAAGACCCCGATGTGGATTTATGACCGCCTCGCCACCGCCTCAGCTGGTGGACGGACCCTCATCGGGGATTGGGCCACCCTGGATCGGGTGGTCGCATCGGGGGCGCTCTACGTACCCGAGACGGGTGACTCGGCTGCCTAGGATGCCAGCGGTGGCACCTTCTCCCATCCCCCCGATTGCTCGAGTTCTTGGCCGAGCAGACACTCGGGAAGCCAATAGCTGTCTGGGGGCGTGGGCTCTGGAACCCACCAGCAGCAAAACTCACTATTCTTGGCCAGTTACAACGCGGGGGCTGTGATTTTTTTCTTGCTAGAAAAAACACGCTCGATAGGCTTAGCGTATGAGCACGAGCCCTCAGATAGCATCGGTTGGCGAGGAGTTTCCCGACGAGCTGCCCAAGCAATACGAGATCGTTTGTGGCAACCTCGTGCGTAAGGCAGTGCCGAGCGCCTTACACAGTGTTCTCCAGCTGCGGCTGGCTTCGTTCGTCGAGCCGTTCGACGGCAGGCGGAATACGCCAGGGGGATGGTGGACTGGCACCGAGTGCGAAATCGAGCTCTTTCCCGAGCCCGATGCGCAGCGGTACCTGCCCGATGTGGTGGCATGGAAAATCGACGTGCTACCAAAGCGACCATTGGAGGCTCGCGTCCGCACCTGGCCACAGTGGATATGCGAGATCTTGTCGCCAGATAGTACGGCTGCCAGAGACAAGGGCATCAAAAAAGACGCCTACCATCGCGCCCGCGTCGATCACTACTGGCTCGTCGATCCCGAGCAGCAGACCCTGACAGTGCTGGCTTGGAGCGAGGACGGCTACCAAACGATTCTCACCGCTGGCCCAGGCGAGCGCGTTCGCGCCGAACCGTTTGCAGAGCGCGAGTTGGATCTCGACTGGTTTTTCGACTTTGAATAGGTCGGCCGGCACCTCTTGAGATGGAGTGATTCCCTCACCGGCTCAAACCCTTCATAGGGCCAGTTTCGTGGCGCAGACCACCGACGGCTTGCCGCCAGATTATTGGAGAGGGCTCGTACCGGCACGAGGCACTCAAACAAGCGCGCGGTAACTCCTGAAAATCGCGATTGTGGGGGAATGGTGAGCCCGCAGCCGCCCGTCATGTGCCGATGAACCTGCAGTAACCAGCGGCCTCGATGCGCGAACTGCGAGTGCGTGCGATGAGAGCATCGTGCACCAGAGCGCTCCTCTGCGGTGTGCTGGCCGCGGCGATTCTCCTATTCACTCAGCCGTTTGGCGCACGCGCTGATACGCCTCCCAGGAAAGAGGTGGGCACACTCGAGAAGATCAAACACGAGGTGGCACAAGCGCTTCGGCATAAGGTCAGCGCCGAGTTCCAGTTCGGGCCGAGCTACGTCGACTTCTACGGATCTGCCGTCGACAATGACGAGGTCATCGCGCGTTTTCGCTTCTGTGCCGCTGTCGATGCCATTGGTTCTGTGGCCGGAATGCTAGGCGTCTCGGTCGGATTCCACGTTCATCGCCACGTTGCGGTACAAGTCGGATGGGCGCGAACCTGTCGGGGCTCAGCTCTGGAGGATCCGCCGCCAGAGATGGAAGGCGGTCGTCAAGAGCTCAGCTACAATGAGTACAGCCTCGCCGTCCGCTACGAGCGGTACTATCGCGACACATGGCGCTGGTACCCGCTCGCCGGCCTTGCACTGGCCGATCTGCGCAGCGCCTATAGCTTCAACGAAGTCCCAAGCCTGCCTCCCGTAGACATTACTGATTGGACGACTGGCACAGATTTTCTCCCGTTTGTCGGCTTCGGCGCCGCCTATCGGATTCGTGGCCGGGTGTATGCAACCGCGGAGCTACGCGGCTATCTCGGCTTCCGCACGATCGATGACAATGCGGCCAATGGAATTGATGACGTCAAAAACCGCGGCCTGACCTTCCTCATCGGCCTGCGCTGGGCGAATGAGCCACAGCCCCCGCGCCACCGACGCGCCGTCGACGATAAGGGCGACAGCCCCGTTGATGACCGCGACACCTCGCCGGGTACTGACAACGCGCACGACTGTTCGGACGACCAATGCACGCCCGATGCGCAGCAGCAAGGTGAGTAGCGACATGGGTGGATTCCAGCGAAAACCCGGCGGCGTGTTCATCCCGCCTGTGCGTGACCGCCAGCGCGAGTATGCTCGCGTTCCTCTGCACAAGAACGGCATGATGCCGCCCCGACCGACGCCAACGATGCCGGACAAGGTGCGGTCGCCGAAGCCCACGCGGGCTCAAGAAGAGGAGGAGCAGATCGTCGCCACCGGCGCTGTCCTCGAACGCGCCCGGGAATCCGCACAGACCGGCTTTGAGGTGGCCCGAGATGCTCTGTCTCACCA
>JAKSDA010000461.1 GCA_022360315.1 Pseudomonadota bacterium
AGCACCACCGCGATCTGCAGGAACGGCCGCAGCAGCGGCAGCGTGATGTGGCGAAAGCCCCGCCAGGCGCGCGCGCCGTCGATCCTGGAGGCTTCGTAGAGCGTATCGGGTATCGAGGTCAGCCCACCCATGATGATGGTCACCGTGAACGGCATCGACACCAGGATGCCGACCAGAATCTCAATGGTGAACGCGGTTGTCGGGTCCGCCAGCCAGGGCGTGTTCTCGAATGGCAGTCCCAGTGCCGACAAGGTGGTGTTCAACGTGCCGAAATCCCCGTTCACCACGAACCGCCACACCAGCGCGGTCATGGCCAGCGAAACCGCCCACGGCAGCAGGATGATCGTGCGGGCGATCGAACGGCCGTGGAAATCCTCGTTGAGGATGATCGCGATCGGGATCGAAATCAGTACTGTGCCGCCGACCACGAACACGGTCCAGATCATGGTCTGCCAGGCCGATTGTAGAAAGATCGGGTCGGTGAAGGCCGAAAGGAAATTGTCCAGGCCGGCGAAACCGAGCACCCGGCCGAACCGGTTCACTTGCGAGATCGACATGCGCAGCACATCGAAGATCGGATAGCCGATCACCACCGCCGACAGCACGAGGCTGGGAACGATGAGAACGAGCGCGCCCGGAGCGATCGCCGCCGCGCCAAACCACCCAGATCGAGTTTGCGTAGCCGTCGCTGTCGAAATCGTCATCAGGCGCTCCAGTGAATGTGGCGGCGGCCCGGTTCAGCGCCGCCGCCACACAGTCTAGACGAACGTTATGGAGGCGACAGACTATTCCTGCAGCAGGGAGTTCATCTTGTCCGCGGCGCTCTTGAGCGCATCGGCCGGGGCCGCGTCACCGGAATAGGCAGCCGCAAGCGACGATTTCAGCGCCTCGGCCATCTCCTCCCAATGGGGCACCAGCGGCGCGAACTTCGCCACCGGCGACATGTCGAGGAACACCGCCATCTTCGGATTGTCGGTGAAGAACGGCTCGTTCGACATGGAGTTCAACACCGGCACGAAGCCCTCCAGCTTGCCGAAGGCCAGCCGGTTTTCGTCGTTGAACATATATTCGAGGAACTTCATCGCCGATTCCTTGACGTCGGAGTCGGCCAGCACCGAGATGGTATCGGTGACGCCGTAGGTGGCACGGTCACTCTCCACCGGAATTTCGGCGATCCCATAGGGCAGGTCCGGCGCCTCGTCGGCGAGCTGCGCGTTCAGCCACGGGCCGGACAGGACCATGCCGAGCTTGCCGGCGGAGAACAGGTTCTGCAAGTCCTCGCGGTTCGAGCCCAGAACACCCGGCTGGGCCACACCCGCCTCGACGAGATCAATGTAGGTCTGGGTGGCCTTGGCCGCCTCCGGAGAATCAAATCCGCTTTTTCCGTCGGCGTTGAAGATGTCGCCGCCATGG
>JAKSDA010000239.1 GCA_022360315.1 Pseudomonadota bacterium
AGCTGTTTGTGCCCATGATTCGCGAGGCGCCATGGGATATAGCACTGCTTGCATAAGTGCGTGTTGCCACCCACGAAGTGCTGCAAAATAAGAGCGTTCAGTACTCTTGTCGTGCAGTTTTATCTCGAGTCTTGTGCTGTCTAGGCTTTGGCCGGGCGGGATCTGCACCCGCTGGAGACCATCTCCAAATTTCATACTGTCATCTCCATCAGTAATCCTTCAGACCAGCATTGCCTGGTCGCATCTACCGCTCTCCGCAAATAAGTGCCCAGTAGTATCGATACAGCGCGCCGAGGACAGGGGAGTGAAGTTTGGCAAGCAGGGTCGGAGGGAGAAACCGACGAATAACGCGGTCCATCGGCGGGCCGGTCGGGCGTAATGGGCACTTACTTGCGGGGAGCCGTACTCAGTAGCACCGCCCATTGGTCATGCGCAGACCACCTGATAGCTCCGGCTAACTAGTTTGGCGGGACTTCCACAACGGCCCATGGCGAGGCCGAGGTGTCCACGATGAGGATTCGAAACGATTGCTGTCCGTGGGCCGTGACCAGAGCGCCTGCAGCCACGGCAAAGGCGCGTATCCCTGCCTTAACCGGGATGTTAAAGGTAGCGACCGGGTCGAGCTGGCCAGCCGCAGCCACCCCCAGGGTGATGGTCCCGGGCGGTACCGATAGACCTTCGCCAGCGGTTGCATTGGAGAAAGGCAGAGCGCCGACAAGTACCGGCTGGGCCATCTGTCCCTGGTCAAGTGTGCTCACATCAACAGCAGGAGCATCGGGTGAAGCATGGACCACTCGAACACGGCCATTAGCACTGTCGTCGAGCACGAACGCCTCGGCAGCAGGCACCAGTTGAAACGATGCCTGGCCAGTACCCGGTGTCAGAAATCCACTGGCCGCCGCCAAGTACTGCTCACCAGCGGCGAGCTGCGGAGTCTGTACACTGACGACCGGGGTGCCGGGGCCAGTGCCCGTCTCATAAAAATCCAAGGTATATTGGCCTGGTGCAACCTGGATGGGCTGGGACAGGTCACCAAATTCAGCGTTATCGACCAGCTTGGCCGTACCGGCATAGATATCGACCGCCGGAGCATCAGGAGAGGCATGCAGGGCATAAACAACCGGATTCTGCGAAATGGTGCCAATCACGCCATTGGCGCCCACGGCGAGTAGCGAGAATCCATCTGCCTGACGTGCAGCCTTACCGATCAGGCCTGTCGCAATAACAAATAACTCACCTGCTTCTGGCAATTCTGGCGTGGTAAACGCCGTGACGCGGGCAAGTGGGCTTTCGGCCCAAATTCCGATCTGTAGTGCTTGACCAGCAGGCAATTCGACACCTGCAGGGCCTGATTCAGCAAAACGGCTCACATCGCTCAGCTCGGGAGTACCATCATTATTGACGTCAATGGCAACAGTCGGAGCATCGGCCGATGCGTGTACGATCCGCACGATCGCATTGCCTGCTGCTGGGCTGTCGAAACCCTCGGCCAGCGGCAATACGCGAAACTTATCGGCGTCATTGGTCGAAGCCAGAAGACCGGCCGCCAGGGCTGAGACCCGGTCACCCTCGTTTAATGTGAGAGGACCAGTGGAAAATGCTGGCGCGGAGTCGGCCGCCGCTCCAGTGGCCCGGATCAGGAAATTGTAATCACCCTCATCGACAGAAAGATATGCCGACGCATCGCCATATTTCAGATTCGTAATGACTGGATCAGCGACTCCGTCAATATATATATCGACACCAGGCGCGTCCGGTGAGGCGTGGATGACTCGGATTTCAGCCTTTCCGATCTCATCGTCATCGCTACAGCCAATCCATGCACTGGCAAACATAGTCGTTAATCCGAGTAGTAGTGTTTTCTTCAAAGAAGTCATTCAGTTCCTCCGAAAGCCATTAAGCAAGAGTGAGCAACGTGTTTCGAGATGCTACAGCCTAGTCGATTTAGTCGAATCTGCAAACAAAAAACGACTAAAGTGACCTATCATACGATAGACACATTGGTTCGACCAAACGTGTGAACTGAACAATCTATCGGGCCGAAAGCGGTCTTTTTGGGGGGAATGGGCCTCTGATGGGCTCTGCGCTTCGCTTCGTGGGCCTCTCTGTGAGGCTGCTGAATTCGACCAGTTGCCCTCCAAATCGACCAGTCGCCGTGAGTGGCGCTCGAGGGCGGGAGGCGTCGGATGATGTGGATTTGTACTGTGGTATGAGGTTATGGGCGGAGCAGAAAGAATTGATAGTTGGCGCCCTCTACTGGCACCGATTCAAACTGTGAAAATCCTGCACGTTCGGCCAGATCTCGGGGGACGCGGTCGCCGATGATGCCGCCGAGCCCGGCGCCGTCATAGGCGAGTGAGACTGTGAGGCAGTGCAGTGGGCTCACGCAGGCGCGCATCTTTCCCACTGGATCGCGGTTATCGAGTGGGTTGGCGGAGCCGGTCGGTTCTATCCACAGAAAGCGTCCGTCTGTGCCGAGCAGAGCTCGAATGGTTGCGAGTTCGCGCACTGGCTCTGCCATGTCGTGAACGCAGTCGAACGCCACGATGAGCTGGTAATGGGGTTTGCCGGGCAGTCCGTCCAGGCTGTCGGCGATGAAGTGCAGGTTTGTCAGTCCGGCCTGTGCAGCATGCTGACGGGCGCGACGGATACTGTAGAGATCGGGGTCGAGGCCGACCACGTTCGAACGGGGGAATGACGAGGCGAGTGCGACCGACGAACGGCCCGAGCCGCATCCCACGTCCAAAAGGTCGATGCCCGCGTCGAGCTTTTCGACCACACCGGGCACATTGGGAAGCCAATGCGGTACCAGTAAATGGTCCAGGAGCGGCCGGTGAAGCCGATCCATGGCCTCGGCGATCTCTTCGCCGAGTTCGCCATAGGGGATGCCACCGCCGTTGTGGAACGCGTCGATCAGGCGCGGCACGTGGTACAGTGATGGGATGGTGAACTGCAGAGCCCCGCCCATAAAGAAAGGGCCTTCTTCATCGGCAAGGACCGCAGCCTGTACACTGGTCATGGCATACGTCTCGGTGTCGGGATCGAACTCGAGGTATTCGGCCGAGCACATGGCTTTGAGCCATTCTCGGACATAGCGCTCGTTCAGGCCGGTCTTTTCGGCCAGAGCGGCGCTCGACATCGAACCGGCGGCCGCCAGGGAGCGAAAAAGGCCCATGCGATCGCCGATATAGGCCATGGCGATGGCGAATGCTCCGCCGACATCGGACAGAACGCGTCTGCTCAGTTCTTTGACCTCGTTGTCGTGCATGACAACATGGAATCACAATCCCGGCGCCACGACCATACTCTCGACATCACTCGTCCAAACGCCTGCACTGGACCCGTCGTACAGCGCACGGCGTCGGGCGCAAAACAGACGGGTTGTGTGTGTCAAGCGCCAGCTACCAGCTCAATAACTCAAAAGAACGCCGAGCTGGAGCACAATGACGTCGAGCAGCTGTCCGCTGCTGAGAAATTGATCGTCGCCGACATCTTCGTCGAGAAATAGAATATCGGCTTTGAGGTTAAACTGCAGCTTGTCAAAAACGCCCCATACCTGTCTGTCGTCTTCAGCAACGCTGAGCAGGGACAGGTTGGCGCCGACCAGGATGTTGCGCAGAGCTGCCAGCTCGCGGTCGCCGGAAAAAAACGAGCCCGCCGTGCTCTCGGTCTGGTAGAGCAGCGCGTCTTTAAAAAAGGTCGCAGAGGTCTGCTGGTAGTAGCGGCTGCGAAACCGGGCGATCAGGCTCTTGCCCAGGTATTGGCTGTAGGCCAGTTCGACTGTGGCCGAGCTGACCCCCCAGGTATCGCTGTAACCGCGCAAAGCGGCGTGGACGGCGCTGCGCAGCGGACGCAGATAGCGGTTGGCTCGAACCATCAAGGCCAGCCGGCCGCGCACGTCGGGACTCGCCTCCTGAGCCTCGTTGCCGCCCACCCGGACCCGGCGATAGGGATTGGACTGAAAGCCGTCGATGACCTGGCCGTACAGGGACACCTGCACATTGGTGGTCGGAGTAAGGTTCTGAGTCAAACTGGCCTGCACGGTATCGATGGCGATATCGCGCCACGTGGTGATGCGGGTGCCGACAATATCGAATGCATCCGTGCCAAAAAGGCCGTTTTCTTTTTCGCACGGGTCGACGCCGGTGAGCGGTTTGCGCTCCAGAATGCCCAGCATGCCGTTGTCTCGGTCGCATACCTCGTCGAAGTTGTGGGTATAGGACAGGGACAGACTGGTGTTTCTGCCCGGTAAGTCAATGGTACCGCTCGCCCCCACGGTGATCGACGAGTAGTCGCGCTCGGTGCCGACCCCAGCGCTCATGATCAAACTCGATCGACTGCCCTTGAAGCCGAGGCTGAGTCGACCCTCGTGACGGACGTCGTCAAACTCGGTGGCAGTCGACACAGCGTCGACCGAGTACACTGCGGATGTCGCCCCGCTGACCACATCGGCTGAATATCCGGCTGCCAGGGAAACGTGCTCGCCAATATCGACCCCCACATCGAACTGGGGGTGGATGACCTGCAGGCCACCCAGTCCACCACGGCGATTTTCAAAGTAATAGGTGGTGGTGAAATCGGCGCGATCGTCGGCCGACGTCGAGCCGGGAATGACCAGCAAGGCGGCCACGACCATTGCCAGGGCGAGCACCCGGCGCGGGCAATTGCCGCGGATGGTCGCGCCCATCATCAGTTGCACCCGCACCCGCCGCCCGCTGTGCCGCGACCACCGGCAGACCCCTCGCGATTGGAAAGTACGTGCTCGTCGGCCACGGCCTCTTGCCCGTCGTGGTCGAAGATCATGATCTGATCGGCCAGAAATTCTTTTTCACTGGCCCTTACCGCCTGGCGACCGCAGCCGGCCGCAATCAGCAGGGCAAGCAGAAACGACGCCGCCATCAGCGACCGCAGCAGGCCTTGCGCCGACCTGGTCGGCCTTGATTTCGAGCAAAAATTCGGCTCAGAAGAAGATCGCCAATCCACTGGTGAACTCCTGTCCATTGGACGCCTGATCGGGGTCGAAAAGGGTCCAGTTGCGAAAATCCAGACGCAGCGTGATCTGCTTTTTGAAGGTGATTTCGAAACCCGCCCCGGCCGCGACCGCCATCAGAGTTTCTTGGGGATCGGTAAAATTATCCGCCTTGGGCCGAATGTGGGCCGCGCCGACGCCAGCGTGGACGTACGGACCGATGGTGGCACCAGGAGCCAGGCGCAGGGTCAATCCGAGGCCGCCGAGAAAAACGTCTTTTTGCTTGCGCGGGCTGAGCCCGGCGAAGCCCTCGACGGCGACCTGTCTGTCGATCAGCCAGGCCGGGCGGAATACAAACAACCCCTCACCATCGAGTACGCCGGCCGAAAACGAGATCTCGACGTCGGAATGAACAACCGGCGGGGGTCCGAGAATGGCCCGTTTTATGGCTCGACCCGTGCGGGTGAAAAACCCCGCTTTATCGTCTTTGACGCGCTCGAAAGGAAAAACCAGCTCACCGTAGATCCATCCGGTCGTGCCGTCCTCGAGCTCGACCTTGAACCAATACCCGGTAGTACCCCGCTCGAGCACCTCGAATACATCGCCTCGCTCGGCGTAGTAGATCGCGCGGTACTCGTTGCCCGGCCCGCTGTGCACCGGCGCGCGCTGCGAGATGACCCGCAAAAACGCCCCGGCCGCAGCCGTGGCTGGATGGCCGACCAGCGCGATGAGCACAGCGATCACGGCGCAAACGACTACCCGGGGCGACGCCGCCGACCGGCCGACGTGCCGCCCGTTCTGACCTGACTCACTCACAGATTGAACCATTGAATAAACGTCGCGTATTCGGGACTGCCGGTGTCAAAGAGGTCTCCTCCACCATGGGGATCGAGACCGCTCAGCGGCTTGGTCAAAAGCGAGCTCGATTCGGGGTCAGCGCAGTTGAGAAACCGAATGGCGACGCCGTAGTTCTCGTTCCCGTTCAACGTGGTGGGCTGGGCCGGATCGAAATTCAGACGCAGAGAAGAACGGCCGTCGTCACGCCGATGACAACCGGCCGCCGCCACACACGATTTTTGTGGATCGGTCGCCGCCAGGAATTCAGTCCATATCACATTGCGAAAATAAACCTGATCGGGCCGGCATTGCCCGGGCTCGGGCGGAAAATCACCCAGGTCGACGGTTGGACAACCGGTGGCCAGGAACGCCAGGGCAAGCGCAGCTACGATGTTTCCGTACATATTCATATGACTGGTCGCCCGAGGGTACAACGGCGTCCGGCCGCTGTCATCACCGCAGCTCGAGACGGACTGCACGATCACCCGGAGCTGCGCCGGGCACCGAGGAGAGAGGCGACGCCGTGGTGGAGAGCGATCAGGCCGATCGGGGTGGCGATGACGATCGCGAGCACACCGGTGCTCAGAATCACCTCGCCCTCGGCCAGGCCACGATCGAGAGCCAGGCCCGAAAAAACCGCCTGGATCGAGGCTTTGGGCATGTAGCTGAGAATGCACGCAGCGCGTTCGCGGCCCGACAGACCACTGCCAAGGGTTGCCAGCAATGCGCCGGTAGCGCGGCCGAGTTGACCAAGGGCGATCACCCCCACTGCAGCGAGGCCGACCGCGGCCAGCGCGTCGATGTCGACGGCCAATCCAATGAGACCAAAAAGAGCATACTGGGCGGAATTCCACACCCGGCGCAGCCCATTGCCCAGTGCCTCAGCTGCCTGGGCGACCATCGCGCGCACGGTCGCACCCAGGGCGATGATGGCCAGCACAAATGAAAACGACGCCTGCTCGCCGGCCCAGATCAGCAGACCGGCGGCTGCCCACACAGCCACCACTGCGGTGGGATGCGCGGCCCAGCCGGGAAACCGGCGCGCGGACGCGGCGAAAATCCACCCGGTGGCCACCCCGACAGCGATACCGATCGCCAAGGTATAGGGCAGTTCCACCAGCATCGAGGTCCAGGTCACGTCACCGCGTGTGGCGATATCAACGGCGATGCCCAGGGCGACCACTGCGGCGATATTGTCCAGTGGCGCTCCGGCCAGAAGCGCGGTGGGGGCACGGCGAGCTCGGCCGTGCAGCGAATCGAGTAAATCGAGTAAGCCGGTGATCACGATGGCCGGGCTGATCGGCGCGATCAAAAAACCCAGGACAATGGCAGCGGGGACCGGAAAATCGAGCAAATATACGCTGGCCAGGGCGACCAGGGCGCCATCGCAGAGCATGGGAATCAAGCCCACGGCCACGGCGAGCTTGCCCGCCGTGCGCATATCGTCACCCGAGACACTGAGTCCGGCCCGCAGCAAGACCACGGCGAGCACAGCCAGGCGGACCGTGGGCGATACGTCGGAAAGGACCGGTCCGCTGTCCAGGGCGGGCAGCGGAAACGCCGCCATGATGGCACCGGCGGCGATCATACCCATAAGCGATGGCAGCTTGAGTCGAGCGGCAAACCAGGCCAGCAGCCACGCACCGGCCAGCAGGGCGCACGATTGGGCAATGAGTGTCACATCGAGATCCTAGCCCGGATTACTCATCGCGGCATCGTCGCCGGATTGCAGCTGCCGATGAAGATTGGCAAACAACCGGAGCCGCGCGCCGCAGGCGTAACTAACGCTGGGTGCCGCGGCAGCGCCGGATTGCCAAAGTTCGCGGCAGATGCCACCACAACAGATGTCGTGGTGAATAATCCGGGCTGCGCTGTCACTCCGATTGCAGACTGCCCAAGGCCCGCTCGATCTTGCTCCTGAGCTCTATGAAACGGCGCAGGAAGTCGTAGTGACGTTCGCGGAACGCCTGGGTGTAACGGCGCTCGTGCGACTTGGCGCGATACGCCTCGGCGAGTTCGCCAAGCCGGTCCAAAAGCTGCGTCGGGTCGGTGAAGTTGTCGATGATGGTCGTGGTCTTGGTGGTTTCGACGATTTCGATCTTGCCGCCCGGTCTGGGTCCGATAAATGTCATCACCACCGACTCGGGGCTCTGCGCCTTGACGCTGCGAACCACCATGGAACTGGGCAGATCGGGCAGATCGGAGCCGATCAGCACGTAGTGAAATTCGTTGGATCCGCAGCGATCGAGAGCCTGTCCGCCAGTGAGTGCGCTCTCGAACACATAACCCCGGGGCGCGCCCTTGTTGAGGGTCTGAGCCAGGGTCGATTCCTTGGCTACCACGAGCAGGCGAATCTCGTCAATCTCGGCCACTTGGTCGGGATCTCGTCCGGCCAGACGTTCGACGCAGTCCTGGGCACGCCGCTCGGCATCCATGAATAGTTTGAGAAACTCGCCGTGCACCTCTCTGGCATCGCTGAAAATCGTGGTGACCTCGCGGGTGTCGACCGAGCGGCTGGCCGCTTCCATGACCCGTTCCTTCAAATACGGCACCGACGCAGGCGCTTTGAGCACGATATCGATAGCGCCGGCACGGATGGCCTTGACCGCGTCTTCAAACGATCTCCGCGGAGTCAACATGACCACCATCGAGGTCGGCGATTTCGATTTGACCGCGGCGATCGTGGTCAATCCGCCGCTCGGAATGGGAGTGTCAAGGTCCACGATGACGACCGAAAAGAACCGCTTTTCGAGGTGTTCAAAGCCCTCATCGGGGCCGCCGGCACAGGTCACATTGAGATTGGCGTGGGACAGCAGCTGAACCAGTCCGTCTTGGACTTTCTGATCTTTGTCAATGACGAGTACCTCGGCTCCGATGAGGTTGCGCATGCTCGAGGTGCTGCGCGAGATGGACAGATCCCGTTCGTAACTCATTTGGGTGCTCTGAATCGCAAGGGCCAGACCAGCTCGAGCGACTGTCCGCCCGGTGGCACGGGAAAGGTCCAACTCGAGAACAGGTCGGACACACAGCGGGCCAGCAGTTCGGAACCTGTGGCATTCTTGACCACGTGCACTCGGCTCACCTGCCCGGTCGGCGCAATTGTGATGCCAATATCGAGCCGGCCGATCAATGGCCGGTCGGGCGTAGATGCCTTGGCCGCCGATTGGTAGCAGCGCTGGAGCCTGGTCCGATTGCGGCTGACCACGAGCGAAACTTGACGCGTGACCCGCCGAATATCCTCCTCGCTCGGCGGTCCGGAATCGGACGGGCCTGGCCCCGGCGAGCCCGGATTCAGCAAGCCTGGCGCCGAGTCGTCCGATGCCAGATCATCCGGGCCAGGCGAATCATCCGAGTGATTGGTCGTGCTATGGGATGGCTCGTCCAATCGATCGTGGGGTACAGGCTCATCGGGTGTCGGTTGGGGCTCACTTCGACCTTTCGGCGTCCGGTCGGCTCGACGGGTAGCGCTTTCCCGGGATCGTCCGGCGGTCTTTTTGCTCTGCCCATTTGTCGGATCCGTCGAGTCGCGCCTTGTGACAGATGGCGACCGGGAGCGCGATGGGTTTTTCTTTGCCGCAGTGGCGCGTTTGGGAGAGTTTCTGGCCAACCGGCTGCTCGTCCGACTGCTCGGGGCTCGCCCGGTATGTTCTCGCCGCGCCGTTCCGGTCGGCTCGTCCCCGGCGGCAGCGCGGGGCAAGGCCGAGTTGCCAGCCTGTGCAGGTCGTGGCGCGGGCGTCTTCATCGCCGGTTGCCGCTCTGCCGGAGGTGCACGAAGCGCGCGGTCGCGTGTCTGCGCGTATGAGATGATCATGGACACGCCGGCAGCGGCCAGTACTGCATCGAGAGCGAGAACGGCCAGGACTCGAGCCAGGCGGGCGCCTCTTGACACTGGCAAGACAAAAAGCGACATCGAACGAGTCGCGCTACGGCGACCGGATCGGCCGGCCGGCGATTTCGACTCGACGTCCTCGGTGGGCTGCGCTCCCCGGCCATCCGGACGTTCCGGCAAGCAATGCGAGGCGGAGTTTTCGCCCGGCCGGCCGGCCGGGCCGCCGCTGATCCGCTCGGCCGGCCGGCTGGGGAGATCGCTCCGTTGCCGGCTCGACACAGGACGGTCGCCCAACGCAGACGCAGCATGTGCGACTGGTTGGCCGCACAGGCCGCAGAAACGCGAGCCATCGAGGATCTCGCCAGCGCAATGTGGGCAGCGCATGTGCCGGGGATCTTACCTTGTCTCAGCAGGTACGCCACATTGTGGCAGATTTCGATGCGATCCTGGCGACGATGGCACCCGGGCAGAGACGAATTGTCAAATCCGGCAACAACCGCGCAAGTCGCGCCGCCACATTCTTGTTAGGCCTGTGATACTCTGATAGACGAGGGTACGGGGCATGAGCCAAATTCTCGACCGCGTCTTGAGCGCCGCGCGACAACTCGGCGCCTCAGACGTGCATCTCAAAGCCGGCCTTCCGCCGATCTTTCGCATCAAGGGTGAGTTGCGGACTGTTCGTGACGTCCCAGCTCTCACACGCGAGGCGATCGCGTCGTTCGCAATGCACATAATGAACGACCGGCAGCGCTACGATTTCGAAGAAAACATGGATATCGACCTGGCTTACGGCACGCCAGACGGGGTCCGCTACCGGGTCAACCTGTTCCAGCAGCGCGGCTCGGTCGGAATGGTGCTCCGACTTATCCCGCCGGAAGTTCCGCCCTTCGAGCAGCTCAACCTACCCGAGGTAGTGCTCAAGCTATCCAATAATTCTCGCGGAATGGTCCTGGTTACTGGAGTCACCGGATCGGGCAAATCGACCACGCTCGCAGCCATGGTCGATTACATCAATAGACGTAATGCGTATCACATTGTGACCATTGAAGATCCGATCGAGTACACATTTCGCGACAAGCGGTCGGTCATCAATCAGCGGGAGGTTGGCTTCGATACTCAGACCTTTGCCCGGGCTCTCCGCGCGGCTCTGAGGCAAGATCCCGACGTTATCCTCGTCGGTGAGTGTCGTGATCTAGAAACCACTGAAATCGCTATAACTGCAGCTGAGACCGGTCACCTTGTGCTGTCCACGCTGCACACGGCTGATGCCACCGAGACCATCAATCGCATCATCGCGATGTTCCCCACTCACAAACAAGTTCAGGCAAGGCTAGGTCTCGCCTCTGTGCTGCGGGGCGTCATTTCGCAGCGCTTGTTGCCGAGAGCAGACGGGAAAGGAATGGTTCCTGCGACGGAGGTGATGATAGCCACGGAGCGTATCCGCGAAATGATCGAAGATCCGCAAAGGACCCGCGAGATTCGCGATGCCATTCAAACGGGTCGGCACCCGTACGGCATGGTCAGCTTCGATCAAAGCCTTGCCTTGCTGGTCAAGGACAAACTGGTGACCTACGAAGAAGCCATCAAGAATTCATCGAGCCCGTCTGACTTTGCACTGCTCTTCCGGGGTGTGTCGGATGGCTCTTCACCGGTGACGTCTGCTGAGGCCAGCCACTCTCCACAAGAGAAGACCCATGGGGAACTCGAATTCGAACTGGAACGCTTTAGCAAATAGACTGCTCGTTGCATTCATTTTTGGATTGCTCGTCCTGGGCACTGGGCCCGGTTCTGCGGCTGCGGGCAGCAAACGCCTGGTCATCCAGAAGATCCGCGGCCCTAGTGCAGCAGCGTTTTATCGCGATGTACTTCTAGTCCTGGAGCAGCGCCACAATCTGGTTTCCAACGACCGCTACGACAAGTATGCGCGCCAGCTGGGCGCGACCCGGGTCAATGCGCGCAACGTGCGGCGAGTAGCGCAAAAACTGGGCCTTGACGGAGTCATCTTTGGCAAGGTCAGGCGCCGGGGCGGCAAGTATCTCCTCACCTTGACGCTGCGCGCCGGAGTCGACGGGCAGATCATTGGTACAGCGATTGTGGAGACGCGGCGGCCGCAGCTGAATCGCGAACAGCGCCGCAAGATGAAGCGCGATCTGCTCGATCTCATCGACCAGCTGTCGAGCAGTGGCGGCAACAGGGCGTCATCGATCGACGAAGAAGCAGAGGACGAAGAAGACGACGACGAGGGCGGCGCGGAAGAGGTGTTCGACGAAGAAGGTGACGACGAAGAACTCGACGAGGAAGGTGACGACGAAGAACTCGACGAGGAAGGTGACGACGAAGAACTCGACGAAGAAGGTGACGACGAGGAAGGTGACGACGAGGAAGGTGACGACGAGGAAGGTGACGACGAGGAAGGTGACGACGAGGAAGGTGACGACGAGGAAGGTGACGACG
>JAKSDA010000442.1 GCA_022360315.1 Pseudomonadota bacterium
AGGCCGAATCTTGTGACGAGGGCGGTGTCGATACTCGGACCTGCGATTTTGACTGTACAGCGGTCGAGTGCGGGGATGAACACCATAATGCGCAGGCCGAGTTTTGTGATGAGGGCGGTGTCGATACGCGACGCTGCGATTCCGACTGCACGCGAGTAGAATGTGGCGATAGCCATCGCAACGAGGCGGCTGACGAAGAGTGCGACGACGGCAACCGGAACAACAATGACAACTGCCTGGCAACCTGCGTACCCAATACCTGCGGAGACGGCTATGTGGATCTGGCCGCGCCAAGAGTAGAGGATTGCGGCGAGCCGGGTTTGCTGCCCTGTTCTCCACCGAAATTCTGCAATTCAGACTGCCAGTGCCAAGATTAGTAATCGGAAACGAAATGAAGATTCTAATGATGCTGTGTTGGGTCGTTGCCGGCGCGCCACTGATTTCCTACGCCGATCCACATTTTGGGGGACAGCTTGGCGTGAATATGACCAAACTTAGACGCCCGGCTGGAGAACCGACTACCCTCGATCGCAGTTTCCGAGTGGGATTTACGATCGGTGGTTGGTTGGATTTGCGCTACTGGGAGCCTGTATTTCCCCGATTCGAGTTGTCGTTCACGCGACGCGGTACGGACATTGATGAGAACGGATCAAATCTAGGCGCACTGGAGTTGGACTACATCGACCTCTCAACTCTGGCACGCGTCGAGAAGACCGTTAACAATGTTGTTGTCTTTGGAAATGTAGGCCCCCAGCTGAACCTCTTGATAGGCGCTCGTCAGTTTGATGTAAACGGCACGCGTGATGCGAAGGACGCCTTTGTTTCTATTGATATAGGTTTTGCAGCTGCTGTAGGAGTAGCGACCAAGCCGACTCGTTGGGGCACGTTCTCGCTCTCAGGACGCTATGATATGGGGTTTCTCGATACATCAGATAGCGGATCGTCTGAGTTGAAGAACATATGCGTATCGATACTTCTTGGCTACGAATACCGCCGAGCCCGAAGGCGAGCGACGAACTCGGGTGGAGGCGACAACATGGACGACACGGATCGCTGCCGTCGCCAACCCGAGGACACAAACGGCTTTGCAGATGACGATGGTTGTACGGATGCTCGCAGCATTCACGATGCAGATGGCGTACCGGAGCCTGATGATCAGTGCCCAGCAAGTGCCGAGGACCGAAATAGCGTCGAAGACCGCTGCCGAGACCAGTTCGAGGACCGTGACTCCGTCAAGGGTAGCGATGGTCACCCCGAGAGCTGAGCTATGAGCAGGTGCGGCATCTCACTCGGTGGCGATTCTGCACGGCTATTGTGTTCCATCGGCCGTTCAAACTGCGTTGGGCATGTGGGGGGAGGCCGAGATCAATCCAATGAGATTAGGAGTCCGCGAACGAGGGCTTCACGGAGGATCGCCCGCAATGAATATACGTCCGAAATTCCCGCTGCGACACCGCTGACGGCTAGATCGCCGCGATTCTCATCCAAGTGTAGATACTTCGTTCGCTTCCGCAACTCGGGGACCTGTTCCGGTCGAAGCATCCAATGCTCGTCAACTACTGTGCCTACTAGGGCGTCTTCGACCCCTTCGAGCAGTTGCAAAAGCTCCTCTATCTCACTCGCTGTCATCCATCTTCGCTGCCGTTCGTAGACACGATCAACCAGTGCCTCGATCGTCGCGGCACGTTCATGGTTGCCCGCCAGCCGCCACAGCTCAGGAGCGACCTCCAAAAAACTCTTCGCTGGTTCATATTCTTCGACAACTGCGTCGTCCATGTCTTCGTCATCGCCGTCCCACTCGGGACGAACCAGGTATATGGTGCCCCATGCTCTCATTAGTTGGCCCCCGACGTGCGCGAGCGAATTTCGAGTTCGATTAGCTCCTTCGTAAGGATTTCGAGATCACGCGCTGTAATCCCCAGGTGGTCATTGAAGCCTTTCCCGGACGGGCCACGCGTTACTGCGCTAGAGCGATAAGCGGTACCGAATTCAAGTGCATCAGTGATATCGATACCGTTCTCGATTAAGCGGATGCGTTTTTTCCCACTGGCCGCTTCCTTTAGTCGGCGTAACCCTTTGTCGAGCTGTTTCTTCGCCCCGGAGTGGGTATCCCTCATACCCGTCTTAAGTTCCTCTAGGTGGAGAATCCGTGCTTTGCCACTAGCTTGCGGCTGGGCCACTAGAACGTCGATGTCCGTCGACAGCACATGTACCCTGTTGCCCTTCGACGTCGAGAAATCGTCCACTACGCCCTTGTGACCCGGGTGGTTTGCCCGAAACTGTTCGATAGTTGTCTCAGGTTGCTCCACCCAAACCTCCACCTCCTTATGTACACGAGACCTAGGATAGCGGGCCTCCGCTTCGGTCGCGGCAATATCGCCTATCAGCCGGCTCCGGATCTTCTCAATTGCACGTTCAAGCTGCATTCGACTCGGCCTCGGCCCGAGATCGTCGACGATCTTCCGTATCGCTGGCTCCTTCATCAACCCACGAGCCTCGATCATGACCCGCAACTCGGCAGCCCGCCGTTTGGACGCTGCTGCGCGGTCATTCGCAGCCTCGCCCTTTGCAGCCGCCGCCTTGACTCTGCTCAGCACGGCGTCGAAGTCACCGCGGTAGCGGCCGTGGATGTCGTCCGGTGCCATGTTGCGATGCATTTGCTCGAACTTGACCATTTCATCGGGCGCGAGCATCGCCTTGACCCGCTCGACCCAGGTTTTGGGTTCCAGGGACGAGCCAGTGGCAGCCTTGCTCGGGGTGGCGTGGGCTTCGTCGATCAGGGCGACCCTGTCGATTGCCACGACGTCTTTCGGCAGTTCCGCCGGGGCAGTCTTGGCGCCCTGAGCGGGCTTTGCCTGGCTCCCCTCGCTCACGACATCGCCACTCGGGCCGCCGGGGCCGCCTGTCTTGCTGGAATCGCCGCCGGGCCGGCTCATCTGTAGCGGGCGACTGACGGCTCCCGTGACTGCCTGTACGGGCCGTATGGCGACTTCGACGCGAGTATCGGGCGGCAGGGCGCGCACGTCGCCGCCGCCCGCGGTGGCGTAGGCAAAGGCGGTAGGGCCGCCGGGACCGCCGAATCCCGAGCCCAGAAGGTCCAGAAGTTCGGCGACGGTCATGCGCACGCGGTGGCCGCTCGAGAAGCCGCTGGCGCGAATCCGCTCTAGCACCGACGACATGCGCGGGAACCGCTCGGCATAGACGTCGACGGTGCGCTGAGCGCTGGCGGGGAAGTAGTGACCGCCGGCCAGGCTCACTCCAGAGAGGACCGTGCCGACCACGGCGCCCTCGGCGCCGGCGGCCAGATAAC
>JAKSDA010000530.1 GCA_022360315.1 Pseudomonadota bacterium
ATCTTCTGTTGACAGGCACTTTTCGGTTCCGTTGATTTTGATGGGTTCCGTTGTGGTCCGTGAGCCAGTCCACTTTGCCGTTGTTGTATGTGAGCCAGTCAACTTTTCCGTTGTTTCCGTGTACTGCCTGCCGTGGGGCGCGAGATTCCGTAAAGGCCCTTTTTTCCGTGCCAATTCCGTAGTTTCCATTGCCGTCCGTGCCACGTCAGGTCCCCCTCCAACCTTTCCGCTGGAGTCCATGACATGTCATTGGTAGGGTACCGTTTTCCGTAAATTCAACGGAAAACTACGGAAAGTGGCCCCTTTCCGCAAGTTACAAATGGAAGGGGCCACCTCTAGCCCTCGAAACCTAAGAGAAACCCGTTGACCTAATTGTCTTCGACGGGTTGGTCTTTGTCAATCATTTTCTTCAGTTCCTCAGGGTAAGTGAAGTTTTCTGTTGGAGTCCAGGAGGCATCGTCGATCGAATAATCTTTCCATAACACCAAAAACTCCTTCTGCCTCCTGGAACTGGGCCCTGTCCACCGCCAACGCAGTAACTTTTCAACTTCATACGGCTCGTCCTCCTCGGGCTCTAATTCCTCCACCTGACCAGCAATAGTGGGTGACGTCCATGAACTGGTTCTAAATGGACGTAGTAAGCTGACATGGAAGATATTGTGGATCTTCCATTGTTGGGGTAAGTCAAGTTCGTAGGCCACAGGTCCCACCTGACGGACCACGAAGAAGGGCCCTACAAACCGCTTTTTCAACTTCCTGATCGGTGCATTTTTCATGTTTAAATGCTCTGTTGAGAGCAGCACCTGATCCCCACTACTGAACCTCTGTTCTCTACGCTTCTGGTCAGCTTGACCTTTCATTCTGTCTTGAGCCCGATGTAGGAATTTCGTAGCCGTAGAAAAGTTCCTCTTCATCCGGTCCACAAATTGATTGACCCCTTCAATCATGGTGGAGTCATTGTCCCGGATTAGGTCGGCCGGAGTACACGGATGGAAGCCATAATTCAAATAAAATGGCGTGTACCCGGTTGCTTGCGTTGGACTATTATTAATCACAAATTCAACGGTAGACAGTAGTTTCTCCTAGTTCGAACCCTCTTGACCGGCATGGAGGGTACAATGTAGAGGTGGCCCCTTCCATTCATTACTAACGGAAAACGGCCACTTTCCATTATTTTCTGTTAAATTTATAAAAAACAGTACCCTGCCAAT
>JAKSDA010000290.1 GCA_022360315.1 Pseudomonadota bacterium
CCCCTCCGACTTCAGGCGCTCGACGATTTGCTGCTGAATGGCGATATCATCTTCGATGACTATGGCGCGCATGTCTGTTCTCCGGGTTTCGGCCGATCAAATGACCGGAGAAAACTGAACCCGCATCTTGATCCGCTTACCCGGATGATACGGCATTTGCACATGGTAGCGTTTTCCACGGAATTTGTATTCGACATCGTAGCCGTCGACGACCTCTTCGTAAGACACCTGGTGGCGGGTTTCGCAGTGCTCGCGATATTCGACCGATTCGACCGGCGCCTGTTTGATGTGGCCGTTGACTGCTTCGTGTCCGATGTGGGCGCCCACCAGGGTGCCCACGGCCGTGGCCAGTTTGTTACCGCGCCCCTTGCCGATCTGATGTCCGACGATGCCGCCGATCAGGCCGCCGGCGAGCATGCCGCCCGCCGATTTGTGCTGGTGGCGGGTGTGGTACACCGGGACTTGCCGGCATTCGCTCACCGGCGTGGACACCCTGACTTCCCGGTAAACGGGTTCGACCCGAAGCACCCGGGCGTACTCAAAGGCATCGTGACCACTCTGGTACTGGTGGCGTTTGCCGGCGTGATTTTTGTGATCGGCGGACACCGCGCCGGTAAAGGCGATCAGCGCGGCGGCGGTAATCAGTTTCCAGTTGTACATGACGGTCTCCCAAAGAGTTGCTGGATGACCGCAAGCATGGCAGTTTTAGCTGAACGCTTCCTTAACATGTTGATTTTTATGAAAATTTGTGAACTTTTCCACATTTGCCGGCGGCCGGGCCAAGCCCGTCAAACCCGGTTTGCGTCAATCGCGGCGCAATTCGTCGCTGAGCGCGATCGGCGTCGGATAGCGCGCGACCACGTAATACGAGGAAAACACGAAACTGACCAACGTCGAAATCTGGATCAGATAGGACACCTCGCTGCGAATCATCGCCAGTTCGGTGGCCATGACCGCGAGCAGCAGCGAAAATTCGCTCATCTGGCCGAGCCGCATCGCGACCTCGGCGGCGCGGCCGGAGTCTTCTTTCGAATAACGCATCAGCAGCCAGTAGAACGCGGGTTTGGCGCCGATCGCGATCGCGCTCAATCCCAGCGCGGCGAGCCAGATATCCGGCAGTATCGCGAGATTGAATCCGGCCCCGATCGCGACGAAAAAAATGATCAGAAAAAAATCGCGCAGCGGCTTCAGGCTTTCCGCGATGAACAGCGCGATCGGGCTGCGCGCGATGCTGACGCCGGCGACAAAGGCGCCGATTTCATAGGACAGGCCGAGTTGCTCGGCGGCTTCGGCCAGCCCCAGGCACCAGCCCACCGCGAGCAGGAAGATGTATTCCTGAATGCGATCGAAGCGCGCGATGAGGCGTATCAACAGGTGTTTTTCCAGCAGATAGGCGGCAATCACCAGCAGCGGAAACGCGAGTAGCGGCTGACTCATCGCCACCCAGCCGGTGTCGGCGCGCGCGCTGCCCTCGAGCGCCAGCAGCAGGAAGATGGCGATGATGTCCTGCAGCAACAGAATGCTGATGATGATTTCGCCGGTGCGCTGATGGTGCAGCACCGTCGTCGGGATCAGCTTGAGACCGATAATCGTGCTCGAAAACATCAGTGCCGCGCCGA
>JAKSDA010000622.1 GCA_022360315.1 Pseudomonadota bacterium
AAGTACACCGAGATGCCCGCATCGACCAGAGCATGACCAATGGCGCATGCCGCGTGACTCTTGCCGACTCCGGGCAGACCGAATGCCAAGACATTGATGCAATCGCGGATGAAGGTCCCACGCGCCAAGTCGCGCAGATGGTGCTGCAACTTACGTCCAAAGCGGTCTAGCTGCAACGTATCGAAGGTTTTGCCCGGAGGCAATTTGGATGCGCTCCGTAGCCGCGTCACGCGACGCTCTTTGCGCGCATCGGCCTCGAGCTCGAGCTCGCTCGCGATTGTTTCCAGGGCATCTTCGTGGCCCTCCTGGCGGAGTCGGACGACCAGTTCCTCTCTGACCGTAGGCAACCGGAACGCGCTCAACAGGGGTTGAATACGCTCGGCTGCATCGCTATCTGGTAGACGGCCCGTCACCTGGCACCTCCGCCGATAAGCTGGTCGTAGACTGTTAGATCCGGGCTATGGGGCACCGACAGCGCTGGCACGACAGACGGCTCCGGCGCAGCTAGTTTTTTGACGCTAGCGTAGTCGAACGGCGCGCGCTCTTCCAGCAGCGCAGCCAACGCGCGCTCGACGTCCGATTCCATGGTACTGGCAGCCAAATGCAGGATGCGTACGTACTCGATATCGGCGCGTTCGCCGCGCGACTGGCACAGCGCATCGTAGGCGCGGCGGAAGGTGATGGTGGGGAAGAGCTCCTCGCGAAAGCGGTATCGCGCAAACGCGCCCGGCTTGCGCACCAGTGACCAAATCACGCGCCGGTAGTCGATCCGCGCGGTCTGCTGGCCACGCAGACGTTCCATCGCCTCGACCTCATTATTGCCATAATGGACCGCGATCGTCTCGGGGTAGACGTGCACCTTGACCCGGTGCCCGATCAGTCGCGACGGTACTGAGTAGGTCCGATTGCGGACCCGGATCGTGCTCCATTTGCGAACCACGGCCTCTTCGGTCGTGTAACACGGTATCGGCGCCGGAGGCAGAGGTTGCAGACAGGATTTCTCCACACATTGAACCGCTCTTCTACCCGTGCGTTGAGCGAGGCTGCGACCTCCTGGACAAACGTCTCGTAGTCCGCTCGACTGGCGCGCAGCACAAGCTCCTGTTCTATAGCTGTCTTGAGCCGATAGTGGCTCTGCTCGACAACCCCGTTCTCGTTCGAGCGTCCCGGGCGAATACGCGTCGATTCGAGGTTGTAGTGCTCCAAAACGGCCTTGAATCGCTGGGTGAGTGTGCGCCCTTTTGAAGCCTTCAGTTCGTGCGTCGCCGCCGACAGTTTGTCCGACCGAGCAACCGAAGGTGACCCACCAGCGGCCCACAACGCATTTTGTAGCCCCTCGGAGAGCGCCTCGAATGTCTCTGCCAAAGCCACGCATACGTATCGCCAGCCGCTGTAGCAGAATATCAATTGGAACAGCAGGTGAACGAACCCTACGCCGCCGATTGTCACCTCTAGTTCGGTACCGTGCGTGAAATCGAGCTGCGCCTCCCGTCCTGGTGGATGCTCTTGTTCAAAGAACACTTCTTTGTCTGGTCCATGCAGCGCGCGCCAATCGCGAATCCGCCGCTGCAAGGTCCGTAGTTGTCCCTGGCCGAATTCACCCGGGTGAGCTCTCTCCAGCTCGTCCAGAATCGTCCTGGCCTGCAATTTGCTGTTCTTGTCCGCCTGCAGCAGCGGAACGATCTCGGCCTCCCACACCGCCGCGAACGGATCCGGGCGAGTCCGCCAGTCCCGCGGTTGTCGCCTCGCCGAGGGCACCGGGCCCTCCTGCCACCGACGTGCGCTACGGACAATCATTCCAGCCGCGGCCGCCGCGGCCTCCTGTGTTTTTCCTTCCATGAGCTTCTTCCTCAAAAGCCTGACCTGCTCATCAGTAACCATCGGGTCCTATTGATTCAGGCCCCTCTGACAAGCCGTCAGGTCGAGCAGCTCGACCGGCCATTCTAGTTGTCGTCGACCGGCAATTTCAATTGTCGCTGATCAGGTGGGCACCGCCGCGGCGATTCGATCGATAAAAGGTGGACGACCCGCCCAGGTTGACGTGAGAACAGGTGCCGCACCAGCTTCTGCGCATGAGAGCTGTGGCAAGAGGTTGATGTGAGAACAGATGCCGCATCCACTTCTGCCCGGCCGGGCGGTGAGATAGCCTTGGTCGATGCCCGA
>JAKSDA010000160.1 GCA_022360315.1 Pseudomonadota bacterium
CACAACTGGGTTACCGCTCGGGATTGGCCTCAACTTTCGCGTCAACCACAGCGACCACCTGGTCCCGATGGCGGTTGAAGAACCCTCGGTGGTCGCCGCCGCATCCAACGCTGCCCGGCTGGTGCGCATCTCGGGCGGTTTTGTCGGCGAGGCCGACCCGCCGCTCATGACCGCACAGATCCAGTTCGACGAGGTCTCCGGGGCAGACCGCGTCGAACCCCGCATCGCCGAACGCAAGGACGAAATTCTGGCTAGCGGCGACCGCGCCATCCCGCGCATGGTGGAGCGCGGTGGCGGGTGCCGAGATATCGAGGTCCGCGTCCTCGACGCTGCGGCCGGCATGGTCGCGATTCATCTCTACATCGACGTCGGCAACGCCATGGGGGCCAATCTGGTCGATACAGTGGCCGAAGCTGTCGCCCCGCTCTTGCACGATATCGTGGGCGGCCGGCTGGGTCTGCGCATCTTGAGCAATTTGCCCTTGCGCCGCATGGTCACCGTATCTGGCTCGGTGAGCGATGAAGCCATTGGCGGTGAAGAGTTGAGCGAGGGCATCGTCCGGGCCAGCCGATTTGCCGAGGCCGACCCTCTGCGTGCAGCCACACACAACAAGGGCATCATGAACGGCATCGACGCGGTGGCTCTGGCCCTCGGCCAGGATTGGCGCGCGATCGAGGCCAGTGCTCATGCCTATGCCTCTCTGTCGGGACAGTACCGGCCTCTGGCGGTGTGGAGGCGAACCAGCCCGGAGCAGGGCGGAGCCGGGCTGACCGGGACCCTGACCATGCCGCTGGCGGTGGGTACGGTGGGCGGTGCAACACGCGTCAACCCCGGTGTCCGGGCCGGACTCGAACTACTCGGGGTGGACAGCGCGCGCCACCTCGCGGTGGTCATGGCCGCGGTCGGACTGGCCTCCAACCTGGCAGCGCTCAGGGCCCTGGCGGGCGAAGGCCTACAACGGGGTCATATGAAACTGCACCGCCGCCGCCTCGACCCCGAATTCGACCGGCCTTCCTGGTCCGAGCCCGGGGATCACAATGCGCCGGCCAGGTGCCTGGCCAAAGCCAAGGGGAGGTCGGAGTGAACGCCGAGAGTCGATCCGAGTCGCAGTCATTGGGCGGAGGTGCGATGTTCGACGGCATTGCCCGCCGCTACGATCTGCTCAATCGAATGATGTCGATGGGTCTCGACCAGCGCTGGCGCAAAAAAACCGCCGCGGCACTCGAGCTCGGCGAAAACGCCGTCGTGCTCGACCTGGCCACCGGAACCGCCGACCTGGCGCTACTCGTCGCCCGGCGCAACCCACACACCGCTGTCTTGGGTGTCGATCCATCGGCCGGCATGCTCGACATCGGTCGCCAGAAAATCGCCGCTGCCGGCCTTGACGGCCGGGTCGATATACGACCCGGCGATGCCCAGGCCCTGGACTTTGCCGACAACACATTTGACGGCGTGACCATCGCATTTGGTATTCGCAACGTGCCGGACCGGGCCAGAGCTCTGGTCGAGATGGCGCGGGTGACCCGGCCCGGTGGCCGCATTGCCATCCTCGAATTGTCCGAGCCGCGAGGGGGCTTGATGGCCCGATTGGCCCGATTTTACGTCCACGTGCTGGTGCCGCGCATGGGCGCTCTACTCTCGGGCTCGCGCGAGTATCGCTACCTGCAGCGATCGATCGCCGCATTCCCATCCGCAGATGAATTCGCACAGATGATGAACGAGGCCGGTATGGAGGTGCTCGAGGTCGCGCCACTGACCTTTGGCGTGTGTCATCTGTACGTGGCTACACCGTCGAACGCGGCGCGGGAGGCCAGCTCATGAGCCTGCCAGCGCAACAAGCTCGTCGCCTGGACGGTGACATCGGCCGGGCTGCGGGGTTTCTTGCCCAGGTGGCGACGCGACTGGCCGGCACTTCACGCCTGGCCGTTATCACTGTGCCCGCGCCTCTTGCGCCTGTCGAGACACTTTTCGCCATTGCCGAGCCGGCGCTTTTGTGGGATCCGCCGACCGGGCCGTCGGCTGTGGGCATCGGCCATACTGTGATGCTCTCGGCTTCGGGATCCGATCGGGTGGCCTCGATTGCCGGCCAGGCCGAAGCGGTGTGGCAGCGCGTCGAATGGGTGCCCTATCCCGGCATCCAGTCCTCGGATGGGCTCGCACCGCGTCTTTATGGCGGCTTTGCATTTGCTGCGAACGCGGCCTCGGCCGAGCCGTGGAGCGATTTCGGCGATGCCCGATTTGTCCTTCCGACCTGGCAATACCTGCGCGACGGCGAGCGAGCCTGGCTGACTCTCGCGGTCGAAGTGCGGGCTCTTGCCGGCGCGATGTCCAGCTATCTGGCTCAGCTGGAGAGATTGTTCGACCGGCTCGAAGCCGGCGAGCGGCCGACCGCGAGCAGTGAGCGAGCTACCATCACTTCTGTGCGCGAGATGGATCGGTCCGACTGGCGCGATCGGATCCAGGACATCCGGGCCGCCATCGAGGCCAGGCGGTGCAGAAAGATCGTTGCGGCGCGGTGCAGTGTGGTCGAACTGTCCCGGCCTGTCGATGCCATCGCAGTTCTGGCCCAGCTCGATCACCGGTATCCCGACTGTTATCGCTTCGGTTTTCGCTTCGGCCCCGATGCTGTCTTCGTGGGCGCGACACCCGAGCGGCTCATTCAGCGTTTCGGCGATTGCATCCGCACGCAAGCCCTGGCCGGTTCGATCGCGACTGCTCCTGCCGAGCAGTCCGGCGCGAGGCCATCTGCGGCGTCGGCCGCAGCGAACGGAGACCACCTGATCGCAGCGGGCAATGTGCGAGCAGCGGCCCGGGCACTGCTGGCCAGTCGCAAGGATCGCAGCGAGCAAACACTCGTGGTCGACGCCATCGAGGAGGTATTGCGTCCGCTCTGCACCGAACTCCACGTTCCGGCCCAGCCGGAGATCCGCGCGCTTCGCCATGTCCTTCACCTCGAGACCCCGATTTCGGGAACCCTGCGCGCGCCCACCCACGTTCTCGATCTGGTCGCTGCGCTGCATCCGACCCCGGCGGTGGGCGGTGTTCCCACTGGCTCGGCCATGGCGTGGATCGCCGAACGCGAAGACCAACCGCGGGGCTGGTATGCTGCGCCCGTGGGTTGGTTTGACGCCGCCGGGCAGGGCGAATTCGCGGTCGCCATCCGCTCCGGTTTGTTGCGCGGCAACACCGCGTATCTGTACGTCGGAGCCGGTATTGTGGCCGACTCCGATCCCGACAGTGAATTCGCCGAAACCGGTCTCAAGCAGCGCGCGGTGCTGGGTGCTCTGGAAAAGGCGCGATGACCGGGCAAGTACCAAAATTCCTGCCCATCCGGCCCGCTGCCGCGGAGCAGGCCTCCCATCGCGGCTCGCAGCCGAGCCGCGACATGCCCTCGCCAGCCGCGGTTCAGACCGCGTGGGCGCGTTTGTTCATGGATAGCCTGCGCCGTGCGGGTATCCGCGACGCGATCATCAGCCCGGGCTCGCGGTCGACTCCATTTGTCCTGGCCGCCGAACACGTCGGGCTGCGCACCCATACAATCATCGATGAACGCTCGGCCGGATTTGCAGCGGTGGGCTATGGGCGAATCACTGGTATGCCGGCACTACTCCTGTGCACCTCGGGCACGGCCGGAGCGCACTACTACCCCGCGGTCATCGAAGCCGCGCAATCGTTTGTCCCGCTCGTGGTGGTCACTGCGGATCGACCGCCCGAATACCGCGATTGCACGGCGCCCCAGTGCATCGATCAAACGCGCCTATTCGGCCCATACGCCCGACTATTTGCCGATCTGGGGCCGGCTGACCCGGCCCCGTCCAGTTTGCGCGCGCTGGCGCGCAAAGCAGTACAAGCCGTGGTGCGGGCCCGTGATCCAGTTCCCGGGCCGGTTCACATAAACGCCCCGGCGCGCAAGCCACTGGAGCCGACCCGGCCGGACACGCCGGCCGATATCGCCATGGCCGAGCGGGCCGACGAGCTCGGCCGTTCGGTGTCGCCCCGGGTCGCTCATCAGCCCGCTCGTGCCCCCGACGCCGTGCTCGCCGCTGTGGCCGACGCGTGCACCCAGGCCGAGCGAGGCGTGATCGTCGCCGGGCCGATCGCAGCGCTGGCCGCTGGCCCCGATGGGCACAGGCTGGCCCGCGCAGTCGCCGCACTGGTCCGCGCCACCGGATTTCCGCTGCTTTGCGAGGCGACCAGCCAGCTGCGTTTCTACCGCGCCGAACCAGATCTGCCCGTGGTGGACGGTTTCGACCTGCTCCTCGCCTCGCCTGCGTTTCGCCCGGCCGGTCGGCCCGACCTGATCCTGTCGCTCGGTGCGCCGCCGTCCTCGATGTCCTGGCCTGTGTACGTGGCCGAAAATCTGGATTGTATACACTGCGTCATCGCAGAGCATGGCTGGAACGACCCGCACAGCAGCGCCGACCTGTTGATCGCGGCAGATGTGGCCGATACGGCCGAACGTCTGGCCGGCGAGGTGTTGAGCCGCTCTGGCCAGTACAGAGCGCAGTCTGGCCATCGGCCGTGGACGAGTGGTCTGGTCGCGGCAAACCGAGTCGTGTGGAGCTGCGTCGACCAGCTCCTGGCCGATCATAGCGACGCCGATAATCTCAATCGATCGCCGGGCCGAGCATCTGCGATGCGGGAAGGTCAAGCGATGCGCACAGTGGTCGAAGCCTTGCCCGACGGTGCGCTTCTCTCACTGGGCAACAGTTTGCCCATTCGCACCATCGATACCTATTGTCGAGCCGGCCGCAACGCGTTCACGGTTCTATCGCAGCGAGGCGCCAACGGGATCGATGGCCTGATCTCGTCGGCAGCAGGAGCGGCTTGGGCATACCAGGTGCAGGCTCCGCCGCGGCCGGTGGTCGCGGTCATGGGCGATGTGACGTTTGCCCACGACGCCAGTGGTCTGGCAGTTGCAGCGCAAGTGCGCGGGCCCCTGGTCATCGTTGTGATCGACAACCAGGGTGGCCGCATCTTCGAGCTTCTGCCCATTGCGCGGGCCGACCACGGCTCGAATGATCAGCTTTTTGCCGAGCACTGGCTGACCCGGCCGCGCTGCGAATTCGAAGCCCTATGCGCGGCCTATCGGATCGGCTACGCCCGCGCCCACAGCCCGAGCGAGCTCGCTGATGCACTCGAGCAAGGGCTGCTGCACTGCGGCTGCACCGTGGTTCATGCTGTTGTTGCCGCTTCCAGCGCAGCGGCCGACCGCGAACGCGCGATCGTCTCTATCACCCGGGTGCTGACCGTTTCCTCGCAAAATCCTGAACCGGATGATCTCAGCAACTTTCTGGCTCAGGGAACCGGACCAGCCCGGCATTGCCGGCACGTCCAGGGACATCGGTGACCATGCGCGCCGCGGCAGATATTGCACCGGGCTCGGTGCAAGCCTGGATTCTGGCCGCACGGCCGGCTACTCTGAGCGCGGCCATCGTGCCGGTGGCGGTCGGATCTGCGTGTGCCGTGGCAGTATCGGGATTTCGAATCGGGCCCGCGCTGGCCGCACTCATCGGTGCACTGCTCATCCAGATCGGCACTAATTTTGCCAATGATGTATTCGACTACGAGCAGGGTGCAGATACCGAGGACAGACTGGGTCCTGCGCGGGCCACCCAGTCTGGGCTGCTCACTCCGGGCCAGATGCGCGCCGGCATGGTGTGGTCGTTTGGCCTGGCCGCTCTTTGCGGTATCTATTTGACCTGGGTAGCGGGCTGGCCGGTCGTGGCCATTGGCGCGGCCTCGGTAGTATCGGGTATCGCGTATACCGGAGGCCCGTATCCACTCGGCTATCACGGTCTCGGCGATCTATTCGTGATGGTCTTCTTCGGGTTTGTGGCGGTGTGCGGGACGGCGTTTGTACAGGTCGGAGCGGTGCCGGCGATCGCGTGGTGGGCCGCCATTCCGGTTGGTTCACTCACCACTGCCATCCTGGTGGTCAACAATGTGCGCGATCGCGAGACCGATGCTGCCTGCGGTAAGCGTACTCTGGTGGCCCGTTTCGGCCGCACTGCCGGCCTGGCCGAATACGGTCTCTTGCTCCTCTCGGCATATGCAGTCCCGGTTTTATTGGCTGGGTTGGACGCGGCAGACATCTACGTGCTTTTGCCACTGGCCTCGCTGCCCATGGCCCTGGCTCGATGGCGCGCACTGGTCCAGGCCAGCGATGGGCCGGCGCACAACCGGTGTCTGGCCGGTACCGCCAAGCTGCTGCTCGTGTACGGGGTACTTTTTACTGCCGGTCTGGCTTTATGATCGAGCGGTGTCCAACCGCAGTTACCATTGCTGGTGCCGAGGTTGTGACCATGGGCGGGGTCATCGCGGACACAGATCGCGGTCGGGCCGGTGCGCCGTCTGCGCGGGTGGGCAATGCCCGGACAACCTGGCACGAGCGCCACGGCTTGCTCGTGCGCCTGGTCGACCGGGATGGCCTGGTCGGCGTCGGTGAGGCATCACCATTGCCCGGACACTCGGCCGACAACCTGGATCAATGCCGGGCCGAGCTCGGCGCGATCGCGTGGGCAGAGATAGCACCTGTGACTGCAGCCCGGGTTGGCGAGGTGACCGCGGTGCTCACTTGTCCGTCGGTGCGCTTTGCGCTGGACACCGCTCTGCTCGATCTGATCGGACAAAAATCGGGCCTTTCGATGGCAACGCTGCTGGCCTCGAGCGAACGCGAGCCAGTGCAGCGCGTGCCCATCAACGCACTGATCTCCGATGTGGGCAATGCGGCCAATCGCGCCAGCGATGCCCGTGCTCGTGGCATCGAGTGTATCAAGGTCAAAGTCGGCCGGCCCGGTCGCTTTGCCGACGAGCTGGCCGCACTCCGGGCTATACGCGACGCCTGCGGCGACCAGCTGTCGATTCGTCTCGACGCCAATCAGTCGTGGTCAGCCGTCGAGGCGGCCTCGCACCTGGCCCGACTGGCCGACATCGGACCCGAGTATATCGAGGAGCCGACCGGCGATCTCGTGGGTCTACTCGCCCTCGGTAAGCCGCCCATTCCTCTCGCCCTCGACGAGAGTTTGGCTCGGGGCCGCGGCAGCGTCGCCCTCGACGGGTTGATGCAGAGCGGTGTGGTCCGCGCATTGGTCATCAAGCCCATGCTCATGGGCGGCCTCTTTTGTAGTCTCGATTGGGCAGCCCGCGCCCGTGCCTACGGCGCGGCCTTTGTGGTGAGCCATCTACTGGGCGGTCCGATCGAACTCACGGCGTGTATCCAGCTCGCCGTGGCGCTGGGTGGCAAAGACGCCTGTGGTCTCGATCGCCATCCCGGGCTCACGGTCTGGCCTGAAATGGCCATCCCAGGGCTCGAAGCCGGCTACCTGACTGCTGTAGACAAGCCCGGCCTGGGATTCGATTCAGCTGCGCTTCGAGATCAACCGAGCGCGGCGGAGCGAAGTTGACCGCGAGGTCGGGAAACTCGTCCGACCGCAACGGCGGCAGCTCGCCCGGGGTCGGCTCAAACCAGGTCGGGTTGTCCGATGCCGAGCTGGCACGAGCCGACTCGGCCGGGCGTCTATCGATCACCGCGGCAGCGTCCGAGGTGCCTTTCCGGGTTGGCTTGATCTGTCTCGATCGAGCGGGCGACAGTCGCCAATACACCTATTCTGAACTGGCCGCTTCATGCCGTAATGTGGACAGAGCAATGGAGCGGCCGCGCGGTGAGCCTGTCGCGGTGATCGCCCGGCGTGGCCACGATACTGCCGTGACCCTGTATGCGGCTCTGGACCGGCGGATCCCTGCCATCTTGCTCCATCCTCGCGCGACTCCACAGCAGCGAGAACGCATGCTCGCTGTATGCCGAGACGACCGCGTCGCCGATCGAATTGTCGCTGCCGGGGATGGCGATGGTCCGGCGTTTGTCCTGTTTACCTCGGGCTCGAGTGCTCGTCCCAAGGGAGTGCTGCTGGGTCGCGAGTCGTTTCTGGCCAGTGCTGCGGCCAGCGCTGGCCGACTTGGCTGGCACGACGGCGATCGATGGCTGTGTTGTCTGCCCCTGGCCCATATCGGCGGATTATCGATTCTCACTCGCTGTTTGATTGCGCGGCAATGTGCTGTACTGGTCGACGAGTCGGGTTTTGATCCCGACTATATTGCCCGGGCGGTGGCCCGTCATCGGATCAGCTTGCTTTCGCTGGTGCCGACCATGCTGGCCAGCTTGCTCGACGCCGGGTGGCAGCCGCCTGATTTTGTGCGCGCTGTACTGCTCGGCGGTGCAGGCGCGCGGCGCGCGCTTCTCGACCGGGCGCACAGTCGCGGTGTGCCGGTGCTGATCACCTATGGCATGACCGAGACCTGCTCGCAGATATGCACTCAGGTCCCCGGCACGGGTGTGCGCGACAGCGGTCATATAGGTCCGCCTCTGCCCGGTATCGAGATACGAGTGATCGACGGACGCATAGCAGTGCGCGGGCCGATGTTGTTTCGCGGCTATCTCGGTGTCGATAGCCCGGCCGAGCGGCCAACGAGTCTCTCGGACGGCTGGTTTGACACCGGAGACCGCGGCTGGCTCGACCGCGACGGCGAGCTACACGTGATCGGCCGCAGCGACGATACGATCATCACGGGTGGAGAAAACGTACATCCTTCCGAAGTCGAAGCTGTGGTCGAAACCTTTGCCGCGGTCGAGATCGCAGGTGTGTTTGGCGTGCCGGACGACACCTGGGGCCAGCTCATCGCGTGCGCTGTGGTGATCCGCGGCGACTCGCTCGAGGTCGACGAATTGGTCCGGTTTCTGGCGAAAAATCTGCCCAGTCACAAGCGACCGCGTCTGATCGGGATAGTGTCCGAAATGCCAGTTGGCCCGAATGGCAAACTCGATCGGCGCAGACTTGTCGCCCAGGTGACCGAACGCCTGACCCGGTTGCGTTACTAGCCCACGTTCCGCACAGTGCTCAGGGTTTGACTTTTGGGGTCGGACGCAGTGGCACTTGCCCGGTTTGCCACCAATGCTTGGCGTCGTTGCTGGCAACTGCGAGATCGATGTTGCGACGCCTGGCGCCCATTTCGCACATGAGTACGGGGCTTGCAATCGCGTTGGCGTCAATGACGAAGATCTTGTTTCGTCCCAGGCGGCGCCTCTCTTCGTCAAACTTCTCCCTCACCTCGGCCTCGGTGCGAGCGTCCTGCCTGAACTCGACGACCTCGGCACTTATGTACAGATAGCCGGTTCCCGGTGCTATCGTCGCGCCGGGGAACCCACAAGGGCACTCGTTGTCCGAACAGGTTCCATCGCCTTTTGGCCGAGAAACTTCAAAAAACGCGGTATCCTCGGCTCCGAATAATTTTTGCAGCAAACTCATTTTCTTCTTCCTTGGCTAATTCGGCCCCAATGTGATGCGGGCGTTGGGGTGAGCGTAAAGGGTATACGCCATCCAGGCTGAGTCGCCGGTCTCCCGCACTGCTATGCGCGCTTGCCGTACAGCTTCGCCGATGGTGCTGCCACCGCTGAGCTCGCGATACAGAATGCGACTGAACCGGTCTGCATGAAGATCGCTGACCGCCCACATGGGGCCGAGAAACAGGCCAGCGCCGGCAGCGATGAGCATATCGGCCCAGCCCTCGATGTGGGTTAATCCCCAATGCTTTTGCCCCACGTCGCACGCGTTGAACACAAACGCTGGCCTGCACGTGCGAATCTCGGCTGCAATTTTCCCCACCACGACATCGGGTGTGAGCGACTCGCCGTTGTGGAGCAATAATGTCGCCGGTGCGTTGGGCAGCGATAGATCGCGATTTCCGTGGGATGAGCAGTGAATCCAATCACTGCTGGCAGTGCGCAGCATGTCGGTCACCTGAGCGTAGGTCGGCAATCGGGGGCTCACGTCCTCGACGCCGCGGTCGCGGCAGATCTCGCGCAAAAACTCGCATTCGGCCTGGGCGTGATCAAGGCCCGAGTCGGTGGGTGCCAGGATTGCCATGGAGCCGACCGAGAAATGCAGCTTGGGCACTGGATTGGCGCCGGTATTGCTGCTCCGCATCAACCAGCGGCTCATGCGCATGGTGATGCACCAGGGGCCATCATCCTCGATGTATTCACCGCTTTGCTCGTCGGTGAAGCCAGGCCAGACCAGTTCCCAGGGCAAATAGGGCTCATCGGAAACCACGATCAAGCTGCGACCGCGCCACTCCTCGCGCTCGCGAATGTATCTGTCGCGCAGCGCAATTGGGAGCAGCTGGCTCCACATGTTCCGGCCAATATTGGCCAGGCGATCCGGAATACTACTGTAATCGGTCGCGCTCGGTGAATGGCTCCGGCGAATCAGTCTGGATAGTCCAGAATACAATGTTTGTGCGTGCTCTCTGGGATTGCCGAGCAGCTGCACTGGCTCATAATTGGTGCCGATGTCGCCGCTGCGCAGATCGATGAGCTTGAAGCGTAAACTCTGCGGTGAGCTGTGTCGGTCGTACGCAATGTAGAGGATATAATCCGTAGGCTCGGCGCCGGCGGCGACCTCGATCGGCGCGCGCTGCTGTGCTGCTGCGCTGCTGTGTGATTCGTATTCGGTCACCTCGACTGAGGCCGAAGCCGTGCTGATGAGATTGCCGCTCTGAATCATATGAACGCGCACATCGCAAAAACCCACTCGCATGGGCTGAAGATCGAACACCACTGGTGGGCTATCGGCGTTTATGGGCACGACAACTTTTTGCTCGCGTTCGTTTAGTACCGCGAAATCAGGTGCGTCGATGTGAAACGATACCGGATGCTCGGCCTGCAGTGTCATGCTCTGGTCATCGCCATTCTGTTCGGCAGTCAATCGCAATACCACGGGAAAGCGCGGGGTATGCGTCCAAACCCGGTTGGGACACAGCAAATCGGCGTATCGAGTGACCGTGCTGGCGTTGCTATCATCTGCCTGGCGAACCATCAGATGCTGGGACGAACGAGTTCGCGGGCCGGTATTCGAGCTGTACTCGGCGCGCGCCACCTCGGCGAGGAGCTGGGCGCGGACACCGGGCGCTCGATCGAGAAGCTGCAAGAGCTGCTGGGCGATCTCGCTGGCCGTGTCATCGGCGCGCGAGAGTTTCTCGCACAGCTCCATGAGCTCCGTTTTCACATTGCGCCAGGCATCACCGCCAAACCAAATGGGCAATTTTTTCCACGACCGGTGGATGGCATCGAGTAGTTCGCTGTAGATGGTAGCGTTCATGATTTAAACCCCGACATAGGTAAATGCCGCCCAGTGGAAAGGGTGCTGGAAATCGCGGTCCCAGGGCCGCCCTTCGTCCAGTATTTGGCGCGCTGCACAGCTGCCTGAGCGGCTATCGGGACCCGTATTGTCGGCACTGCAAATCGCTTCGAGGTATTGTTGTTTTTCGTCGTTGGTCGAATCCCGTATCCATTGTTGCGCTTCGGTCAACGCGCGGCGGGGCTCGGTGTTTTGCTTGTGCCATTGATAGTAAAAACGCACCATCAGCAGCATGGTACTGATATCGTCCGCGGACCACAGAGACGACACGATTCCGCCGGCGCCGGCAAGGAGAAAGCCGCTCGGAAGATTTACCACTTCGTCGGGCAGTTTGGCCCCGGGAACGCCAGTCTCGCAGGCCGACAGGGTGACGAGCCTTAGGCCGCCATGGCGCAGCTCGAGCAGGTCGGCCAGGGTGAAGTCTCTGTCGGCGAGGCGTACTCCGCTGGCCAGTGGTTTTTGCAAATTTGCGCTGGCGTGACCGGCGAAATGAAGCGAGCTGTGCAGTGGTAGCGATTTGACCGTGTTGTTGTGGGTGGCAGCGCGGTGCCCCAAAATGGTCGATTGCTGGAACAGTCTGGCAATGGCTCGAACCTCATCGGTTGAATTTGGCAGTGGCCCGGCTTTGGGAGATGCGGGCTCGGCAATGGCGAGCAGCGAATCGGGGCGTACTCGCTCGGCGATCGTCATGGCCTCTAGTCGCGATCGAGCATTGGGCGCGTACGATATGGTCAGCACATCCAGGGCATAGATTCGCCTGGTCGCGTCGTCCGGATCGGTTGTCCACGTGGCGTGGAGTGGCAGCAATGCCAGCCGGCCCACAGGTATCAGGGTAGCGGAGGTGCAATCTGGTAGAGCGGGCACGAGTCTCCACATGATCGCGGCCCAAAGCCACTGGGTGATATCATCGAGACTGTCGTGCCATGTTTTCAGTTTCGTCTGGTTTTTCTTGTCATTACGCCAGTCGCGATAAGCGGTCAGATAACCGATGTGGTCGGCTTCACCGCCTTCGAGTCGGTAGTCCAGCTCGGTAGCGGTGAGCCGGGGCAACCAGATTGCTGATATCGTATCACTGTCGGACGAAGAACGATTGGCAATTCCAGCCGAGCTTGGTACACACAGAGCAAGGCCGCCGAGCTCGGTTGCCACGATATAGACAATCGGCTGGTCGCGGGCTGCGCGAGCGATATCGCAAAACGACGGCAGGGCGAGAAAGTGCTCGAATCCCGGGATTCGCTGGATCTCACCGACGATTTGGTCGAGCGTCTGGTAGAGTGCGCGGGTTTTGTCGCTCGCCGTGTTCCACCGGTCGCTGGCCTCGCGATAGCGCTCGAGCAACTCGCCGTACCCCTGGGCCGGCAACTGATCGAGATCGGCGCGGTCGCGGGCCAGTGCGTCACTGAGCAGACGGGCCTGGCCTCGTTCCAAAGCGACGACGGCTCGCTCGAGCTCGCCCTGCTTGGCCAGGGCGTAGGCTGCCCGAGCAGCCATGCCCTGGGTTTGCGCCAGGCAATCTTCCTGGTGGCGCCGCAAGAGCTGAATCCGCACCAGCTTTTCACTGCACTGATGAGCGTAGTCATGGGCCCTGGCGACCTGGTCCCACGCTCGGCGGCTGAACGCCCAGGTGAGCCATTGGTCGGCGGCTTGAAAGCCGACCTGTATTGAGGTGGTGAGTCCGAGCCGGGAGGCTTGCTCGAACGCACTCATACCGCGTCTCATGTCCATTTGATCATCGGTTTGCAGGTAGAGTTGCAGCAAGGCTTGACCCAATCCGAACCAGTGCTTGGCCAGCAAAGGAGCATCGTCTGCTTGCTGTCGAATGAGCGAATTCAGGATTTCGATGGCGCGATCGATATCGTCACGCGCATGGATGTGCTCATAGCGAGCGACGAGCATAGTGGCCAGATTGCCCAATCGGAGCAACAGGACCGGCGCATCGGGCGGGGTGCGCTCTATCGCTCGCTGGTAGTTCGCTATCGACCGCTCGAGGTCTTTGAGACCCCGGCTGACCTGCTGATATCGAGTGCCGAGGCCAGAGGCGAGATTGGTCAGAACCGTGGGATATTGCGCCGAATCCTCGGGCATGAGCTGTGCAGCCTCGACAAAGCACTCGATGGCTCGTGCCAGGTCCTGTGGTGCCTCGGTGGCGTCAAAACGATTGCGATACCCAATGCCCAGATGGTCGAGTATCACAGGGTATTCACTGTGTTCGGGCAGGCACGCGTCGCGTGCACGCTCGAGGTGATCGATGGCTTCGTGCAGGCGATCGAGCGCGCCATCGCGCCAGTACTGTTGCATGATGGCCATGCCCAGAAAGGAAATCCATCGCGGCTTGTCGACCGCATGATCGGCCGTGCTGTCGACCACTCGTCGCGCAATCGCGATACGGCGGTCGAGAACGCGCTGGTTTCCGGTGTTCTGATACAGAACTTGCAGCGTGATACCGAGTTGGTCGAGATGATGGATTCGCTCCTCGGTATCGGCATTGTTCATGGCGACTGCGCGCTCGAGTTCGGCGACCGCTCGCTCGAGATCAGCGAATTTGCCAAAGTGCTGAAATCGAGTGTACAAGATTCGGCCCAATTGCGAAAAAGACCCCGGGACGGTGGGGTCGAGCTGGGTTGCTTTATGGGCGGCATCGAGCGCGGCCTGGAGAGCGTCGAGGTCGTTGTGCCGGGTATAGCGATCGAGCAGGCGGACGCTGCGGTTGTGGAGTTCAGTGGCAGTCTGGGCAGGATCGTCATCGAGCTCCTGGGCCGCGCCAGCCTCGGCCGTCGATCGCTCGGGCGCACAGACAAGCTCTTGGCCAGACAAGGCCCCCGCCCGGCTCAGCGATTGGCAGCGCTCCATGCACTGGGGACACGCAAATTCTGTTCCGTGGCACCAACCTGCCCGGATTATTCAGTCGAATAAAACCACCATTCGAGATGGTGACCATGATGCTGGACGGTCCCGCCACCACGGTGTTCACCAAACCAGACACCAGACCCCGGTTCGGGATCTCGGTATGACAATGGTCTTCTCGGCACGGCGTGTGCGACAGCGGCCATATTGGTCTGCCGCTGTCCGGTATCGAGATGTAAGTGATCGACGGACGCATTGCAGTCCCCGGGCCGATGTTGTTTTGCGGCAGAAAGTCTGCCCAGTCACACGCGATGGCAGCCCAATGGCCTTTAATGGCCTGTAATACGACCAGGTCGAGGGACTGCTCGGCACCGTCTCTCCAGCCGAGGTGACCGGGCTGCCCTACGTTATCCCTGAACAGAGATATCGATCTACCGGCGCGCGCGGCGCCAGCGAATCTGGCGATAGAGCGGCTCGATCATGCGCGCCAGCGCGATGCGGTGGCGCGGCAGGTACGATTCGATGAGCGGAGTCAAGAGATCGTTAAGCGGCTTGCGGGCTTTGCGGTTGTCCATGCAACTCTGCGCAAACTGTTCGATAACTCGATCCGGATCGGCCGGGCCGGGCAACTCAACCGGGCCCGGTTCCATGACCGGAGCATGGCGCCAGCGGGCGAATAAATAGGCCAGCGGCACGATCTCGCTCCACAACCCAGTGGCACCGCGCATGTCCATCGCCGCTGAGGACAGTTGTTCAGCCTGAGCGAGAAAATGCAGCCAGGCCAGCCAGATCTCGGGCAAAAGCTTTTCGCGCTCGGGCCGGGGATCATAGTCGCGCGGGCCGAATAGCTCGTTGAAGCGCATCGACGGAGTGAGCCACAAGGCAATGCGCGAGGTATCATTAGAGGGCAGACATAGCGGCTGTCCGGTGACCACATCGAGAGCGCGCGACAATCGGGCCGAGGCCCGTTCAAAAGCACCGTCCCCAGCCTGGATCCGCCATACCGGGGCCACATCCGGCTGTTCACTCGCCGCCTGGTCAAAGCAGGCTTTGGCCACCGCACGCTCGCGGGTGACAAAACGACGGCCTTCTTCGTCCGGTCGGTCGACCGGCAGCTGAATGCCGACCAGCGATGGATCGTCAGTGGACGCGATCTCGGCCAGAACGTCGTCGTGCCCGATCAGTCCACTGTAGCCAAAATCCTGTCCTGTCACCTGTTGGCCCGACACGCGGGGCGGAGATACGCGCAGCGGGCAAATGACGCTGTTGTAATCGACCACGGTATGAGCCCCGATGCGAAATACCCGATTGAACGGAAACAACCGGCACGACGCCGGCTTGGCCGCGCGACCGTGGTCTCTCTCGACCCCGCACCGCCCGTCTGAGGCGAGAAACCAACACCGACCGCGCGGGTTGTACGCAGTCCACGTGGTTCCGCGTTTGCGCAAAAACACCACCAGCTGCGGATAGCGATCGACCAGATCGCTTACCTGCCCGCCCCGGTCATCCAGCCCTATCCCAAGCCCTTTGCAGCATTCCCCGCAGTTCGCGCACTGATAAAAAAACCTCTGGTCAGGCCAGGTGAAGTAAACTGTTTTATCCGCCATGAATCTCCGAAGCCGTTGAAATAAAGGAGCGATTTTGTTGCGACGTTTCCGCAGTCGGCAAGGAAGGTTCTTGCGTACACCGGAGTACTAAGGTGGAGGTACTCGACAACATTGCACAGATGGCCTGCACAGTGCCCTCACCCTTTGGTTGGACGATAGTTCAATTTAATCGAATGGTTAGAATGCTCCAATGGGGCCGAATGGACCACCTGTAGTGAGCTTCGAATACAAACGCAAACCGTTGGGGCCGGAGGAAAGCGACGAGGCGGAGGAGATCGACGAGCTGCTCGAGCTATTTGGCCTGAAAGAAACCGATTATTTTCAGCAAGATAGACCATCGCCGTGCAAGGTGACGCGGACCTTTCGACTGGTCGCTGGCAAGTCGCGCAGCAAAAAGACCACGGCGGGCCTCGAAGCTGCCCGCAGGCGAAAGGCGCTCGGAGGACTCGCGCAGCACGGGCAAGCCGCTCGAACCGCAAGTCAAGGCCGAAATGGAGCGCACATTCGGCCGATCGTTTGATGATGTCCGGGTCCATACCGATGATGCGTCGGCCCGGGCGGCCCGGGACTTGCGCGCAAATGCGTTCACTGTGGGCGGCGATATCTATTTCGATCAGGGCCGGTACGACCCAAAATCGGATGACGGCCGTCATCTGCTCGCCCACGAGCTCGCTCATGTCGCGCAGAGCAGCACACAGAACGGCGGCTCTGGCCGCGGATCCGGATCGCATCGCGCCGACCCGGCCGGGCTTGCGCTGAGCAGGCCGGGCGAGCCGGCTGAAGTGGCTGCCGACCGGGCCGCCGATGCCGCTGTGCGCGGCGAACCCCTCGGCGATGTGGGCAGTGCTCCAGGCCACGTCGTGCACCGTCAGGGCGGCGACAGCGAGTCGGCCACTCACACGGTCGAGCCGGGCGATACGCTGTGGGGCATCTCAGACGATTATTACGGCGATCCGACCCGCTGGAACGAGATCGCCGAGCACAACCAGATCGGCGATCCGACCACATTGCAGGTGGGCAGCGAGGTGGAGATTCCAGGAGCGGAAAACCACCAGCTGAGTCAGGATCAAAACGGCGAACACGTCGATCCGGCAGAGCGCAGCCGACGTCCCGGGCAACAGAGAAATCCACCGCCCGGCGCCGGCACTGTCAATCATACCGGCCCGACAACCAGTTCGACGCCCGACTCGTCGACCAGTTCGAGCAGTATGCCGGGCGGCTCCGGCGCTGGCATGTGCCTGGCGCCGTGGGCAACCGTGAAAGGTGGTTTTCCCTGGGATCAGGAGATCGCATTTCACGATCAGTGGAAATCGGGCGGAGTATCCATTTCGGTCGGCGGTGGCGACGCTGGCGCGTCTCCATTTGCCGGCATGAGCCAGCGCGATATGGCCCTGCAGGCCCTCGGGCAGGGAGGTCTGCAGGGCCTCGCACAAGGCGGGGTGACGGTTCTTCTCGACACACTCATCAATGTCGGGTCGAAGCGGATTCCATATCTGTCGGGCATGGTCGAACTCGGCCGGCTGACCTGGGGAATTGCCAGCGGCGACATCAGCTGGCAGGGAATTGCCGATTCGGCAGGCCAGGCCTACAACACCGCCTGCGAGGCCTGGGACAAGATCTGCAACGGAAGCTTCATCGAGAAAATCGAGGGCATCCTCGACATCGGCGATATGGTCGCCAGCGCGATCGGCACCATCACCAGTGTGTGCTGGGCCCTGGCCGGATTGGGCTTTGTGCTCAGCTTTATTCCCGGCATGCAGTGGCTGATCCCGTTCGTCGCCCTGGCCGCGCAGTGGGGCGCCACCCTGGGCGGTATCGGGACTGCCCTCGATCTGGCCCTGTCACTGATACGGGCCCTGGTCATCGCCTGGCGAGCAGCCGAGTTGCTGAGCGGCAGCGCCGATCCCGCCGAGGCTGAAAGACTGGCCGAGGAGCTGCAGCTTCAGACCACCAGATTCGTCGATCAGTGGGCCCAGCGGGCCGGTGACTCGGCGCGCAGCCGCGCCGAGAGCCGACTGCGCGGCTCGGGCAACCAGGACGGCGGCTCGGCCCGCCAACAGGGCGATGCCGACAGTGATACCAGCCGGCGCGGCGACAGCGACGGCCCTGGCACTGCCCGCACCGGCAGTGCCAATACCGGCAGTGGCGGGGCATCGCCTGCGCTGGGTCGGGCCAGACGAGTTCTTGGCCTGCTCGGTCGAGGAGCCGGACTCATGACTGGAGCGATCGGTGGCCGGGGCCCGGTGGGAAGCGGGTTTTCCAGCCGGATGCGAGAGGGCGCCTCGGATCTGGCCCAGGTCGGGCGCAACGCCCGCGTCACCGGCGGAATGGTCCGCAACACCGCCGCTTCGGCGCGCAGCGTGTTGCGCGGAGAGGGCACGACCGGCGCTACCGGCCGAAATATTGCCCTGGCCGAGGGCGAGGGTATCGAGGTCTATCGCCCCGGCGGGCGAGACGCGTTCAACGAGGATCGATCGCCCGGCAGGCAGGCAGGATCCGTCCTACGGCGCCATCTACGGCCAAAACAACGGAATGGGTGCCACCGGTTTTGCCACCGCCTGGCTCGAGGGCGTGATCTCGCCGGTCATTGCCGGGCAGGAATCCGGGCGTGTGGGTGACGCGATGTTCGGCGACACCATCGAGGGTGCAGTGCAGGGCGAGCCCATGCCCGACTATCAATCGATGATCGAGAGCAAGATCCAGGAAATTGCCGGCTCGTTGCCGGCGCCCAACCTGGCTCTGCCGGGCATTGTGGACAATGCCGCCACCACGGTGGAAGAGCTCAATCTGCGCGAGCAAGAGCTGCTCGGCAAGCGGCCCGAGGTAGCCGAAATTCAGGCCAATGCCGAGCAAAATCTGGTCGAACTCGACGGCCTTGACATTCTGGTCACCGGCGGAATGACGGCGATCGACACGCTCGAAAGTGACTGCGACACGCTCGGCACCAACCAGGACGAGTTGCGCAGCCAGGCCGGCGAACTGTCGTCGGATTCAAACGAAGCGTCGACCAAGAGCGGGGAGACCCGCGACTCGTCGGGCGGCATCTTTGGCACCATGGCCGATGTGTTCGGCAGAGCAGGTGATTTCATCCCGGGCGCGGGCAGTGCGACGAGCGGAATCCAGACCGTACTCGACGCCATCTCCGGTATTGGCGAATCGTCGAGCCAGTCGTCGGGCAATGCGGCGCTGTTGAATCAGGAGGTCGATCAGATGGTGCAGACGACCGATATGACCCGACAGAAAGCCATCGACACCCGAACTCAGGTCGATGCGGTACAGGGCGATATGGACACGACCCGGGCCGACTCGACCGGGCTGATTCAGCAAGCTACCGACGTATCGGCCCAGGTCGAGCAAGAGCTGGCTCAGATCGCGGCCCAGCGCGAGCAGCTCACTGCCGAGCACGGCAACGCAGCCGGAGAGGCGGCAGCCTGGGCCAACGAGCATCAGGCGACCCGCCTCGGCGGCGAGGCCGAGCTCGATGCCCTGGTCAGCGAGGCCGAGCAAGCGCTGGAGCGAGTGCAGGGCAACGGCGGTGGCGAATGATGGACCGACGGAAAGACGCCGGACGGAAAGACCATCAATGAAGGGCGATCCCGGCCAGGCACTGTCCGAGCTCGACCGACAGATCGAGCAATGCCGCGGCGACTTCGTGCAAGAGGCCGAGTTACGGGCTCATAAAGCCACCTGGCTGACCGCTCTTTCGAAGTGGAGCGAAGGTGCCACCGAACTGGCCCAGGCGGCAGAACTGGCCGGGCGGGCGGTGGAATGGCAAAAGCAGAGCGAGTATCTGTACGGACAGGGCCTGTTGCTCGCCCGCATGCCCGAGCAGCGCGGCCGCGCCCATCAAGTATGGCTGCGCGCGGCCTCGGTGGCCCAGCTGGCCAAGGACGGCCCGATGCAGATCAAGGCCCATCGGCGCATCGTCCAGATGTATGCCGGCATGGCGGACTGGGCCCAGGCCATCGCCGAGAGCGGAGTACTCTTGCGCCTTCTCGAGGAAAACGGCATGGACCGCGAGCGAGTCGAGGCCCTGCGCAACCGCGCGGCCATGCACCAGATGCGGCAGCGGGCCGACCGCGCTGTCAAGGATCTGGCCCGGGCGGTCGACCTCGCCCAAACCCTCGACGACCCGGCCCTATCCCTGCAGACTCGCCTCCATTACAAGGCGCTCGACGACTATCTCCATCCCGAAAAAGCCGGCTCCCTGGCCGAGCTTCTGGTCGAGGCCGAATCGCTGGGCGACACTGCGAGCGTGGCCCACATCGCGCTGGAACAGGCCGGTGCAGCACTGCGAGCTGGGCGATTCGACGATGCCCAGGAGCACGCGGGCAGGGCCCGAGAGGCCGCTCTTGACGGGCCGGATCCAGTCCGTTATCTGCTCGCCTGCGCGCTGATCGCAGAGGCTCGCGAAAAGCTCGGCGATCGCGCCGGGGTGATCGAGATCTTGCTCACCTGCAAGGGCTCGCTGGAAGACCTGCTCGGTCCCACCGCCGGCCAGCAGGTCGTGGTGCTGCTCGACAGCCTCGAGCACCGCTGGGGCCGCGACGGCGTCGAACGGGCCCTGAGCGATTATCGCGCGCGAGCTCAAACGCGCGCGGCGGGCAAAGACAGCCGCTCGACGAAGTGAGCGACGATATTCTGCGCGACGCGCAGGCGATAGCGAGCGGTCGAACGGATATCGTCGATCGGAGTGATCTCGTCGGCCAGGGCAGCTCGAGCTGCAGATGAGGCGAGGTGTCCCGGCGCCAGTCCGACCACCGCGGCCTCGGTCTGGTAGGCGCGAATCGGGCGATCGGCCACTGCGCCCAGGCCGATGCGAATCTCGGCGATCCGCCCGCCTTCGGTGCGGGCAGCGGCCGCCACCATGACCTTGGAAATCGACTGTGCTCGGCGCGGCCCGACCTTGCGCCAGAATTGCATCAACCCGGGCGAGCGCGGCGGTATGCGCACAGTCACGATGAGCTCATCGGCATCCAGCAGAGTCTGGCGATAGCCGGTGCAGAACTCGCTGTACGGTACGGTGCGGCGCCTCTTGTGCGAGGCCAGTTCGAGTTCGGCGGCGACGGCGAGGAGCACGGGCAAACTGTCGCCGACGGGCGACGAGGTGCCGATATTGCCACCGATCGTCCCGCGCGCCTGAATCTGCAGCGCGCCGATCTCGCGGGAAGCTGCGACCAGAGCGGGCAATTCTCGTCGGCACAGATCGCTGTTGATGATATCGGCATAGGTCGTTGCAGCACCGATTGCAATAGTGCCGTCGCTGTGCCGGTCGATGCCGCAGAGCGGCCCGAGTCCGAAGAGATCGATCATTCCAGCCGGCACGGGCTGCTTGTTGGCCGCGACCAGAACATCGGTTCCGCCGCAGAGCACGGTAAAATCGGGATGCTCAGCCCGAGCAGAAAGGGCCTGTTCGAGCGACTGGGGCCGGATGTACTCGGTCTCGGTCATGGGCAAGTCCGCGCGAACCACAGGAGTTCGGCCCCGTGGTGAGTGCCTTCTCGTCCCCGACGCGATGTCGCGTGCACACTCGTAACCACCCGTCAGACGGTAACAAGCGGCAGGCGCGCGCGTCAAGCTCGAGCCGATAACTCAGTACCGCGACCGGCAAGTAAGTAGCCATTATGGCCGACCAGCCCGCTGATGGCTGTGTTGCTCATCGGTCACGTAGGCCCACTATGCTCCCTCTTTGCGCCTTGCCCTCGACGCGCTGGACCGACCCTACTGGGCACTTACTTGCGGTCGGCGGTACTCAGGAAACGGTGTGCCTGAGTCTGCGCGAATATCGGCATTCTGGCGCCTCTTATCGGAGCCGTCGCCGACTCCGGTGAAGGCGCAAAAGTTGCCCCGTATGCATGGGAGGGGTCCAATCTGAGCCAGCAATCAGAGGAGTCTGAAGACATATGCAGACAGGAAATATCCTCATCATCGGGGCGACGGGTTACGTCGGTGCCGGCCTTTGTCGAGCCTTCACCCGGGCAGGTGTTGGCGTGATTGGACTGGTCAGGCCCCATAGTCGAGTTGATCAGATTCGAGATTGGGTCCGGGTCCTTGCCCGCAGCCATGGCGCCGAGCTGCACAGCGCGGAGGTTGCGCGGATCATACAGACGCACGATGTACGGACGGTCATCAACTGCGCCTGGAACATGCCACCGGAGTCCACCGTGCAGGCTCAGTATGCCGCGGATCGCATCGCCCTGGAGGCGGCGCTGGACGGTGCCAATGCGGTATCGCCGGATGTTCACGTCATCACCACGAGCGGCAACTTCTCGCTGCTAACTGCCGAGGGAGGACGAATCACGGAACGGCCTCCCGCTGCGGGATTCGCCCGACCTTCCTACATGGCGTGGGCCGACACTCTGTCCGGGGTCAATATCCTCAAAGACGGGCTCACCGAGGAATTCATCGGGCGGGGCGGAAATGCTTCTATTCTATACCCGGGTTCAGTGTACGGTCCGTCGCCCGGCCGCGGTGGTTTTTGGGACTTCGCCATTCAGCAGTTCATCTCGGGCAAACCACACTGGGGATTTGCGCCGTTTCCGCCGGATTTCATGACCGCGTGGGTCCACGTCGACGATCTGGCCGAGTGCTATGTGGCCGCCGCTCGCCGGTCCGAGCCCGGTGGTCACTACCTCGCCGCGCCGGAGAACGTGAGCATTGGCGAGATGGCAGCGCTGTTTGCCGCTGCTGCTGGAGTCCCCTTTGAGCACAAACCCTTCTCCAACCCAGATGGCGTCTTCTTCGACGACACTCAGACTCGCGCCATCCTCGGCCTTCGCTGGGCCAAAAACGCAGCGGAGGAGGTCCCCCGCTGGGTCGCCAGGATTCGTGAGCTGAATGCGTTCTTCCTCTGAACGACCGAACGACCGCAGCAGATGGTGCGGTCAATGCGGACTAGACCTGAAGTAAGCGGACTCGCTTTCCGAGTGGGGCATCTATGTGCTCCGTCCATTCAAACGGGAGCACGACTCACTTCCCAAGTGAATCATGACACCTGGTACTCAAACGCCGAATTCACGACGTACGGGCAGAATGGAGACAGAGTGAGACTTCGCGATCCTCCGAGTGCGCTTATTTCGGGGCTAGCAAGAGAAATCAATTGCCCACAGGGCGAAACGCCGCTGGAGTGGATGATTCTCACCTCTGAGCCTGTATCCACAGAACGAGCAGCGAAGACGGTGGTCCGCTACTACGAGTCCCGGTGGCTCATCGAAGAGTTCCACAAAGCCTGGAAGACCGGCTGCCGCATCCAAGAGCGTCCAGTACAGGCCGTGCGTAGGGACGGTGTAAGCTTTTCAACTTGGCACCGAAGTATACCATTCCCCTACATC
>JAKSDA010000137.1 GCA_022360315.1 Pseudomonadota bacterium
CGTGGCTTCTGCCCGGCAGTTTCGTCAAGCAGGCCGTGACGAGAGCCCTGTTGAGAGTCTCCTGGCAACGTCGAAATGATGCTGAGCATGGTGGTCTCCTCTCGTACCTGTAGCAATGGCAAAGCTCGGGACATGGAGCCCAACGTGATTCTCAACTGGCCGTAGCGTAAGAGCACTTGTTGCCGATGTGCCCTCAAGGGCGTATCGGCGACCCATTTGTCAAATGATTCGCCAAACCATTACGCGAATGCCGGTTTAGACCGCGTGAACAGTTAGTAGCGGCCGAATAGACGCTACGGCGAATCATTCGTCGATCCACAGCGTGGTGCGCTCGCCCTGGATTGCTCCATCACGACACCCGATTCCGCATTCCATTGACAAAACGCCTGCGCGTTTACGTCGTTCGGGCGGGGGATTCGTGGATCTGGATCTTCGATCGAACGGTCGCGTGGCCTCGATTCGCCGTGTCACGCGCGTAGCTGACCATCCTCTCGGCTGCGCGAAGGGTTCATTCGCTCTGCGTTTCACCAGCGGCCCACCGGGACGGCCGCGCCGGCGGCGGCGATCTGCCCATCGACGGCGATTGGCGACTGCGTTACTGCGTGGCCAAAAGATGCAGCATATGTAGGTAGAAGTTCTCGCTGTAGTAACGCAAGAATGGCTCGGCGATAATTCCCAGGCCGGTCTTGGTGTCCATGGGCTCGATGCGCGTGCTGCCTAGGGCGGCGGTCTCGACGATTTCGTCGGGCACTTCGAGGCCATCGAGAAGTTTCTCCAGGATGGGCCTTCTCTCGCGCAGCTCGTTTTTGAGATCGTCGAGGCGGCCGCCAGCGCGCCGGCAGAACAGCATGGATTCGTCCCGGATGTCGAGAAGGGGCTCGTAGCGCTGGCGCGCATCGTCATATCCGCGGCCCCCGTGAAGGGCGAGCCGGGCCAGTTCGCGCAGGTCGTCAGCGTGACCCGCGGGGGTGTTGTGATACACGAGGTGGTAGTTGAAGGGAACGTAGACGTTTTCTTCCGGCGGAGCGTACAGCGAGCGCGGCCGGACGAGATCGCAGATGTCGGTGAGCCAGCGGACCAGGAACTGCTCATCGGCGGGTTCCCCGGTGATCAGGTTGTCGTTGCCCTTCCAGCGCTGCCGGTTGCAGAAGTCCATGACCACGGGAAAGCGGCGGCCGTACTGGCTCAGGCCGACGTGGGCCGAGCCGAAGATGTAGACGTAAACGGGGCGAAAGTGGGGCTCGGTGTCTTCGATTTCGACCCATAGCTCGGCTTTGACGTAGCCATCCGCGTCGCGCAGCCTCGCGACTGTTTCGGCGAAGAATGACGCATGGTCGTCCTTCGGGTTCAGCTGATGCGCAGTTAACACTGGGGTGAGGTGGGTCCACCCGGAGCCCTTCTCCTGGCATTTCAGCTTGCCGAGAAATCGCTGACCCGACTGCACCGCGGCAGTGAGCAGCCGCGCAGCATCGCCAAGCTCATCAAGGTCTATGGCTATTTCTAGATCCCAGCTCATTCAATAGCTCCTCGTGAGATTCAACGCGAAATCTTGCCCAGGTCCCCACGGCGGACGATGACCGGCTTTCCGGCAAACTCCCAGCGCTGCCACACTGGCGGCCTGCTAGTGCCATCCACCAAGTGCCAAAGCTCGCCCTCGGCATTGGCCTTGAAGTTGGGCGGTATGACGGATTTTCGATGGACGACGATCTCAAAGTGATCGATACGGTCGAGAACGTGTTTGGGCGCATTGTCGGCGATCTCGCGGAACTTGTTGGCTGCTGCACTCCCGTCTCCTGTGAATTTGGGTTCGTTTTGATTCTTGACTTCGACGGGCACCAGCCGACCATGTCGTCGTTCTACCAGCATATCGACCATGGGCCGTTCGTCACCGGCTACTTTGTGCTCCATCCCCAGCCTCTGGGATGCCCGGGGCTCCCCTAGAGTAAACCCCACATTGCGCTGATCACCGCGATACAGCCTCTCTGCGTAGATCTCACTGTCCGAGACATCGCTCATGTAGCCCTTTCCGTACTCCTCCTCGAGCTCACGGCGGCGGGCGCGCACATTCTTCTTGGCGTGCGCTGCGTCGGAGAAGCCGCCCCCCTCTC
>JAKSDA010000539.1 GCA_022360315.1 Pseudomonadota bacterium
GAAGAGGACGAAGAGGACGAGGACGAAGAGGACGAGGACGAGGACGAAGAGGACGAGGACGAGGACGAAGACGAAGACGAAGAGGACACAGCGGAAGTTGCTGACGACACCGACGACCAGGCCGCGAATGCTGCCAAGGAAGCCGGCGATGACCAGGCCGACGAGGCCACATACCAGGTCGACGAGGCTACATACGAAGGTGTCACCGCTGTCAAAGCAGACAGCGAGCAAGCGGACGGCCCAGCCACGTACGGCTCTGCTGGCAAAGCGGACGGAATCGACGACACGAGTCGTGGTGATTCCCTGGCCCGGAGCGAGGACGACCAGCAGGACGACGAAAGCCGCGAGTATGAAGAACACGCGGCCAAGAGCGGCGCGAAGAGCGGTGAAGATGAGAGCGCAGAGGAGGAGAGTGGTGACGAGCGTGGCGATCAACCAGACTTTCTGGATGACGACCGCACCTTTGCCGATCTCGAGCTTCAGCCTGAAATCCTGCAGGCACTAGAAGATATGGGCTACCACCACCCGATGCCTGTCCAGATTGCAGTGTTCGACCCCATGAGCACCAATCGAGACATCATGGTGCAATCCAAGACCGGCACGGGCAAAACCGCGGCGTTCGGCATTCCCATCGCGCAGAGCATCGACCGGGACAACAGGGGTGCGCGAGTCCTGGCCCTGGCACCGACCCGAGAGCTCGCCCTACAAGTATCGCGTGAACTCGCCCAGATCACCGTCCACAAAGGGCTATCGGTAGTGGCTTTATACGGTGGTGCCCCGATGAAGCCGCAGATCGAAACTCTGGCCAGCGGTGCTCAAATCGTTGTCGGAACGCCCGGACGAGTCCTCGATCACCTGCGTCGGCGAACCCTCGACCCCAAAAACATCCACACACTCGTACTCGACGAGTGTGACGAGATGCTGTCCATGGGCTTTCAAGAGGAGATCGAGAACATCATCTCCCATCTGCCCGCGAAGGAAGCGCGCCAGACGGTGTTGTTCTCGGCGACGATCCCCGACGAGATCCAGCGCATCGCGCGTCGGCATATGAATGAGCCGGTCGAGATCTCGCTGTCCACGGACAGCGTGGGCGTCAATGAAATCGACCACTACTACTACGTGGTGAGTGGTATGGCGCGAAAACGCGATCTTCTCAAGATCCTCAAAGCCGAGCGTCCCGAGTCGGCGATCATCTTTTGCAACACCCGCGACGAGACCAGTACAGTGGCCAGGTTCTTGCGCGATCAGGGCTATAACGCCGAGGCCATCTCGAGCGATCTGAATCAGCGCGAGCGCGAGCGGGTCATGAAGCGCACGCGCGAGGGCAAATTGCCGTTTCTGGTCGCCACCGATGTCGCTGCCCGCGGTATCGACATCAGCGACCTGTCCCACGTCATCAATTACACGTTTCCCGAATCGCCCGAGGTGTATGTACATCGCACAGGACGCACAGGACGTGCAGGCAAGAGCGGCGTGGCGATCTCACTGGTCGGCCCGCGCGAGCTGAGCTCATTCTACTATCTCAAGCTCATATACAAGATCCGCCCCCAGGAGCGCGATCTACCCACGACCGAAGAGATGACTGCTCTGCTCGAGGGCGAGCGCTATCGAGACGTGCTCGAGCAAGTCAATGAAGAGCCGGACGAGGAATATCTCACCCTGGCCCGGCGGGTATGGCAATCGAACCAGGGCGAGCGCATCGTCGCTTTCTTGCTCCAGCACTTGCTGACTCAGCCGGCCAGAGCACAGGCGCGAAACGACAGCCAGTCGCAGGCTGGCGATGCCGACGCGGATCAGCGCAGAGATCGCCGAGACAGGGGCCGACGAGAGGACATGGACACGCATCGGCGCGACGAGCGCAAGCCGTATGGCGACGACGACTACGGCGACCGCAAGCGCCGCGACCGCCGCGACCGCGCCGGCGATGACTACGGCGACCGCAAACGCCGCGACCGCCGCGACCGCGCCGACGATGACTACGGCGACCGCAAACGCCGCGACCGCCGCGACCGCGCCGACGATGGCTACGGCGACCGCAAACGCCGCGACCGCCGCGACCGCGCCGACGACGACCACGGCGACCGCAAACGCCGCGACCGCCGATCCCACGCCGACGACGACCGCAAGCACAGGGATGATAGAGAGCGAAGGGACAGCTACCTCGGCACCGAGGCCGCGCCTGCGCATGGCGACGGCTCGCCGAGTGCCGAACCAACTGTGGATCGGGATACGGTCGCGAGCGAAAAAGATGGCTTTACCGCCGAGCCGTCACGGGCGTCGGGCCGCATGGCCGAGACCACGTATAAACTGTACGGAGCGGATCTGCACTCGGCCTACGATCCCGATAGCGACGAGACCAGAGAATTGTGGGAGATCTGGGCCGACGAACGGGTCAACGGAGTCGATTCCGCCGACGCCTCTGAATCCCCATCCAGCCCGGCTCGGCCCGACTCCGAAGAAAACGGCCGCGTCCGTACCACGCGCAGGCGTGGTGAAGCCACCACGCGTCTCTACGTGAATATCGGCAAACGAGAAGACATCACCGCGGCAAAGATCCGCCAGCTACTCGGCGAGGGTCTGGGCAAAGATTCGAGCAGGATCGGTTCCATTGCCCTGCGCAGTACTCACTGCTACGTCCGAGTACCCGAGGACATAGCCGACAAGGTGATCAGCGGCGCAGCGGGTAAAACCTATCAAGACCGCGAAATCGTGGTTGAACGAGCACGCCGATAGTCCGCCTCGCTCGATCTGAATACGGTTCTCGGATCATTCGATCGCGGGCAGTAGCGCGTCGAGTTCGTGCCACGTGGTGGCAGTCTCGTCGTGCCGTCCGTAGTACACGTTGGGACCGCGCGGACTCGGTTCGATGGTGAGTCGCAAGTCAAACGGCTCGGGACCATCGACCCGCTCGATGCGATAGCGGCTGGTTACCCGCTCATCCATATCGGGCAGGTGGAAGTGAATGGTGCCCTGGTCGAGTTCGATCGGATGTCCGGTCGGCCGCCCGGCCTGCCCACCGCTTCGCTCCGCCCCTCCAGATCTCTGGACCAACTCGAACAACTCGAAGAAGCCGAGAAAAAGCGTGCGGTCTTGATACACGCCGTGCTTCATGTCGGGGGTGAATCGATACACATGCAGCCGGTCATCCTTGCTCACCGGCCATCGAGTGATCCAGTTGCGATTGGGCAGTAGCTGGCCAGCCGACAGGTCCGAAAGCGGGCCCTCGTGCGCTCCCGAACATCCCGCCGATCCGGTGCATCCAGAGGCCAAGATCGCCATCGCACATAGTGCGAGCAATCGATCGAAGAACCGGACGCACGGCCGGGATGGCCCTGCCAGCTCGGCCAGTACAAACGCGCCCCATCGAATCGTGGTACGAGATCTCATGCCGTGATCTTTACCTGAATCCGCGATGATTGCCCAAATCCGGCCCCGGCCATCGGCCCATTGCCACTTCCCGCCCGTCTACACACAATGCGATGGAAGGCGCCAGCCGAACCTGCGCGGCCCGACCGCCTTGTCCGCGCGGCTATCGTTTTGGGCAAAGACTGTTCAGTTTGGCATCACGGTCGTGATCCACTGATAAGCACGCTCAGCGCGGGGACCGCCGCCGGGGAAGGCACTGTAGCCGATCACGATGAGCGCGGCGAGAAACAGCCCCACAACGCCTGATCGCAGGTGCAGACGCCGCGGCACCGCCATCCTCAAAAGCACAGCGGCGAGCACAACAAAGCAGGGTAGGAGGCTGGCCAGGCCACTCAGACCAAAAATCCAGCCCACATTGTACGGGGCGAGATCATGCCAGATGAGACGAAATATTACCTCGTAGAGCGGGTTTTTGAATTTCTCGGGGAAATGCGGAAATACCGCGCACGACACCGAGTACACCACCACGCTCACAGTGACCAACGCCACTGCTGCCGCTCGCGCCGGCCAGTACCGGCAAGCTGTGTGAATTGCCACCGTTACCGGCACCATCGCGAAGGGCAGCATCGCGGTAATGTACCGTGGCCCGATCTGCCAGCCCCCGCGCCAGAAATTGATCGACGAGATGAATAGAAGATAGATCACCACCACCGAAACAGTGACCCCCACATGCCAGTAGAGCTTTCGTCGGACCATGACAACCCAGCCCGGCACTGCCAGGACCAGCATTGGACAAAAAACTAGCAATCCGTTGTCCGGGGCGATCGTCGATCCGGCAAAGGCGTCCCAGCGCAGCTCCGTCATGCCCAAGAAACCTTTTTGGTGGAAATGGGCAAATGTCTGCGAATAGTCATATCCGGTCGCGAGCGGGCTGCCGAAAGCCAGGTAATGATAGAGTAAGAGAAGTGCAACCGGAGGCACAGCGCCGACACTTGCCAGCGCGATGCTGCGGTAAGTCGATGCGCCGTCTCGCCTGTCAGTTGGCCCGACAAGCAGGTGCCAGAGCAGATACACCGCCACTGGCACGCCGGCAAATGCAGCCTGATAGTCGACCAACGGGGCACAGCCGGCAGCGAATCCCGCGACGATGAGCAGGCGGGCATCCCGACCATCCTCGACTACCCACACAATCAGGATATATGCAGTTGCTATGCAGACTGCAGACAATTGGTGCGAGATGAAGAGAATAGAGTACGTCAAGGCCATGGAACCGAGCCCATAGCCACAAAGGCCCATACGCCGAGCACGCGCGGTGGGTACAAAGCGGGCGAGAAAGCGGTACAAGAGGATGAGAAATAGCAGTGTGGGCACCACGCCGGTGGTCACGCGAAAGGCCCACAGCATCTCGGCGAGAGTCGGCTCGCCGGCCCCCCACAGCGCCTTGACGGTTCGCAGAGCGAGATACGCAGGTACGGCCAAGAATGACGATCCCGGGGCCTTGTTGGAGTAATGGTGACCACTGGCCTGGGACACATCAACCGTGGTACCCCAGCGCGCCACGCCCGAGTCGATGGCAAAGGTGCCCTCCTCGACCATGGCCCTGGTCAAGTATACCCGCGGCAGTTCATTGGCACTGTGGATCTCGGGAAAATACGGAAACGAGTACAGATAGAGCCAGACAAACGCGAGCGGCAGCCCATACTTTCCCACAGCTGATCTCACTGAGGCGCAGCGTATATGGACCGACGCACAAAGTCATCTCGACCGCCGCATAACCCGGCCGCTCCGGCGTTCAGGGCCGCGCAGAAAAAGTTTCCGGTCTCGGGTGTCGAGGCGCCCGGCTGGCGAGGCGCAAAGGGGGCCATTACTCGGAGTATTTAACGGATGAGTAGCGCAGCCGGGCGGAACGGATCGGCAGCCCAAATGGCAAATTATTTCTGCGCGGGCCCGGGTACAGCGTCCGGGCGGTTCGTGACCAGTCTCGAACCGCCCGCGCGTCGGGGGCAAGGCGCCAAGAGCGGAGCATACTCGGTGTATTCGACCAATGAACGATGAAGCCCCGGGCCGGCTGGGCGCACGCGGCTGGTTGCGAATTTCCGGGACGTTGTAATTAGCTTGGTATGAACTACGCTTCGCACTCCTTGCCGGGACGTCCGCACCCGAGCCTCGGCGCTTCACGTAGCATGCTTCCGGAGCATACTCATGCCACCGGGCAAAAGCCCGAAGAACCGGACGACGGAAGCGCACATAGAGGCAAAACACTGATACAGTAGGTGTGGGTGCTCTCAGAGGCGAACTCAATGCTTGTCTATCGGATCCCATCCAGCTCCTTTGGCCAGTTTGGGCTTAAGATCTATTAGCTTGCAGACGATAATGAGGCTGGGAGATTGTGTAGGGACAGTTAGGCTCGTCCTAGAAATCGGGACGACTGCGAGGTAATGCGTGCCCACAAGGATTGGCTCAAACCAAGCCGCTACCCCCCCCGCGGATGCAAACACAGAAGCCGCGACGCTGGCCGGATCGCTGCCAGGAGGACAGACATTCCGGCTCACCACCGAGAGCCCGGAGATGCGACGCGTGCTCGAGTATGCCTGCCGGGTCGCGGCGACTCCATATCCGGTCCTCATCCAGGGCGAAACCGGCAGCGGCAAAGAGATGATTGCACGCGGTATTCACGGCACATCGGGCCTGGCCGGCCCGTTCGTTCCGGTCAACTGCGGTGCCATTCCAGAAAATTTGTTCGAGGCCGAATTATTCGGAGCCAGACGCGGTGCGTACACCGGGCTGGACGCCGACCGCCCGGGGCTGTTTCGGCTGGCCGACAAGGGCACCCTCTTTCTCGACGAGATCGCCGAGATGCCCGCGTCCATGCAAGCCAAGCTCTTGCGCGTGCTGCAAGATGGCGAAGTTCGCCCATTGGGCTCTTCACGGCCCTATCGAGTGCAGGTGCGAATCGTCTCCGCGACTCATAAACACCTACAGCAGATGGTCGAAAGCGGCCGATTTCGCATGGATCTCTACTTTCGCATCAGCGCCGCGGCGATCCGCGTTCCACCGCTTCGCGAGCGGATCGAGGACATTCCGCAGCTCTTGCGCCAGGCCGCGCACGAGGCCGCTCAGATTCAGGGCGCCACCTGCACCGAGATCGAAAACGACGCCATGGCCTGGGCCATCTCATATCACTGGCCGGGCAACGTGCGCGAACTCATGCACGCGGTGGCAACCGCCATGCTCAAGGCTGGCAATCGTCCCCTCAAGCGCTCGGACTTCCCGGTGACTCTCTCGGTCGGCACCACCGCACCAGCCGAGGCCCAGGACAGCATGCTCGACCTGCCCTTCGTCGAGGCACGAGCGCGGTTCGAACGCAGCTATTTGCGCAAGCTGCTGAAGAAAACCGATGGCAATCTGTCTCGGGCCGCACGCCTGGCCGGGCTTCCTCGCTCGACTCTGCGCGATCAACTGCGCCGTCACGGTCTTTTGAGTTCGAGCTCTACACCGCGCGGTCGGCGGTCGGCGCTGCGATCCGACGACAAGAATCGCAGTCAGCCCGAGGCCAACTCGTATTGACAGGCGATGCCGCGTTGCCCCACCTGTTATCGACGCCTGGCCGGCGGGGCGACCTGTCCGGACGATGGGGCTACCGCGCCGTACTCGCTCGCGGCGACTCGCGCGGCCAGCGATGTGCCCCCGCGGGTGCCGGGATACACCCTCGGCCGGGCCCTCGGCGCCGGCGGCTTTGCCGTGGTGTGGGCGGGGCAGCGCGACATCGACCAACATCCGGTAGCGCTGAAGATCGGCAGCGATGAGAGCGAACTCGCCATACTGCGGCTGACCCGCGAGGCCGCAGCACTGGCGGCGATCGGCCCGTCTGCGGTACCCGCCTACTACGCGATCGGCCGCCTGGTCGACGGCCGGCCCTATGTGGTCATGGAGCGACTCATCGGCCAAACCCTGGCGCAACGGCTCGAATCACTGCCCAGACCACCGGGGCTGCGTTCGATCCGGCAGATGAGTCGGGCAATTCTGCGCGCGCTCCGCGCCGTGCACAAATGCGGTGTGATCCACCGCGATCTCAAGCCCGAGAATGTCTTTCTCATCTCCGAATCACCCATTGAACTCCGCCTCATGGACTTCGGTCTGGCCCGCCCTGTGGCCGAGCCGACAGATAATACGCGAGTGACGCGGACCGGTATGGTGGTGGGGACTGTAGAATATATGGCGCCGGAGCAATTGCAGGCCGGCGCGACTGTCGACGAGCGCACCGACATCTACGCCTTTGGCGTGATCCTTTACGAGATGTTTACCCTGCGACCGCCCTTTGTCGGCGATCGCGCTTCGATCGAACACGGCCACACCGCGCTCAGACCGCCCAGGCCGCGCCAATTCGCCGCCGTCCCCGCACCGGTCGAGGACGTGATTCTGGACTGCCTGGCCAAGGATCCGGCCAAGCGACCGCGCGTCATACGCGACCTCCGAGCCGATCTGGACAGCGCCTGGCGACGGGCCGATCCCCGCTCGGTGTCCCGGCTCGGCGTCAGCAAAACCGCGCTGCTCGTCGCCAAGCGGCAACCGGTGGTGTTGGCCGTGGTGGACACCGAGGCAGCGCCGGACCAGGTCATGAACGCGGTCAAGCAATGCGGGGGATTCGTGGCTCGCCAGCGCGGACAGCGTTACCTGAGCGTATTTTCCAGCATGGCCACCGACGATCCGGCCCTGTCAGCACTGGCCGCGGTCGATCGCCTGGCCGACCACGGCGGCGGACGGGCTGCGCTTCACCTCACCAGCCTGGCCTTGCGACGCAAGCGACGCGGTCCTCCATCGGTGGTCGGACGTGCTGTTGATTCACCAGAAATCTGGCTTCCGAGAGAGCCGTGGAGCGGCGTCCTTGTCAGCGCCGCGCTGGCGCAGACTCAGCCGGACAGCGCCGTGCGGGCAATCCCCGGCCACAACGGCTTCTTCGTGCTGGTCGGCCAAGCTGAAACGCCGGTCGCCAACACCCAGCTCATCGCCCGCGACCACATCCTGGCCCGGGTACAACACAGTATGGCGGAGTGTTTCACCTCTGCTTCTCCGGGCCTCTTCACTCTGCTCGGCGAGGCGGGATTGGGCAAATCGCGCATGGCTCATGCCATCGCGGTCCAGGCCAGGGCGAGCTTTCCCGACGTCGAGGTGATCTCGGCCCGGGCCACCAGGACGAGCACAGGCGGCGCTGGCGAGTCGACCGCGCGCTTGACCGCCGCGATCGATGGCCTGGGTCTCAACGCCGGCCGCCCGACCAACAGCTCCATTGCTGGAGGATCCAATGACCCGACAGATCGGGATGCCGCCTCTGGTGGTCCGGGCAGTGTCGAGAGCGAGCCGGACGCAGCGATTCGGCCCACGATATTGGTACTCGACGACGCCCACTGGGCAGATGCTGCCCTTTTGGATCAGATCGAATACGCCACTCTCGATCACGCCGATCGGCCACTTTGGATCGCGGTCATTGCGCTGCCCCGCCTGGAGGCTATCCGGGCTCGCTGGGGTATACGGGCCAATCGACACGACCGTGAAGTCTTGCCCCCGCTGGTCGAAAAAGACGCCATGGCCCTCGCTGCAGAACTGCTCAAGCCAGCCGAGTATCCACCGACTGCGCTTCTCCGGCGCCTCGCCCGCTGGTCGGGCGGCAGCCCCCATCTGCTCACCGGCCTGGTCGCCGAGCTCAAACGACGCGGTGTCGTTCGAAGGCACGGCCACGGCGAGGGCTGGCACGTGGCCACAGCCGAGCTGGAAGTATTGCCGGCCCAGGCAGCCGGGCAATGGCTGGCAACGCGCCTGCTCGACGAGATGCCCCCTGAACTGGCTGCATGCGTGCGAGTGTGCTCGGTTCTGGGTCCGGCGTTTTCGGCTGGCGAACTGGCGCGAATCCAGGACGCGATCGAAGAACACGGTGGTGCCGGCAGTCCGGTCGACACCGATGTGGGTCTGGCTGAACTGGTCGCTTGCGGCACCCTCAGACCCACCGGGGACGGCGAGTTCGCTTTTCGCAGTCCGGCCTTTCAGGACTCGGTATACAAGCTTCTCGCAGACAGTGATCGGACCACTCTGCACCGCTATGCTGCCGAGTATTGGCGTTCCGAGTTGGACTCGCAGCACCCGAGCGATGATGGAGCGCTGGAGCGCTTTGCTCGCCACGCCGGTGCGTGCAACTGGGTCGAGGATGCAGCCGCGGCGTTTGTAAAGCTGGGTACCCGAGCTCTTCACAGCCATCGCCATGTGGAAGCCGACAACCACTACACAGCAGCCTTGCGCTACACCGACCGCCTGCCCCGGCTACAGGCGATTGCGCTCGGCGGACGCGGCAAGGTCCGTCACCTCATTCACCGTATCCCCGAATCACTCAGCGATCTCGCTGCAGCTCGGCGCCTGGCCGACGAGCTCGGCGATCGCCATGCAGCGATCGAATTTTTGCTCGAGGAGGCAACCGCTGCCGACTCGGGCGCCGATTGGCAGGCCGCGGCGGCGTGTGCCGAGGAAGCGCGGGATAGACTCGATCACCTCGACGATGCGCGCTTGACCGCCCGCTGCACCATGGCGCTCGGCCGTGCCGAGTGGCGAAACAGCAAGGTGAGCGCGGCCATCGATCTCCTGTCCGAGGCTGCACGGCAAGCGCGCGAGGTCGGGGACAACGAGACTGAAATGCTCGCCAAACTTTTGCTCGCCCCGGCTCTTGTGTGGAATGGCCAATTGATCGAGGCCGAGCCGGTATTCGAGGAAACCCTCGACCTGTGCACCCATATGGGGGATCGCTTCCATCAATGCGGCGTCTACGCCAACCGCATGTTCCTGTGGGCGGCGTGCAAAAAGCCCGATCGCGCGATGGAAGATCTCCGCCGGGCCATGCAGATCGCCCGCGAGGTCGGCAATCCGTCGCCCGAGAGAGTGGCCACCCACAACCTGGCCGAGCTCCTCTATCGCAGTGGAGAACGGGAAGAATCACTCGCCCTGGCCCGCCGGTCGCGGGTCCTCCAGGAGCGATTCTGGAAGCACGTCCCCGAGGATGCTCTTCTCCTGGCCCGTATCCATACAGCACGCATGGAGTATGACGATGCCAGCTCCCTGCTCGAATGGCTCGAGCGCGAGTGCAGTCCCCAGGCAAGCGATCCCATTGTCCATTCCCTCTATCGAGCCGTGGCCCTGGTCCTGGCCGAGAAACGCTCGGGCCAGACGGTTGCGGCGGCATGGCAAGAACTCGTAGATCGAGCCAGGCACATAATCCCGGCCGAGGAATTCATCGAAGTCCTGTGGTGGCGCGCATCCGTGGCCATCTCTGCCGAGCGCCGGGATGAAGCCCACCAAGCTGTCCAAGAAGCGCAAACCCGCCTCGGTGAGGCTGCGGTGTGGACTCGCTGTATAGATGAATTGGCCCAGCTTTTGTCTTAAGCTCTTTTCAACGTTCCAACCTCTCCATTAACAACGTATATTTCCACTCGGACGTATATTTTCACACGATTACAGCTATAAATATTTATAAATATAAGAAAAACCCTGGCCTCCCTCTGCGAAAATCCGTCTATCGCGCTGCAATCGTCTTGATAACTATTTAGAACTGCATGTATTTGGAACTTTTCCATGTAATATCTTATGACGAAATTCCGTCACATATATGATAATTTGCTGTTTTGCTTGTCGTAAGTCCATGTCGTAGGTGACGAGAATCCGTGATCCAAGAATCCTCTCGACAGCATAAGCGACTGAGATGTGCTGTAGTTTTCTTGGATCACTCGTTGCACTGAAGAGCAGGCATGATGCGCGCCCTGTGTTACTTGAGCATGGTACTACTGGTTTCCTCGAGCGGCTGTTTCATGCCGGACACCCATGAAGTCGGCGATAGGCTCAATGACGAGCTAGATATTGCCACGGTGTCTCAAACGATTAGTAGCAGCAATAAGCTGTCGCAAAACAAGCTGTCTCAGAACAGTCTGTCATTGAACAAACTATCGCAAAATAAGCTATCGCAAAATAAGCTATCGCAAAATCGGCTTTCCTTGGATGTAACATCGTCAGACGGTATAGAGAACAGCGAAGCTGGACGCGAAGTGCTTACCTATGTAGCCAAGTGTGCCCTGAATGAACACGATAGCCTGGTGATCAATGTCGCTGGGGTGGAGTACGAGTTCTCGGGTCTTTTGGGGCTTGCGCCGGACTGGGAGTCCAGAGCGCTCACCGCCAATGAAGAGATGGCGATCTCTGCTTGTTTGCTCGCACACGTCAATCACTTCGGTGTATCGGTACCCATTTCGCTGCGCATGGGCGTAGAGCTCCCGGTCGGCGAGGAGGAGCGAAGTCGGTTCGGGCACTTTGAAGGTGCGTTTTACGGCAATCTTTTCTCCGACACTGCGGTCAAGTACGCGTGCGCGGGACAAGCGCCGCCCGATTTTTCGGTGAGCTACCCCAACCACGATACCACCGAGGGCGACCGTCTATTGAGGCGCTGCACTGATCTCGATGGCGAGGCCGGAGCCGATCGGGCATCGAACACGACCCTGTGCGAGTTCATCTATGTCGGCTTGTGCAGCGAAGTCTGTGCCAGCGAGAGCGAAGACGGTTACACAAATTGCCGCACCGACGACGAGCAAGAACCGGTGTATGCTCACGTCATGAGCGCCTGGCAGCTCAATCACGATGACCCCGCCAGTGTTTGGCCCAACCTCTACCACGAGGTCTACGGGCCGTAGCCCAGGGCTAGCAGGTCCAACGCAGGAAGGATCGATGTCGTCGGGCGACGGTACGGGTATTAGCAGTGGTGCTCATCCAAGGAGCGGATCCTACTCGGGCCACACTCTCGCTCCCGGCAGTCGCATTCGCGGCTATGAAGTCGAACAGTTCATCGCCTCGGGGGGATTTGGCAGCGTCTACCGCATCCGAGACGCGAGCGGTCACCCGGCAGCTCTGAAAATCCTGCACCCCGAATTGCGCGCCTTTGGCGACTCATTCGTGCGATTTCTTCGCGAAGCACATGTCCTCGAGCTGATCAGTCACCCCAATGTTGTGGCCATCTATGATTCTGGCACTCTATCCGACGGGCGTGCCTTTATGATCATGGAGTTTTTGTCGGGCCACGACCTGGAAGAGCTCATCGAACTCGACGGGCCACTGGACGCTGAGCGTGCCATCACCGCTCTCGAGTCGATCTGTGACGCCCTGACCTACGCACACGCCAACGGCGTGATCCACCGCGACATAAAGGCGTCCAATGTATTTTTTACCGATGGTTCCGAGGGTACCCCGGCAGCGTCCAGCCGCTCGGTTCAGCACGACACGTCGCTGAATTCCCCGCTGGAGCGAAGATCTGGGGCGCCCGGCCGCATTGTGCTGCTCGACTTCGGACTGGCCAAGGTCATCGAGGACGGGGGCATCGACCTGACCTCATCGCGCATGGCGCTGGGCACCCCGGCATCCATGTCGCCCGAGCAAATACGCGGTGAAGAGGTCGACGCCAGAAGTGACGTGTACGCGCTGGGCGGCCTCGTCTATCACATGCTCACCGGGAAATTGCCGTTTGACGATAAATCGCGGACAGTCATGCAGTATATGCACCTGCACGGCCAGCGCCCGCGGGTGTCGAGCCGGGCCAACGTCAGCCCGGCGATCGACGAGGTCATCGCGCGCGCAATGGCCACTGACCCGCGCGATCGCTATCCCAGCGCAGCCGAGTTCTTGGCCGCACTGCGCCAGGCGTGCGCCGCGGCGCCCTCTCGATCGGCCTTTCCGGCGCCGGTCGGCCAGACCGGCACTGCTGGCGCCCACTGGGCTGTCGGCATCTACGTCGAGGTCCGCGTCGCGCCGGACCAAGACGACGAGGACGCGCTTCTGGCCGCCATGGACGAAATTCTCGATCAGGCAGAAGACCAGTTGATCGGGTGCGGATTCGAAACCCAGCTCGAGGGTTCGAGTGCCACTCTCTTCGTCCGCATTGTCAGCCCGGACGAGACCGCATCGATCCACGAACGGCAAGGCGCAGCTCAGGCTCTATTCGAATTGCACAGCGCGCTGACCGAGCAGGGCTACCGCGGCCTGCACGTCAATCTGTGTATGCATCTGGCGGCCGTGGAGCTCGACGACGGCTCCACATACAGTGGCGATCTCATGCACATCGATCGGTGGGTTCCACAAGCAGAGCTATCCGGAGTCATCGGCACGCTCGATGCCTTTGCCGGGCTCGAGATGGCAGTCGAGCCGATCGCCGACCAACCCGACCTGGTCCGCCTCGTCGCACCGGATATTGCGGAGATTTCTGGCTCTACTGATGAAACGGCGGAGGCCAGCGATGCACCTGCCGGTGGGCAATCCCAGTCTCGCTCGCCAGCCGGGCGAGTTTTGACCCAGTTGTCCGACGCGTTGCCGCCTGCGCGCTCGCCGGTGGGCGAGGTGGTTCATCACATCGGCAAGGTGCTCGATCGGACATCGGTTGGCCAGCCGTTGTCCCAATCAGACCGACAGGAGCTCGAGGCAGCGATGCGAGCTGCGCAACAGATTGTCGAGATCGCGGCGAGTCTGCCCTCGGACCCGGCAGTGGCCAGCGATTCATCGACAACTCGACGCACCATCTCAATGCTCGCACTGATCGAAAACGCCTTGCTGCTATCGGACGCCGAGACGCGCCGCAAGGCGAGACTCATAGTCCGTCACGGCGGCGACTACAGAGTCATCGCATGGCCAGGCCGGATCACCCACGTACTGGTCGCCACCCTGGTCAATGCAGCGCGGACCATTGCCGATGACAGCCAGGTCGATATGGAGTTGTACCGCGGAGAAAACCGCACTGTGTGCCTCGACATTCGCCATCCCGGTATGACGATCGGTGATCAGGTCGACCCAGGGCTGTCATGGGCGCGCGAGATCATCGAAGAGCACGGCGGAACCATCGCGGTGATCACAACGCCCGGACGTGGGTCGAACCTGATCATTGAATTGCCCGCAGCAGCCAACGACGCCGGCTAACCTGCCAGTGGCGCGAGTCCGATGGCATTGTTGGACACGTCCGGATCAAACGAGGCCGCGCTGACCTCGGCGACATGAGATACCGCGCCCAGGCTGTCGGGCGCTCGATACTCGACAGTAATGCACGCGGTTTCGAGGCGAGATGTTGACGCCAGAGCTGGCCAGACTTTGCCGAGCACACCGCCGAGACTTCTGGCACTATGTGGAGAAACCGCCGTCTGTTATTTTGGTCCAGCCATAACAATGAGAGCGATCATCCTCCTCGCCATTGTGCTCGTTGTGACGAGTGCGTGTTTGCCCCGGGATCCCGACTGCAGTGTGGACTCGGAGTGCGCGACAGGACGCGAATGCACGCGCAACGGCGAATGCGTCCTTGCAGGCACTCTCATCAGTGTGCGCATTACCTGGACTGTGCACGGTCAGCCGCCGGATGAAGCGCTGTGCGCCCCGGTCGGCGAGTTCGCAGTCAAATTCGTCGACACTGACACTCGCGAGAACCTGGTTTACCGACCGGTTCCTTGCACCCTTGGTCTGATCAATTTCGACCGCATGCCGCCGCGCTTTGACAAGGTCGAGCTGATCGCCTATTCAGCCAGAGACCGGGTTCTCGACCGGGCCTCGAGCCCGCTCTCGTCGCCTGCCGACGAGGTCGATTTTGATCTGACTCCGTAACACCCAATTCGCTCTGCTCTTAGAGCCGGTCCAAAAACCTCGGACCGAGCCAGAGCGGCGAGGCGCGCCGCCAGTGGGTGCGCGAGGAGTGGATAATACTGGGTGTATTTGACCGACGAGCAAGCCCGCTGGCGGTGATGGATCGGCGCTCTGGCGAC
>JAKSDA010000620.1 GCA_022360315.1 Pseudomonadota bacterium
AACGAAGAAACGGACACTTTCGCTTTCAGATCGTGGGTCACCCAGACTACGGGATTCCGTTCGGTGCTGACCGACTTATTCCGTTTTGGTTGGCATCTGCATTCCGCGCGCAAGGGTGCCCTGAGCACCGCACGATTGTATTTCGTGCGACGCGAGACATACTTGACTGCTACGGGATGACGCCGTCAGGCAACCAGTATCGACGCTTGGCTGAACGCATCCAGCGAGTTTTTGGGGCAGTTTACTACGCGCATGACGATACGCCTGGATCATCAATATCGTCAAAGCAACGAGGTTCTTTGCGGCGACAGCGTCTACAGTTCGATGCGGGAGCTTTGATTCGCTCGCAAAAATATAGCCTGATCGATCATCTGTCACTGTGGATCAATCAAGACTCTAAGCCGAACCAGTACACGCTATGGCGAAACCTAATTCGCCTCACGGAAGAGTTTGCAGAAGACAGTGCGAAGACAGTACGAAGACAACCCAACCGCCGGTTTTGCCAGGACGGGGTGACTTTGACTCGGGAGGGTCGAAACGGGGGAGGTTGAAACAGGAGGGTCGAGCAGCGGTTCTGATCAGGTCTTGACTTCGACGCCCTTCCAAAAAGCCACGTGATCGGTAATCTGACTCGCGGCCGATTTGGGAGACGGGTAGTACCAGGCGGCGTTCTCGTTGGTCTTGCCGGCGACTTCTATGTGGTAATAACTGGCTGTTCCTTTCCACGGGCACAGCGAGGTGTGATCACTGGGCTTAAAATACTCTTTATTAAGGGAATCGGCCGGAAAATAGTGATTGCCCTCGACCACCACGGTGTTGTCGCAATCGGCCAGCACTTTATTGTTCCAGGTTGCTCTCGGCATGGCGTTATCGTGCCACATGCGGCGGCAGCCGGCCACTGCCGGCTCCGGGAAGAGCAACCGCTTCAATACCCGGCGGCGTGGCCGTCTTTGCGCGACTCGGATGCGCCGGAATACACCCGCCTGACGGGGTCATAACCGATCGCCTGGTAGCCGCCAAATCCCCCCGAACGGCGGCCGATACGGTGGCCCTTGCGAACCAACTCACGCACTGCGTCGGGCGCAAAGCCGCTTTCGAGATAAACTGTACCGCCGTCGGTCATCTCTTCGCCGGTCGGCTGGGATGAGCCGAAGTGCACAATGCGCGGCGCGTCACCCGCCTCCTGTAAGTTCATCCCGAAATCGATGACGTTGACGATGATCTGGACGTGCATTTGCGGCTGGGTCGCACCACCCATGACGCCAAACGATAAAAACGGCACGCCCCGCCGGGTCACAAAGGCGGGAATGATGGTGTGAAACGGACGCTTCTTGGGCGCGTAACTGTTGAAATGCCCCGGCCGCAAGTCGAACAGTTCACCGCGGTCCTGGAGGACAAACCCCAGCCCATCGGGCACCATGCCCGAACCCATGCCGCGATAATTGCTCTGAATCAGCGACACCATGTTGCCCGCCCGATCGGCCACGGTGAGATAAATCGTGTCGCCGGAGGCCAATTTGCCGGCCGGAACCGAGCGGGCGGCGCGATTGCGGTCGATGAGCTTGCGGCGTTTCGCAGCGTAGGCCTTGGAGATCAGAGTTTTCACTGGAATCTTGTTGAAATCGGGGTCGGCGTAGTACCTCGCCCGATCTGCAAAGGCCAACTTCTTGGCTTCAACGAAGGCGTGGATATGTTCGGCCGAACCAAAACCCATGGCACGCAAATCGTAGCCCTCGAGGACGTTGAGGATCTGCAGAGCGGCGATGCCCTGACCATTGGGCGGCAGCTCCCACACGTCGTAACCGCGATAGCGCGTCACGACCGGATCGACCCAGGTCGAGTGGTGAGCGGCGAGGTCTTCAGCGCTCAAAAAGCCGCCCATTCGCCGCATATAGCGGTCGATTGTGCGGGCCATGTCGCCGCGGTAAAAGGCCTTGCGGCCGCGCCGGGCGATGGCCTGATAGGTGCGGGCGAGATCGGGGTTCTTGAACACCTCGCCCTTTTTCGGCGCCCGCCCACCGGGCATGAAGGTTCGGCGGAAATTTCTGTACTTGCCGATCCGGCGCACATTCAGTTCCCAGTAAAAAGCGATGAGCTCGGTCACCGGAAAACCGCTGCGGGCATAATTGATCGCCGGCTCGAGGATCTTGTCCATCGGCAGCTTGCCAAAGCGTCCGTGCAGTTCGAACCAGCCGTCGACAGTGCCCGGCACTGTGACAGGCAGGGGTCCAAACGGCGGGATTTTGCTCAGGCCTTTCCGGCGGAAGTGATCGAGAGTTAATCGCGCTGGCGAACGGCCGCTGGCATTGAGGCCGTACAACTTGCGGGTCTTGGCATCCCATACAATGGCAAAGAGGTCGCCGCCGATGCCGCACCCCGTGGGCTCGACCAGACCCAGCACCGCATTGGCCGCGATGGCCGCATCCACGGCACTGCCGCCCCGTTTGAGGATGTCGATGGCAACCTGGGTGGCGAGCGGCTGGGAAGTCGCAGCCATGCCGTTTTGGCCCAGCACCTCGGAGCGGGTGGCAAACGAGCGGCCGGTGATGCGATCGCCAGCCGCGCCCAGGAGCGGAAATCCCCAAACAACGGCCAGAAATGCCAGAAACAGGAATACAGAAAGACGGTGGAGCTGGATCGTCATGGCCTCGATACTACAACCGAGATCGTGCTGGACGATAGCGCTGTACGACCATCCTCACCATCGGACCGAATCGGCGCGGCCGGCCGGGATGGGATCAAATATATTCTGCCATGTACTGATACGGAGGGGTGAATTTCCCCCGCCACAACAGCGTCGCTCGCTTCACCGCCTCGTCAAGCCCCGAATCGTCCACGGTTTCGGCGCGGTAATCAGCCGAGATAATCGATTCGACGAGCGGTGAGATATCCCGGCCAAACTGGCTCGAAGCGTCTGCGGGGAACTCACACGGCAGATTGGTCACGGCCATGACCGCGATGCCATCGCCGTCGATTCCCATGGTCTGAGTGCCCGTGGCCGGGTTGTAGATAAACACCGGATCGTCGATCCAGGTCTCCTGGGAGAACTGCAGCGCCCCCTCGGGATCGCACGTTATATCGCCGACAACCCGCAGGGTCTGGTGCTGAACATACCAGCTCTTGGCCTCATCAAGAGTGATCAAGCGCGGGTATTCTGGCGCCCACAAAATACAATTCATGAGCAACATGCAATACGGAAAGATCCGATCGACATTGGTCTCGAACTGGCCGTACTCGCGGAAATAGAGCTGGAACAGGTCCTGGCGGGAGAAACTCTTGCCGTGATGGGAAGAGTCGGCTTTCAGGCGATACATCTCGGGTATATCGATGACCAGTTTGTAGACTTGATCGCGGGAGCCGTTTTCGAATACGTCGGCGAGCTGGTCGATTGTTACCGCCGTGACCGGCAATAGATCGTATATTTCCCGGGCCCCGGTGCTGGTTTTTCCCTCGCCCAGGAAACAGGCGATGACAGGGGGCAGCTGGGCCGGAGTACCGCGTTCGCGAATGGTGGTACCGACCTCGGTCACGATGCGCTTGGCTGCGTCCAGGCCACCCGTCGCGATCGACTGGGGGATCGCCTGAAATGCATTTTCGATACCCTCGCTGGCAAGTCTGCGGCCCAGGGTCCAGAGCGAGTCGATCATGCCCGCGTAGCCGGCAAAATAGGTAAATGCAGTGACCACCCGGCGGCCCTGATCATCTGTGATCAGCTCGTAGTCCACAACCGTGGCGTTTTTTTCGACCAGCGTCGCCAATAGCGGGCGATTCTTCTTCTGGCCCTTGTGGGTGTGAGAGAAGAAATAGTACGCTTTGTCGGGCATGATGTGCTGGCGCTCGATCTCTTTGAGGCCAAATACTACGTCCGCTCCGGACAGGTCCTCGGTGATCTCGGCACCCGTCTCGCTGTAGAGAGCATCGGCAAACGCGCGCTTGATTGCGCCGGTTTCATGATGAGCACGGGACTGCACGAGTAGACGGTGGCCAGCCCCGGCAATCGTCCCGGCCAGATTCGGCGGGATGGCGACGCGCTGTTCCCCTTTTTTGCTGAGGTCTTCCCTGCGTACGGCAATGACGTTTTTCATGACAACCCGATATGCATAGTGGCAGTAAGAGTACGTATCTTATCCGGACGTTCCGGTGCGCAATGTGGAGTGGAGCAGCCGGGCGCCCATATAGTTCAATCGGTCACGGTTCCTATCCCGACCCTGAAAAAAATTCAAATACTTTCAGATTTCTGCGCAAAATCTTTCATGACGCATTCCGGCAATACCAGTCTAATCACCCGAATCGGCCGGGCCTGCATCAATGTCGCCAGCGCTGGCAGCGTCGTGGGCAGCATCGCCGGGCTGGCCGGCGGACAGTGGTGGTTTCTGGACCTGTTCTCTCACTTTCGGGCGCAATACTCTGTCACGATGGGTGTGATCGGGCTGATCTATTTGCTCGCGCGGCGATGGATTGCGGCCGGCGTGGCCGCTGCCATCATCCTGCTCAACGGCGTTCTGATCGCGCCGCTTTACTGGTCCAGTCCTGTCCCGGCCGTATCGGGAGTTCCGTTCGAATTGCTTCTATTTAATGTCCACCAGGGAAACCGCAGCTACGATCGCGTGAGCGAATATGTCCGCGACAGCGGCGCCGACGTGGTAGTGGCTCTGGAAGTCACCAGCGAATGGAGCGATCGCCTGAAAGAGGCGCTGCCCGACTATCGAATGGTCGGCGAATCGCGCGACGATGCTTTCGGTCTGGTCGTCCTGTCTCGCTTGCCCGTTCTGCACAGTCAAGTCATTCGACTCAGCGGCGTCGAGCTGCCCTCGATCGAGGTGGTGATCGAAAAAAACGGTCAAAAAATCGCACTGCTGGCCATTCATGCCCCGCCACCCATCATTGGACAGCTAGCCGTAGAGCGCGATCGCACCATCGCAGCCGCGACCGAGTGGGCCGTGTACTGGTCGCACGGCAACCCGGCACAACGACCCGGGCAATCCGCGGCACGACAACTGGGGCAATCAGTGGAACAATCGGTCGAGATAATCGCTGATCACGTCGTGGTCGCTGGCGATATGAACGCCACACCATGGTCCTATCCGATGCGTCGTATCTCAGACACCAGTCTACTGGTGAATTCGATCATGGGGTTCGGCCTTCAGGCCAGTTGGCCGCGACAGCCCGCAGTATTACGGATTCCCATCGATCATGTTCTTCACAGTCGAACACTCACCGCGGTCAGACGGTCGGTCGGGCCATTCCTCGGCTCGGATCATCGGCCAGTGCGAGTGGCGTTGGCACCGGCCCGCATCGAATAGGCTGCACAGAGCGAGTTGACAGGCATGGCCTGAGCTGCCGCTATTCGATCGACGGGGATGCCGTGATGAGCAATCTGGTCTGCTATTCCAGTGTCGAGGTTAATAGCCCGGATGAGCTCTTTGGCAAATGGCGGCAAATCGGCCCGACACATGGCGGACCGACCCGGCCCATGGCAAACCATGGCAAGGCGATGTGGCGCAGTGCGCGCTGAATTGGGACATCGAATCGGCACACCAGATCGTACGCCGACCTGGCACTTCCAGCCCGGCGATCCCGGTGATCCGATGACTGGTTCGGCCGGGACAGGCCCGGTGATACTGGAAACGTCTCTGCATGGATGAGCAGCAACAACGCGGGTATCACGACTGCGTGATGCGTCTCTACGACGCGCCGGGCGACCCAGAGGTGCGCGACGCAATGCTGGTTTTCGGCGACGTGCTGCAGACGGAGGGCGATCCCCGCGGCGAACTGGTCGCCCTCGGCGACGCGCTGAGCCAGGCCAGGAGAGCCGGAGACCGGGCGCTGCAGAAAGAACTACAGACCTCGATCGACAGTCATATCGACACCCATAGGCGCGATCTGTTGGGTCCGCTCGACTGGTTGCGCCAGTTCGAACGCGCGATCGCACTGGAATGGCGGGGTGGATATATCTACGCCGCTCGACTCGACATCCGCCATGTTCGCGAAGAGTGGCCCGAGTTCGAGCCCGAGGAGCTGGTCGGTATGTTGCTGGCGTCGCCGTCTGCCAGGTTCATGCGTCGCCTGGCAGTCCGGGTACGCCGGCACGGCGACGTGGTCCGCGTGGCCAGGCTGTTGGCGGACACACAGGACGGATCCTCTCGGATCTCGCCCCATACTCCTCCCCTGGAGGAGTTGATCATAGGCCCGAGTCCCAGACCGCGCCGGCTGGTCAAGCGCGAGGCAACCGATCGTCCCCTGATGGGTTTCCGCTACAGCGGCAACGCAGTTTCACATCTGCAGCTCAACCGACTCGTGGAGCCGTATCCGGGTCTGTACATGCTCAGCCTCGACGATCTGGTATCACCGCTGCCCATGGGCAAGATGACACCCGAAAAAGTGGCGAGCATTCGAGCCATGGCCGGTGCCGAGCCGGGTAATATCGTCTACAATCGGGTCAGGCGCACTGCTCTGGGCCGTGCTCTTTGGGCATACGAGCCCCATATACGCAAGGCAGCGCTCGACGTAATCGCCAAGCTCGGCGAGTTTGCTGCGGGCTTTCTGCCTTCCCTGGAGCTCATGTTGCGTCCTCGCTTCATGGCCAGACAGGTCGCGGTCATCAACTGTCTGAGTACCATGGGCGCCACATCGAGTTCGGCGGTGCCAACTCTTCTCGGCATGACCGGCCGAGTTCGCCACTACGACGCTGAAACCCGTTCGGCCGCAGGCTCGGCAGCAGCGCGTATTCTGGCCCAGCTGCGCGGCAAATAGAGTAGTATTCGCTTTTTGCCCGGCTGGGGTCGTAGCGCAGAGGTCGACGCGCCGAGCAGCGTAACCGGAGGACGTCGGTTCGAATCCGACCGACCCCACTCTCCAGCATCTAAGAGCCGGTCCAAAAACTCTCCGCGTCGCCAGAGCGCCGATCCATCACCGCCAGCGGGCTTGCTCGTCGGTCAAATACACCCAGTATTCTCCACTCCTCGCGCACCCACTGGCGGCGCGCCTCGTCGCTCTGGCTCG
>JAKSDA010000618.1 GCA_022360315.1 Pseudomonadota bacterium
CAAATCTCGGGAACATTTTGAAATTGAGCCCCCGATGTTAAGAGGCGAAGAGGAAATAGGTCTATTCCCTGAAAAGGAGTCATGCATCAAATCCTCCAAACTCGATATCGACAGCGAATTTGACTCTTCTCAAGACGGACCGTGGCAACAGATGTTCGGCGGCAGCGGGATCATGGTCGATTTCGAGCTCGACCGTTATTTTTTATTTCCCGCTGGTCAGTTCGGAGTAACAGCCAGTCTCGGTTTCATGGGCAAGACAGCCAAGGCGTTCAGAACCGAGGACTGCAGCTCCGGTGAGACAGGATGTGTCGATGGCAAAAAACCGGTAATAATGGACGGAGAGCTGGCCCGGACGGCCGAAAAAACCTCGTTTCGCCTGCTTCCGATCTCGATCGGTGCAGTCTATCGTTTTACCAGGCTCGACGATCGCTTCCGGGTTCCCATCGTGCCGTACGGACGGGCCGGAGTTGCCTATTACCTGTGGTGGATCACGGGCCCTGACGGATCCATTGCCGAGTATCCGGACGACGGCGGGCGCGCCCTGGGCGCCTCGCTCGGCGTCGAGGCCAGCGTAGGACTGGCCTTGCGCGCCGAACGCCTCGACAAACAGGCAGCGCTCAGCTTGCGCAATGACACCGGCATCGAACACGCGGGCTTTTATGTCGAGCTCAACTATGCCTGGGTCGACGGATTCGGTAGCGACAAAAAACTGCCGGTTGGCGACTTGACCTGGTTCGCCGGTCTCAACTTCGAGTTTTGAGGCGCCAGGTGCCGGGGCACCTATTTCCGGGTATCCGCATTTAGCAGGGCACGGAGGCGTGCTAGTTCGGCTTCTGCCCTTTCGGCGCGCTGGCGCTCGTCTTCGGCGCGCTGGCGCTCGTCTTCGGCGCGCCGGCGCTCGTCTTCGGCGCGCTGGCGCTCGTCTTCGGCGCGCTCGTGACCGGTCGGAATGGGATCGCTGGCATGTTCGGTCTGGTAGATCCGCAGCCACCGGGCCGAATACGTCTGGAAGGTGCCCTGCCACAGGCCAAACCATGCGTCGAGTTGTTTGCTGTAGACTCGCTCGTCGGCCCCACGCCTGGCCTTGCGATACTTGCCACCGACCAGATGATACGCGGTGAATACCTCGCTGTCCGGCTCGTAGAGATAATATTCTGGCGTGCGAAAAATGCGGTCATAGCGCCATTTTTTGACTGTGTTGTCGATTCTGGCCGTGCTGGGCGAAAGCAATTCGGCGATCACATCGGGATATCGGTTGTGTTCATTCCACACCTGCCAGCTGCGCCGCGGTCCCGGCGTCACGCCATCGATGAAAACAAAATCTGGCCCCACAAATGCCCGTTCCTCGGGCGGCGTATGAGAGGCGACAAAGCGCGCCTGTTCGGGGGTATAATAGATAAATATATCTCCACCCACCCAGAAATTCGTCCGTCCGCGCGCTACCATCAAGGCGCCCACCACTTCGATCAGAAGGTTCATCTGCCTGACATGCAGATCGCTGGCCATGGGGACCCCATCGCTCTCAGGTAACTCGATACCCTCCAGCAACGACAGATCCCAGGGCGGCCCCCGATATTCGGTTTGTGCCAATAACTCGTTGCTCACCGGTAGCGGACCGGTTTCGGTCAGTGCTGCCAGCTCTGCCAATGCACGCTCTCGGGCCATGGGCGATCTCGTTACTCGATAATGCTACCCTACCATAGAAGCTTCCTCAACGCTACCCGCTAGGACTGGTTTTATCGGATTTGACATCGGCCATCGGCGGCAGGCGGGCGATGGTCACGGCCGGTCGGCGCACGGGCGAGTTGTGACAGCCGGTCGACCACTTTGGTACCCTCGGGGCGCAGCGAGTTTCCCGATCACAGCGACCCATCCATTCCCATCGAGACACGACCAACAGAGCCCGGCAAGGTGCGCACGATAAAACTACTCATCGAGTATGACGGCACTCATCTATCGGGCTGGCAGCGGCAGAAAAACGGCCCCTCGGTTCAGCAACATCTGGAAGAGGCCGTGGCCCACATGACCGGCACGCCGGTGCCGGTCATCGGTGCATCACGTACCGACGCCGGAGTACACGCCCGAGGACAGGTAGCTCATTTTCGCACCGAGTCAGCAATTCCGACCTATGGCTTCCGACGCGGAATCAACGGCATGGTGCCCAGCGCGATCGCAGTGATCGGGTGCGAAGAAGCTCCAACGGGGTTTCACGCGCGGTTCGATTCGCGCGGCAAGCACTACCGCTACACCCTGCTCACCCGGAGACCCCGATCGCCGCTGTGGAACAACCGGGCCTGGCATCGACCGCGGCCACTCGACTTCGACGCCATGACCCGGGCCGCACAGTTCTGCGTCGGCGAAATGGACTTTGCCGCATTCCGCGCATCTGGCTGCCAGGCCGCCACATCGGTACGCACCATCAACGCGATCGAGATCGCTCGACCAGACTCCCAGATCGCTCATATCGACGTGCGCGGCAATGCCTTCCTGCGCAACATGGTGCGCATCCTGGCCGGCACCCTGGTCGCAGTCGGAGAAGGACAGATCTGCGCGGCTGATATCCCCGCCGTCGTGGCCAGCCGCGACCGCAGCCGAGCCGGCCAAACTGCACCCGCCCATGGCTTGACCCTGATGCAGGTCTTCTACGACCATCCAGCAGAATCATCGCCAACATCACAGACATTCGAAGGATCTTCATGATGCGACGCGTCAGCAAAAAAGAAACATCGGTTTTGGGCGGTGCTGTGTTGGTACATCGAGGTCTGGGCATCGGACCGCGAGGAATCTTTGTGTAAGGTGTATGGGTCGAGCGGCGTTACGGAATCAAGCACGTGGCCTCCGATGCAGCCACAGCGGACGATCTCCGGGAGGAGCAGCGCCTGATCGAGGAGGCCCAGCGCGGAAACCTCGACGCCATGCGCCCAATCTTCGAGAGATACGCTTCGCCCTTGTATTCCATGGTCATCTTGCCGCGGGTCGGCGATCAGGCCATGGCCGAGGATGTACTTCGCGACACCCTGGTAACAGCGGTGGAGAAGCTCGACAAGTTTCGCTGGCAGGGCAAGAGTATCTTTGCCTGGCTCAGACAGATCGCGGTCAACAAGGTCTATGACCTGCACAGGCGGTCCAGGCGGTCGCAGAAGCTCGCCGACGCTATTGCAGCAGAGTTGCCGACTGTCACGTCCGATGACAGCCGTGCCGACATGCGCCTCATCGTCGAGCAAGAGCGGCGCATCAACCGGGCCCGTATCGGGGCGACCTTTGCCCAGCTCTCGGATCGCTACCGCAAGGCCATACAACTCAGATTGATCGAAGATCTCCCACGCGACGAATGTGCGCGCCGCATGGAGGTCACCGTCGGCACCTTTGACGTATTGCTTTTTCGCGCTGTACGGTCGTTTCGCAAACGATTCGGCGATCGCTCCAATTGATGACAAACTATGCCTGACCACCCGATGTGACGATGTCCCGCGATGACCACGTAGACGACCTTTTGAGGGCGCCCGATGATGCAATCGATCCGGCCGAGCAGGCCCGGGCCGATTCGTTTGCCGACCTGGTCGATCGTTTGATCGAGGGACGCGATTTGCCCCCGGCCATGGCATCCGAAGAACGCGCCCTGATCGAGGTCGCTGGAATCGTGCGGGCGTCGACCCGTGAGGTCGAACTGGCCCCGGAGCGGCGTGCTGCTGTGGTCGATCAAATGTTCGAGCACGTGCTCGGGCAAGCGGGCGGTCAGGTCAAAGCGGGTGGTCAGGTCAAAACCGGCGGGCCAGGTACCGAGCCGACAATGGCGCGGGATGCAGGCCGAGCCGAGCCGTCACCCGATCAGAGGGCGCCTGCCGGGTCAGACGGCGCGGATTCCGGGCAAGGTGTGTCGCAGGCGCGGGACGGTTCTGGCTCGGCCCAGACTCCCGACCTGGCAGCCTATCGACGCAAACGGTTGAGCACAATCGTCCCCTGGACCGTGGCCGCTGCGGCCGCTGCGGCGGCGCTTTCTCTCGCTCTGGTCCGTCCGGCCCCACCAACCGACCGCCTCAGAGTGGCCGATACGCGGCCAATTCCGGCTCTGCCCATCGAGCAGCGATCCCGTCCAGCCGATCCGCTGGTCGGCCAGATTCCGCGCGAGCGCGTCGGCGGAGCCCGCGAGCGCATCGACATGATCTATGCCGATCGCATGGCCGGATTTCGAGACCGGCGATTGAGAGGACGTCTTCGGTGAAACGCGCCCTGGCAATTGCGTTCCTTGCCGCTGTGGCCGGCGGTGTGATCGGCTATTACTGGGCCGGCCATCGACCGCCCACCGATCCCGAGAGCGAGCGCTCGGTCACCCAGTTGCCCGAGCCGAGTAGCAGCGAACTGGCCGGGCCGGCCGGCTCTGCCATTGACGAGCCTCTGATGATCGCGCTGGCCCAGGCCAAGAATTTTCACCACAAGGCCGACGTCTACTTGCGCGAAGGCAAGTTTGCTCAGGCCATGGCATCGCTCGAAGAAATCCTTACCATTGCGTTTCCCGACGGGGCGCCGGAGGCCGAAGACGTCACACTCGACGCCCGGGCGCGCATGGCCAAGCTGGCCATTGCTCGGGGCGAGCTCGATCGGGCCATGGCCATTGTCGAGCAGGGCATCGCCGGCGCCAAACGCCGTTCATTCTTTTTGGCCAATCTCCACACTGCCCGAGGTGAAGTATACGAAGCCATGGCCAACCTGCTGGATGAGTCCAGCGACGTGGACGACGGGGTGGACGGCAAAGCCGCCGCCGAGGCCAGAGAGGCGCGACGGCGGGCCATCGAGGCCTTTGATCAATCGATATCGATCAACCGAGAGTTGCAAAGAGCTCTTGTCGGCGAGGGCATTCGGTGACCCGGCCGAGGGCCTGCCATATCGGCCCGGGTGGGGTCGCGCCGGCATTGCTCGTCGGCCTGACCGGAGCCCTTGTCGCGATCTCGTGTGGTGGCAGTCAGATGCCGGGCTACGAGCGCATTGACCAGCGCAAGCAGGAGATCGCCATCTTGTGGGGACAGATACGCAGCTGGCGTCAAGAGGCTGGCCTCAAAGGTGTCGAGCCGAAACGGGTCGTGATCATCGAGATGAACGGCAAACCCATGTCCTCGGCGACGCGAGTTTGTCCCGAACCCATCGAGCCCGAGACCTCTCGGTGCAGAGACCTGTGCAGTCTGGCCGGAGCGATCTGTGAAAACGCCGAGAGTATCTGTCGCATTGCTGGCGAGCTGATCGAGGACCCCTGGGCGCACGACAAATGTTCGAGTGCCAAGGCGTCGTGCAAAGAAGCCAAGCAAGCCTGCTGCCAATGTCGGGCCAAAGAGCTGGGGTCAAAACTGCCCCATGGCCAGGATCGCGGTCGATCATCGCACCGATCATCAGTCCCCGGGGTGCCGGGCGGGATGAAAGTGCGCCTACGGGGAAATCAGTCTTTTGCCTGGGCCTCATGCGACGGATGATCAACATAGGCGCGTGTGCAGCCCTGGCCAGTGTCTCAGCCGCGGTTTTTTCTGGCTCCTGCGCATCACCGGCGCGCAAGGAGTGGCGGGCGCCAGCGGCGCAAGAACCGGCCATGCCGCACCTGTCCACAGCGCACGCTCAGATCGAGCGAATGTGGCACGAGATCGAAGAGCTGCGCGCTCGAGTCTCTGAGTCCGAATCGCTCCGTGGCGAACTGTCGGTCGCCGACGCAACCGCACCAGCACCGGCCAGTGCCGACCAGCCGACCACTGCAGCAAGCCGTGGCTCCGATGTCGCCCGGCCGTCGGAAAAGGGCGTTGTATGCCCTGACGGCAGCGAAGTACGCCCCCCGGTGTGCAGTGACGTCTGTACCGTTACCCGGTCCATCTGTACCAATGCCGACAGTATCTGCCGCCTGGCCCGCGATCTGCCTGGTGACAACTGGGCCGAGGGCAAGTGCACAGATGCCAAGAATGCCTGCACCGAAGCCATTGCAGCCTGCTGCACCTGTGCCCGACGATCCGACGGTAACTGAAAAACGGTCGCAGAGGGCCAACCGATCACATCGCCTGGCGTTCGACATGTAGCGGTCGGTGATTTCTCGGCGTAGGGGTGTCCACAATCGTGGAACAAATACAACCGACCTGTCTACCGCGGTGGACAACTTATCGGCAGATTTTTCGGCGCTCGATGTATTTCCGCCAGCATGCTCCTTGGAATGAGATATGCAACATCTGTGGCATACCGAGGATGCACCGGTCAACGGGTGGTGAACGTTCTACGATGACCCGACGATCTGGCTTGTCGACAACGCGTCTAACGATCAGTTCGAGGGTCAAGCCATCTTTGCGATCAATTATAGAGTACATCGAATTAGGCGAAATCTGCACCGAGCAGCGGGACCCGCACCAAACAGTGCTGCCCGACATCAGCTGATAAACGAGGAGCGAGGACGCGATGACCGATTTGCAATCGCGCCGCCCAGCGGTGATTATAGACATAGTTCTGGACCGATACGGCGCCATCCATGCACAGATCGACGGCGCTCGTATCGAGCCCATTCGATGGCTTGAGGCCGGGTCGAATAACATCTCGCCATTCGACAACCTCGAGAAAAATGTGATGCGAGAGCTGGAAATAATGACTGAGGGGATGACGGCCACAAAGCGCATCGTCGAGTACAATCAAAACCTCGCTCGGGTTGGTCGGATGCTGGGAGAATACATGTTTGGGCCCCGGTACAATCCATTCTGGCAAGCGCTGGTCGAGGTTTACAGCCGGACTGGCGCCAGCGATGGGCCGCTTACCATCTGTTTTTCCACCGAGCTGTCCAGGCTGCAAAATCTCCCCTGGGAGCTGGCATTGTGGGGTCATGGCCGTGGCGTACGGGTCGGTACCGATGACAAGCTGACATTCGTACGGCGATCGTTATACACCAACTACGTGGGGAGCTGGCCGCATCGTCCGGCGTCTGATGAGCTCGCCGTCACACTGGTGTCGACCTCGGAACAGAGGTCTATCGAGACCTACCGGGAGATTTGCGAGGCGCTGAATGTGGCCGGGTTACCAGTCAAGGGCCCCAACCGCGACCCCGGGCATTCCGCACAGCGCATCGATTGGCCTCCGACTTGGCAAGGTGCCCGCGCCGACATCTTTCAGTTCGTCGGTCACGGAACCCTCGGCAGTGTCTTTTTCAAAGCGCCGGGCTCGGCCGGCAGGGATTCGAGTATGGAGATGACAGCGCAGTCTCTGGTCGATTCTCTCGACCAGAGCTACCTGCCGGATTTGTTCGTCATCTTTGCCTGTTTTTCGTTCAACCACCGCGACTCTTACGGCTTTGTCCCGGAGCTGCTAGGGGCTGGAGCCCCGGCCGCGCTCGGGATGTTGGACGTGCTCCGCATGGGCAAGGCCGGCCCCATGAGTCGGCGCTTCTACCTGCATCTGGCCCGGTCGGGACGAGTCGATATCGCTGTCCAGTGCCTGCGCGCCGAATTCAAGCGGCTCGAGGAGCTCGCCTGGCTCAGGCAAAACGGCCTGCCGCCATCGGATTGGTTTCGTCCCGTTCTCATGGTCCGCGACTCGTCTGCGCTGGACCGCTTTTGCCATTTGCCCGACCCTGCGCCACACGATTCCAACCGCGACCCGGAGCAGCTGGCAACTCTCAAAAAGCGAGTGCTGGCCGCGTTCACACCACCACGGGTGACCCCGGGCAAGTCGGCTGAGGCGAATCTCCAGGACCACGTGCAGGAGCTCACTGGCCGGGCCACTGGTTCGGGAGACCAACCGTCGAACGCAGACGAGGCCCGGGCACAGCTGGAAGCCGAGCGAATGAGACGAGCCGTCCGTGCCCTCGACGCGGACATATCACTGACAGACATCGCAAATCTTGCAGACCAGGCCGAGCGCGCAGACCGCGGTAAGCGTCACGAGGGCAACAAGCCGCAGCCCACGTCGGTCGCAGTCGTCGCCCCACCCTCTGCACAGTCCGATCGTATCACCCGGCGGGCGCTCCTCATCGGCAGCCAGATTGATGGCCTGGAGGGAGTGCACAATGACCTCGAGGCAATGTCCCGGGTGCTCGGTCAGCTCGGCTTCGAGGACATACGCCAACGCAGAGAGCAAGAAGCTACCTGCCAGGGCATTCACGACGGCTTCGAGGAGCTGATCAACGATGTCGGCCCGAGCGATGCCGTTCTGGTATACTATGCCGGTCACGGCTCGATCGCTGCCAGCCGCGATATGGCAAAGCGCGTCACCCGCAACGCGTCTCGGCTACCCGAGTTCATTCTTCCCTACGACTTTCGCGACAGCGTCGGTGAGTTCCGCGGGATCACCTCGTGGGAGCTGTCCCGGTTGTTCAAACGGCTCACCGACAAGACCGCCAATGTCGCCGCGATCATGGATTGCTGCCACTCGGGCCGCATTGTGCGGGGCGAGCGGGCCAGGCGCCGGGGTTCTTCGCAGGCCTCAGAAGAGGAACCCCGCCTGCGCGTGCGCGGCGAGACCGATTGCTCCGAGGGAATCGCGGACCACATCGAAAAACTCAAAAAAAGGCATGGGATCGCCAACCTCAACGCTGAGGCCAACCCGCTCCTGGTCCGTCTACTGGCGTGTAGAACCCAGGAGAAAGCGTCCGAGTTCCGTGCTGATGATGGCCAGTGGCGCGGCCGGCTGACCGCTGCGTTGACCGATGCCCTGGACGAGATCATTCAGGAAGGCAGCAGGCTGCCGTCGTGGCAGGCACTCGGCCAGTTCCTGCGCGAGCAGGTGAAATACCGGGAATGGGACCAACAGACCCCGCAGATCGAGGGCCCGCGCAGTCGTATCTTCGCCTCGCTGGAAGAGGAAAACAACACCGGAGTACTCACAGTCGGTCCCAGCAGCGGCGAGGGCTATATCCTTCACGGCGGTACGATCATGGGAGTTTGCGACGGCGATGTCTACCAGGTGCGGTCGCCTTTCACAACCCCTGAGAATCCCCGGGGAGATGTGGCGCTAGCCAGAGTCGCGGAGGCTGGACGGCTCATCTCCAAACTCGAGATCACTGAGGCCCTGAGAGAGCCGATTCGCATCGAGTACGGTTTTCGCGCCCATCCCGAGCAAATTCAGCGTTGGAAACTGCCCGTGGCAGTGGCCGCACAGGCGGGCGACCCGGGCCAGCTCTACCAGGCCATTCAAAACTCGCTCTATCTCGAACTCGTCGAGCCCGAACAAGCGCACGCCGCGATTCGCATCAATGGGACAGAAATGTGGCTTGCTGAGAGCGATGGTAGACGATGGCTGAAGCACTCGTGGAAACTCGATGCAAGCGGCATCAAGGAGGCGGTCGTCGCTGTCGAGCAGCTGGCCCACGGCGAGCATGCGCGCCGGCTGGGCGCGAACCACGGCGCGAAAAACGATGACTTGGTCGCCCGCGATGGCCTGTACACGGTCTCCTGGGGGCGGGTGCTCGACGGCGAATTTGACGATGGCCTGAAAAGGCAAGGCGAGCGGCTTTCCACCAAAGAGCGGTATTACGTCGCAGCCCGAAATAACACCCAGCAAATCGATATTTTTATCTCGGTGTACAACGTCGATATGATCGGCAGGGTGATTCTGGTCTCGCGAGCACATTCCACCGGTCACAGAGTGCTGCCCGGCAAGCGCTACGTGTTGGGTCGCGACACGCGAACCCAGCGGCTGTCCGGTGTCCCCCTACCCTGGCCCGATCAAGTCCTGTCTGACGTACCGCGCAAGGAACACCTCCTGGTATTCGTATCGAGCCGGCCGATTGATCTGCGCGCTCTCGAGACCTGGCGAGATCTCGACGGCGAGAGACTGCGTCCCCACCGGGGATCTGGCCAGGAGATGGCGCCCAGCGACTGGTGCCATCTCACCGCGATCTCATACATTCTGCACCCCGCCCGGGACGAGCCATGAAAAACTAGCACTCGCCCAACCCGGGGACGGCGCTTCCTCGATTGACAAGGTCACGCAGCTGGTCGATTGGGCCCAACCGAGAGGGGAGTTAGAGCGATTGATCATCGAAGCGCGCCTCTCATCGCAGTCGCCGGGCCGGGGCTGGTCGACTCACGCCGCGGCCCGGGCAGCTCTGGCGATGCGAATGACGTCGCCGTCGCGATCGACCACGATCCGATCACCGGGCAGGATTTCGCCGCCAATGAGTTTTTCGGACAGCGGCTCGAGCACCCGCTCGCGCAAGGTGCGCTTGAGTGGTCGCGCGCCAAACGCCGGATCGTAGCCATCCTCGGCCAGGTAGTCCTTAGCCGCATCGGTCACCTCCATGGTGAGCTCGCGCTGGGCCAGAAGCGGCGCAATACGACCGAGCTGGATGTCCACGATGCCCCGGATCATCTCGCGGCTGAGCCGGCCAAAGATGATCCTGGCATCGACCCGGTTGAGAAACTCGGGCCGGAAACGCTCGCGCAATGCCAGCCCGACCCGGCGCTCGATCTCGGCCTCGTCGTCGAGCTCGAGTATGAAATCCGAACCGACATTCGACGTCATGATCAATATGGTGTTGCGAAAATCCACCGTGCGGCCGTGGCCATCGGTCAGGCGACCGTCATCCATAACCTGGAGAAGTATGTTGAACACGTCGCGGTGGGCCTTTTCGATCTCGTCGAGCAATACCACACTGTAGGGCCGCCGCCTAACCGCCTCGGTGAGCTGACCGCCCTCCTCATAACCGACGTATCCAGGAGGCGCACCGATCAGACGGCTCACACTGTGCTTCTCCATATACTCGCTCATATCGACCCGGACAACGTTGTGCTCGTCGTCGAACAAAAACTCGGCGAGCGCCCGGGCGAGCTCGGTCTTGCCGACTCCGGTCGGCCCCAGAAAGAGAAACGAACCGATCGGCCGATTGGGGTCCTGGAGGCCGGCCCGTGCCATGCGGATGGCCCGGGCAATGCGAGTGACCGCGTCGTCCTGGCCGACCACACGCTGGTGCAAGCGGGCTTCCATCTGCAAAAGACGCTCGCTCTCGGCTTCGAGCATCTTGCTGACCGGGACCCCGGTCCACCGCGATACCACCGCAGCAATGTCCTCTGCAGTGACCTCCTCGCGCAAAAACGTACCCTGCTCCTGGCTGTGGGCCAGCTTGTCCTGCAGGGCGTCGATCTCCTTTTGCACGGCCGGACTCTCGCCGTACTGGATCTCGGCAGCGCGCTGCAAGTTGCCGTCGCGCTGGGCCCGCTCGGCTTCGGTCTTGAGCTTTTCGGCGCGCTCCTTGAGTCGCTTGATATCCAGCACCACATCGCGCTGCTCCTGCCACCGGGCGCGCAGAGCTGCCACCGATTCCTCTTTCTCGGCGATCACCGACTTGAGCTCTTTGGCCCGCTTTTTGGCCTCTTTTGACTTTTCCAGTTTCAGAGCCTGGGCCTCGATCTGCAGGCGGGTGATCTCGCGCTGGGCATCGTCGATATCGGCCGGTACGCTCTCGATCTCCATCTTGATGCGACTGGCCGCTTCATCGACCAGATCGATGGCCTTGTCGGGCAGAAAGCGATCGGTGATATAGCGGTGCGACAGCCGCGCCGAGGATACCAGGGCTGCATCCTCGATGCGGATACCGTGATGAACTTCGTACTTTTCTTTGAGACCGCGCAGGATCGCGATGGTGTCCTCGACGCTGGGCTCGCCGACATATACCGGCTGAAAACGACGCTCCAATGCCTTGTCTTTTTCGATGTGCTTGCGGTACTCGTCGAGAGTGGTGGCGCCAATGCAGCGCAACTGACCGCGCGCAAGAGCCGGTTTGAGCATATTGGCAGCGTCTTGCGCGCCCTCTGCAGCGCCGGCGCCGACCAGCGTGTGCAACTCGTCGATGAACAGAATGATCCGCCCCTCGGACGAAGTGATCTCTTTGAGCACAGCCTTGAGACGATCTTCGAACTCGCCGCGGTATTTGGCACCGGCGACCAGCGCGCCGAGATCAAGAGCGAGGACGCTCTTGTCGTGCAAACTATCCGGTACGTCGCCGGCTGCAATACGACCGGCAATGCCCTCGACAATGGCGGTCTTGCCGACCCCCGGCTCGCCGATCAGTACCGGGTTGTTCTTGGTCCGCCTCGACAGAACTTGCATGGCGCGCCGGATCTCCTCGTCACGGCCGATCACCGGATCGAGCTTGCCCTGCTGTGCCATTTGAGTGAGATCGGTGGTGTAGCGCTCCAGGGCCTGATATTTGCCCTCGGGATCCGGATCGCTAACCCGCTGATTGCCCCGCACGTCAGCCAGAGCGCTGCGCAGCGTGTCCAGGGTGAGGCCTTGCCGGGCTAGCAGCTGGCCGACCGATGTACGCGATAGCTCGACCATCGCGATGAGCAAATGCTCGGTGGACACATAGTCATCCTTCATGGCGTCGGCGTGGCGAAACGAGCCGTCGAGGATGTCTTTCATCTCGCGGCCGATGTAAGTGTCGCCGCCATGCACCTCGGGCATACGGCCGTACGCTTCTTCCATGCTCGCCTTGAGTGCAGCAACGTCGACATTGGCGCGATCGAGCAGCGGATTGACCAGGCCGTCCTCTTGCTCGCAAAGGGCGGTCAAGAGGTGGAGACCGGTAACTTCTTGGTGGTTTCTACGCCTCGCAACAGCTTCGGCGCTGGCCAGTGCATCGCGGGACTTGACTGTGAAGCGATCGAGTCTCATGGCTATCTCCCTGAGTCGGTTTTTTGGCTCTCAGTAAACATCTCCAGGATAAGTTGCCTTTCGCCGATGCCAAACGTCACGAAGCGCCTGCGATACAGACGAGTGCCTACCTTGACCTCCTCGACTGTCACCGAGCGGCGGTCTCCCCCGGATGGCGGTGCAGACGGAGAGTAGCCGTCGAGACGGTCGGCTGCTCGGTTGCGAAAAACCACGCTGCCGTCGGCGCCACGGACAAAAACCGCATCGCTCATGGTGTCGAGCAAAAAGGCGAGCGGATTGGTCGTCAGCGGAGACGCCCACGCCTCGGGGCCGGTGCCCCGGCGGTGCAGCGAAGCAAACGCATCGAGAAGAGCCCACATGGAATCTCCTCGACTATCAGCGGGACGAGATCTGCGCCGGCGCGTCCGTCGCCGGTACAAAGTCGGCAAAGACGATGTCTCTTCAATCAATACGAAGCGGTAGCGGTGTGTGCTCATCGACCTTCTCGCTTTGTCAGGCTGCTCACTAAATTGTCAGTGTCAAGGAATGCGAACCATGGTGACTCAAATGCGAACCATGGTGACTCGAACCCGACCGCGAAACACAGTGATCGGCCGGTCCGGACGACCAATTCTCCGCTCCAGGAGTTGGCCGCCCGCTTGCCCCGAGTTTCTTCCCCCGCTCACACCCCGGTTTCTTCAGGCAGCGCTGGTAGCAGCGTTGAGAATGTGATTCTAATATAAGGAGGTGTGGAGTTGCCCAAACTGTGGGGCTGATCGCAGCCATCTCGCGCCTGTAGCTCCCTGCTCAAAGTGCGGCGAGGTGCTGAGGCGTCCCGGTGGCGCGGCGGATTCGAAAGACGCTCACACGCCACCATCTGAACAATCAGCATCCAGCAGCAAGACATCGGACGGGTCCAGCTCTGCAGCCCGGCCAAAGACCGACCAGACGCCGGGCAGCCCGTCGTCCCCGGCGGCTCCGACTGGTCCGATAGACGAGGCACGAACGACCCAAAGCGGTCATCTTGCCGCGCCAAAATCACCCACAGCCCCGCGCGGGCCGCGGCCGCCCGCGACATCTCTCAGCGCGATCAAGCCCGCTCCACCACCGGCTTCGACGGCAGAAACAGGAGCCGCAAAGCCGGTTGGATCGCCCCGCCCGTCCGGCACCAAGCCCGCCGATGCCAAGCCGTTTACACCACCCCTGCCGCCCGGAGCCAAACCCGGAGAGGTCAAACAGTTCAAGCCACCGCTGCCACCCGGGGCAAAACCTGGAGTGACCCGGCCGTTTCGGCCCCCACCACCCAAGTCGATCTCAATATTTCCCCCCCGGCCCAAACCCGGCAGCGATTCCCCCGGGGGGTCCACTGCCCCGTCGAGCGCCAAACCCGCAAACGAGACAAAGCCGGCCAAACCAGTCAGTGCGGCCAGCAAGGTCCAACCGGCCAGTGCCGCCAGCAAGACCGAACCGGCAACCCCCACGGCCGTGCCACCAGCCGCTCCGGCAAGACCGACTGGCGAATCTGCAGCTGAATCGACAGCGGGCCAAAAACAGACTCCGGCGTCCCAGCAGGAAACGCAGGCCGCTCACCCCCCTCCATCCTCTGCACCGGACGAACCGGCCGCTGAAACCGCGGCAACAGCCGTGTCGGCAGCCTCCGCTCCACCACCCGGCCAGACTGGGTCGACAGCAGTGTCGTCGGCTGCTGAGGCGATACCTCCGGCCGAGATAGTCGAAGACGCGCCCGGTACGGCCGAGCCCGCGCCGATCAGCACACCGCCCGGCACGGTCGAGGATTCCCGTGCGAATGCAGTCGAGGATTCCGATGAGACGGCTGCTGCTGGCGAGGCCGTGTCGACTTCCGGCAGACCGCCTGGTAGTGCAGTCGAGGACATCCCCGAGGTCGCGCCCGCCAGCGCCGCGGCCGAGAAGGCCCCGCCGGCGTTGCCGCTCGCCAGCACTGACCAGGACATCCCACCGACACGACCATCCAGCAGTACGGCCGAGGCAAGCCCGCCGACGTTGCCGCACAGCACCGCAGAGGAAATCATCGCCCCCGGCGCATCTCGGAGCGCTTCACACGCTCGGCCGCTGCCCGCCGCTGAAACCAGCGATCCGTATGCATCGCCAGCACAGACCGCAAAACCGGCCCCGCTGGAACCGGCCCCGCTGGAACCGGCCCCGCTGGAACCGGCCCCGCTGGAACCGCCCCCGCTGGAACCGCCCCCGCTGGAACCGGCCCCGCTGGTGGGACTCGAGCCGGACAGACTCGAGTCGCTGCCGGATTCGCTGTTGTATGGCGGGGCAGAATTGGTCGGCGACACCAATCTCGAGCTCAACCCGGCACCGGAAGCTGAATTGGCAGAGGTTATTGGTGACGACCAGACGAACCTGGACCTTCAGCCGGCACCGGATGATGGCTCGATCGAGGACGCTCTGGTCGCCCCTCCGGGTGACGAGCCATCCCTCGCCGAGACGATCGATCGGCAGTCGGAACTGGTCGAAGCGGGGCAGAAGCGTGCCACCACCGAAGTCGAGCTCGACGAAAGTGATATTGATTTCGAGCCGATAGGCGTCACACCTCTTCCCGAGTTACACTCACCTGCCCTCGATGGGGAGGTCCCGCGGGTCATTGCCGAGACTTCGGCGCCGGTTGACGACCCGCAATCGCTGGCCAATGCCGGTCCGCCTCTGACGACTTCTGCGCCGGAGCCTGCGGCCGGGCTGGAACCCGAGCCGCGCGTGGCAGAGCCCTTGTCTCGGCTCGACTCGGACAGCGAGCGCCCCGAACCTTTCTCCGCGTCATCGCCGCTGCTATCGGCGATACCGAGGCCCGCCGGAGGCGAGACCGATGCCACGGTGCCCATGCCCTCGGCCTTGCGTGATCAACTGGCGCAACAGACCGCAGCCAAAAAACCGGCTGAGCAGAAACCTCCGGCCGAGCATTCCTCAGTACCCGAAGGACCTTTCTTTCACTCGCTTGACGGATCATTGCTAGCCGAGGCGGGGGCGGAGTCGGCGTCGTCTCGGAGCGAGGTGCACGAGCCGGATCGGCCCGGTTTGCCGCCTGAGTTCGAGAGCGCTCCACGTCCGTTTTCCGATCGGGCAGACGAGTTGGCCCAGGCGGGTGTCTCGGTCGTTATAGAGCCCGAAGTGCTGGTAGGAGCGCTGGTCGAGAAACCTGTAACGTTTCACCCGGCGGGGCAATCGGAACAGGGCACACCGTCGGGGCAACCACCGCCGTCGATCGAAGCGGAAGCGCGTCCACCTGCCTGGTCACCCGACTCAGCGCGCGAACAGGTCACATCGAGCCCCATGCCCCTGCAGCAAACCGAATCGTGGCCAGTGGAGCCTGCTCCGGCGACTCATCCAGCCGGGCCAGAACCGATTTCGCCCGAAACTCCGATGTCGAATGCTGCTGGCGGCCCGGATGCTGCTTCGGTTTCCCATGGCGGCGCAGCACAGACAGATCCGCCGACCGATGCTCCTTCGGTCTTCGTGGAAGACGGCCTGGATCCTTCACCCGAATATATTGCTGCGCGCGAGGCCGCTCTCGAGGCAGTACGGGCGGAGAAGCAAGGTCGCACATCATCGCCCCACGCAATTGCGAGTCCGGACCGGGAATCGGCCGATGTGTACGAATCGGGTCTATACCATCAATATGATTCGGCGATGACATCGAGAGACGCCTCGGGCACGGATCTGGCCAGCGCCAGTCTACCTGGTGGCGATTTGCCCACCAGGCCAGATTCGGACTCGCCGGGCCGCTCTCCGTCGCCACCGTCTCCACTCCAGCGGTCCTACACCGACGCGCTGGCCGCTCTGGATACTCCGGCTGCTCCTGCAGTAAACCGGTCTCCGCGCTCACCGGACAACAGGAATCTCGTCGACATCTACGACGATGACGAGGACCGCGCGGTGCCCAGGAGGCCCATTGCCAGCCAGGCTGATGTTTTCACCGCGCCGGTGAATTCGTGGCCACAGACTCACACCGGCAAGCGTCCGCTCACTGCGGCGCAGGCTGCCCGGCGTGCCAAAGGCCCGATACCGGGCCGCACATTCGCCAAACTGCCGTTCGAGCGCAATGGCGCTAGGATGGCCCTGGGACTGGTCATCGGCGCGGTTGGCCTGGTGGTGTTGTTGTGGTATCTGCCGACCCGGGCGCCGCTTTCGCCCGAAGACAGGGCTGCCGGCACGCCCTCGGTCGGCCGTCTGACCCCCGATCTCTATCTCAGAGGCCAGGCAGCAGCGGGTGGTTTCATCGCGGTTGGCTTCCTGTTTTTGCTCAATGGGTATTTTTTCAAATCCAGGGACGAAGTCGTGTGCAAGCGTTGCAAGCGGTATGTCATTGCCGAGCGTGATGGTGTGGTGCTCAAATGCCCTCGCTCGAGTCATACTGCGGCGCTGTGCTACAAGACCTTGATACTGACCTTGCTGCTGGTTTTGTGTGTTGGTGCCATTGCCCTGGTTGTCGGCCTGGGCAGCGTTGTCCGAGCCATCTAGCAGCGTTCGGGAAAAATCCCGCACGCCGCTACCATTATTGGGCAAAGCCCTCCGGCGGACTCCCGCCGTGCGCCCCATGTGCCCGAAATCGGCTGATCGCCGCTCTTGGCCGCGGCGCACGCAGATTCGGGAAAAACGATTTTTCCCGAATGCTGCTAGCCGGATTATTCATTGCAGCACCGTCGCCGGGTTGCAGCGTGCTGTGGGCTGGCTCACCACCGACAAGTTTATCCGGTGGGGTGCAGTGCTTGCGATCGCTGTTTTTCTGGTCGGGCCGTGCGGTTTTTTGTGATCATGCTATTTTCTGTGGGTGCGAGATCTCGCCAGCATCGCTTCGCAGGAAATCCGCCCCATTTCGCGCGCCGAGTACGATCAGATGGTCGCCATGGGCTGGTTCGAAGATGAGCACGTCGAGCTGCTTGATGGAGTCCTGGTTGCCATGAGCCCACAAGGCCCTCTGCACAGCAAAACTGTCCAGCGTCTCGCAAAGCTCCTGACATTGGCCCTCGAAGATCGTGCGGACGTCTACAGCCACAGCCCGCATGCCGCCTCTGACCAATCCGAACCCGAACCGGACGTGAACGTGGTCCCTCCCGGTGAAGACACCGAAGACCACCCCGACAGGTCGTTTCTCGTCATAGAAGTAGCCCTGTCGTCTCTGGACAAGGATCGGGGGGTAAAGGCGCGCATTTACGCCGAAAGCAACATCCCTGAATACTGGATTGTCAATCTCGTCGAGCGGGTTATCGAAGTCTATAGCAATCCCAAACGCGGTACGTATCAGTCAAAGCTCACCCATGAGCGCGGTGAGACCATCTCACCGATAGAATTTCCCGACGTCAAGGTCGCTGTAAGTGACATTGTGTAATCGCTCGCTGCAGTTGTCTCTTTGGGCGGTTGCTTCGTTCTTTTGTGTCGATGGGGGGACACCATACTCGGCGTCCCCCGGGCGGGCCTGGAGATGGGAGGTTTTTGAGATGCGCTCTATACTATTTGCAGTGATCGCGGTACTTATCCCCTTTCGATAGGCGGTGCTACACAAACAGCGGTGACAGTGGCCGTGACATTGCGCATGGTCGGATTGTTCCAGGCGCAACGCCAGGTATTGGAAGTTTCGCGCTCGTCGATATTCTCGCCCGAAAGTCCATGATAAAATAAGGTAATCTGGTGACTCATCGGGTCATTGATATCGAGCATGCAGCTGCCGGCAATGAGCTGATGGTTTCGGTCGCAAGATACAGTCAAATGGCCAATGCGATCGCCCAGTAAAGGGCGACTCTGCGTGGCGTGGACAATGCGGCCCGCAGTCAGGTCTGACCCGTAATCCGGCGGTTGCAGACAGATGGCAGTGGCCAGCATCAGCTCCTCAGTGTTGGTCGGGTTGTGCCAGGCACAGCTCCATAGCTCGGGATTACCCTGGGCAAAGCCGCTACGCGACATCGTCATGTCGTCCGTATCTGGTCCTCCCGGAAATGAAAACGTGCATCCACCACTGATGAGGAAACCCTCGTCTTCACAGCCTACCGAGAGATTTCCGTTGCTGTAGGCTGTAAGAATCTGGTTTTGTTGATTGTAGATGATGCGCTCTTCGAGAGGCTGGAGAGAGTGGCATCTGCAGCCTTTGTTTTTGCTTTCCCCGCCTGCCACCGATGAGCTCTCCAGACACATTAACCGGGTAGTAATGACATTGTCTTTGCCGGTGCGATCGCGCCAGCTACACCACCAATAATCCTGAGAATCCGACGACTTCTCCAATCCCGAGCCGAAGAGAGTAATTTGTTTCGTTACGAGCTCGTCCTCACAGCTGGCTCCGAGAAGGATCTCTCCATCAGGGCAGAGCTTCCCCAGCGTCTTGAGTAGTATAGGGAACGGCCCCAGACTTCCGTGAGTACGAGTCACCCGTTCTTGGGCTAACGGATCTTCTGCACAATTACAGGTACTCGCATCCTCCCCATCAGTAGTTGCGCTGCCACATGAAAATACCAAAAAAATAAAGATAAAAAACGCAGAATAAGCCATCAATAACAACTGACAACGCTGCTCCATAATAATTACCCAGGCTCATGGAAACGTGGGGGGCAAGGTCGCTTCTTCTCGAATGTTCCAACTGAACGAAGACAGTCGCACAGGATCGCGGAACGTGCCAGAAGCCCGAGGACTCAGCGGGATTAACAAAGGCGTTGTTGCCACGCTGCCGATAATCTCAAGAAAGGACGCTTCGAGGTGCGATGAGAGAAGAGCACGAAAGTGGCGATATATTTTTGTTTGCTCGCATTCATCGCCACCAGGCTGTCTATGTCTACTGCACCAAGTCCACGCACTATAGCGGTTCCCGGTAATAATGAATTGCGGATAATAATCCAGGTCAAGCGGTAGATCGTTGTACCCCCCTGACTGACCAGCAGGCGCTGGCGCCAAAAAAGACGTGTCGCGAAGGGTCAGCACCACTCGATAGTGGCGCGGCCGGTTCGGACTCACCCGTGGCTCGAAACGATATTCATTGGCCTCACAATCACCATCTCCCCTGACCAGACACGAATCCAACTCGACCCCATCATCACTAAACGTCACATCCCAGATGCGAACACCCCACGCAGCTGCGGGCACGGGTAGCGCGGGCACTGTCTCGCCGGTGGTTCCATAGCCCAGGGGTGGCTCGTCCAGGCACGGATCGATCGGCGCCGTGGCACAATCAGGCGCCGGATTGTCGTCGGTCTCGAGCTCGGCGTTGGACTTGATCCACTGCTTGGAGTACGTTGCGCTCTGCAGGTATTCGAGAGTTACATAACTGACCTCGTCGGTGCCATTATGGACATCGAATTCCATGACTTCGAGCTCTTGTGCTCCATTGATCGATGGAGCCAGGTTGTTGAACTCGCCCAGAGTTGCAGCACTCAGACTACCGCTTCCTTGTGATAAGTGGGCCGCTCCAACCCGAAGCGGAGCCGGTAGCGGCGTGTGCGCCCAGCACAGAGTGACCACATTGCTCCGGTTTTCCAGCCGATCAGTGGCTCGAATGTCCAGCTCGAACACGCCTTGTTCAGTAGCCAATGCAGGGACCTGAACTCTCAGTAACACAATTTCGTATTGCGCGCTGGTTACACCATACACGTCGCTGCCAAGCATATGGGCCGGCGTCCAGTCGAGCAAGGTCTGACTCTGCTCTGGCAGCCGCACTCGATACTCGACCGTCTCCGGGGTAAAACCCACTCCCCCGTCATCCACCATGAATCGCCAACGCAACGGATTGTGCTCGATACTGTCCAGGCGATGAGCATACTTGGCCACCGCAGGACATGTATGAGAGTCGCCCAGGTCGATCTGCGGGCCAATCGGCTCATGAATGGGTACAGCCTGCTCGTCAAAGTCGATCGCATCATATTGCTCGTCGCGAATCAGGGACGACAAAACTGTGATATCTGGAGGATCGGTATCGAATAACTCACACACTGCCTCACCAAAGAGCTCGGACTCTTCATTGGTGGCTATCTCCACTGCCATGTCGAGTACATCGCTGGTATCCAGAGGCGTCTTGTTCAGGTCCGACTGGATAAAGGCCACCAGCGCACCTGCAAGATGGGTGCGCAGACTGTGCGGGCCGAGATTGCACAGCTGCTCGCACTGCTCACCCGCGCAGTCAGCCGGTTCTATACAGGTCCCGATTACCAGCTGGTTATTCGCTTCACCCACTCCGTCAAAAATCGCTCCCTCACCCGATACGTCCTCGGCCAGTGCATGGGTGAGTATCATGGTGTTGACCGCCTGGACACTCTCGGTGGAACGCTCCGCCATCTGCCTGGCCAGCGTCGAAAGCGCGGCCAGAGATAAGCTGTAGCGCACTGCTGGACTGAGCGAGGCGGCCCCCTCGTCCAGAGGCGCTGGATCCAACTCCATCAAGTCACGCAAGCCGAGGTGCTCGCTCAATAACTGCAATGCCCGTTCGGTCGCGTTGCCATAACTGGCCTCGGGATCACCGGGGAAAAACCCCCTGAATCGAGCCCGGGCCAGCTCTTCGGCCAAAGTCGTCCACGGCGTGATGGCCACGGTATAGCCCTCCAGACGCTCGTGCACTCGATAGAATACTCCCGACAATAGCGGCCGATCCGCTCCCCGTGCCTCCCACCGCGCTGCACGCGCCGGCTGCGAGCTGTCGTCAAACCCCAGCCGCTCCGCAGACCAGTACTCCTGACTCTGGCCTCCGTATACCTCGAAGCGCAGAGCTCCATATGCCCCGCTGCCGACATCGATCGCAAACTGTCCAAACTCGTCAGTCTCTACCTCGACAACCGGCCTGCGCTCGAGCCGCTCACCATCCGGCCCCAGCTGCCATACCCGCAGCCGCGCCTCCGTCAATGGCGATGTCGACATAACTACCCTCCCCCTGATGTTGCTGGGAGAGGGCGAGCCGAGTGGATTACAGCCAGATGTAGACATAACTCCAAAACATACGATAACCAGTATTACTGGCATCGATAATTTCCAGTGGCCAGCCGGGAACTCATCACTCTTTCTGATCCTGACAATCCCACCTGGCTTGCTAACGACCCTACCCCTTTTGAAAGCCGAGCGCAATGAACCTATGCCCTCATATTGGCTGTTTGTACATGTGTTGCTCACGCAACTTCTTTGTGTAGTAATTGTATTGTCGCTATTATTCACATACGAACTCCAATTCTGCGAGAGCTCGCCGAACTGGCAACTATCTGGAGTAGCTGACATGGATGGTACCTTCCAGGGAGCGAAACCTGCTGTCTCGGCCCAGTGATTTTGCTTGCATCCCCGCAATCTCTATGCCCAGTCCCCAATTCGAGGCCAGGCGAATCTCCGAGCCTAGCCCTGCGGTGGCTGTCAAATCCCACTTCCAGCCGGTGTGCTCGGCATCGACAGCGCCGTCATCGAGCAAGTAAACCAGGCGTCTAATCGAGCGGCCCTGCACGCCAATACCCAGTCGCAACGATGGGACCAGATGCACGCCGCGGCCAAGAGCTATGCGGAAGTGTCTGACTCGAATACCGAGTTCGATGCGTCCAAGCCGGGTAAACCGCCTCACCTCGTTCACCTCGCCGGTTGTGCTGTCGCGCCGCAAAACCCCCTCGCTGGTTCCGGTATGGGCAAATGTCCACGCGCTTTCCGCGACCAGATGCTCGCTGGCGAGGTAACCAAACCGCAACGTGGCACCCGCCAGATGAGTACGCCTGGTGACCTCGGCCAGCTCCAGGTCGCCCAGTTCTACCAGCCCGCTCACAGCCTCCAGCTGGACCGAGGCCTGCCGGACACTGGAACCGGATGGAACTGGATCAGCGGCCTCGCTGTCCCGGGCCGGAGAATCCCATAACCCATTCACCACCTCCCACGCATCGCCGATGAGCCGGGATATGACGTTGCGAGTTCGACCGCAAGCAGACCCGACCAGCGGACCGCATCGAACCCGCTCGGACTCTTGGCCCGATGCCTGGACACCGACTTTTTCGCCAGCGCTTTTAAAAATGGCCAGTCCAATCGCCTCACTCGCATGTCGCGCCACGCGCAGGCGAATGACCACCGGCGCCGGTTCCAGCTCGACCAGCAGAGAGGCCTGGGCACCCTGGGCGATTGTTTCGACCACATGGATCTTGATGTCGTTGTCCACCACTCCGGTGATGAAGCCCGTACTGTCTCCCTTTCCCTTGCTGATGCGGACCCGCTTTAGCTCGGTATGGAACACAAATACGCTGGCCACGTCCGGATGCAGGGCCACATACACCGAACACTGCCGCTCTTCGGGAAGAAGTACCTCGATCTGACCCCCGCGCACCCGGGCGTCGCAGCGCTCCAACTCCGCTTTCGCCAGACCTGGCCAAAAAATGAGCGGCGGAACGATGATAACGATGATAACGAGTGAGGCCATGACCAGTGAATCGCCCACAGACCATCTACGGCGCCAAACAGCTCTCATTCGTCCTCTCCTTGCCTGTTGTGGCGCTTCTCCTGTTCCTCCACATAGCTCGGCCAGTATCTTCGCTCGATCCGCGGAACATCGTCCCACACCTGCTCCTGCTCGTTTTGGCTCGCCCCCCCGGGCTTGCGTATGGGCCCGGGTTTCTCGGCTCGGGTCGCCTCTGACACAGTCCCCGGTAGAGCGGCTGATGTCTCGGCGATTCGACGCGGTAGCACGCTGTCCACGCCGACGACCGGGGAGTCGCGCTCGCCGGCCGCAAGGCCGGCAGGAGCCGCGGCCCCACCCGGTGCAGTGGTGACCGGACCTCGCGCACTGCGCCCCGGTTTGACCGGGCCGGGCCCGCCAGCCGCAGGCTGGCCAGGTCCAGGCCGGCCGCCGGCCGCCTCGTCCGTCTTGGCCCGGTTCGACTCCACGGTGATATCGGCCCCGGTCTCCGTGCTCCACAGCCCGAACAGCGCCGTTGTGCCCAGGCCGACCAGCGCACCGACCAGCGCCGCGATCGCCACCGCTGCATAAAGTGGCTTTCTGTACGGCGAACGAGCCGCGGCCAGGCGATCGGCCAGCGACGACACCCGCTCTGTTTTGGTCAGTAACCCACCCGCTGGTGAGGAAAACGACGTCACCGCACTCGGCTCTTCGACTCCGCTGAGCCGCTGAACCAGAAGGGCCAGCGATTCGTGGCTGGCAACCGGTAGCGCGTCCAGCTCGTCGATCACATCCTGGGCCCGTTGATAGCGGCGTTCGCGGTTATGCTCCAACAGGCCCATCGCGATCGAGTCGAGCGGCTTGGGCAACTCCGAGCGCAGAACCCTCGGCGAGGTCACCTCGTGGTGCAACATCCGCGCGAGATATTCCGCCGCCGACCCGCGGCCAAACGGCAGCTGCCCGGTCAATAGCTCGTAGAACATCGCACCCACCGCGTACAGATCACATCGGCAATCGGGTGCCAACTCCTGTATCTGCTCTGGGCTGATGTATCCAATCGTGCCCTTCCATCCCGAGGATGATGCCTCGTTGGCCCGCTCGAATCGAGCCAGGCCAAAATCTGTCAACTTGACCTCGCCCTGGCGCGAAATCAGCACGTTCTGTGGGGAAACGTCGCGATGGATGATGGTTCGCTCGTGGGCGTAGGCGAGCGCATGTAGCACCTCGCGAATCACCAACACCACCGCCGGCAGCGGCAACGGATAGGCCCGCATCAGCCGGCTCAGAGTAATTCCGTCGATCACCTCCATGGCCAGAAATAATCCGCCCTGGGGATCCTGACCGACATCGAATACATCGACGATATTTCGATGAGAGAGCTCGGCCGCCAGACGGGCTTCACGCCCAAACATGGTTATAAAATGCTCGTCCTGGCTGCGGTCGAACCGAAGCCGCTTGACCGCCACGTGCCGCCACGGCCCATCGACACCGAGGATTTCCGCGCGATAGACATCGGCCATGGCACCGCTGCCGAGAAATTCGCCGAGCCGATATCGTTCGGTAACCACGTCACTTCCTCCCCTTGCGAGGAGTTGACGGCCGCTTTTTGAACTTCTTTTTGATCCAGTCCGCAAGCGTCGAATGCTGGACTCCGATGGCCTGGGCGGCGCGACGAAGCGTGCCGTGGGTCTTCATGGCACCATGGAGAAACGTGAACATTGTCGAGGCGACCAGAAGCACTCGCTCATCCACACCACGCGGCCCGTAGGCCAAAAGCGTGGTGCGCCCCAGCGTCAATAAAATGCCTTCAGACAGAACACATTTGTCGACAACAACCCCATTGGCACGCGTCCCATTCGTGGATCGGCAGTCGTGCACCAGCACCCGATCACGGCGCCGTTCGATCAGGCAATGCTTGGCCGAAACTGCGGTATCAGCCAGGACGATATCGGCACCCGACACAGCACCTACAGTAATGAAGCGCTTGGGCTGGCCCTCGATGCGAAAATCGTCAAAAGCAAACGTGGGGCCGTTGGGCATGATGTGCAGTCCTGAAACGATCCACGCGGACTGGCCGGGATCGTCATCGGAGAGTTTGACCGTATTGCGCTCCTTCGCAAGAGGGCGGACGTCGCCCGTGGATTCATCGAACATGATCAGCTCCGATCTCGAATCCTCCACGGATTCATCGCATGGTTCGGCTGCCCCAACAACAGTCGCGTGGGAACAGCCCAGGACCCGGTCCGTTCGATGGTGCAATTCGCAATCTCGGAATCCTTCCGAGGCTGTCCTGCATACATTGCAGAAACTCAATCATGGTACCGATCCGTTGTTTCTGTCCAATTCGACGATTTGGCTTCTTGGTACAGTTTCCTGCAAGAAACGCCCAGCAGGGTCGATCCTGGCGCGTCGAGGACAAGGCGCGAGGAGTGGAGCATAGTGGCCTACGTGACCGACGAGCAACGCTGTCATCGTCGGACTGGTCGGGGATAATGGGTGGTTAATTGTGGAAACTGTACTTAGCAATGAGCAAAAAACATAAAAAGTACAAGTCTCTATTCATACAGCACCGGTGATGGGGTCGCCTTATACAGTTTCACAAAAAAATTACATTGCCCTTCTGAATTTCGAATACTTAGCCTTTGGAGTGTCCGATATTCGGACACTCCAAAGCACTTCACATCTTTTGATGTGAAAGAGACTACTATGTTGGGCATATCGAGTGACAATAGCGATTGCAGTCAGATAAAAATTTTACAATTTTGTATCCTCGTAACATATCGAAACTGCAATTGAATGATCAATATCTCGAAATAGCACTCTCCAATGAATTCTGATGTAGAAAAAATCAAAACGGACAACCGATATCGCTGTTCAGATGTTCGGGTAGTCTTTTCAGACATTCGAGCTCTCTGTTCTGTGTTCAAAGTGTTCTGTTCAGATGATCGATTGCTCTATACAGACCATCGAGGTGCTCTGTTCAGATGCTTGGGTGCTGTTCAGATGTTCGGGTTGCTGCTCGGATGTTGGGGTGCTGTTCAGATGTTCGGGTGCTGTCGCTCAGATGCTCGAGGTGCTGTTCAGATGTTCGGGTGTTGTGCTGCAAGCGCAGCTCGCGTGCGGTTTGTCGGCCTTACCGCAATTTGGCGGCAATGGCTTACCGATTCGTTTTTGAACCGATTTGTTGTGCCGGCTTCAGCCCGGGCACAACGACCTGTCCCCGGCGGCTGTGGCAAACGGCCGGCTCTGCACACCGCAGGCGTATTGAGATACCTGATGGGCCACGGCGCGAGCGGCGTGGCCAGAAGTTCCCGGTGGATACGACCACCCCACCTGGCATCTTGAACAGAGCGGCCAGACTATCGGCCTCTGGCCTCGCCTCCGTGCGGAATCATCTACCGGCCGACCGTTTGCGCATCTTGCGCATCTTGCCGCGAAATTGTTTGATCTGCCTGGACACACGGCGCAGCTTTGCCGGATCGGTACCGATGTATTGAATCGCCGTGACCAGTTCTGACCATTCTCTGTCCAGGCGGCGGCCGTATGATTTCTTGAACCGCGCATAGTCGGCATTCAGTTTGCGAAACTGGGCCTTGGTCCTGGCCAGAGAGAGCCGCTGGTTTTTTTTCCTCGGTCGGAGTGGAGGTGGGTCGAGCTGCTCCGCGCGGTTCCTGCTTGTCGGGGGCTTGCGCGTCGTATCGCCGCGATTCTTCGCCGTTGCCGGCGGAGCCCGGTGGTCGTCTGCGCCGGACGGCGGTTCGGTTTTTTCTGAACTCCGCGTCGCATTTCTCGCCGCGACGTCCAGGTGATGCCCTGGCCCGGCCCTGTCGCCGAGTCCAGCTCGGGCCGATGTACTGCCGATCGCCTCGCGCGGCCTTTCCTGTCCGATAGCAGTGGTCGGCGCCGACGGGGCAGTGTCGGTCGGCGCGCGCGCTCCGGCGGGCACCGCCTGGACCGAATCTTGGCCCACCAGGGCAACCAGCCCAATTGCCCCAAAAAGTCCGATGGACGCGACCGCCGCGAGGGCGATGGCGATTCCCTTGCGCCCGCGCTCTGGCCTGGTGGCTGGAGCGAGAGCCACGGACTCGGGGCGCGGCCTTATCGGGCGGTCGTTGTCGTCGCCCCGGCCACTCAGGTCCACATGACCCCCTGCAGGGGCGGGCTGGAGCGGCGAATGTGTCGGCGCAATTCCGGCCCCGGCTGAGCTGATCAGAGCAAACGACTCTGTCGACGATGATTGTCTGGCAAAGAGTGGGGCCCAATCGGCCAGATCCGCCTCCCTGGCCCGAGCAGAGAGGCGTCGCCAATGATCGAGCTCGCTGCGAAAAAGACCGCGCATGAACTCGCCGAGGGCATCCGACGAGATGGTCGGGTTGATCGCCACCAGCGCTTTCTGAATGGCGTCTCGCAATTCGGCGGCGCTCTGGAAACGCTGATTTGCTCTCGGGTGAACTGCCCTGGCGACCAGATCATCGTAGGGCTCGAGAGCGGGGTCGAGATCCGACGGCAGAGAGTGCTTGCCGCGGATGACCTTTTTCGCCATCGCGCGATAATCGGACGATTTGCTGTGCGGGTACAGCCGCTCGCCGGTGAGCAGCTCGTAAAGTACCGACCCGGTGGCGTAAATGTCGGTACGGTGATCGACCACGCCGCCGCGTATGAGCTGTTCTGGAGCCATATAGCCAAACTTGCCAAAACCGATTTTGGGATCGGTAATCGCGCCGCGCATGGCGCTTTTGGCGATTCCAAAGTCGATGAGTTTGACCTCGCCTTCAAACGAAACCACCACGTTGGGCGGCGAGACATCGCAGTGAACCAGTTCTAGCGGCGTGCCGTCTGGGCTGGCGCGGCGGTGGGCATAGGCCAGTCCATTGGCCATATCGCGTGCGATGAGAAGCGCCATATCGACCGAAAAGCGCCGATTTCGCTCATCGAGCTGGTTCAGCGAGCGCCGCAAATCGCGACCTTCGATGAACTCGATGGCCAGAAAATATTCGTCGCCGACCCGGCCGACCTCAAACACCTGGGCGATATTCGCGTGCTGCAACCGAATCGCGACCTGGGCCTCGTCCACGAAACGGGCGATGAAGCGCTCGTCCTTATTGAGGTGGGGCAGCACTTTCTTTATCACGCAGACCTTCTCGAACCCCGACAGACCGTGCTTGGCCAGAAAAAGCTCGCCCATGCCACCGCGACTCAGCCGTTCCAAAAGCAGATAACGCCCGAATACCTCCGTGCCATCGGCCGGACGTTCCAACGAGGAAGAGGAGTGCGAAGCGGCGTTCTGACCGATCGGAGCGTCCGGGTGTCCGGTTATTCGATCGCCAGTGATGTGTGACGAAGTACTCATGAACGAGCCGACAAGAGTCGGGGCAGGGATGTCGCTTGCTGTGCCTGCTCGGCTAATGATAGCGTGATGTGTGGAGCAATGTTAAACACTTGCGATCTCGGCACGCATGTGGCGAGCGCGGCGCTGGCCATGCTTTGCGCCTCGGCGTGCAGTGACAGCGGAGCGGTCGAGGTCACGTTTCTTTTTCCCGAAGCCGAGGAATTGTCACCGCTTGGCGAGCAGATCGCCGAAGTAGTGCTGATTCGCACCGCACCCGGCACACCGCTTCAGCGCACACAACGCGAAATGGCCGAGATCGGTCGGGCCATCGACATGGGGTTCATCGAAGTGGGTGAAGATGTGCGAATTACGGCAGAACTGCGCTCACCAAACCAGCGCCTAGTTGGTTATGGGCGCTCACCGCGCACGACCATATCGCCCGGCGATACGCTCGAAATTCGCATGCATTTGCGCAAACCATTTTTGTATGTAACTGGCGACACGTCGATTGCGGCATTCGATGCGACGCGCGATGTGGGGGAGCCGGGCTTGCGGCGGAGTATTACTGCATTCGAGCAGCCTGCCGCTGCAGTGGCCAGTCCGGATGGCGCGCATCTGATCGTGGTGGCTCGGGATGGAACGACCTGGTCGCTATTTCGTCTATCGACCTCGGATCACGCGTCGATTCAGCCTGAGTCGTTTGCCCTGGTCGCCGGGGCGGCCGAGTTGCAGGCGAGCGATGTCGCGGTTTCTGACGATGGTCGATTTGCAGTCGTCGGGTTTACCGGTGACGCTGGCGGGGTATCGGTGGTCGATCTAACAGCGGATCCGACCAGCAGTGAAAGCGCGGCGTTTACCCAGCTAGGCAACGTCACCCGGGTCAATATCGACGGTTCCGCACCGGCCCATGCCCGGGCCCATGCACTTATCGATGGCGGTCGTGATTGTACCGATGGGCCGGCGTCGACCATCGCGTCGGTTGCGCTGGGCGAATCCGCGCCAGATCAGCCGCCCATCACTGCGACCGGGCCGGTCAGCGATGTGGCGATGCTGCCCACCGGTTCACTGCTCGCCGCTCTGCCCTGCCGGGGCGAAGTGGTGATTTTCGAGCCCGATGTGGCGCCCGACACGCCGTCCGAGTCTCTTTTTGCGCAGATCTCGGGGGTCAGCGCCATTGCTGTCACCGGGGATCGCGTGTGGAGCGCGGGCACGCTGCCGGCCGAGGTCACAGAGCCGGGCGGAGAAAACCAGGGCGCGCGACTCGTGCTCGTATCGAGCGATGTCGCTGGCGATGACAGGATCAGCGTCGAACTGCCCGCCCTGCAGGAACGCGCCCGCGCCCCGGCGTTTTCGGACCCCGGTGAAGAGACCACCCGGCAGATCGACGCCGACAACATCGTCGCGTACGACCTTGCCGCGGTTCCTGGCAATGACTTCGTCGCAGTGCTGACTCGCGGCTGGTTTCACGCCTCGGCGCAGGGCATAGGACCGGTTTTTCCCGAGCTCTTCGTGTCCAACCGCGAATACATGCTGATCGACACCGCGACCGGTGCGGTGGTCCAGCGCGTCCGCACCCTGTGCGAGCTGACTGCCGGACCGGCCGTTGTCGGCCCCTGGGAGTGCACTCTGGCGCCGGGTCAACTGGCAACCGAAAGCGCATACGAGCCGCTGGGAATTGCTGCACTATACGGAGCTCGATGATACGCGATGCTGTGATACCCACGTTTTCACTGGGAGTCGTTGTCGCGCTGGGCGCGCTCATGGTGCCGCGCCCGGCTGACGCTGAGCCCGAATCCGAACCCAAACGGGCCGTTGCAGTTCTCGAGTATCGCGATGGTTCGCCCGCCTTGCGCAATGCAGCCGAAAGAGTGGCCATGATTCTGAGCCAAAAGACCTCGCTCTCGGTGCTTGCTCCCAAAGATGCCCGCCAGCGCTACGGCGGAGAACTCGACAAGAGAGTCGCAAACTGCGCGGGATCTGCCCGGTGCCTGCGTCGAATCGGTGTCGAGCTCGGCGTCCGCGAGCTCCTGCTGATCGGCGTGAGTCAGTTCGGAGACGTCATCCTGACCCTGCAGCGCATCGATATCCAGACGGGTACGGTGCTGGTCCGGGTCGCCGAGGCCATGGCGTCAGATGCCGCGCCAGGGGACGAACAATTCGAGGCCTATGTCCGGCGCGTGATGCCCAGAAGCGACTTTCTGCGGTTTGGCACGATCCGCATCCAGGCCAATCTCACCGGCGCCACTGTGGTTGTGGGCGGCCAAAAGCGTGGCGTGACACCGATCAACCCCATCCGTGTGCGTGCCCCTGCCACCTATGACATCCGTCTGGACAAAAACGGATATGTACCATTTCGCATCTCGGTTGCAGTACCGCCTGATGCCGAGGTCGAGGTCAAGCCGGTTCTCGCGCCCAGCGGTGCGATGGCTCCGGCGTGGTACAAGCGCTGGTGGGTGTGGGCGATCGCGGGATCAGTCCTTGCCGGCACGGTCACGGTGTTCGCTGCAACCCGCGACAGCGACGACAAAGTACCCGTTACCATCAATCCGTTCTGAAGCGAGCGAGCCCGCCGGCGAGCCGGGGAGCGAAGTTACGGGAGGATATAACTCCCGTACCTACTCGACCTCAGCGTTCCACATTCAGACACGCATCGAGGAGGACTGTCCACGGAGTCGCCGGTACATCGCCGAATACTGCCACTTCGACTTCAGTTCCAGTGGCCTGGAGATACGGTGACAGATCGGTCGCCGGGTCACCGCTGGCTCGAACCGGGTTGGTGGTGCCGACCTGGTCGAACGCGGCAAGTCGAGCAGGGGGCATCTGGCTGGCCGCGGCCAGATCGACCTCGATTCGGTCGACAAATGCGAAATCATCAATACCGAGTCCGGCCGATAAGGCCATGCTGTCGAGCATCACAGTGGCTCCGGCGAGCTCGTCGGTATCGAGATCCAGATCGCCGAGGTCGTATTGGCTGTTCACCGCCTGGTCTGACTGACCGTTCGTTTGGCCGGTAAATGGTAGTTCGATACCGTGGAGACATACTCGAGATACGTCGGCCTCGAGCTCTTCGACCTCCGGTTCACATCCAGCCATGACGGCCAGTAAAGCAAAAAATAGCGCGAAATATCGTGTGTAGTGCAGCATGGTTCAGAAATAGGCGACCAGCCCGAGTCGGGCAGAAGGTGTAAAGAGGCGAACGGCCGATTCGACGTATACATCAACAGTCGGCTCGGAGCCCGGGCGCAGCGGGAGCGGGTTGGTTGCCGTCTGCATATCCAGTGCGCGAGTCTCGCGCACCACAGCGGTGGCTCGGATCCAGCTCACTCCGCCTTGGAGGTAAAAAGCCGCTTTCGACGTGCCAAGGCGGAGTCCGATGTGGGCGTTGCCATAGCGATAGCCGAGCGACTGGAGATCGGCGTCGTCCAGACCATAGCGCTCGGCCGTATCGTTGGCCAGATCGGTCGCATTGCCGACAAAATAGTGGCCAGCCTCGGCAGCCACATACGGCGACACTGCGGCGGTGAATGGGTAAACGCGGACGCCGGCCCGCAGACCGGGCGCAATCGTGTTGTGTCCGGCCCCGAAATGCAACTGCATCATGCGGTGAGGGCGCAATGCCACCGCTGCGGTCATTCCATCGGGCACACCGAGATCGGCCATCAGGCCGAGCCGGGCGGCCTGGTCAGCATTGGCACCAATCGGAACGAGCAGGGAAAATACCGCAATCGCAACTGCAGCACACGGGTTGGCAACGATTGACAGATTCGTACGACCTTTTACGAAAAAAACGGGGCACCTCTCTGGCTGAAAATAACGAATTACCGACGAGTACCGAATAAGCAAGTGTCAGGCCAGCAAGGAATTGACTCGAGCCAGATATAGTTCTGATGAGTTATGCTCGATACCATTTCATTGCATTGCAGGATTTGGGGGCAACAAACCTCGGCCTGGGCCTGCGAGCCGCTGTGCAGAAGCTGCCAGCGTGGTGATGGAGTAGCTGACGGGCGAGGTCAGGGGGTGCGCTGGCGATCATGACCGGCAATGGTCCGACTCCGGCTGCTACGGCGGAGTCGCCAGCCATTGCAGTACAGCGGCGAGCAGGCTGTGGTCACGCGGGTTGTTCGGGGAATAGTCGACCGGCTGAATCGCGCGGTCGAGCAAGTTCATGCGGTCGACACTGGACAGGCCGGTGCCGAGCAAGATGTGGGGTGGTCAAAAAATGTTCGGTCGGCAACGCCGCGACCAGGTCATAGACTGCCGGCCGGGCCAACGAGGGCCGGCGAAACGCCTGCTGGATCTGACCGGCAATGACCGGCCTGCCCACACCGGGGTCGCGCTCGAGTAGCGAGGCCACATCGAGATAACGGCTGCTCTTCAGCAAATCCCGCAACTCGGCCTGGCTCGTCGGACTGGCGTGGCCGATGAGCGTGTCGAGAAACTCGCTCCAGGATGGCAATCCGGGTCGCGAAAGACCCGAACCGACAAACGGTACCACAGCGTTCTTGCTGCTGTGCAGCTGCTCACGCACAGGCCCAAGTGCACTGAAGACCGTTTCGATGAATCCGGCCGACACGCCGAGCTGGCTCTCTATCGAGCTGGTTTTCTGCCCTTGTGGACCGGCATCTTGTCTCGGGGTCACATGGTCCCTTCCACTCCCCGCAGCGTTGCCAGAGGCTGCTGCGGGCGCACTTGGACCGGCCATCATGAGCGCGTCGGCATCGACGCCATCGCGCACGAAGAGCACAGGCTGATCGTCGTGACCAACCCCTCGATCATGAGCTCGGCAACTCCGATGTCGAACGCCGATTGCACCGAGCGACCGTATCCCAGCCCCATGTAGAAAGCCGACGAGAACGCGATTGCTGCACTGTCCCCGATGGCCTCGCCCATACCCACTGCAACGTCGATATAGTCGGCAACTTCACGCGCTTGCTCCTGTGAAAAGCAGGCGTTGAATACCACCACCTGGATATTGTCCTTGAGGTTGCGAAACATGTGGGCGAGGGCTGGACCGGGCACGACCCGGGCCTGGCCATTACTATCTTCCAGCAAGATGCCCTCGCTCTGTCCATGCCCACTGAAATGGACAATGTGTGGGGTATGGCGCAAAAGCGCCTCTTGAAGATCACTCGGCCGTAGCGCCGGTTTTGTGATCACCTCGATCGCATCGGGATACTCCGAACTGCGGACCCTTTGTGCGATGGCCCGCGCCTCTCGATCGACCTGGAGATAGGCGCGATCATCCGGGCTGGCGGAGAGAAACAAGATGCGGATGGCGGTCATGACCGGTGAAGGATAACCGCGTTCGGCAACGAACCAAAAGGTGCTCACTCGACCCAGCTGCCGAGCAGGGTTGCGCACAGCTGGCCATCGATCACAAACACAGCCGGATCGCCGTCCAGCCGGGCGTGGCAGCCAGCCGTCGTGGCCCGGCCGATGTCGAGAATGTGGCGTATACCTGCCGAATCGAGCGGGCCCGGGTCGAATGCAACCTCGACGCGCAGGCGCGCCGGGTCCAATCCGGCCTGTTTCCGGCGTTCCTCGCTGACAAATGCCACAGCGCGCAAAAGCGCCAGCGCGCGCAACGCGTCGATGACAGGTTTTTTTGGCTTTTTGCCCGCCGGCTTACGCGCCGTCCAGTCATCGAGCAGTTCGCCCCGAACCAGATGGGTGACAACGGACTTGCCGCGGCGAGAAATGGCCTCACGCAGTCCATGTGGCTGGGCAGACAAGAGCTGGCGCCGGCGAAATCGCCGGGCAAAGGCAGTCAAAACCCGGCCGGCATGGGGCTCGACGTCGACGCGCATGACTGCCGGTTCGCGATTGCGGCGGGCAACCAGACCGTGATCGCGATGGTCGAAGAATGCCAGCCGGTCGGGTTGGCCACTGCGATACATCACCTCGATGATCGCACGCGGAGCGATCTGAAACGAATTTTCGGTGATACTCGGAGCCGATACGTAGCGGCCGGTGGTACTGCGCTCGACATCGACCAGCCAGCGCGCCACAGCGTCGGCTTCGGCTGCGCTGCTTTTGTCACCGGGCGATGTGCGGTGCCCGGGTCGTTCCGACCCCTGCTGGATCGAGTCTGGCCAGTCAGATCGCCGGATCGACCACGCACTGCCCCGCGCAACGAGGTGGATCGCCGGTCGCCTGGACCCCGCGCCCGAAACACCCGCTGCGTCAATCTGGATGACAATCTCCTCGATGTCGCCGCGAGTGATGAGATGCTTGGCCAGCATGTCGCGACCGCGACGGGTGAATGCGCGGACCCGATCGAGCAGCGAAACTGGCATACACCCGGAACCGAGCGAGGTGACCACGAGGCGCAGCGAAGAATCGACCTCGGGACACGCGCCGATCTCTACCAGTTCGACCGGCTGATCACCGCCCACAATGCGCACGGTCAAGCCATGAGGCAAAGCGGCATCGCTCGTTAAACCATCGCCGCGCCGGGGTACAAAACGCTCGATGATCAGAGCACCCAGCGCGCTGACCAGCTCGGTATAGGCGCCAGGGTCGGCGCGAATATGGCCGGAACTGGTTACTGTGTCGGTATTTGAATCGATGTTTTCGGAATCGGTTGTTGAACCGAAGAGCGAGCGCGCATACACGGCAGGTGGCTGTCCGGCGATCAAGAGTTCGCGGTCGCCGGCGTGAAGTTCGATTGCAGTGATGCTTTCGGCCGAAAGCCGGACCAGCCTGTGCTGGCGGATGTCGGCGACGTTGCGATCGAGGGCCCGCGCCGCGTATCCGTCGATCAGGTAACGTCTGGCCAGAGCGGTTGTGTTTTCGGCAGTCTCGCGGCCATTGCCGCGAGTTATCCACACCCGGTCGGCAGCCGATACAGTCTGATCGAGGTGCAGTGTCACAGTTTGGCCGGTTGAAAGCTCGATGTGCAGAGCGAGGTGCGATCGCTCGCGATCCCCAGCAGCTCGGGTATGTGGGTCGCCGGTCGCCGTGCGCACGTACGAAAGCAGCTCGAGGGTGCCGACAATATCGGATACCACAGCCGAATTTACCGCAGTACCGGCTGCGATCGCATGGCTGCGATCTGTGACCAGGACCCACTCGCCAGTGTCATCGCGCATCAGCGAAAAGGGCTGTATGCCCGACCGCTTCCACGTGATGCGGGCAATGGCTTCACCGGAAGCGAGCGCTCCGGTTAGCTCGGGAATGATCCTGCGACTCACCGAGACCGGACCCTTCATCCGGCCGCTGTCGATGACCACGGCAGCGACCAAAAAAGCGGCCAGAGTCGATAAGACGAGCAGTCCATTGCGGCTATGCACGGCGCCTCCTCCACCATATGATGGCGCCGAGCATGGCGAGCAGACCGGGTAACACGACCACGGCAAGGGCAAAGACCGCGCTTTTCTGGCTGCGAGTCATGATCAGGTGCACTGACTGGGGAATTTTTGCCCCGATGTCGGGGGAGCGGCGTTTGCCGGCCAGCCAATCCACCGCCGCAGCAGCCAGAAGCTCGTTGCCCGGGGCCCGCGTCCGGGTTACTGCAGAAGACAGCGAATACGCGCCGCCAAATACCACGATGCGGGTGCCGCGCAGGGGCGCCGCGATGGCCGCGGCCACGGTCACCGGCCCGGCGAGGTCACGGGGGCCGCGCTCGACCCGACCCGCGCGCAGTCCAGCCAGATCAGTCTCGCCAAAACCCAACTCCGAGGATCGAACCAGTGCGGTCTGCTCCACAGTGCTGTGGCCACTCCGCTGCGCACGAACCCCGCTTCGCATTGCTTGCCGGGACGACCGGTCGGCCGGGTCGCCAGCCAGAGCAATCACGCGTGGCGCCAGCCACAGGGTCAGTCGCCGGTTGTGAAAACTGGCTGTCACTGGATGCTCCCCGTAGCCCTCGGTAGTGAACCATTGCGCCGGCGTATCCACGGCAAACTCGGGATCGACTGCGATCGCGGCGGGAAGCGCGACACCGTATTCGGCCAGGATGAGCTCGAGCCCGGTCGTCCACCGGCCGCCCTGGGCCCCGGCCAGGGGAGCCTCGGCCACGGCCAGAAACAGGCTGCCCCCACGAGCCAGAAACTCGGCGATTTGGCCAGCTTCGTCGGACGAGAACACGCGCCTGGGCCCGGCCACGACGAGCACTCGACAGTGGGTCGGTACGCCGGTATCGACCCGGTCGAGCCTTTCGAGCACGCCGCCGTCTCGCTCGATGCGCCGGGCCAGACCGGCCCAGCTCGACTCACTCACCGCGCTGGACTCGAGTGCCATCTCGCCGTGATCGGTGGTGTAACAGATGGTCGGCCGGTCGGGATCGACGATCTGGTCGATCGCCGAGGCTAGGGCTCGTTCGGCCCGAAATCGGGCCAAATTGCCGACCCCCAGGCGATCGTCAGCAAATTCTGCCATGTCGAACAGGTCGACCGCACGTCGGCGCTGAGCGTGCTGAAACAGGATCAACCCGCCATCGCGCAGGTTTTCGGGCGCCTGGGCGAACTCGGTGGCCAGGGCTTCGATACGACCGGGGTCGAGCGCGGGATCGACCACCCTCATGTGGAGCAGCGGCTGGACCGCGGTCATGCGCTCGAGCAAGCGGTCGATTTCGTCCTGTACACCGGCAAATACCTCGAGTCCGGCCCGGACGACCAGCATGTCGACCCCGGGCGGCTCGATACTGGCCAGGATACTGCGAGTGCGCGGATCGAGCGAGTTGAGCTGGCTTTGCGACAGGTCCCAGCGGGCATCGTGGCGGGCTGCCAGTATGTTGAGAGAGACCGCGATGATTGCCAGCAGGCCGAGAGCAAGAGCGCGAGCGCTCATCTCGGCGCGGCGTCTTCGCCCCCACAGTGCGGCAGAGGTGGCAGCGGCAAGGCCAAACCCGGTGAGCGTGGCAAAGAAAATCATTGCAGACGACGAGATATCGCCGCGGGCCAGGTCGTCCATGTGGCCGCGCAGATCGACATGGCCGAGCAAGCGGGCGACCAGCGGATGCTCGCCGGCCCAGCGCGATGCAACGTCGGGGATCTGGCCAGTCACTAGGATGAGCAGGCCGAGCGCGAATGTTGCCACTGCAGCGACGATTTGACTGTCGGTGCTCGCACTGGCCGCCACGCCAATGGCCAGAAGTGCCATACCGGTCACGATCACACCGGCATAGGACGCCGCGATGGGCCCGATATCGAGAGCGGTACCGGGCGGGGCAAAGCCGGCCAGAATGGCCGGATAGGCCAGGGTGGGCAGCCACAAAAGGGCATAGAACAGAACGCTGCCCAGCCATTTGCCGGTCACCACCGGACCCTCGTCGACCGGCGCAGTGAGCAAGGTCTCCCAGGTGCCCTGGCGCTTGTCTTCGGCGCACAGTCGCATGGCAAGGGCCGATATTGCGGACAGAACCACGGCCCACCACACCGACGTGCCGCCAAAGTAGCTGGCCAGGACTGCGCCGATGGGGGCGGGCTGAGCCGGATCGGCCAGCACCTCGACCGTGGCGTAGAACAAAAACCCCTGCAGAATCAAAAATGCAACGCTCACGACAAGGGCGGTGGGGGCATGAAAGTAGCCCGCGAATTCGCGTCGAGCGATGATCCATATGATGCCGAGCTGCCTCACGGGCAACGCTCCGCGCTGGCCGGCCAAATCGAACCCATCGCTGCGAATTTCATCGCCTGGTACATCCTACGGGAGTATGCACACGTGCAGCCAGGGAGATTGCCGCTCGACAGACGAGCCGCGCGATCGCTCGGGCGCCCCGGTCAAGCTACCGTAATGACAAAAAATTTTCACCGACCAGGGGCGAGATTTACCAGGCCGGCCGCGCGCCAGTCCGGTCCCGATGGGCCAGTCCAGTTGACACGCGGCGTGCAGGGCGTCTTTAGTGGTCTATGCGGTTGTTTCGTTTCGCCGAAATCTCTCGAGCGATGCCCGGCCGGGTCGGTGTAGAGGCTGCAGCTATCGCGCTTGGCCTGGCCGCCTGGCTGTCGATCTCGGGCTGCCAGGACGTCATCGGCGTCGCCCCGGTGGTGGCCGATGACTGCGGTGACGGTCTGGTCGCTGCACACGAGCAATGTGACGGCGATGGCCAGGGCACTGGCGGCGAGACCGAATCCTGCGACGCCGACTGCACGTTGCGCGAATGTGGCGATGGCACGGTCAATCGGGCCAGTGGTGAACAATGCGATACGGCCGGCAATTCGGCCAGCTGTGACGACGACTGTACCGTCCCGGCGTGTGGCGACGGCCTGGTCAATCCCAGCTTTGAACCGGTAGCGGGCAGCCCGGAAGAATGCGACGATGGCAACGACGACGACAGCGACGATTGCCGCAACATCTGTGTGCGTTCGGTTTGCGGTGACGGTATAGTGCACAATTCTGGCTCGGGGAGCGAGCATTGTGATGGCGCGGCTGCCCCCGATTGCCCGGGATTGTGCAGCGCTGAGTGCAGGTGCCGGTTGCCGGTCAGTTGCCAGGACCAGCTCATGGCCGATGGCGGGTCGCCCGATGGCAACTATCTCATTTTGCCGGCCCGGGTCTCTTCACCAGTCAGCGTGTTCTGCGACATGACCACCGACGGGGGCGGCTGGACCGCGATCGATCCTGGTACCGCTGTCACCATGGGTGGCTCGGTAAGCGCGGTGGTCGATACCGGCCAGACCACCTGCCGGATCGACGCAAAGGGGCTCTTGCAGGCGTCCGACATTGGTGGTTCCGTGCTGGTTTGCCAGTACGACATCGATCTCGGCTTTGCCTTCAACGAGATCCGCACCTCACAGGCCGCGGGCGAAGTCTTGACCTTTGATGCGGTCGTCGTTGGAAGCCATACCACCGACGTTCGAGACCACATCGCCAATCCATGGGGGACAAACTATACTCCGGGTGGCTGGGGCGACGTCGTTATCGGCACACCGGCCAACCCGACCCCGGTGCTCAGCCTGGGCCGGGCCACGGGTGCTGCGAGCTACGGCCTGGGCCAGCAGATGCGGTGGCTTGCCGATGAGCAGGTGCTCACCGCGAACGACACTGTGCTGCGGGTCCAGGCCAGTGAAACCGGTGGCCAGAGCGAGGGCTACCGCTGGATATCAGGCCGGATCTACGTCCGGCTCGCCGCGCAGTGACCACGGACAGTCTTTCCAATGCCTTCTAAATAGAAACAAATTGATTATAGAAACAAATTGATTGTGGCTCAGCAGTAATCAGTCATCATTCGCCGGCCAGGGTCACGCCCGCTGCAAAAAGCTGGTCGGTTACCGGCGCAATGCGATGGCCGGCCGCAACCCGCTGCGGCCAGTCGCGATTGACCAGAGCTCCCCGACCCAGGGCCAGCAGGTCGGCATGGCCATCGCGCAGAACTTCGGCTGCAAGCGCCGGATCGTGCAGTCCGCCGTTGGCCACTACCGGTACCTCGACCATGCGTCGGGCCAGCCGGGTCAAGGTCTCGCCATCCGCCAAACCGGCACTGCTGCGCCATCCCCGGCCTTCGCTCGCCATATGGAGATAATCCAGGTCGGCCCGGCGCAGAGCTTCAAATAGCGCTTCAGCGTCCCGCCGGCCGCCGGGCCAGCGATAATCGGGATCGTTCACCTTGCCCTGCGAGATGCGCAGCCCGATGGCAAAGCCGCCGGGTACGGCACGCCTGACCGCCTGAGCAATGGCGACCACAATCTCGGCCCGCTGCGCCATGTCGCCGCCATAGCTGTCCTCGCGCACATTGCTCTCCGCGGTGAGAAACTGATCGATCAAGTAGCCGTTGGCACCGTGGATCTCCACGCCGTCAAAATCCACGCTCGCGGCCAGGGCCGCAGTTGCGGCAAAGTCGGCAATGACCCGTGCAATGTCCTTTGCGGTCATGGCGCGGGGAAGCGGAAATTGGCCAGAACCGCCATATTCGGCCATTTTTTCGCCTCGGGGCCGGATTGCCGAGGGCGCGATAGTGTCCTTCTCGCTCTGCGACAACGCGCCGGCGTGCATGATCTGCAGGACAATGGCCCCGCCCTCGCTGTGTACTGCATCGACCACCCTCCGCCATCCCCCGGCCTGAGCCGCATCGACCAGGCCGGGCTGACATTGGTAACCGCGACCGTGGCGACGTTCGGGGTAGGTTCCCTCAGTGATGATCAGGCCGAAGCCACCGCGGGCAAAACTGCTGTAGTAACGGGCCATCGCCGCACTCGGCACCCCCTCGGCAGTCGCGCTCACCCGGGTCATCGGGGCCACGACCACGCGGTTTTTGAGTTCGATTTCATTCAACTGTAATGGCACCAGCGCGGGATGCTCGGTCAGCGCGGACGCGACCACTTCCTCGGCGTATAGGGTATTATGACGGTTCTGCATGGCTCTATGAGCTCCTCTTTGCCAGATAACCTACGCTTCACAAAGCCCGGCGACAAACGAAACGTTTTCAGCCATAGTTGAGTTAAGATCACCTATAAATGGTCGGGCTGGCGCCCGGTTGGCCGGTTTGCGGTGAGCAGCCAGGGATCGCGGGGATGGCAACCGGCCCAATGTGATCGTGTGCAGCCCGACCGCCTCGCGCTATCAAACCATATTGGCGAGAAGGTCGCGTTTGTCGCGCACCGAGCGGGCCAGGACGAGCTGGCTGCGGGCGCGGACCAGATTGTGCTCGCCGCGAGTGGCGAATCGGGTCGAGTCCCAGCCAAAATATGAATCGTCAAAAATATCGACGCAAAAGCGAGCGGAGAGTTCGATGCAGACAGTTTGCCAGCCGGGCACGATGGAAGCCCACTCGGAGTCGCCGAGCAAATTGCCGATGGTCGATCGATACCCGTCCATGGCCGCGGCAAACAGTGTTTCGTCGACTTCGGGTCGAGCCGCGTCTTCGCCTTGTCGATTGCACCACGAGCGCATGGCGTCGCCGAGTTCGTAGGCAATGGTCTGCAGGCCGAGTGTGTCGAGGTCGATGAGACAACGAGCACGGGTCACATCGCCGGGGTAAAACAGCACATTGGAGATCTTGAGATCGCCGTGGCTGTGGCGCAAAGGCAGGTCACCGAGGACTGGTAGATCGGATGCCATGGCCAAAATTTCGCCGCCGAGGCGATGGGCATCGGCGCGCAGCGCGGCGTCCCCCACCGCCCGGGTCGATTCGCGCTCGGGCGATACTCGACCGGTCAAAGCGCGGCGCAGTCGGGCCAGATGCCCGGCTGTATCGTGAGCACCAACCCGGGTGAATACATAGTCGTGGTCGAAATCGGCCAGGGCGCGGTGAAAGCTCCCGACCAGCGCGCCTGCCGAGCGGGCCGATTCGCGCCCGGCAAGACAGTGGATCGTGCTGCCCTCGAGGTAGGTCAGGGCACGCCAGATCACTGGTTTGTCGGCTCCGGCCTCGGCACCATCGGCGCGATCTCGCGGCCGGCTATTCGGGCGATCGGTGCTCTCGGTCGGGTCGGACACGGCCACCCAGCGCGCCCCGTCGCGGGTGCGCAGAAGCAGCGGGGTATCCAGACCGGCCCGCGCGATATGCCGAGTGACCCGGTCGAGGTCGATATTGACCTCGGCGGCAAATATGGGGTGCAGCCGCTGAATGACTGCTCTGGCTACCCCGCCTTGCCGAACCACATGGGTTTGATTGATGAGGCCGTCGGCAATGGTCTCGACGTTGTCGTCCGGGCTAAATCCATAGGCCGCCAACACCTGAGCGGGAACGGGTCCGGGCGATTGGCGCATACGGCGAGATTACTCGGTTTGCGCTGCGCCCTTGGGTTTTTGTCCAGCCCCAGCTCCCGGCTTCTTCTGGCCGTGTCCGGGAATATGCGGTGGCCTCCGGGCCGGAGGACCGGCCTTGATCTCGAGAAGCTCGACGTCGAAGACCAGCATGCCCTGGGGGGCGCCGGGCTTGCCCTTGTAGGCGAGTTCTTCGGGGATCCAGAAGCGAGTGGTCTCGCCGACAACCATGACCTGAAGGCCATCAGTCCAGCCCGCGATCACCCCGCTCAGCGAAAACTGTGCCGGCTGGCCCCGGACAACCGAGCTGTCGAACATGTTGCCGTCTGTGGTCCAGCCGGTGTAGTGGACTTTTACTGAATCGGTGGGCTTGGGGTGTACTGTGCCGGTCTTTTCAGCCTTTTTGATCAGCTTGTAGAACACGCCCTTGGCGGTTTTTTTGGCATCTTTGGGCGGCGCGGCCACGTCTTTGGGCACGGCCGGAGGGGGCTCCTTCTTTTTGAAGCTGACCAGTTCAATGTCGTAGACCGCCATGCCCTCGGGCATGTTGGGTCCTTTTTTGAGCAGATTGGCCGGTATCCAGATCCGGTTCTTCTGGCCCGCGACCATGAGCTGAATCGCTTCGGCAAGGCCGGGAGACTCACGGAATAGTGATTTGTTCTGCGGACGCTTGCTGGTCGCGGTGTTTTCGAACATGCGTCCGTCTGTACTCCAGCCTGTGGAATGGACCGTGACATCATCCCAGGCGCGCGGTTTTTCGCTCCCCGTGCCTTTTTTGAGGACTTTGTAGGCCAGCCCCGAGGACGTCTTCTGAGCGTCGGCCGGAGGCGCGGCCACGTCGGACGGCACCGGCGGCGCGCTCTCGAACGAGGCCAGTTCCATTTCGAATACGTAGGTCTCTTTTCGCGGTCGGCCGCCCCGCGAGGCCAGCTCGGACGGCATCCAGACAAGGCGTTTTTCGCCGATCGACATGGTGCTGAGCATCTCGCCCCAGCCGTCGGGTACCTGCCAGAGAGGCATGGTCTGCGGCCGACCGCGTCGCTTGTTGCTGAATATGGTCTGGCCAGATGTTCGCCATACGGTGTAGTGAACCATCGCCGTATCATTGCGACCGGGCTTTTTGTCTTCTTTGCCCTTGGCCAGGATCACGAAGTGCATGCCCGATTCGGTTTTTTGCGCATTGGCAGGTGGCTGGGCCACATCCATGGGCGGAGTTTCCTCGGCGGGCCCTCTTTGCCTGGCCGGCGGCGTGGAGATTTTTGTGTCGACCTTGCTCGCGTCCTTATCGTCCCCACTGGCGGTCTCTTTCTGGTCGTCGCTCGAGCCTTTTTGACAGGCGCTCAGGACCAGGATCGCGGTGGCAATCGCCGTGGCGAGTACCAGAACACCGGCGAGCCGGGGCGCGAGCATGTTCGATCGATGTTGTATTTGCATGGCGAGAATCTACGGTGTGTCCGGCCAGTTGTCACGAGTCAGATTTATGGTTTCATCGGCAAGAACCGCCATGTTGTCCTCGATACGCACGCCACCAAAGTGAGTGAGAGCGTCGACCAGATCCCAGTCGATGACAGACGAGATCGGCAGGCTTTTCAGCTGTTGCATCAGGCTGTCTATGAAGTAACAACCGGGCTCGATGGTGAAAACCTGTCCCGATTCGATCACGCTGGTATTGCGCAGGTAGGGATTTTCGGGTTTGGGCTCGCGCAGCCGACAGCCCACGTCGTGAACCTGGATCCCGAGCGAATGACCCAGGCCATGGGGCAGAAAAAAGCGAGTTGCACCGCTGTCGACGAGTGCGCCCTCCGACGCGTCGGCAATGCCGACAGCGCGCAGCACTCCAGCCAGAAGGTGGTGTGCCTGATCGTGCAGGTCTTCGTAGTCGATGCCGGGCCGGATGCGACGGCAGATCTCGCTCTGCAGCGTTTCGACGCCGCGAATGAGTTCGGCGAAGGTCGCTGCGGCCTCGCTGTTTTTGCCCTTGAGTGCCGTGCGCGTGACATCGCTGGCATACCCCATACACGTGGCCCCGGCATCGATCAGAAGTGACTGGCTTTTGTGCCGGGGCGGCTTGCTGCCATAATTTACGAAGTGAAGCACAGCGGCGTTCTCGTCCATGGCTACGATGTTCTTGTACGGCGTGTGCACATCGTCCTGTTTGGTGACCCGCAGGTACAGGAGATGCAGGTCCAGCTCCGAGTGATCGCCGGCCACAAACGCGTCGAGTACCGCGGCGTGACCCAGTGCCGCACGCCGATTGGCCTCGGCGATACACGCCCGCTCGTAGTCGGATTTGCGGGTCCGAACCCGGTCCAACGCGCGGAGCAGTGCCCCGGAATTCACACTTTCCTCGGCCAGATTCCACTGCGCTGCTCGCTCGATCGCCTCGCCGATGAACCCGACCCGACCGCGGGGCAGCGAACTCGCCACACCGCTGAGATCGGCGACTTCGATCTCGTCAAACGCGTTCCAGAAATGATCGCTTTCTGGCTCGACCCCGCTCTCCCATACATCCTCGACCACGCTGTAGAACAACATCGGCCGCTTGCCGGGCTGGATCAGCAAAACAGCATCGGGCGAGGGCAGCGGCAACCAATGTGCAAAAGCCGGCGTCAGCCTGTGCGGCCAGTACTGGTCGTCGAACCGGCTCTGTTTAGCCGGTAGCCCGGAATGGACCACCAGGGCATCGAAGCTAGCCTCCTCGAGAGCGGCGGCGTAGCCTTCCTGCAGCATGGCGATGTGGTTGGTGTAGAGAGTGCCCGCAGATTCGGGCGAAAACGGCGTTACCATCCCGCATGCATAACATAGCCGGCGCCTCGCCAAAACTCTCTAAATCAACCACAAACCGCTATAATCGTTGACTATTTTTCTAAATTCAAGGTGCCGTCGAAACCGACCTTGCTATGGGTGCCGTCGCAAAACGGCTTTGACGCCGATTGGCCGCAGCGGCACAGGGCAATGGGAAACTTGTCGATGGCGAGTTCGTCGCCGGTGGCTTGATCGATGACCTTGACTGGTTGCTTGACGAGAAGTGGGCCGTTTTTGGAGATAGTGATAGTAACGTCGCTCATTTGTACCTCGTATTGGCGTTGGCCAGGAGTATCATACGGAGTTGGCCAATTGACAAATATGTGCGGTCAATTGGCGCAAGCCGATCGTATAGCCAATCACATCGCCAGGGCACGCTGAATCATGGACGTCGTTGGAGCCAATATTGCGGAGCGCTTTCGCATCGAGCGTCGGGCCCGCGGTGGCGGTATGGGAGCCATTTACGAGGGGCGCGATCTGGAGACTGGAGGTCTGGTATGCATCAAGCTTTTGCGCCGTCCGGCTGACCACAGGCACACAGCTCGATTTTGGCAGGAGGCCCGGACGCTGGCCTCGCTCGATCACCCGAGTATCGTGAATTACCGCGCCCACGGCTTTACCGAGACCGGCCAGCCCTATCTGGTCATGGAGTGGCTGCACGGCGAAGCTCTCGACCAGAGGCTCGAGCGGTCGGCCTTGACTGTCGAGGAGACCATCGCGGTCGGCAGCCAGGTGGCCAGAGCTCTCGCCGCGGCCCACCACATCCGCCTCATTCATCGCGATATCAAGCCCAGCAATCTATTTCTCTGCGGCGGCGATATCGCGCGCCTCAAAGTGCTCGATTTCGGTCTGGCCGGGCCGGTCGGGTCCAGGTCGGTCGGCAGCACGGCAGAGCTGGCGGGAACGCCGGGGTTTATCGCCCCGGAGCAGGCCAGCGGCGATGCGGCGATCGACCGGCGTGCCGACATTTATTCGCTCGGCGCGGTGCTGTTCGCGTGCTTGACCCAAAGGCCGCCCTACATCGGCCAGCACATGATGGCCATTATTGCCAAACTGATGTTTGCCGAGGTGCCCCATGTGAGGGAGGTGCGACCGGATGTGCCGCACGCGCTCGACGAGCTCGTCACCGAGATGCTGGCCCGCCGTCCCGCGGATCGTCCGGGCGACGCCGGTGCAGTGGCCGCACGACTGGCCGCGATGGCGCGCGATACCGATGCTGTCACACATCGTCGCAGTGTGGCCGTATCGACTGGCGAGCAGCGCTTTCTGTCCGTGTTGCTCGTGGTCCACGACGGATCGCGCGACGCCGAGTTGGCCGAGCTGGCCGAAAAATGTCACATCGAGCTGGCCAGTTTATCGGAGGGCACGTCCGTGGCTGTGTTCTCGGCCAGCCTCGAACCGCTCGAGGCTGCCACCAGGGCGGCTCGTTTTGCCCTGGCCGTGCGGGCCTCTATCGGCAACATCAACGCTGTACTCGCGAGTGGACGCGGCATCGTCGTACCCGAAGGCGAGCCAGACCGGTGTCCAGACGCGTCTGCCCGGCCCCACGGAGACCGTTTGAGGCCGCGCGTGCGCGTGCCGGTCGGCCAGGTCATCGATCGCGCAGTGGCTCTGCTCATGGGTGGCGATGTTCCGACTGTGTCCGACATCGATACCCAATCGGACGCCGAAAACGGCCATTCGATGGAGATCGTCATGGACAATGTCAGCGCCGGTCTGCTCGCTTCGCGCTTTATCATCGACGAGACAGGCGAAAGTCGCTGGCAGCTCATTGCCGAGAATCCGCGGCCCCTGGTGGTGCGCAATCTGCTCGGCCGGCCCACCGAATGTGTCGGCCGCGATCGCGAATTGGCCGCGCTCGAGGCCATCTACGGCGAATGTATCGACGAGTGCGCGCCGCGCGTGGTTTTGGTCAGTGGCCCGGCCGGAGCCGGCAAGTCTCGTCTGGGAGTCGAGTTTTTGCACCGGCTCGACGGCTGTGAGCGGGTACCTCGGGTGTGGATAGCCCGTGGCGACTCGATGCGCTCGGGTGCTCCTCTCGGCCTGCTGGGCCAGGCCATTCGAAATGCGATGGGCATCGCGGACAGCCAGACTTCGGCCGAGAGACAGCAGCGCATACGAACGCGGGTTGCCAGCTGTGTCGCGGCTGAACAAACAGAGCGCGTGAGTGAGTTTCTCGGTGAGATCGTGGGCTGTCCATTTTCGAGCCAGGGTCGGATCAAGCTGCAGGCCGCGCGCGACGACGCCCGGCTCATGCACGATCAGATGCTGCGCGCCTGGGAGGACTGGCTGGCCGGTGAAACCGCACGCCATCCGGTGCTTCTGGTGCTGGAGGATCTGCACTGGGGCGACCTGCCGACCGTCCGATTTGTGGACGCGGCTCTGCGCACTCTGTCCGACCGGCCGTTCATGGTGCTCGCCCTGGCTCGTTCCGAGATCCACGATTCGTTTCAAAACCTGTGGGAGGCCCGGAATATCGAAGAATTCCCGCTGCGCCCCCTGGCTTGTCGGGCCGCGGCAAACCTGGCCCGACAAGCCCTCGGCGATGAGCTTGACGCCGGCCAGATCGAGCAGCTGGTCACCCAGGCACAGGGCAACCCGTATTACCTCGAGGAACTCATCCGTCAGGTCGCAGCCGGTCACAGCGACGAGTTACCCGAGACCGTTTTGACCATGGTGCAGTCACGCCTGGCCAGATTGCCCCACAAAGCCCGCCGATTGCTCAGAGCAGCCAGTATTTTCGGCGGCTCTTTTTGGACCGGCGGAATCGTCGCGCTGGTCGGCGACGCGGCGCAAGACGTGCCCGCATTGCTCGACGAACTGGTCGCCCACGAGTTCATCGTGCCCCATCGCCACACCCGTTTTGCACGGCAGATCGAGTATGAATTTTGCCATGCCCTGACCCGAGAAGCGGCCTATCGCTCGCTTACCGAAGAGGACCGCGAGCGCGGACACCTGTGCGCCGGCGAATGGCTCATCGACGCCGGCGAAAGCGAGCCCATCGTACTTGCCGAGCACTTTCAGCGCGGCGGCGAGCTGGCCCGGTCGATCGAGTGGTATCGCTGCGCTGCCGAGGATTCGCTCGAGGCCAGCGACATTACCGCGGTGATCGAACGCGCCGAGCAAGCTATCAACTGTGGTGCCGAGGGCGTGACACTGGGAGCTCTGCGCCTGCTCCAGGCCGAAGCGCACAACTGGGACGGCGCTGCCGAGCCCGCACTCTTGTGTAGCCGCGAAGCCATGCACTATCAGATCGAAGGCAGCTCGGCCTGGGCAAACGCCGTCCACCACTGCACGTGGGCTGCCGCCTCACTGGGGACCTTTGACGACGTCGAAAGACTGGCCGAGTCGCTTGCCACGCACACCGGGGCGTCCCCGACGCCGCTGTACATGGCCGCCATGGCGCGCTGTGTGGTCCACCTTCTGGCCGGCGGGCGACTTGACCGAGCGTGGGCGCTATCGAGCACCATCGATCGCCTCTTGCCCGCGGTCGACCAGACTCCGGCCCTCACCGCGACCATCGCTCACATGCGCGGCTGGCTCGCCGTTCTCGACCACCGTCTCGACGACGCCTGCGAGCACATGCTGCAGGCAGTCGAGTACTGGAATCGGGCCGGAAACGAGCGCAGCGCCTGTCTCGATGGCCACAACGTGGGCAATATCCTGGCCGGGCTCGGTGCCTATGAGCAAGCCGAAGTTACCCTGGGCATGGTTTTCGAGGCCAGCGAGCGACTCGGCCTCGATCAAATGGGCGGCATGATCGAGGGGCTTTTGGCCATTGTTCTGGCCCGCAACGGCGCTCTCGACGAGGCCGAGCGGCACATGAAGAGGGCCCTGGCAGCCAGGCAAGTGCCCCGCACCAGGGGGGTGAATCGGGTCTACTGGGCGCAGATTCTACTTCTGGCCGGCCGTCCCGGCGAGGCCCTGGAGCAGTGCAACCAGGCCATTAACGAGCTCAAAGACTTTGCCAGTTACCGGGCATTGGCCCACGCGGTGTCGGGTCAGGCTCAACTGGCTCTTGGCCGCGCCGATCAGGCTCGCGTCGTCGCACAGCGCGGTCATGACCTTCTCAACGAGCTCGGCGAACTCGAAGAAGGCACCGCTCTGGTCCTCCTGGTCCACGCCGAGGCCCTGCATGCCACCGGCGACAGCAATGGCGCGCGCAGGACCATTCTGGCGGCCAAGGAGCACCTGACCAGGGAAGCCGAGCATCTGGGCGACCCGATTCGGCGCTGGGGCTTTCTCCGCGACGTGCCCGAGCACCGCCGTATTTTGATGCTCGCCCGCCGGTGGGCATCAACAGACACAGACGCGTGAGCGAGCGCAGTTGCCTCGACAGTTTAGATCCGAAGATCATCACCAGATCCCGGTAATCAATCGATAGCGGGTTTTTTTGGCATACTCCGGATAACCGGGCAGTTCTGCGTTTAACGTGCGATCTTCGAAGTAGGTGCGCACAACCAGCAGCGCAACCATGAGCGCCGCTGGAATCAGTCCAAAACGCGATCCGAGCGCCAGCGGCGTCGCAAGCAACATGATGATCACCGCGCTGTACATCGGGTGGCGGACCAGCGCGTAGGGTCCGGTGGTGATCACCTGGTGTCCGCGCTCATCGTCGATCTTCACCACACGGGACAGGTAGGTATTCTCGCGCATGACCCAGCTGATGAATGCAAAGCCCGGCACGTGCACGAGCAGCGCCAGAATTCTCACCCATACCGGCAGTGGCTCGCTCCATCCGAAACGCACCACGTCGAAGCCCGGGACGATGAAGATGCCAATGCCAGCCGTGAACATCAGCAGCATGATGACCTTATCCCAGGTTTTTTGCCCTTTCTGCATCGGGCTGGCCTTCATCCGCTCGGCCAGCAATGTGGGATCGTGGCGGGCCAGGAAGGCGGTCACTGCGATCGCATAGGCCACCCACAACCCGATCAACGTCCATGCCTCCCACCATCGCCACGTTCCCGCTGGCCACAAAAACACCACCGGGAACGCCGCCATGCGCACAACAAGGCTCACCCACGCCCTGGCGTGCAGGTTTGGTTTATTGTGTCGACTCATTGTCATTCACCTCGAAGAGGTCAAGCTCTTATCACCGGCCCGACCCGACTCTGCAGTATGCCAGAAATACCAATCGCCGTGAATTGCAGTTCCAGAGTGCAGCTGTCGGGACAATCTGGACGCGATTGTGAGTCGCTCCTCCGAACCCCCGGAAACGCCGCGGACAGTCCGAATGCGGCGAAAAACTTGCGTCACTCGCTTTCGAGCCCGCTATTTTACGCACCTGCTCGCCATTCACTGTGGCCTCATCAGGGGCAGGAATTGTCGAAGAGAGGAGTCAAGGATAATGGCTAGTTGTGCAAAGACATGGGTTATTGAGAGGCGAGTAAAAACAAGTGTTAGCGGAGTGGGTATCACAGTCTTGTCAGCCCTTTTGTGGGCATGTGGGCTGAATGAATCGCCGAGAGATCCGGTAGTATCCGCCGATCGCCAGCAGATCGAAGCGTACCTGACATATCCATCGCCTGGGCCGTGCCTGGATGTGCTGGCCGCATTTTCCACCATTCAGGCCGCCATCTCGGCAGCCAGTAATGGAGATACCGTATGTGTCGCACCGGGTACGTATGACGAGAATATCGACTTCCAGGGCAAATTCATTTGGATCCGGGGGCCGGGCACAGCAACACGGCGATTCGAGGCGCTTCGCCTGGCCCGGTGGAGACTCCTCTGATGGCTGCCGCTCCGTGTCCTCTGCTGATTCAGCGGTCGGATCAATAGACCCAGTTGACGGATCTGCATGCGGGACAATCGATAGTATCTCGGCATCCGGTTGCGATAGCTGAACGACCTGGCCCATCCGACTGGAATTGCCGGCCGCCCGGCCGTACAGTGAGTTCACGGGGCCTGCCAACAACCGTGCGCAAAAGCGCGGCCTTTTCTCATGACCTTTCCCGGCATCCCCCTACTGAATACTACGTCTCTCCATCGGTGAATCTCCCCCACAAACCAATCCAGCACGGTTCCACACCAACTTGAAACGCCGCGACGGACAGGAGGCGAGCAGCGGTACTCGGTAGGCCGATCGCACCGGTCTATGTTATGTGCCGTTGCGGTGACTCACCCGGTAGATCGATTGATCGAGCGGTATGGCGCTGACACGGTGACCGAGGCGATGCGGCCTCTGCTCACCGACGAGCGCATCGCGCGTATAGAAACCGTGCTCGACGCCCGGCTCGACGGCGTCACAGTGGCTCTCGAGAATCTGCACGACCCGCACAACGGGGCCGCGGCCATACGCTCGCTCGAGGCAGTCGGATTGACCACGCTTCACGTGGTCGAACAGGTCGAGAAGTTTTCTTTTTCTCCGGCGGTGACCGTGGGCTGCGAAAAATGGATCGACATCCGTCGCCACAAGCATGTCACTGCCTGTGCCGGGGTGCTCAAAGATGCGGGCTACCAGCTTTACGCAGCCTGCCCAGACGGCGACTGCGGACTCGACGAAGTTGCTGTAAACCGCCCGGTATGTGTGGTTTTCGGCAACGAACACCAGGGGTTGACCGAGCGGGCCAGAGGGTTATGCGACCGCCGACTGGCTGTCTCGATGCACGGCTTTACGCAGAGTTTTAACCTGTCGGTCTCGGTGGCTGTGACCATACACCGGCTGGCCGAGCGCCGTCGCGCGATCCTGGGTAGACCGGGCGACATCGACCGCCAGAAACGTGCGCTATTGCGCGCCCGGTGGTATGCCCATGGGGTGCGAGGAGCAGAGGCCATCATAGCCCGCCATGTGTCCGAACAGACGCGGCAAGTGTGTACCAATTGATGCGCTCCAACCAGGATTTTAATCATGCGGGCATTCCGGCAAGGAATGCGGGCATTCCGGCAAGGAATGCGACGCGGAGTTCATATGATGCGGAGTTCATATAGAGGGGAGGCGGCCAGGCAGCCGGATTGCTCGATCAGTCGGGCGATCGGCCGGATTGTTCGGGCCAGCGATCGAGCGAGGTATGCGGGTTGCAGTGGTCACATTGCCACGGTGCCGACCCAGTCCCGACTGGAGCAGGATTTCTGGTCGCCCGGAGCGACGGCGCGGCCGGATGATTCGATCGAACTGCGAGAAATCGCCGGCCAGGTAGCGTTTTACGACCACAAGCATTGGGCTTGCGCATGACAACATTGGCAAAATCGGCAAAACCGAGCGGCCGGCGGAGGGGAAAAAACCGCCGCGTAACGACGAGAGCGAACCCGCGAAAATCGACTGCGCGGCCCGTCCCCGAGCGGACCCCCAGGCGAGTGGCCCTGACTGTTCTCAAATGGGGAACCATCGCCGGGGTGGCTGGCATGGCCGTGGCGGCGACAGCTCTGGCGCTGATCTTCTGGATCTACGGCCGCGACCCCACGCTTCACAACCTGCAATCCCTGGCCGACTACAAACCCAAGCAAGTGACCCGTATCGCCGCAGCTGACGGCACCATCATCGGCGAATTCTACACCGAGCGGCGCACGTACATTCCCTTCGAGGAAGTGCCCGAGGTGGTCATCAAGGCGTTTGTCGCGGCCGAAGATGCCGATTTCTTCGAGCATCAGGGGCTCGACTATTGGGGCATGGTGCGGGCCCTCTATATCAACCTGCGCGAGCGCAAAAAAAAGCAGGGCGCGTCCACCATCACCCAACAGGTGGTCAAGACGTTTTTGCTCAGCCGCGACAAGCGCGTCAAGCGCAAGATCCAGGAGATCATTCTGGCTCGGCGACTGGAGGCCGCGCTCAGCAAAGAAGAGATCCTATCGCTCTACCTCAACCAGATCTACTTCGGACACGGCCGTTACGGCCTCCGCGAGGCCGCGCAATTCTACTTCGGCAAGCACGTCAAAGACCTCAATCCCGGTGAAGCTGCCATGCTGGCCGGGTTGCCCCAGGGACCGGAAATCCTCTCGCCCAAAAAGCCGAAAAATCGCGAACGGGCCAAGCGACGGCAGCAGTATGTGCTCGAGCAGATGGCCCATCTCGGTTATTTGACCGAGGCTGAGGCCAAAAAATGGATCGATGATCCCATCCGCATCGTGCGCGATCCCTTCCCCGAGATGGGCACGGCGCCGGAATGGGTCTTGGCAGCGCGCAGAGAACTTCTCGCCCAGCACGGCGAAGAGGACATGGATAGCCTGGGAGCCCGTGTGGTCACCACCATGGATCGCACGGTGCAAGCCGCAGCGTTTCGGGCTCTGCGCAAAGGGCTGCGAGAGTATGATAAGCGCCATAAATACGGCCAGGTCGTGCGCAAGGTCAAACCCGACAAGGTCGGCCTCGAGGTCGCCAAACTGGCCCGCAAGCTGCCCAAGGGCGGCCCCAAGCGAGGTGAGCACTATCTGGCCGTGATCCGTGAGGTTCACGATAGCGACGCCGAACTGGTCGTCGATCTCGGCAAATGGGTCGCATCGGTAAAACTCGACCGGCCCGGCGACGAGCGCTACATGCCCACCGATCAAAAGACCGGCCAGCCAAAGCGGCCGAGCGAGCGATTTGCCATCGGCGACCTGATCCGGGTCCGCCTGGCCACACCGGGCAAAGAAAAGGACCGCTCGGCGCCGCTGCATTCGGGCCGCACGGTCGAGTTCGCCCGGGGACCACAGGGCGCAGTTGTGGTCATCGAGCCGAGCACGCGCCGCGTCCTGGCCATGGTGGGTGGCTATTCGTCGCGTGTCGGCGACTTCAACCGAGCACGACAGGCCAAGCGCCAGCCGGGATCGTCGTTTAAACCGATCGTCTACACCGCAGCCATCGACAGCGAAAAGTACACTGCGGCCTCGCTGATCACCGATGCGCCCGAGGTCTACGACCTGTGGAAACCGCAGAACTACCAAAAAGGCCAATTCCAGGGCAAGGTCCGCCTGCGCCACGCCCTGGCTCGGTCGACCAACACAGTGGCCATTCGAGTGCTTCACGAGGTCGGCATCGAACCCGTGATCGAGCTAGCTCGAGCCATGGGCATTTCCTCCGAGCTGCCGGCAGAACTGTCGCTCGCTCTCGGTTCCGGCGAGGTTACGCCGCTCGAGCTGGGCAACGCATTTGCCACTCTGGCCGCGCGGGGCGCTTTTGCATCGCCGCAGTTCGTGCGCTCGGTGGACGGCCAGGAGGTGGCCGCGCCGCCGACCGAACAGGCGCTGAGCCCACAGGTCGCCTACGTCGTCCTCGACATGATGACCTCGGTCGTGAACGAGGGAACCGCACAGGCGGCGCGCAATCTGAAGATGCCGGTCGCCGGCAAAACCGGTACCTCCAACGATGCCCGCGATGCCTGGTTCATCGGCATGACCCCGAACTATGTCGCGGCGGTGTGGATCGGTTTTGACGACAATCGCCCACTGGGCCGCGGCGAATCGGGCAGCCGCACCGCGCTGCCGGTGTACATCGAGCTCATGAAGCAGATCGGCAAGGACGAGCGCAACCGCAAGTTCACCGTGCCCGAAGGCGTCAATAAAGTCCTGGTCGACCGAGCGACCGGGCTTCTGGCGCCGCGAGAAGCACGCGACGAAGACGTCTATACCGAGGTGTTCATCGCCGGCACCGAGCCGACAGAAACTGCCCTGGCACCCGGTGAAGCTGCTGCGTCCTCGTTCATAGAAGACGAGTACGATGACTACGAGGAGGATGGTGAGTCCACAGAGCCCGCCGCGGGTGGTGGCCAGGACGCCTTTCCGCCCGAAAAACCATCGGTTGATGCCAGGTCGGCCCAGCCGGGCCCGGCCAGACCGCGTACCGGGGTCAAACCCGACCGCGCTGCCGGCGAGTAGCTACTGTGAAGCGCGACGCGGTCACGGTGATGGCGCTGGTTTGCGCAGCCATGGGCTCGCCGACCGCTCGGGCCGACGAGCGTGCTGGTGGTGAGAGCGGATCGTCCACCAGCGAGCGACAGCGCGCTTTGAAAGCCCTGTGGCGCAATGCCGTCGAGCTCCTCGAAGCGGCCAGTGATGCCAACGAGCCGCCGCTCGTCCCGCCCCAACCGATCGCGGTGCGCTGGCGCGCGCGACGCATCTCGTCCATCGATCTCGGTGCCCCACTCCTGGCTCTCGATTCTGCAGACATCGACGGCAATGGCCGAGCCGAGTTGCTTTTCCTCACCTCGCGCGATGTCTTTGTCATCGAGCACAGAGGCCGGCGGAGCCTGACCGTGCGTTCGCGGGCCTCGCTGCCGCCGCCACCGGCGACCATCGGACCGCGTGATTCGGTCGGCGCCATGGTGGTGAGTGATTTCGACGGCGACGGCCGACTCGAGATCGCTGCGCAATCGAGCCAGCAGGTGCGCGGGGCAGTATTCGCGTACCGGGATGGAAATCTGGCGGAACTCGATCTCGAGCTGGCCGGCGAGACCGATCGAAAAGCCGGTAGTGCGGCCGAGCAGGGCAGCGACCGGCCCGACCGACGGCCATCTGACGCCGCTGGTCAGGGCTCGGCGACCGCCCTGGCGGTCGCCGCGCGGGCCGCCCGAGCCGGCAAGTTTCCCCTCTGCGTGGGCCTCGCTGGCCAACTCGAACCGGGTCGCAACTATTTTACAGCATTCGAGCACTCGCCAATTTTTGGGCCATGGGCCGGCGAAACCGTGGAGGTGCCGATTCCCGCGCGTTTTTTCTCGATCCGCTGTCGCGACAACCTGCTCGACAGCGCCGGCCGCGCGCTGACGATTGCCGGCGTGGTATCCACCGACGGTACACTCTCGCTGTGGGCGCGCAGACAATGCCGACGTCATGACTCGGAGTGCCACAGTGCGCCTACCACCGCGAGCACTGTATCCGACGTCGGTGTGGTGTTCGAGATCGCCGACATCGATCGGGACGGTCATGCCGAGATCGCAGTCACTGCGGCGACACCGCCTGGTGCTCCCGACCAGGTTGACGTCCTGTCGTGGAAAGACGGCCGACTCGACCGGTTGTTCCGGCGCTCGTTCAGCGGCGGAGTGGTCGGGCTGACCGCTGGAGACATCGACGGTGATGATGCTCTCGAAGTCATCGCCGCCATACGCCTGTCGGGGTCTACACGCATCGATCTATGGACGATCAACTGACAGACGCCGGGCAGCGAGTGCCTTGCATGCGATCGCTCGGGCCAGAAATGCCGTGCTGGGTTGCCATTGTCCCCGCCATTTCGGTCGCCATACTCGTCATCATGACGGCCGTCCAGCCAGCAGCGGCCGAGACCCGACCGACCTATGGCGGCAGCCTCACGGCGAGTCTGCTCGGCGAGCCGGCCACGCTGGACCCGGCTCGCGCGGCCAGCCACGCCGAACTCACCCTGGTCTCGCTGCTCTTTGACACCTTGTATCGAATCGACGGCAAAGATCCCGACGGCCAGCTTCGCATCGTGCCGCACCTGGCCGCGGCCCTGCCCGAAGTCGACGACAGTGGCCTCGAAGCGCGCATTGCGCTGCGCAGCGGTATTTTGTTTCACGACGGCCGCGCGCTCACGGCCGGGGATGTGGCTCGCTCGCTGATCCGGGTCAAGCGGATTCGAAACGGCGGAATCCTGGCTTCTGTGCGCTCGGTCCGCGCCGACGGCAGCGACGTGGTGATCCGCTTTGTGTGGGCGACTCCTCCCATAGCGGTCATTCTCGCCGCTCCGACCACTGCGGTCACCCCGCGCGGCCGGGCGCCCAGCTGGCGCAAACCGGCCCGGTTCATCGGCTCGGGTCCGTATCGTCTGGTCCGGTTCCGCCGCGCCGCCCGGCGCATCCATCTCGCCGCCGCCGATCGCCATTTTGCCGGACGGCCGTACATCGACGACATCATTCTGCGCTGGTTCGGGCGTGCCGAAGAAGAGGCCACCGAGTACGAGGCGGGACGGGCCCATATGTCACTTCGCGGCGCAGTCGCGTTTGCCGGGCACAAGCCGGCATTTCGCACTCGTGCGCTCATGGGACCGGCCACGATTCTGGCCTATATCGGATTTGGCAAGACCCCATCGCACCACTCGATCACCTACAGTCGCGGCTTTCGCCGGGCCCTGTCACTGGCCATCGATCGCAACGGCTTTCGCGGCGTCGGCACGGGCGAGCGAGTGACCATAGCAGAGCACCCGGTTTCTCCGGCCATGGGGGGGCAGCCGACTCCGGCACCTGTGCGCAGCGCGCGATTGCCGGCCGCGCAGGCCAGTTTGGCCCAAGCAGCGCGCAGTGTGCCGCTTTTGGCCGAAATTCGATCGGGGCAGAGGCCGGTCGAACTCGAGCTGATCATCGACCGCATGCGGCCGGACGACCGAGAGATCGCTGAAAAAGTACTGGCCGCTCTATTTCGCCTCGGCATCGCGGCACGCATCACCCAGCTCGACTCCGCTCGGTTCAGCGATCGCGTGGCGCGCGGCGCTTGCGACCTATACATCGGCCAGCTCGCTTTTCCGCTGCCGCGGGCCGATTTTGCCATTGCCGCGGCCTTTGCTGCGGGCGGCGATACATGGGCCGGCGAGATCCTGGCCCGGGGACCGCTGGATATCGAAACTGCCGGTCGCGAATTCGCCCGCCGCCTGCCCATTGTTCCGCTGTTTCACCGCGCACTGCGTGTTCACCATCGCACCGATGTACACGGACTGCGCCTCGACGACACCTCTATTGTTCCGCTCGACGACCTGTTTTTGTTCGGCCGGGCCGAGCGGACCCCATAAACCTCATGCAGTTGCGCGGTCGCTTTACTCTGTGGTTTGCTCTGGCAGCGTTGGTCCCCATTGCCGTGGCGGCAGTGGTCACGCGCCAAGTCGTCTCGCGCAGCTCGACCCAGGAGCTCGATCGGGTGCGCCAAGCCGCTCAGGCGAACTTGAGCCGGGAACTCGAGGC
>JAKSDA010000479.1 GCA_022360315.1 Pseudomonadota bacterium
ACGATTCGTACCCGCCTGCTGAAAATCGGCGCTATCGTTTCTGTCAGCGTACGCCGTATCTACGTCTCGCTCAGTAGCATTCATCCCTTGCAGAACCTGTTCGCGAAGGTACAACGCAACATCCAAACCTACTATCCTCAGCGTTCCTGACCTGTCTGACCACCTGGGTTCCGGCGATGGCCTGTTTGGGCCAAACGGGGGAGCTGTGCCCTGCTACGGCCCATAGCAGGCAAATCGGGCCAGGTCCGCTCATTATTCACGCTCGACACGTGTCGACACCGCTCTTGGAAGCTTTTCGTGGCATCCTCGACTGACCGTTTGTTCAGAAGGACTGCGTCTGCTGAGCGATCTGGAGCTTGGTTTTGATGCTCAGTTGCCAGTCTGGTGAGAAATCCGGGCTAAGTCTATTGGTAAGAGCACGACAAATAGACGATGAATTGACGCGAGACGCGAAAGATGCGCTGACTTCGTGGGATTTTGGTTTTGCAGCTACGGTAGGAGTGATGACCAAGCCGATGCGTTGGGGTACGTTCTCAATTCGAGGGCAGTATGACATGGGTTTCGTCGATATAACGGACAGTGAGTCATCAGCTCTCAAGAATATGAGCATCGCGTTACTCATCGGCTACGAATACCGCCGACAGCATAAAGAACCGGATGGAGACGGCATTGCAGATGATGCTGATGGCTGCCCGAGAGAGGCCGAAGATAGAAACAGCATCGACGATGGGGATGGCTGCCCCGATGCGAAAGAGGACCACGATAGCGACGGAGTAATGGACGTCGAAGACTGCTGCCGAGTGGAGCCCGAGGAACGCAATGATGTCGGGGACGCGGACGGCTGTCCGGAGAGCTGCCCCTGAGTAGGGCTTGTGTAGGGGGCAATTTGGCTAAGCTGGTCACGTCATGTGAGCGGAGGTCAATCTAGTGATACTAGGAGGCCACGATCGCGAGCTTTACGGAGGATCGCGCATAATGAATATACATCCGAGATTCCGGATGCAACTCCGCTTACGGCGAGTTCGCCGCGGCTCTCCTCTAGGTGGAGAAAGTTGGTTCGCGCCCGCAACTCGGGAACTTGTTCCGGCCGAAGCATCCAGTGCTCGTCGACGACCGTGCCGACCAGAGCGTCCTCGATCCCGTTGAGCATTTGCAGGAGTTCTTCGATCTCGCTTGCAGTCATCCAGCGTCGCTCGCGTTTATAAACTTGGTCGATAAGAGCCTCTATCGTCGCGGCGCGCTCATGATCACCTGCCAGCCGCCAGAGTTCAGGAGCGACTCTTAGGAACCTTCTGGCGTACTCGAACTCTTCGACCTCCGCTTCATCCCTATCCTCTTCAGGACCGTCCCAGTCAGGACGAACCAGGTACAAAGAACCCCAGGCTCTCATTGCTCCCCTCCCGTGGCCTGCAACCGGAGTTCGAGTTCGATTAGCTCTTTGGTGAGAACTTCGAGATCGCGCGCAGAGATACCCAGGTGGTCGTCGAACCCTTTACCTGATGGGCCGCGGGTCACCCCACTCGAACCATGAGCGGTATTTAGATCGATTGTATCAGTGATATCGATATCGTTTTCAATCAAGCGAATCTTGTTCTTACCCGTGGAATCTTCCCGTAGCCGACGCAGCCCTTTATCGAGCTGGCGCTTCGCCTTGGCTGGCTTGTCTCTCATTCCGGTTTTGAGTTCTTCTCTGTGGACGATCCGCGCCTTTCCATTGGCTTGTGGCTGCACTACTAGAATGTCTATGTCTGTCGATAGCACGTGAACTCTCTTGCCGTTTGGCGTCACCAAATCGTCGACTGTACCCGTGTGTTCGGGGTGGTTCGCGTGGAATTGGTCAATTGTAGTCTCCGGCTGCTCTACCCACACGTCCACATCCTTGTGTACGCGTGACCCAGGGTAACGAGATTGAGCCTCGGCAGCAGTGACGTTGGTAATGAGCTTGCTCCGAATTGCAGCGATTGCGTCGTCTAGCGCCGCTCCACTCGGCCTCGGCCCAAGCTCGTCGATGATCTTCCGTATCGCTGGCTCCTTCATCAACCCACGAGCCTCGATCATGGCCCGCAACTCGTCAGCCCGCCGTTTGGACGCTGCTGCGCGGTCGTTCGCGGCCTGGCCCTTGGCAGTCGCCGCCTTGACTCTGCTCAGCACGGCGTCGAAGTCGCCGCGGTAGCGGCCGTGGATGTCGTCCGGTGCCATGTTGCGATGTATCTGCTCGAACTTGATCAGCTCGTCGGGGGCGAGCATCGCCTTGACCCGCTCGACCCAGGCTTTGGGTTTGAGGGACGAGCCAGTGGCGGCCTTGCTCGGGGTTGGGAGGGATTCGTCGACCAGGGCGACCCTGTCGATTGCCACGACGTCCCTTGGCAGCTCCGCGGGGGCAGTCTTGGCGCCCTGAGCGGGCTTGGCCTGGCTCCTGTCGCCCACGACTTCGCCACTGGGGCCGCCGGGGCTGCCTGTTTTGCCGGAATCGCCGCCGAGCCGGCTCATCTGTAGCGGGCGACTGACGGCTCCCGTGACTGCCTGTATGGGCCGCATGGCGACTTCGAGCCGGGTATCGGGCGGTAGGGCGCGCACGTCGCCGCCGCCCGCGGTGGCGTAGGCAAAGGCGGTGGGGCCTCCTGGGCCGCCGAATCCCGAGCCCAAAAGGTCTAGCAGCTCGGCAACGGTCATGCGCACGCGGTGGCCGCTCGAGAAGCCGCTGGCGCGAATCCGCTCTAGCACCGACGACATGCGCGGGAACCGCTCGGCATAGACGTCGACGGTGCGCTGAGCGCTGGCCGGCAAGTAGTGACCACCGGCCAG
>JAKSDA010000328.1 GCA_022360315.1 Pseudomonadota bacterium
ACACTGGTCGGGCGGGCAGTTGCCGTCGCCATTTGGCCCGTCACACTGGTCGGGCGGGCAGTTGCCGTCGCCATTTGGCCCGTCACACTGGTCGGGCGGACAGTTGCCGTCGCCATTCGGCCCGTCACACTGGTCGGGCGGACAGTTGCCGTCGCCATTCGGCCCATCACACTGGTCGGGCGGGCAGTTGCCGTCGCCATTCGGCCCGTCACACTGGTCGGGCGGGCAGTTGGGATCGGTCTGCGAATCGCAATGCTCTTCTTGCACGGATCGCGTACTGCTTGATTCATCGCTGTCGGTCGGAATGGAAACACACCCCGCAATGACCAGAACAACGCCGAAAATGGCGAGCAAGGACCAAAAGCGGCCCCATCTTGGTGAAGCATTCATATCGTAGTTCTCCTGTAGGCAAATGGGAAAATGCCAGTGATGATTACCTTCACCTGATATGTGGCCTGTCAGCGCCCGAGCGATCAGCCTCGACAAAAAATGCTGATTCAATCGTTGCTCGCCGCATTGGTTGGCAGTTGGGATCGCTCTGTGGATTGCACGGACAGTCGGGAGCAGTCTGCGGATCACAGGCCGGTGGGCAATTGCCGTCGCCTTGTCCGTTGCACTGATCGGGCGGACAGTTGGGATCACCCTGCGTATCACAGGCCGGCGGGCAATTGCCGTCGTTTTGTCCGTTGCACTGATCGGCTGGACAGTTGGGATCGCTCTGCGTATCACATGGGGCGGGCGGGCAGTCCTGGCCGCTCTGGCCGTTGCACTGGGGTGCTGCATCGACCGGGTTATTCGAGCCGTTGTCGCCCGCCCTGGGTCCCAGGTGGACATCGAGCGTGCACGACAACAAGCACAGCCAGGCGATCACCACTACGAAATGGTACCTAGTCATCCGTACTCTCTGCATTCTCCTGGCTGGCGCGGCGCAGCTCGCCTGCCCTGGGGGTATTGGGAAGCTGTTCGAGTATGTGCCGCGCCTGCGCACGCGCTTCGGCAGTGCGGCCGAGTTCGATCAAGGTGTCGAAGATCGCGAACTCGATTTCAGGCCGGAGTGCAGTGTCGGGCCAGGTTGTGAGCAAGGCCCGCAACCGGGCCAGTGCTCTGTGCGGCCGAGATGAGCGCAGCTCTACAGCAGCCCAATAGGCCCGGACCTGCCGGGATAATGCCGATGGCGGCGCGGCCGGCGGCCTGTCCAGCTTGGTGGACAGCGAGGGCGAGGGCGACCGCGGCCGGGCCAGCGGCTGGCGCCGAGGTTGTGCTGAATCATCGGTCGCCGGCCGCTCCGGCCGGGCCGGCGTAGCCGGTAGATTCGCCTGCACAGCATCGGGCAACCGGGCAGCCGGGCGCGGATCGGGCGATCTATGCGGCACTGCCCAGACCTCGAGAGCGTCGCTCATATCGATCACCCGACACGACACGTCGGCTGTAGACAGCTGGGCGCTGCCCGAGAACACGTGCACCTGGAGACGCGCATCGCTCACCGAGACGGCGCTGCGACCTTGCACGCGCGCCGTGCAATGCGGGCCCTCGACCTCGAGGTCGCCGTCCACGGTTACCTCGCCATGGCGCAAGACAAGGGTGCGCGAGCGGAATTCGACCGCAGCCGGGCCGGCTACCTCGACCCGAGCACGTCCGGTGTCGACCCGCAGGTGTCCGGCCTCGGCGACCCGAATGGACCCGGGATCGAGCCGATCGCCGCCGCCGAGCCAGGTGCCGCCTTGCTCGGCGGCAGATGCGGCGACCACTCGCGCGACAGCGGGTTTCTGGCCCGATGGGACGAGCCAAAAGAAAATCACTGCACACGCCGCAGCTGCGGCCAGGACAGGCGCGATCAGCGAGCGACCGCGGGGTCGGCCGAGTTTTGCCTCGACCGCATTCAACACCCGCTGCCTGGCCCCTGCAGGAGGCGTGAACGCCCGCATGGTCTGCCACAGTGCTCGTTGCTGGTTTATTCGATCGCCCATGGCTCTTCGATCGCTCATGGCCGTCCCTCCCCGGTTGCTTGTTGCCACTTCTTCTGAAATGCCTCGCGCGCAAGACGGCGGCGCGATCGCACTGTGTTGACCGGTATATTCAATAGTCTGGCGACGTCGCCGACCGAACACTCCTCGATATCAGCCAGCACCAGCACCGTGCGCAGCTTGGGACTCAACCCGGCCAATACCTCGCCGACCCGTTTTTGCGTCTGAGCGGATTCGACATGGCGCTGCGGGCTCGCCGGCCGGTTGGCCCCAGCCCGCAGGGTGGAATCGACCAGCCATTTCTTCACCTGTCTGACTTTGCGCCAGCGGTGATGACTCGAAACGACCTTGACCACGATGCCGCGCAACCAGCCGGGCACATTGTCCACTCTCTCGATCTCGAGCAGACGGCGATAGGCGACCAAAAAGACCTGCTGGACAACGTCCTCGACATCGTCGCGCGCAACTCCAAAGCGATAGACCAGCCGATAAACCCAGTCAAAATGATCGTCATAGACCGCTCGCCAGGCCTGGTCTCGCTCTCGCGATATCGTCGAACGCAGCGCGTCAACAGAGTGAGACGCATCGCCCCGCCAGGGGCGCGCCTGGCTACCCAGGCTCGGTCCGATTTTTGGCATGGGATGGGGTTCCTCACCCGGGTATGTGCCGCGAGGGTGCCCGATCGATCACAAACGCCACTCGATACCGCCCAAAAAGGCCGCGGAAAATCGCGGCGAACGCGCGATTTCCCGGGTCGATTCGGCCAGATATCGATCGCTCGAAAGAAATAGCGAAAGCTCGATAGCGGCGCGCAGCCAGGCTCGTCGGCCGATCCTGAATCCTCCGGCCAATCCGGTTCCGACCATCGGATGAACTCGCGTGGCCGAGTGATCCGCATTGGCGATCTCCGCGGTCACCCGAGACACGACCAGGCTCGCAGATACAGCGGGCTCAAGCCAGATCACATCGCGGCTGATGCGGTAGCCGAGCTCGGTGCGAGCTGCGAGCTGGCGCTGTCTGACCGAACTCGGCTCGGCCGCCCCGGCCAGTGTGCTGACCGAAATACCGCCGCTCATGACAATTCCGTTGCGCCGAACCCACGACAGGTCGAACCGGCCGATCCCTCGTACCAGGGCGGTGTCGGCTATTGCCATATCGAACCCGCCGGACAGAACCACAGCCAGCCAGCTTGGCCGGGCACTTGCTGTCTCGCCCTGTGCGGTCACCGCAATGTCGACCTCTCTGGCCGAGCTCTCGGCACTGGCCACCGATGTTCGAACCGGAGCGGCAGCGGATTTTCGCACCGGAGGCGGCACGTCGATTGTGATTGGCTGCAATGATGGCCCTGTGGTGGCACCGATGTGCTCCGCTCGCTCCAATCCGGCAAAATGCGCATGCACGATGATCGCGCATGCCTCGGCGACCGCTTGACAATCGGCACTGGTGATGCTCCGCACTACAGACACCTCGCCACGGGTATCGCGAATCGAGAGATGGGTCACGTGGTCGAGTTCGCTCAGTGAAACAGTCCACGCACCGGGCGCGCCGCGCTCGACCACATCCACATGAGTGGCCAGGGCAGCGCGAACTTGCTCGTCTGTGGGACATTTGCTGGTGATGTCCAGGGTAACTGCTGGCTCGGCAAATGCGGCCCCTGTGCTCACCAGTCCTGTCAGTACTGTACAGACAAACAGGCTACGCGGTATCGACTCGGTCATTGTACGAGTTTCTTCAGCATTGTATGAGCTTTCGCATCAAGGTCGCGGCCTTGCGTCCGGATCCATCTTGTATGTCGTTTATACCCGGCACGTGTGCTCCGAGTCACCGCGGACGCATTTTGCGGGGTTTTCTGGGCCTGGCCTGGTCTGGCGTGTGAGACACGATCCATCAGAATCATTGCCAGAAACTGTTTTCTGAGCGGCTGAACAAAACCATGGGCCGGGACAACTGACCGAGGAGAACATGAGCGAGAACGTTGACATGGATCGAGCGGCGCCGATACTGTTCTGGTTCGCTGCCAATACTCATTGGTAGACTGTATGACGCGTATTTGGCGAAGGATTCTCCCACTCGCGGCAATCGCGGCAGTGTTTGCCGCGGCCACCTTGCTCCACGCCCAGCCGGCAGGCCAGGAGCCGCGGGAGCCGCAGGGCGACACAGCAGACAAGACGCAGGACCAGGCTACACAAGGGCCTGAAAACGAGATGCCGGCAGACCGGCCGGGCCAGGATGGCGCGGGCAGGGATACGGCGACCGAGGGCACGGCGACCGATGGCCCGTCCGGACAGGACGCGCCTGCTCAGAATGCCCTGCCGGATTCGGATGTGATCCTGCCGATGGAGAAACGGGCCGAGTTAGCGCCGCGCGAAATGCTGGCCCGATCCGACCAGCTCATCGTCGAGATGAAACGAATGCTCGATCGGGTGATCGCGATCCAGCAGGTGGCGCGCAAACAAAAGGACGTCATTCGGCTCAATTGTGTAAACGATCGCCTGATTCAGGTCAAAAAGCTCCTCAACATTGCCGAGGCTGCGCGGACCGAGTTGGTCGAGGCGATTGCCGGCAACGACGACCGGGACCGCTACCATCAGTTCAGCAAGGTCACCATTGCGTACGAGAATATTTCGGTCTTGCGCGACGAGGCCGAGGCTTGTGTGGGCGAGGAGCTCATGTTTGTCGGCCCGACCCGGCGTGATGTGGAAAAGCCGCCCATTCTCGACGACCCGACTCTGGAAGAGCCATTTGACTACACCACTGGTGACGAGCTTCAGCGGCCCGAGTTCGCCACTCCCATGCGGTAGCGGGACGACGATCGCCATCCGCCATCGCGAGGTATTGTCATGAGACGCTCTGCATGCATAGTCGCTGTTGTGATCGCCGTGGCCAGTTCATCTGCTTTGGCCCAGGACACGGTGGTCGAGGGAGCGGGTTACGAGATCAGCGAGGGCACAGTGGTGCATCCCCGGGCCAGTTTGTCCACCGGGTATATCTCCAATGTGTTTTACGAGGCCGGCGACGAGGGGGGTTCGGGATCTGCAGTGATCCGCCTGGGCCTCAGTGCTGCGCTGGCCTCGGAGCACAACCGGCCGGCTGGTGCGGTCGAGTCACCGCTGGAATCGGCCGAGAGCCTGGGTCCGGCCGCGCGTTCTTCGCCCAGTCTGGACTACCGGCTGACCGGTCGTCTCGACTACACCCAGCATATTTCGGGCAACAACAACGTCAAGGAGCAGAACGGGTTCAGCAGCCTGGCGCTCGGTATTGACGCCCATCTCGTCACCATGCCGGACGGACCGCTCTCGTTCATGGTCGACAACCGGTTTACCCGCGACGTCCGGCCGCGCAACTACGATTTTCACGGCAACTTCAACCGCGTCATCAATCGGCTGCGCGGCGGCCTGCGCTGGCGGCCCGGCCGCGGTGCCCTGCAATTCTCGGCTCGCTACGAAAATACTCTCGATATATTCGAGAGTGAATTGCCCGGGGTTGGCAACCGGATGAATCAGCTCCTGCGCGGCCGTGCCGAGTGGCAATTCTTGCCCATCACGCGGTTTTATCTCGACGCCTCGTACGGTTTTTTTGGCCCGATGGGCGACTCGGACAAGCCGACGTCGACGCCGTTGCGCATTCTGCTGGGCGGCGCCAGCGCGATCACGGAAAACACCACACTTCGTGTCCATGCCGGATTTGGCAAGGGGTTTTATTCGGCCGGGGCGGGCATGGCTGGCGCCGAGTTTACCGGCCCGCTCCTGGGCGCCGAGTTTGGCATGCGCTATCGCTCCACCGGGCGATTTACCGTGGCGTATCAATACGATTTTCGCGATGCACTGGGCGCCAGTTTCTACCGCGATCACGCTGTGCAGGCCAAGGTCGACCAGCAGATCGACCAGATCTTGCTCCACATTTTGGCCGATATCCGGCTGCGCGGGTATCGCGGAGTATTCACCGGCGGCGAGGGAACTCGCGATGATTTTATTCTTCGCCTCGGCACCCGGGTCCACTATGTGCTTCGCGATTGGCTGGCCTTGACCGGCGAGATCGACGTCGTATCGGATACGACCAGCTTCACCGATGCCATGGGCAACGATCCCAGCTACAACCGGCTCGAGATCCAGTTTGGCGCCCAGGGCGCATTGTGAAACCATGATTGCACCATGAGCGAGCCTCGCGCATCGGTGGCCATGCCCCATACTCGCGTTGCCATTGTCGGCACCGGCTACTGGGGAATCAACCTGGTCCGCACCTTTGCCCAGGACCGGCGAGCTCGGGTTACCTGGATCTGTGACCGCGACCGCGAGGCACTTGACCGGGCCAGCATGCAGGCGCCCGGAGCGCGTCTATCCCGGTCATTTGACGAAGTGCTCGACGCGGATGACGTCGACGCAGTGGTCATTGCCACGCCGGCCGTCACCCATGCCGATATGGCCTGTCGGGCGCTGGCTGCAGATAAACACGTCTATGTCGAAAAACCGCTCGCCCTTGATGTGGCCGGCACCGAGCGAGTCAGAGTTGCCGCACAGGGGTCCCGACGATTGCTCATGGCGGGCCATTTGATGGTGTATCACCCGGCGGTCGAATACTTGCGGACCCTGATCGACAGCGGCGAGCTGGGAGAAATTCTCTACCTCTATTGCACACGGGTCAATCTCGGCCGGGTTCGCCGAGACGAAAATGCCCTGTGGAGCTTTGCTCCCCACGATATTTCGATGATCGACTATCTTCTCGGCGCCATGCCGGTGAGCGTATGGGCGACTGGTGAGAGTTATCTGGCCCCCGGAGTCGAAGACGTGGTGTTTGTGAACCTCAAATTCGACAGTCGACAGATGGCCCACATTCACCTGTCCTGGCTCGATCCGCGCAAGGAGCGCCGCCTCACCATCGTGGGCAGCAAGAAGATGGCGGTATTTGATGACGTGTCGTCTGAAAAGCTGCGCATCTACGACAAGGGTTACGACCGACCGCCCCAGTTCACGGATTTCGGCGAATATCTGGCCATTCGTTCGGGCGGCGTATACATCCCGCACATCAAGATGGTCGAGCCCCTGGCGCGGGAATGCGGCCATTTTCTGCATTGCATCGAATCGGGTGAAACGCCCACAACCGGTATTAACAGCGCGACGCGAGTGGTACGCGTATTGGCTGCAGCGCAGCGTTCGCTCGATCAGGGCCAGCGAGTGACTGTCGATTGAGCGAGCGGTCGCCTACTACCAGAACGAATAGCCGACGGTGAAGGTGAAGTCCGGGATATCATCGGTGAGACCGAGGGCTATATCGAGCGACACGCCGTACAGGTCGAAACCACCACCCAGATGGACCCCGACCTCGGTGTCGTCGCAGCCGTCACAATCTGCATTGATGTAGTAAATGGCCGGACCAAAAAGCGGATAGACTGCCATATCGCGGCCCAGCGGGAACAGGTATTTGAGGGTGAAGTTAAACCGGATGGAAAAGAAGTCGATTGCTTCGTCACCGATGCCGAGTTCGAGGGCGGGCTCGAGGCGCAGAGCGCGCGCCCGCCTGGGGTGAATCAGAGCGTGGCCGCCGAAGAAGAAACTGTCGGGGTCATCGGTAAAGCCGCCGCGAATGCCAAAGACATTGCGTCCAGCAAGGGCCGAACTATCGGGCACCAAACTCACAAGTAGGGCCACGGCGAATGAGATCAGTAGGGATTTCTTCACGCCCCCTAGAGTGGAGCGAGCGCTGCACAGGATCAAGCGCAGCAGCCCGGTGGAAGCCGGGACAATCCGATCGAAAGGGGTGAAGGCTCTGACCTGAGCTCAGGAATCAATTGAGCTCCGGAGCCTCGTTCGCCCGGCTTCGCGACAACCGCTCGAGCTCTGGACACATCAGCACCCCGGTCCCGCGAGCAGAAATTGTGCTCTGGCTGGAGTCTGTAGCCCTCATCCAGGGCAGAAATTCTGCCTCGGGAGCCTGGCAACTCTGGTCTCGCGAGCACAAGTTGAAGCCGCGGTTGAACCAATGGTTGGCTGGCAAGGCTCAGCTGGTTTTCCAGGCGCCACGTACCTTGGTCCCGCGAGCAGAAATTGTGCTCTGGCTGGAGTCTGTAGCCCTCATCCAGGGCAGAAATTCTGCCTCGGGAGCCTGATGAGACGGGTCGGCGAGCGGCTTCGCAAGCAATCTGACCGACGCTACTTGTGTGCGCTCGGGTGCAGAGCCCTCAGCCCCTTTCGATCGGATTGCCCCGGCTTCGCCGCGGCGGTGCTCTCCTCTTGTCTCAGCGCAGATCTTCTACAGGTGCTTGACTTTTGCGCTGCTGGGCATGCCAGGGCAGAGTAAGGGCGTTGTCTCAGTGCAGATCTTCTACAGGTGCTTGACTGGTACTCCGTGCCATCGGGCCAGGCGGCCGGGTCGGCCCTGCCGACCGCTCCGCCGTCCTACGGACGGGTCCGTCTCGTTCACGCCATTCGTCGGTGATCTGGAGAAAATCGCGAAGAGATCGAGATACCCGGCTCAGCTCCGTGATCATCTGGACCATCCCGGGGCGTCGGGGAGACCGACCAGTCACCGCAGTTCACGAGCAGGTCGCCCAGGGCACTCGGCATCTGGCATCCCGAGAGTCGGGCTCGCCCCAGAGAGGACTTCCGCCAAGAATGGCAGCATTCAGGACAGGCTCGGTGACGATCTCCGTTGGTTATTGTTTTGGCTGTTCATCACTTCTACCCGTGCAAGGCTAGGGCTTGACCCCCTTGGTTGACATCCGACCAGCGAAACGAGGTTGTCTTGGATTTGCCGGCTTGATTTTGTCTACAAAATCAACTTGTCGATTACGGTGTCGTTGGGGCCCCTGCGGACTTTTCTAAGCGGTTTCTCAAATCCGAGAAGCCACCTTGGTGAGGAACTGAGCAACAAATCGACACAAAATCGACGAGAAGGTAGGTATCCCGATAGCCTGAAAAGAGTAGAATGTAGGTTTTGCTTTGAACTCGCCTCTACATAAGCCCAAAGTCGAGCCTGTGGGACCGTGACCGGGTAATTGCACAGGGCCTCTCAGTAGGTACTCAGAGGAAGGAAACACAATGAGTACCGAAAAAACCGAAGAACTGCTGATCACCAGGAACCAGCTTCGAGCTGGCCGTATTCTTGCGTCCCTTGGAGTAAGGGACCTCGCAAAGCTGACCGGGCTGAGCTCGACAGCAATCGGTCAGATCGAAACAGGGCGGACGACAACACCTCATCAACAGACTGTCGGCGCCCTCGTGACCTCTCTCCAGGGATGTGGGATCGAGTTCGCCCCAGGTGGATGGGTTCGCCATCACGAAGACTACGAACACAAGGGCCTCTCTCTCGCCAATACCAAACCGTTGGTGAGCAGTACCCGCTCAGAGTTGATGCGGCTACTCTGGAAAATGCAGAGCTTGCTGAATACGAAGCCCTATGACTGATCTGCCGCTTCGGGCGAAACGAACAGGAGAGGGTCATGGGCAAGAAAAAATCTCCCAAAGCCGCTATCTACGCCAGGGTCTCGACGACCGGAAACGGTCAGGATGTCGGGCTCCAACTGGACGAACTTCGCCAGGTGGCTCGACAAAGAGGCTGGAAAGTCGTGAACGAATACGTAGACGACGGAGTCTCCGGAGCCAAAGAGACCCGGCCCCAGCTGGACCAGCTCATGGGCGATGCTCGCCGGGGAAAGATCGATCTGGTCGCCGTCTGGAAGCTCGACCGACTCGGCCGCAGCCTCGCTCATCTTCTTCGTCTTCTCGACGAACTGGCAGCTCTCGGTGTCGGTTTCGTGTCGGTTCGAGATTCAGGGATGGACACCACGTCTCCTACCGGCCGGCTCATGCTCCAGATCCTCGGTGCCTTTGCCGAATTCGAACGGGCCATGATCCAAGAACGAGTCGTGGCCGGAGTACGACGGGCCCAGGCAGCTGGCAAGCACTGCGGGCGCCCCAAGGTGGACATGGATCTCCGACCGGCTCTGGCACTGCTGGATCAGGGACGAGGACTCAAGCAAGTGGCCACGATCCTCGGAGTGAGTCGATCAACGCTTCGACGCCGGCTCGAAGACCAGGGCCACTGGCCACGGCCCGCTGCCACTTCTCAAGCGGAGCGGATTCCATAATCTCCAAGCATTCCAGTTGGTTGACCTTCCTGTCCACCAGACTTGATTCACTCCGGGGATGGCGATGCCTACCCTGAGCACCGGTGATGGAGGCGCTATCGGATGGTCCGGTGCCGCCACTCTCACCAAACCCTACACCTGGAGTGAACATGGCAAAGAAAACGAAAATGACCCAATCGGCCGCCCGACGGATTCAGTCTCATGCTGACCGTAACGGCACCGATCAGACCTTCAAGTCCCGGGCACAGAGTGCCGCTGCCAAGAACTCGAACGGCAGTCGGTCGGGAAGCTCAGGGACGGCCAAAAGTAAGAAGTAGCTCAGAGCCAGAGCGGAATACCCTGGGCGGCGAAAGCGTTACATCGCTGCCCAGGGTTCGCCACCGTGACGATCATGAAGTCCTACCATACCGTGAATAGTACCGACGGCCTTCGGCTGCCCCACAGCGGCTTCGTCATCGGCCGTCTTGCCCATGCCTTGCGGCTGAAAACCGCACTGCGAGAAGACTGGAACGGAGCCAGTTACAAGACCGTCCAGCGATACTTCAAAGGGGACCGCATCGCACCCGAGACCGTCGAGTTGATCCTAGATGCCCTTGTCGAAAGCCTGGTCCCTCGGGGATTGAAGCTGCCCGACGATGCCGGTCTTGATCTGACCTTGCACGATCTGATCAGCAACAGCATTCGTTTCTACGCTCAGCGTTGGGATCACTTCGTGGCCGAGGTCAACTCCCATGTGTATCCCGTCCAGGAGGAGAGCGATCTTCCCATCCCCGTCCTCCGTCTGGTGATGCTCGACCTCGGCATCCGTCTGGGAGCCTGGGGCATCCTTCTGGAACTCCGGAGCGGCGAGATCATCGAGTGGGGATCCGACTGGCTGAAAAAGGTGACCATCGGAGCCCTGATCGACAAGCGACGCCATGACGTCAGCATGACCGTGGCTGATCTCGCTCATAAGGTCGGGGTCTCCGAGCAATCCATCGAGGCATGGCGGGGCGGTCACTCGTTTCCCACCAGCAACCATCTCGAGAAAGTCGCCAGGACTCTGAGCAAGGGAGGTGACCGATCGACTATCGAGTATCAGCTCCGCCTTGCAGTCGGCGTCCAGGCCGTCCATAGACACCTGATGAGTCTCTGCGGTGAAGAGCGAATCAACGACATGGTCGAGGCCATGCTGCTCACCGCCAAGCACGTCCACGACCGGCTCATCGGCCCTGTCCGAGAAGAACCTCCCCCGGAATTTCGTACCCAGTTCGCTCCGTTCGACTGGGACGAGAAGATGGAGGCCACCAAAGCCGAGATGCGACCTCGTCTATGGAATCTCGTTTTCCATGGAGCCCGATGTCCGACCGGAGAGTTCGTCACCTTCCTCTTGGCGGAAGTATCGGCCTTGAACCAGGAGGTATCTGCCGACTTCCTGGGTCTCTCGGGCGACTGGTCCGGTCGGGTGCATCACTGGATGCAGGTACTTGGATCGGCTCCCAGGGCCATAGAGTACCTACGTCACCACGTCCGAGAAAACTGGAAATCCCCTCCCGACGACGTGGAAATGCTCGGCCGGTTCGCCATAGAGATGCAGTTGCGCATGGCCGGGTACGATTTCAAACCTCCCGCCGATTGGCAGACGATCCGGATCTCCCCGGATCCGTTTGGCAAGGCAATGAACCGAGCCTTGCAAGCGGAACGTGCCTCGTCTGTTGATGACCATGCCTCGGCCATCGAACACTATCGTCACGCCGTCAACCACCAGCCACTCAATGCTTCGCTGCACTTCAAACTGGGGGCAGCTCTGTGGCAGCAAGGGCTTCGAGGTGATCCAGACAGAGTCGATATGGCTCTGGTCGAGGAAGCTCTGCTGGAGTGTCGAATGGCCGTCCAGCTCGATCCCGAGTTCGGCAACGCCAGAAATGAGATCGGCATCATTCTTTCAAATATTCGCCGATCCGAGGGAGCCGAGGCCGCCTTTGCCGAGGCCGAGCCCTATCACGGACACCACTCGCACCATTGGTTCTGCCGTGGCAACAACCTCATCGCTTTGGGACGACTCCAGGATGCCAAGCATGCGTTCGAGAGGGCCATCGAGCTGACGAAAGACGGCGTACACGTCAGGGCAATGATCCACCTGGCAGCGATCTTCATGGCTCTAGGTGAGAAGCATAAAGCTCGTCGTCTCGGGAATAAGGTGGAGCATATGACCGGTGAGGATCCCGTCCCTCACTGGAAACGAATCCTGAGAGCCTGGGATTATGACAAACTCGACGATCCTGACGTGGAGTAGACCGAGCATCGCTCGGGTCCAGAACCCTCCCCTCGGTGAGACCATCAAGACCGGGTCCACAACCCGGGCCCAGAAGGGTGCCCAGAAGCAAGTGGTTTCGGACACCGTTCTGGCTACTCCAGATTTCGATCTGAGCATATCAGGATCGGGTGGCTGCCTACCTCGATGAAGTTCACCCCGACGTGAATCTCACCGAACATCTCCGGCAGGATGCCCCAAAACCAGTCCAAATCCATCAGAATCCCCGCCAAAACCCTCCGGTTTCTCAAGTACGTTCGACGCCATGAGCCATCTGCTGAATGCGGCTGGCTCAGACAGCCAGCTCTCATACCCGGTTTTCATTTCAATGGCGAGGTTATCGGTTTCGTTTTGTATGAATGTGCGCTTTTTTCCGACGTATTCGATGATGGATAACAGCCAACAAAACGACTCTTTGTTGACAACGGAGCAACTGGCTAGGCATCTCGCTGTCTCGGTCTCTACTATTCGGAGATTGACCCGAGATGGTCAAATTCCGTGCGTTCGAATTCGAAGCCTCGTTCGATACGATCTCAACGCAGTCCTTGGCTCCCTTGAGATCCAGGACTAATGGGGTTCTTGGCTCGCCATTCGATCACCAGCTCCCAGGTAAAGTGTTCCGTTGCCCACCATCCCTACGGAGTCGAGAAGCTACAAGAGTACCTCGTCCACGACGGAATCAAGATCGTCATCGGACTCGATGTTCTGACCAGCCGACTCCATCAAAACAATCTGTGGCTGTACCCTCTGTGTAGCAGGAACCCCATTGGGACCCGTCGTATCTGTGTTGATCCCCAAGAACTTGCCGCAAAAGTCAGCAAGGGCTGGTCGAGGGAGGCGGACGCGGAGTTGACCCCGTACCGCGGAGCATAGCAACAAATTGGGCGGTGCAGGATGTGGTGGGCTTGGTTGTGGGGAGGGTC
>JAKSDA010000510.1 GCA_022360315.1 Pseudomonadota bacterium
AGTACAAGCCAAGTCGTCGTCTCTTGGGCGAAATGGTAATGGCGGTGATGACCGAGATGCGGTCATGGCGCGAGGAGCGGATAATCTCAGGCGTCTGCCCTCGAGGCGCCCATGTTCGTCGCACCAGAGGCTGCAGCATAACCCGCTCTCATCGATCAAAACGAGGGTGCGGTCGCTGCGGCGGGCCGCCCTTTTATCGCCGGCCAACGTTGGCGGCGAAAGTGCTCGATAGCGTCTCGATCCTGCTCTCGTGGCCGTTGGGCTGGCTTCTGGGGACTGAAAGCCATCTGCCGTAGCAGGCGGTGTACGTGGGAAACGTGGTATTGGATGCCAAACTTCTTTTCGATCAACTTGGCGACGCGTGGCACTGTCCACAGGTCGGTCTCCCAGCCGAATGAGCGTGCCCCTTTGAGCAACATCGAGCGCAGTCGCTCTTTCTGGGCATCCGACAACCGGGGCTTGCTGCCCGCCTGCGGCTTTGATTTCAGGCCATCGGCCCCATCGCGCTCGTATGCTTGCGTCCACCGGACAACCGACGACGGAACGCATCCGACTTGCTTGGCAACTTCTCTCACGCTCAGGCCGGACCGGCGCAGTGCAACCGCTGTGCGTCGTCGAATCTCCAACTCTGCAATTGCTTCGCTCTGGACACCTTGGACTTCGGCGTAAAGCATCTCATCGATGTCGCCAGGGGCGAATTGTAAGGAATATGGTGATTCTTTCCGGGTTCGTAAGCTGCCACGGCCAGCTGGCTAGTTCGGGTTAGCGGCCAGAGGTTGCCGGGACCTTGGCTACATCAGAGCGGTCCGCTTTCGATCATCGTTTCGTACTGGGCGATCTTTTTATCCTTCTCGGGGTCACTCCACTCGGCGTCGGAAAACTGGGTTGCATAGTACGAGCGAGTGAGAAGGACCGGTGTGTCATCACGCTTCCAATAGAGTTCGCCTCCCTCGTCATCAGGAGCTCGGACCACGCCGTGGAGCGCGCGAATGCTGTAGCGTCCGTTGACATTTTTCTCTCTGAGCACTTTGCCAAAGAATGTGAGTGTGGCGATCTGCTTGCCAACGTCTGTGGGACGAACGTAGTCGTCGAACACGGCAATGGGGGTCTGTCCGCGTTGGTCGTAAAGGACAGCCTGAATCAGGGTTGGCACGGCTCGGCCGACGACGACCTCCAGGTCGACTTCGAGTGAACCGTCAGCGATGCGGTCATCCGCGATCGCAAGGACCTCAAACGCCGGCTCGATGGCGTATTGGAACGGCATTCGAATCACCTTGAAGAACAGGCCCTCCTTGACCTCGGCTGTGAATAGTGCCTCTCGCTGTTCGACCGCGAGCGCCGCGATCTGGTCGGGTGCAAAGCTCACCATATAGTTGCTCCCCACCTGGTTGAGAGTGAGCTTGTGGGCCAGCTGGTAGCCGGCAACTGGATCGTTCCACTCGATTCTCGCGCTCACTTCGTCGAAGCTCGCCGCGACCAGTTGACCGTCTTCGAGGCGACCCAGCTCCACCACAGCGTTGATGGTCTCGCCTGGCCCAGCGTACATACGATCCAGGTGCACCTTGACCCACAACTCGCGATTTTGGTCGTCCACAGCAAAGGCCTGTCCTTCGGGACGGAGTGTATTCCACTCGGCGTAGTGCACCGTATTATCCCCATAAGGACGCGACCATGGCGGGTATTTGGTGAAGTCTCGATAGATCTGCAGCGATTTTTTCATCCGCTCGAGTGAGTCTGCCCTGGCATTCTCGGCGCTCGGTGGGTCGATTTCGACCGGCGTAGCGAATACCTCCTCAGGGACCTCGGTCCAGTCGTCGGGCGGGGGCGCGAGGTCTAGCTGAGGCGGCGAGTTTCGCGTTGCAGATGGAGCTCCGTGAGTGGCTTGATCGACGGCTTTTTTGTTCTTGTCATCCTGTGGGCTGGCCGGGCTGCGGAGGTAGATCCAGACAGCTATGGATGCCAGCACAAAGACTGCACATGTGATTGCCAGTCTGCTCTTCATGGGTTTACTCACAGCGGGCAGTGGTGGTTGCTCTTGTCAGTGGTTTTTACGACGTAACCCGGCCACGCGTTCCAGCCCTTCGGGTTGTCCGCGTAGGTATCGATGTGGGGACGGTAGACCCGCCGCATGTTTGTCATGGACTTGGACGTTGGGCTGTACTCGGTGCAGCCGTACCAGATCCAGCGCCAGGTCAACGCCTGACAGTTGCCGTTGCGGTCGCGCGTGGACTTGATTGTGACCGTGGTGGCCGTGGTCCCTGCCATGCCAAGACCGTCCCAGCTCTGGTACTGGGCACCGACACCCTCTGAGTATTCGATTCCCGAACACTTGTTACCAGTGAAGAAACTGCGCGTCGCCCTCTTGGAGTGAATACACAGCGATTCGCCGCAGGTGCAGCCACTAGTACTGCCCGAGGAGAAATTGTCACAGCAGTTGTACTGACCGACGCACGAAGCGTACTCGGTTGGATCCGATAGGGCATTTTGGCCGCAGTACATGAGGAGTTCGCCGGGGGTATGTTCCGTGACCGTGCTGTCGGCGTCTTCATAGACGATGGATGCGACATCGTCGGAGCTCTCGGCGGGCAAGTTGGGGCAGGTGACGTTTTTGTTGATGGCGAGCCGGAGAGAGGCCTTTTCAACCGTCGGCTCGAAAATACCGCGGTGGTCGACTGCAAACAGAGGAACCTGCTCGTAGGCGCGCAGGTTGTACTTTGGCCCGCCATCGTTGTGATTGGCGTGGGAGGCAGTATTGGAGTATCCTGCAGCCGAGTGAACCGGCACGATACCGTCACCGTGTCGGCCTGGAAATTGCCTGTTACCGCAGAATTTTACCTTCTTGGAGCCGAAAAGAGAGCCCAGAGCGCCACCGATGACCGCGCCGACAGGACCGGCCACTTTTCGGCCAACCCATCGGCCGACCGAGCTCAAAAGCTGCGACAAGCCCCGGATCTTGGTCTTGATGCAAATATTCTTGCGGCCGGCCAGATGGTAGACGGGTGCTGGCGCAGAATTCTGTATATAGGCCAGCGTCGAGCGCATGTTATTGATTTTCAGATCCCTGTCAATCGCCTGGGCATCAGGGCCCGGGTTGGTCAAAAATAGCTTGCGCAAGATCGACAGGCCCTTGTTGGTCGACAGCGCTGCGAGTTCTGTGCCACCCGCAGCCGAGGCCGCGGCCTCGATCCACAGCGTCCTGTCGGCCGGGGTTCCAGCTGCGCGCAGGTCCTCAAACGCGACCATCATGCGCGCACAGCCGGCGCTGTAGCACACAACAATGCACTGGTTCGCGCCGCGACATCGCGCCGCGATGTGACCTCTGATCGAGGTGCGGATGGTCGAGTTGAGGAGTCGAGCAGAGCCGTTATACGAAATTGGTGCGTGGGACCAGCTACTCGGAATGCCGAGATACGCTTTACCGGGCCAGGAGTTCATCGAGCGTCCGTGCAAATAGATGACGTAGTTGGCCGCGTTGGCCTCACCGAGGCGGAGTCCGGTCAGAAAGAGCACTGCCAGGGCAGCCACAATGAGTGGCTTCGCTGGCGAGAATTTGCCCATCGTCGTGATGATCATAATTTGCGTACGCATGCTTGTTTCCCATGTATTGGCGCGGTGGTTTCTTTGCCTCGGTACACAGTCCGGAAACGGTCCGAGAAATCCGACACAAAAAATTGACAAATTTGGCTCGGTGCAGAAGTGTAGGCGCTCCTACCGAATCATCTATCAGTGCTCCGATGGGTGTCGATGTCCATGAGCAGCCTGTTTCGCTGCGCATTGCCACGCCGTGGGCCGGCTGGGGACGTTTGCCGGGGGATGCTCTGTACGCAAGGCCGTTCCACTGCTCGTCCGGTTTTTCAGTTCCATTTGCGCGCCGTTCGTGTAATGGCGCGTAATGGTCTGCAATAGACAAGAATCCGTCAGGTATAGTAGGCTGACCCAATGGAGGAGATTGGTACGGGCGACGCGTCCTCGCTTGGCTGCGCTCGCGCCGTCGCGACACGCAGACGGCGGGCGAGACGTCAGTAAATGGCAGATCGAGACCTGATGACACAATGGAGGAAGAATGACCGGGAGCAGAATCAACCCAAGAGCTGTGATGAATATCCATGTTTCTATATGGATGTGCATGATTCTATGGAGTATTAGCGCCTGTGGAGAAGTGCGTTCGACTGTGTGCCCGAGCGGTATGCAATGCCCGGCTGGCTCGATGTGTGTCGCCGACTATCCGGGGTGTGCTCCGGTCGAGCAAGTCAATGCGTGCCGGGGCAAGGCCGACGCTCAGCCATGCCGATACCACGGAGTATCGGAGGGGATCTGCCAGCGAGGCGTGTGCATCGCTCTACTCTGCGGAAACGGCCAGATCGATATTGGCGAGATCTGCGATGATGGCAACACCAACTCGGGTGATGGCTGCAACCAGACCTGCACGTCCACCGAGACGTGCGGAAATGGCATCGTCGATCCCGGCGAGCAATGCGATTGCGGCTCTGGTCGATTTGTGTCGTCCGAGCCAGCCTGTTGGAACGGGCAAAATACCGCCAGGTACGGCTACTGTGGTCTCGACTGTCGGACTCATTGTGGCAGCGGGCAGCTATGCGACGCGGCATTGGCGCCGGATCTGTTCTGTAGCGATCTGGGGTTCGATTTTGGCCGGATCGACTGTGCAGATAGGTGCGGCGGGAGCACAGTCAATCGGTGCGGTCGATTCAACTGGTCCGAGATGTCGCCGCACAGCTGGTGTCTTCACCATGCATTGTGGGGCAGCGGTCCCAATAACATTTTTGCTGCTTGCTGGGATGGCTCGGTACTTCATTACAACGGCATCACCTGGCAATCGACGATGTTGCCCCACGGTCCCGGGTTACATGCCATGTGGGGAAGTGGGCCCACAGACGTGTTTGTCGCTGGTAGCATGGGCAGGATCCTCCGTTATGACGGCGTGTCCTGGCAATCGATGCCACCACCTACCACGGAAAGAATTACCGCACTGTGGGGCACCAGTGCAAAGAACGTCTTTGCTGCGGGTACAGCCGGCACGCTACTCCGTTATGACGGCGTGTCCTGGCAATCGATGTCCTCCCCCACGCTGGACGATCTCGACGCGTTGTGGGGCAGTGGGCCGAATGACGTTTATGCGGGCGGTAGGAATGGCTTGCTGCTTCACTTCGACGGCACAGCCTGGACATCGATCCCCTCGGCCACCACAGACAACATCTATGCCCTGTGGGGTAGCGGGCCGAACGATATATTTGCCGCCGGTGGCGAGACAATAAGCCACTTTGACGGCCAATCGTGGCAAGTGATGACCATTCCCGCTGATCTGGCCAACTTTTCATTCTTTGCTCTTTGGGGCAGCGGGCCCGACAACGTATTTGCCTCGGGATCGAGCGGCATCCTACTCCATTTTGACGGCACCTACTGGGAGTCGATGCCCTCGCCGACCGATCACCTGCTCTTTGCATTGTGGGGCAGCGGGCCCGACAACGTCATTGCAGCTGGATATACCTATCACAGAAAGGGCCCGATCCTGCAGTACACAGGCAATTCGTGGCAGACCATGCCGACGCCGCCGTTGCGTTGGAGTATTACTGCGTTGTGGGCCAGCGGAGTGCACGACGTATTTGTCGCGGGATACTACGGCGATGTGGCTCGCTTTGACGGGGCGTCCTGGGAGTCGATGCCCGTGCCGACCTCGCAGCCCCTCTCTGCCCTGTGGGGCAGTGGGCCCAGCGACGTATTTGCCGCCGGACAGGAAGGCACACTGCTTCATTTCGACGGTTCATCATGGCAATCCATGCCCTCACCGACCTCGAGTGACTTGATCGCCTTGTCGGGCACCGGGCCGAGCGACGTTGTTGCGGTGGGCAAAGACGGTACGATCGTGCACTACGACGGCGTTCGCTGGCGCCAGGTGCAACCAGCTGGCCGCTACCAACTGCACGGAGTGTGGGGAACCGACCTGAACAAACTCATTGCGGTGGGGTCATCCGGGAC
>JAKSDA010000191.1 GCA_022360315.1 Pseudomonadota bacterium
CCATTACGGCCGACCAGCCCGCCGATGGCTGTGTTGCTCATCGGTCACGTAGGCCCACTATGCTCCCTCTTCGCGCCTTGCCCTCGACGCGCTGGACCGACCCTACTGGGCACTTACTTACGGGTCGCGGTACTTAGAGCCATCTCAAACTCTCCCATCGCCGGGCCGGCGATGTGTACGGCACGCTCAGGCCAGCCGCACACCGCGCCCGCTCATTTTTCCGGCCGCCCGGCCGCTCGAATAGCAGCGGCGAGCGACTCTGCCAGGGAATCGTCGTGGCCTTCCACGCGATAGTTGATAGTGTCGTCAGCGGGCCGGGACAAGCGGTGGATCGAGCACCTCTGGTCAACGACGAGACGCCAATATTTTCCGCCCGTTACAATGGTCGTCCTGCGATTTTTTGCTTGCTAGAAAATTCGCGCTCGATAGGCTTAGCGTATGAGCACGAGCCCTCAGATAGCGTCGGTTGGCGAAGAGTTTCCCGACGAGCTGCCCAAGCAATACGAGATCGTTTGTGGCAACCTCGTGCGCAAGGCAGTGGCAACCACCGAACACGGTGTCCTACGAGGACGAACCTTTTCATTCCTTGACCCGTTCTACGGCAGGCGGAGGAAGCCAGGAGGATGGTGGATCGGAGGGGACCCTGAAATCGCGTTCATTCCCGACGACGAATTGGTTTATGTGCCCGATTTGGCCGCATGGGACATCAAAATAGTTCCTGACAGACCGAAGGGTGTTCGCGTGCGCACCCCGCCGCAGTGGGTATGTGAGATCTTGTCGCCGACCACAGCCCATAAAGACAAGGGCGATAAGCTGGACGTCTACCACCGCGCCCACGTCGATCACTACTGGCTAATCGATCCGAAGAAACAAGCGCTGATCGTACTGGCCTGGGGCAAGGACGGATACCAAACGATTCTCACCGCCGGGCCAGGCGAGCGTGTTCGCGCCGAGCCGTTTGCCGAGCGCGAGCTGGATCTTGGCTGGCTTTTTGATTTCGAGTAGGCCGCGCCGCTGCAAAAGACCTAGCACTGTTTTCCGCAAGTACCCATTGTGCCCGACCAGCGTGTACCATATTCACCATGGCCAAGAGCGGAGAGAAGAAAAGCAAGGACAAGAAAAAAGACCCGTCGAAAAAAGCTGCCAGGGCAGAGAGGCGCGACCAGCAGTTGCCAGCTGACAGCGAGATCGCCCAGGACGCCAGTGAACTGGACGCAATGTCGAGTCTGCGCCAACGGCTCGTCTCCGAGGACAGAAAGAAAAAGCAGGAAAAGAAAAAGCAGGAAAAGAAAGAGCAGGAAAAGAAAGACCACAGGGATAAGGACCACGAAAACGGGCAAAGGCCGCCAAAGCTCAAGAACAAGCTCTATCTCGAAGAGCTCGCCCGCCTGCAGATCGAGCTGGTCAAGCTACAGGAGTGGATCAAGAGCAAGGGATTGAAGGTGGTCGTGCTCTTCGAAGGTCGCGACGCTGCAGGCAAGGGGGGCGTCATCAAACGCATTACGCAGAGTTTGAACCCCCGTATCTGCCGGATCGTCGCACTGGGGACGCCGACCGAGCGCGAGAAGACCCAATGGTACTTTCAGCGCTACGTCCCCCACTTGCCGGCAGCCGGAGAAATGGCCCTTTTCGATCGCAGCTGGTACAACCGCGCTGGAGTCGAGCGAGTGATGGGATTTTGTACCGAAGACGAGTATCGCGAATTCCTGCGTTCGTGCCCGCAGTTCGAGCGCATGCTCGTGCGCGCCGGCATCATCTTGATCAAGTACTGGTTTTCGGTGAGCGATGACGAGCAAGAACGACGCTTCCAGAATCGCATCAAGACTCCGACCAAGCGCTGGAAACTGAGCCCCATGGACCTGGAATCGCGCCGGCGCTGGGTCGAGTATTCTCGGGCCAAAGACGAGATGTTCGCCCATACCGACATCAAGCAGGTACCCTGGTACGTGGTCGAAGCCGACGACAAAAAACGCGCCCGTCTGAATTGTATCAGGCATCTGCTCAGCATGATCCCGTACCAAGATCTCACGCCAGAAGAGCTCTCCCTGCCACCGCGTCAGACCGATATCGGTTACGTACGACCGCCGATCACAGATCAGACCTTCGTACCCCAGGTCTACTGAGTTCAAAGCCCCGCACCGCAAGCTGCCAGGCTGCCGCGTCATGTGACGCGAGCTGTGCCCCTGGCGCTGTGTCCTCGACGCGCTGGCCCGAATTGTTCATCACGTTATGGTCGCGAGGTCGTGGCTGGCGACGAAGATGACCCGGTTGGACACCTGCTGGTGAGTAGCAGTACTCGGTGGGAGGTTTGCCCAAAACTTGCCCTGTTGTCGCAGAGCGAGGACGATAGCCTCCGAGCTGCTGTCTGACTCCTTTGTCGTGTGCAATGTGGATTGTGAAGATATGGCCAAAACAGGGATGCTCATCGTTGCTTTCTTTACTGTCACAGCCCTGCCTGACAGTATCTGGGCACAAATGCGGCCCAACGATTTGGCAGTCGGAATCGGCGCCGGTTGGGATCTGCCGGCCGATATTACCCAGGTGAACCTGGCCAGCGTACGCCTGCGCCTGTCCCGAGGTATCACCTTAGAGCCGCGGGTTGAACTCGGCTATGGCAGCCAGCGGGTCGACCTCGGGCCGACCGATTCAAAGATTACAACGACATCCCTGATTCTGACCGGCAGTGCTCGCATTCCGTTGTTTCAGCGCGGAAAGCTCGATTTTTTGGCCGTCGGTGGCGCAGCACTCGAGTACGTCAGTGTAAACCCAAGCGGTGACAACAACAACGCCGTAGTCACAGGTCTCTCACTCATATGGGGTTTGAGTATTGAATACTGGCTGTCCACCCGCTGGTCAGTGAGCCTCGACGCAACCAATCCACTATTCAATCGGACCAAGTCCTCCAACAATGCCGACGACGCTTCCACGACCAACACAAACATTGGCATCGTTTTTGATCCCGATATCAATTTAATGGCTCATCTATACTACTGAGTCGGCTATTTGCCGGGGCCTTCCAGCGGCGCGTACCCTGGTCGGGCGCGCCACGCGTCCTCTCTACAAGGGCCCAGCCATTGCCGCGGCGCTCCCTTCAGCTGTCGAAACAGGGACAACTGTGAGAAGCACGAGGTGTCGATGAGTACCCCAACTTTGTGCCAGAGCGCACAGCCTGCTGCGCAAGAGCGCGCGAGATGCAACCCAGCAGCTTGATGAACTCGCAGCCCCGGCCGAAGCAGCGGTGAAAACACAGGACCCGCACGCTACCCGCGTGCCTCGGTCGGCTCCGTCCTGTAGCTCCGACCAGAACGAAGGACAGGCAGGTGCACGACCATGACTGCCGGCTCGAATAGCGGTGAGTTCATGACACGCGACGGATACCTCTCGGACTTGTCCATCGAGCACCGGCCGCGACAAGCCGCGCGAGGCGCCGCGCCGGCCCGGCGACCGCCCTGATCATCTCTCGACCATGGCGGTCGTTGTTTTGGCAGCAAGGGAGTGGGCCGGGTAGGTCTACTTTCGCTGCCATTCGGACAGCTTTTCTTTGGCGAACTGATAACCGACGCCCGCGATATCCTCGGCGTACTCGAAATTGGTTACCGGGAACTGGCCCAGCGGGGGAACCAGGTACAGATCGGCGATATTTCTCCTGACCGATTTCTGTATCGTATACACGCAGCCGAGCTCGACCGAACGGCGCAGTACGGCTGCTATACCGGGCGTGTTGCCACGCCCGGCGAAAGGATTGAGCTTGTCGCGGATCATCCGCCAGCCGGAGATACTATCATCTGATTGCGAGCTGACCATCATGTCCGGCGATATCGACGGCGTTACGTCCACGGCGATTACCGTGCCGTCGCCACACAAGTCGCGCATGATATCCATGGGCACGTTGTCCAGCAGCCCACCGTCTACCAGGAGGTCACCGTTGTGGTTCATCGGCGGCAAGATACCCGGGACGCGCGTACTCGCGCGTAAACCGAATTGCAGCGGCCCGGTGCGATGGACCACAACTTCGGCTCTGGTCAAATTACATGACACACAATAGTAAGACCGCCAGAGGTCCTCGATATAGATACCGCTGGCAAATTGAGTGATCACATCGTCCATGTTCTTGCCGCTCATCACGGAAACCAGCGGAACGGTCAGCCCAGAAAACCCCTTTTTTGTCGATTGCGGTATCACTTCCATCATGGTCTCGTAATTCCAGCCAAAGGCATACGCGGCTGCGATAATTGAACCCACGCTGGTTCCCCCCACGATATCGACCGGGATACCGAGCTCTTCCAGGGCGCGAATCACTCCCATATGGGCAAACCCTCGAGCTGCGCCCCCACCCAGCACCAACCCAACCGCCTCGCCGACCAAGAAACGCACCAGACGCTCCATATCTGCAGCCCTATCGCGGCGGATGTGGTGATGCATCTTGACCTGGCGCGGAGTCAGCCATGCATTCGTACCCAGCGGTTGTTCGGTACTCGGGGGGTGTAGCAAAATCAGGGACTGTGGCACTCTAATCGGCCTGTCGCGGTTCAGCAGAAGCTCCGATTCGATGGGCTCTGGTCTGGGATCGTCGCCGGCTTCGCCGACGAGTAAGATATGATCGGCTTGACGAATACACCGTTTCGACCAACCGGTCGCGGTAGAATCGGCAACATAAAGCAGGAATCGATGGCGGTGTTCCTGTCCGTTGAGCCATACCACGAGTCGAACGCTCTGCGGATCGTCGACCGGGGCATTGCTGATTCCCGGCGTTCCCATGAGACTGTCGACGATCTCGCTGTTCAAGAGCAGACTGCCGCCTCTGCCCATGAGCGCACGCGATAGGCGCTGCGCAAACTCGATGAGATTCACCCGTGGGCTGGCCGGAACCAGCGCAATACCGAGCGTTTTGTTCGACAGAGCGTGCGCCGTGATTCCCTGGTTCTTCTGGCGCAGGCGATCCGCAATGTTCTGCACGATGGGGCCCATGAGCTCCGGGCGTTTTTGGACCAGGCGAAAGCACGATTGCCTGGACAGCTTGACCAGAGTGCTGTCGCGACAGGCGTAGACGCTAGCCAGGCGAGAATCGCCGCTGATCAGCTCCATTTCGCCAACACTCTCCCCGGGATGGATATCGCCGACGATTCGCTCGCTCCCGTCCGGGTCTGGAACCACGGCCTGCAGACGGCCGCTGATCAGAAGATACATGCTAGTGCCGCTATCCCCGGCGTGCATGAGCACCTCTCCGCTCAACAGTTGAACCCACTCTGCTTCGGCTTCCAGAGCTTTGAGCGACTGCTCATCCTGCTTGCCGAAGATATGATACAGTACTTCGGTGAGCTGGTTGCGGCGCATTCGCTGTACCACGTACTGACCCATCTGCTGCAGGATCTCGGTGTGCTTGCGCGCCAGTTGGGTGAATACCCACCGAGGTACCTGGATCAACTCCATGTCTTCGACCGCCCGAACCGAAGCTGCATAATCGTCGTTGGTCAGGATTTCCATTTCACCGATCGGCTCGCCCACACCGATCTCGCCGACTACGAGCTCGTGACCGTCTTCTTGTTTGATAAGCGCCTGAGCCTTCCCGGTGACGAGGACATACAGGGAGTCGGAGGCTTCACCTTGCTTGAGCAGAAACTCACCAGCCGGTAAGGTGAGCCATTCAAACTGTTCGACAAATTGTTCCAATGGTTGCTTGTCGCTCGGTCGGAATAGTTTGGCCGAGCAGACATGATCCAAAAGCTCAGAGCGTGACGGTCCAGATTTTTTCATCGTCGGCAATCCTTGGATGACGTATTACATCCGGTCCAAAACCTGATGAGAGAGCAGCTATATGGCCTCATCCTCATGACGAGCTGTAGCAGCTCCTCGCCAGAGCCGCTGTCTATACCTACATTGTGAAACGTTTTCCCACGAGCTTCACTGTCGAGCAAATCTGTACGCAACACTGTCCTTGTATCATCCTACATCCCGAACCTATCTCCCGGCTAGCGTTCGATAGCAACTAAGTTTACATCGTGGCAAAATTTGTAATCAAAGATACATCATATGACTGCATATTCGCGTCGAGAAATTGCCGCGAATCTTTGTAGCGATTTCTCGAAACGCTGACGGTTGATCAGGTACTACCAGGTGGAGGCGTTATCGAGCTGGTCATCTCGGCCGGCGGGTTGCCTTTGCGTTGTCCATGATTTCCCCAGTTACACGGTTTGTTGTACGCGAAATCGACAGGTTGCAAGAGGTAGTACCCGTCGCAACCTCTGCCACTAATGCTGCAATATCAGGCCGGGGCAGATCATCCCGCTGCCACGAACCAATCAACTCGAAAGCTGAATTTCTTCCAACACTGGCAGTTCTGGCGATCGAAAACTTACAGTGTGGAAAAAAGTATGATATATATGAATGACGACGGCTCCACATAGTGCGTCGCGGAGGACGGGCTCATACATCACTATCGTGGGTCATAAGATAGATTGACCCTGGGTCATAAACTGCTTGACGCAGGTTGGGCATTATCCTATAGAGTTTTTCACCAGGATCAGAAAGTGAAAAAAAGTTCCCATATGTTATTACCATAGGTTGATGTCAAAAAACTCTTTTGATGTAACAAATTTGTGACTAAGTGGCGATACGAAGCGTCGACGACAATGGTAATGCCCGGGTTCTCGGCGAGGATACCGGCCCTGGGTCTCTTTGCGTTCTGACTATTATCCCCCGGTCTCAATGCCGAGTGAGTTCGGCTGAATGGTCGTGGGCTAAGTAAGATTCATTATTTCATTTCTGGCACGTCAACTTCCCTCTATTTATATGGAATCTTTTCGGTCAAGGGGAGAGAGCTATGAAATCGTATCCAGAAGATCTGGTAGCCGCGAAGTTATACAATGAGCGCGAGCTGACCAACTTCCCGAGCATGACCCCGGAGCAAATCACCACCATCCGGCGGGAAGCCAAGGAATACGCCTCCTGGCATCGCGAGCACCCCCTATTGCACAACTCTATCGGAGTCGTGCTGCTTACCATGCTGTTTTTCTTCAACTACTTCACCGTGTGCGAACTGCCCTATTATTTGCCGTGGTCGATGGACGAAGTGGGCGGCTTGCTCATTGTCGGGCTCATTTGTGGCGGGTTGCACGGCTTTCTCGGCCACAGCATCGTTACCTACAGTGTTCACGAAGGAGCTGCCCATAATCTCATCATCGTCGGCACGAGTCGGTTCGTGCGTGTATTGCAGTTCATAGCAAACAATGCGTGTCGCCTTTTTGTCGCCGATCCGATTTATTACACCGAAGGCCACAAGATTCACCACAATAAGCTGGGTTCGTCGGTCGACGGCGCCTTTACCAGCTTTGTGCGGCCGCAGAGGCTTTTCCTCAGCCTCCTGCCAGGAACGCCGTATCTCGGTATTCCAGCCTATCGACCATGGCTGCCCGAGAAACAGACCCGCAGTCGTTTGATATCGACAGCGCTGACCACCCTCTACAGCGGGACTCTGGGCGTTATCGTATATTTGCGATTCGGCCTCCCTTTCCTCTTGTTCGGCGTTATTTTCGTGGCCCCCTTGATCGGATACGGGCTCGACCGCCTGCGCGAGAGCAGCGAACACAATTTGTTGCCACTCGATAACACCAACGGAACCCGCGATCTGGGGATGGGGCTATGGGGCCTATTGCTGGGCGGTGGACCGTGGGGCCAGCCGTGCCATTTGAGCCACCATTTATCACCCGGTCTGCCCTGGTATCAACAGATCCGCCTGCACTATTTCCTGCGCCGTACACTCAGCTCGGATCAGAAGCGTGTCTTCTTTCTCCGACCTATCATCGGGTTCCCCACGCTCGCCTGGCAGTTCACGGTCAAGGGCCTGCGCTACAGTCGCGAAGTGCGCGACTCGACGAAGACGACATAATCCGAGCATTGAACCGACTTGATGTGCCATGAGTAAAAAACGCCCAGGACACAAATACAAGCCGGGGTCGCTCGGGAACGATTACGATGCGATTGTCGTGGGTTCGGGGATGGGCGGATTGTCGACCGCCGCGATACTGGCCAAAGCGGGCAAAAAGGTCTTGGTTTTGGAGAGACACTACACGCCGGGTGGCTTTACCCAGAGCTATACCCGTAAGGGCTACGAGTGGGACGTCGGTGTCCACTATCTCGGCAAAGTCCACGACCGCGGCGCCGTTCTCCGCCGAGTTTTTGATTACATCACCGAGTCCAGCCTCGAATGGGCCAAGCTGGCAGACGTATACGATCGCCTGGTCTTCGACGATGCCACCCACGACTGCGTATCTGGTCGAGAGCGCTTTGAGGTGGCCCTGATCGAGGCATTTCCCGGCGAGGCAGACGCCATCCGACAATACATGCGTCTCATCGTCGACGTCGAGCAGAGCTCACAGAACTTTTTCCTGGAACGAGCCCTGCCGCCGTGGCTGGGAACCTGCGTGTATCCGTTTTTGGCGCGCAAATTCCGTCGCTACTCGGATCGGTCGACCCTTGACGTATTGCGCGGTCTGACCGGCCACAACAAGCTCATCGGGGTACTGACCGGACAGTATGGCGATTACGGCCTACCGCCGGGGCAGAGCAGCTTCGCCATGCACGGTTTGTTGGCCGAGTATTACCTCGAGGGCGCCAATTATCCGATAGGCGGCGGATCGAGAATCGCGCGCGGGGTCGAAGCGGTCATCGAGCGAGCTGGGGGTCGAATCGTCGTCAACGCCGAAGTGGCAGAGGTTTTGATCCGACGCGAGAGAGCGATCGGCGTCCGGTTGGCAAATAATGATGAGATAACCGCTCCTGTGGTGGTGAGCGATATCGGGTTGCGAAACACTCTGACCAAACTCGTTCCCGGATCCAAGTGCGCCGATAAACTGCGTCGCCGCATGCGGCAGGTGGGTGCCTCGACCTCTCATATTTGCCTGTACGTCGGTTTCAAGGAATCGAACCAGGCGATGCACTTCAACTCGACCCAGTACTGGGTCCTGCCAGGATACGATCACGATAGCAACGTTGCGCGATATCTGGCCGATCCGCAGGCTCGCATGCCACTAGTATGGATCACATTTCCCTCGGCCAAGGATCCCGAATGGGATCGCCGTTATCCCGGACGTGCCACCCTTACCGCAGTCACTCTGGCGTCGTACGATTGGTTTTCTCGCTGGCGCGGAACCGAATGGCACAAACGCGGCACAGAATACGACGATTTCAAGGAACAATTTGCCCAACGTCTACTCGCAGAGGTCTATCGCCAGGTACCCCAGGCGAAAGGCAAAGTAGATTACTACGAACTCTCCACTCCACTGTCGACACAGCATTTTTGCAACCATTCTCGAGGGGAGATCTTCGGCCTGGAGCTCTCACCGACTCGTTTTCAACAGCGTTGGTTGCGCCCACACCTGCCGATCAAGAATCTGTATTTGTGTGGGCAAGATATTGTCACCAACGGCGTGGGTGCTTCTGCGATATCGGGTGTTCTCACCGCCTCGGCCATTCTACAGCGAAACGTGTTGAAAGACATACTTTGACCCATAATTGCCGAAGGTGATCGCTCGACCCGGCTGGTCGGGTGAGCGTCGCCTGACAACTCTCATCGACCACATCTGACCGAGCTGTGCCAACGATCCTGCATGGGCGACTACCGCCTATCAGGTACCAGCCCGGGTGTTCCAAATCCCGATCATTATTCTACGGTACTGAGGAATATCATAATGAAATTGTATTTTCGAATGATCCCGACATTGCTCCGGGCGTATAACTCCGAGCGATGTGATCCGCTGCAAGAAACCTCGATTACTTGTCGAGTGCTGCCGACAGATCTAGATCTGTTCGGGCACATGAACAACGGTCGATATCTCATGATGATGGATCTCGGCCGACTCGATTATCTGGTACGTGTCGGTCTGCTCCGGCGGGCGATGACCGAACGATGGTTGGTACCTGTCGGCTCGGCTCATGTCGAATTTAAGCACTCATTACGCTTGTTTCAGAAATACACTCTCCACACCAAACTCATATATTGGGATCACGCCTGGTTCTACTTCAGGCAGGTATTTCGCGATACCGGCGACCCGTCCCGCATCATGGGCAAGGGCTATGTGCGGGCATTGATCCGCGACAAAAAAGCCCCGCTGAAACCCGAGGCGGTCATTCGCAAGTCGCTGGGTATCACGCTCCCCCAGCCCGAGCTGGACGAGGAGATCCGGCGGGGTTTTGGCATTCATCAGCGCGGCTCTGTGAGCGCGGGTCAGTTTGGCCCCACCAATGGTGTTGCCCCCCGCCGCGGTCGTGGTCCGACTATCTGGCCCGGCAATTCCACGGCCGTGGAGAGTCCCGAGCAAGCACCACGAGTCGAGAGGTTGGTGCGAGAGGAGCGGCCAGCGCGTATCGCTCCGTCGAGCGAAACCGAACCATCGGCTAACAATGGGGGGCAGTTGTACGGAGAGCGTGCATCGGATGAACCGATCGCAATCGTGGGCATTGGTTGTCGCCTGCCCGGTGGAGCTGACAGTCCGGCCAAGTTATGGCAGATGCTAGTCGACGGCCGCGACTGTATTGTCGAGATTCCCAACTCGCGCTGGGATCGCAAAAAGTTTTACCATTCCAATCCCAGGGCTCCCGGTAAGGCCTATGTTCATCGCGCTGGCCTGCTCGACGAGGATTTCAGGAACTTCGACCCCACGTCCTTTGGCATTTCGCCCCGAGAAGCCGAGCCCATCGATCCACAGCAGCGCCTGCTTCTCGAAGTCGCGTGGGAAGCGTTGGAGGATGCGGGTATTCCACTCGAATCACTGGCGGGAACGCAATCGGGTGTATTCGTGGGTGGTTTTACCCTGGACAACATGCTACTCCAGCTGGGTTATCACAATCGCAAGTCCATTTCGAATCACACAGCAACATCGGTTAATCTGACCTTGCTCGCCAATCGATTGTCCTATGTATTCGACTTGCGTGGTCCCAGCATGTCCATCGATACCGCATGCTCATCGTCACTGGTCTCGATTCACCAGGCTTGCCAGAGCTTGTGGTCGGGGGAGAGCGAGTTGGCCCTGGCCGGCGGAGTTAACGCGATTGTGTCTCCAGAAATCCAGATCGCCATGTCCAAGGGGCAGTTTTTGTCGCCCAACGGCAGATGCAATGCATTTGGCGATCAGGCTGACGGCTATGTACGGGCAGAAGGCGCCGGGATTTTAGTGCTCAAGCCTCTGTCGGCCGCGCGTCGCAACGGCGACTCGATTCACGCTCTGATTCGCGCCACTGCAGTCAATCAGGACGGCCGCACCAACGGCATTACAGTGCCCAATGGCGAGGCTCAGATAGACGTCATGCACGCAGCGTATGGCCGCGCCGGGATCGATCCGTCGCGGGTGGCCTATATCGAGGCGCACGGCACCGGCACGGCGGCCGGTGATCCGGTCGAGGCGACCGCTCTCGGAACGGTCATCGGCGCCGGTCGCAAGAATGGCGACAAATGTCTGGTCAGCTCGGTAAAGACCAACATGGGCCATTTGGAGGCCGCCTCGGGCGTGGCTGGTATGGTCAAAACCATACTGTGTCTGCAGAACGAGCAGGTGCCGCCCCACCTGCACCTCGACGGGGTCAATCCCAAAATCGATCTCGATGAACTCGGGCTCGACATTCCCACCCAACTCACTGCGCTGCGGCGCAATGGTGCGCCTCTGGTCGCTGGGGTGAACTCGTTCGGCTTTGGCGGCACCAACGCCCATGTCGTGCTCGAACAAGCTCCCACCGCGGAGCTGGTCGCCGAGCCAGAGAGCGAGTCAATATCGACTCGCCCGCTGATCTTGCCGACGTCGGCGCGCAGTGCGGAGGCAGCATCGGCGCTGGCCGAGCGGTATCGCAACACTTTGCCCAAAAATCTGCCGAAAGCTCGCGATTTTTGCCGGGTTGCTGGGGTTCGCCGCAGTCACCACAATTACCGCCTGGCCTTCCGGGGCACGGATGGCGAAGAATTGCACGGCGCTTTGCGGGCATTTTCCTCCGGTCACACCGCGGCCGAGGGCGTGCATACGGCCGCCAAGTCGCTGGATAATCGCGACGCGGTCTTTGTCTATACCGGTATGGGCCCGCAGTGGTGGGCGATGGGCCGCGAGCTCATGGCTACCGAGCCGGTTTATCGCCGTATGTTGGAACAGTGTGACGAGGTATTCCGCACCATTGCCGATTGGTCCCTGATCGAGGAGCTCGGCCGCAGCGAGGACCAGTCTGCGGTCACCCGGACCGATATTGCGCAACCGACCAATGCAGCGCTGCAGATCGCTTTGACCGAGCTTTGGGCGTCATGGGGGGTCCGGCCTGGCGCGATTGTTGGACACAGTATCGGCGAGGTCGGCGCCGCATATGCTTCCGGCGCCCTGAGCCTGAGGGATGCGCTCGCAGTCAGTTTTCACCGCAGCAGGCTGCAGCGGAGATTGGCCGGCAAAGGAGGCATGTTGGCAGTGGGGCTCAGCCCGCAAGAGGCCAGGAGCCGGCTTGATGGGGTCGGCGATTCGGTCGCGGTTGCGGCGGTCAACAGCATGCGGTCGGTAACTCTGGCCGGCGATCAGGCCGGATTGGAAAAGATCGCCGAAGCGCTGGAGCAAGAGGGTGTATTCAATCGTTTCCTGCGGGTCGAAGTACCCTATCACAGCCCCAAGATGGACGAGATTCACGATGAACTCATCCATTCACTGGGCGACCTTCAACCACAAACGCCACATACACGACTCTATTCCACTGTGACGGGCCAGCCGATCGATAGCGCGGGTCACAGCGCGGATTATTGGTGGCACAACGTACGCGAATCGGTACTGTTTGCCGATGCCATGGCGAATCTCATCGGCGATGGATACCAGGTTTTTGTCGAAGTCGGACCTCATCCGGTGCTGGCGACATCGATTCGCGAGTCTTTGCGGTACGCCGGGCGAGATGGCGTGACTCTGCCATCTCTCGATCGCAAGAAACCCGAGCGGCAGACCATGGCCTCGTCGTTGGCCGAACTATACTGTTTGGGCGCCGATGTCTACTGGCAGGGTTATTACGGCAGATATCCATACAATCTCCGTATTCCCACGTATCCGTGGCAAAAAAAGCAATATTGGAAAGAGAGCGTCGCGGCACGTCAGTGGCGGCTGGGCGGCAGCGAGCATCCTCTGCTGACTTTCCGCAGCCCGTCACCGAGACCAGCGTGGCAGACCGAGTTGAACGCGAGCGATCTGTCTTTTTTGCACGATCACGTGGTCGGTGGTGCGGTACTGTTTCCGGGGGCAGGGTATATCGAGATCGGCCTGGCGATTCATCACGCCATCAGCGACAAGCCGTTTTGCTCGGTAGAGGATATTGAGTTCCAGAACGCCGCAACCTTTGCAGAGGGTGAAGATGCCGATCTCGGCATCCACACGGATCCCAGCACCGGCGCATTCGAGATCTATCGGGTAAAGGAAGATGAGGAGTGGCTGCTGTGTGCCAGGGGAACGCTGTTTTCGTGTGACCGAGCAAGGGACGCGATCGATCTGCAGGCCATTCAGCGCCGGCTGCCCGGGCGAATCGATGCCGAGCAGTTGTACGTAGACCTGGCCGAGTACGGCCTGCGCTACGGACCCTGTTTTCGGGCAGTGAGACAGATGTGGCGTGGAGACGGCGAAATGCTGGCCGAACTGGAGCTTCCTGACCAGGTCGCCGTGCCGGGTTTTCATCTCCATCCAGTGCTCCTCGACGCGGCGTTTCACAGTTTGATCGGCGCTATTCGCCGCAACGACCGCGACTTCGACATCGTTCCGGCCTCTGTCGAGCGAGTGCGTTTCTTCTCCCGGCCTGGCCGCAGGGCGTTTGCCTGGGGACGGCTCGTCGAGCATACCGACACCCATATTCTGGGTCACATTGAACTCGTCGCCGACGATGGCACGGTGGTTGCTGCGGTGGACGGTTTGCGTTGTCAGCTATTGCCGACAAAGAAGGAATCGCCACAGCGGCGTCTGCAGAGATGGGTGCATCGGCGAACCTGGCTGCCAGTGAATGTTGCGGATATGCTCGCTGGTCATGGACTGTCCGAACAAGAACGCGACGCGCAGCCGGAGCAGCGCAAGGCGCAGCCGCGTGACTCGAGCAAAGGGGCCGACCAATCGGATGAGCATTGGATTGTCCTGGGGTCGCGCTCGGAGGTGGTGCAATCGCGGGGCAACGGCCTGCTGCGGGGATTGCAACCGCTTTTGGGACAGCGCGTCGAACTGGGTCAAAATAGGTGTTTTGTGGTACCGCCAACCTGGAATGGACAGCGTTTGCAGCGCTACATCAGGTCGCTGCCCAACGATGTGGTAACCAATGTACTGGATATTCGCTGGTTGAACTGGGCTGCAGACCGGGAAAGCGGTGATCTCATCGACAATGCAATCGACGCAGCCGACGAATTTCTGCAAACAATTCAATCCATGGACGAGCAGTGCGTTGAGCGCTACTATCTGATGACTTCGCGTGCGGTGGCGGTGACAGCGGAGGAGGAGGCCTCACTTCACTACGCTGCCATCATGGGCATGGCCCGCACCGCGATTACCGAGCGGCCCGATCTCAAGCTGACACTCATCGATGTCGCCGGGATACCTGGTGACGAAATGGATGACAATCATCGCAGTGGCGATCGCACAGTCGACGTGAAGTCGCTCATCGAGCGCATTCAGAGTATTGGTGACGAGCAGGAGATCGCCTGGCGCGGAGATGCCATGTACGCGCTTCGCCTGGTCAATTCGGTGGAGATCGCCGACGCAGCACTGCTCGGTGAACCGGAAGAGCCGGAACGGGTACCGGCATCGAATACCAGTGCTCATGAGCTCACGGTCGCAAAGAAGGGTCAGCTCGATACATTGAGTATCACTGAATGCGAGCGACGCGCCCCAGGCGCGGGAGAGATCGAGATCGCGGTCGAGGCGGTTTCGCTGGGGTTCAAGGATTTGATGAAGGCGTTGGGTATTATCTCCGATCGCGTGATCGCCAATACCTTCTTCAATGACGGTATTGGCATGGAAGGTGCTGGTACGGTGGTTGCGGTTGGTGACGGCTGCACCGAATTTCGTGTGGGCGATAGAGTTTGTGGCATTGCACCCGGCTTCTTGCGATCTCACGTCACCGTGCCAGCCGACTACGCGGTGAAGATTCCCGACCGGCTATCTTGCGAACAAGCCTCGAACCTAATCGCATTTCTGACAGTGTATCACGGTCTCGTTGACGTGGCGCAGATGCAAAAAGGTGAACGCATTCTGATTCACAGTGCCTCGGGCGGTGTCGGTCTGGCCGCGATACAGATCGCGCGACAGTATGGCGCAGAGATTTTCGCGACCGCCGGCAGCGAGGAAAAGCGCGCATTTCTGCGCGACCAGGGAATTCGTTACGTGAGCGACTCACGCACTATTGGCTTTGTCGACGAAATCAACGAGTGGACTGGCGGACAGGGTGTCGACATCGTGCTCAATTTCTCGCCTGGCGAGATCATGACAAAGAGTCTGTCCTGTCTAGCTCCTTTCGGACGTTTCATCGAGATCGGCAAGTCCAGCTTCGAGAACGGTACAGCGCTCGACTTGCGGCCTTTCAACGAGAACCTTCTCTACGCTGCCATCGACTTCGATCGCATTCTCAAGCGACGGCCAAAAACGGCGCAGCGGGTCCTCCTGGCCGTGATGAAGGATCTAGAAAGCGGCGCCCTCGAGCCCTTGCCGTATACAGCGTTTCCGGCCAGCCGAGTCGACGAAGGCTTCCGGCTCATGGCCAGAGCAAAGCACATCGGCAAGATCGTCATCTCGATGGCAGATCGCGATCTGGAGGTGACCAGGCAAAAGCGAGATGATTTGCTATCGCCTGACGCTACCTACATGATCACCGGTGGATTGGGTGGTTTTGGCCTCGAAGTGGCCAAATGGATGGTCGCCCGTGGCGCCCGACATCTCGCATTGGTCAGCCGGCGCGGTGGCAAGTCGGAAGAGGCACAATCGTTTTTGGCCCGCATGCGCGGGGCAGAGATCGATGTTCGAGCGTTTGCTGGCGACGTGTCTGCAAACGACGCGGTCGACCGGATCATGGCAGAGATCGCCCGTGACATGCCGGCCCTCAAGGGCGTGGTCCACGCCGCGATGGTGTTGGACGACAAGACGCTGGCCGATATCGACCGACAGTCGCTCGAACGTGTGATGGGGGCCAAGGCGCGCGGGGCGTGGTATTTGCACAACGCCACTCGTTCGCTGCCGCTCGACTTCATGGTCTTTTTCTCGTCTATTTCGGCACTGATTGGCAATGCCGGCCAGGGCAGCTATGTCGCTGCCAACACGTTTTTGGACGTACTGGCACAGCATCGCCGTCACCTCGGCTTGCCGGCCACCAGCATCAACTGGGGTGTCTTCGAAGAAGTTGGCGTGGTTGCCCGCAACGGGCAGATCGAAAAGCACCTCGCCCAACTGGGAATCAGCGGCATGAAGACCGGCGACGCACTGGACGCGCTCGGTTCGGTCATGCAGAGCGACACGGCGCAGATCGGCATGGTAGAAGTCGACTGGTCGGCGTTTGCGCGATGGTTACAGCCATGGACAGGACACCGCAAATTTGCCGAGTTGGTCGCCGATCGCAACAGCAACGGCAGCCACCAGCAGGGTGGTCCAGGACAACTGGTGCGCACCAAGTTCGGCTCATTGTCGGAAGCAGAACGGCGCTCTCAACTCGAGTCGACGCTGCTGCACATCGTTGGCAATGTACTCAGAGTGGTACCGGACGAATTGAGTATTCAACAGCCGATTCGCGATCTGGGCAGTGATTCCATATTGGCCATGGAGATAGTCGCTGCCATCGAAAGCGAAACCGGGATCGAACTACCGGCGATGAAGGTGATTTCCGGCCCGCCGATCAAAGAGGTCGCCGATGCCCTGATGCAACAGATCGACGGGTATCTACAGGCTCTCCCGCCACCAGCTGAGTCGGACGCGGAACCCGCCCGGCAGCGGAAGGGTTCTCGAGCGGCCTGACATGGTGCCTGGGTTCCGTGATAAAACGCATCCATGGCAAGGAACCCAAAATCTCGGTACTCGAACGGCTGGCAACACACGCAGCGGTGCCCTGAGCCGATGCTGGCGGTGCTGGCGGCCGTATTGGGCTGCGGCGGAGTCACATCGCCCGACAGCCCTCGCGTCGAAAAGCCCAGTTCAGTGCGCGCGCTGGTGGGTGCCACACTTATCGATGGCACCGGAGCGGCACCGATTGCCGATGCTGTGGTAGTAATTGACGGTGCGCGGATCGCATGTGCCGGCTCGCGCAGTGCTTGCCCGGTTCCGGGCGAGGCCAAGGCGATAGACGTCTCGGGCCATTGGATCACGCCAGGCTTGGTTGATACCCATGTACATTTTTCTCAAACGGCCTGGGTTGATGGGCGACCGGATTTTATCGATGCGCGTGATCGCTATCCCTACGACAAGGTCCATGCTGAATTGCGCAGAAATCCGGAGCGCTATTACAGGGCGTTTCTGTGCTCCGGGGTGACCGCCGTATTCGACGTGGGAGGTTATCCCTGGACCTGGGATCTGCGCCAGGTAGCCGAAAATGACCCTGGCGCGCCTCATATCGCCGCGGCAGGTCCTCTGGTGACTCATGCGGATCATCGGCTGATTCGGATACATCCGCCGGCCGAGATGCAGTTCATTGCCCTCACCGACCCTGAGGCCGGTCGCCGTGCCGTGCGCTATTTGCACGCCAATAGCACTGATGCGGTCAAGATCTGGTTTCTCACGCCAAAGCCAGGGCAAGACGATGCAATCGAGGCCAGGGTGCGAGCAGTCGGCGACGAGGCGGGCAAACTAGGCGTGCCGCTCATCGTTCACGCAACCTATCTCCGCCTGGCCAAAGTTTCCATCGAAGCCGGGGCAAGCCTCTTGGTCCACGACGTCCGAGATCCAATCGATGACGCTTTCATCGAGCTGCTCAAGGATCGGGGGACGATCTACACGCCGACTCTGGTGGTTTCATACGGCTACCAGCGCATTCGCGAAGCTGCGGTGACCGGCAACGAGCCGGCCATCGACGATCCGCACGGCTGTGTCGATGCCGACACTCTGGCCAAAATTCGAGCTTCGACCACTCTGCGCGGCAAGTTGCGGCAGCCTGCCGATGGAAAGAGTCTGGAACAAGACATTGCAGTCCGCAGCACGGCCATGACGGAATTGCATAAGGTGATGTACGACAATTTGCGCCGAGTCTACGAGTCGGGAGCACTCATCGCAATGGGCACAGATGCGGGCAATCCGGCGACCCTGCACGGACCGTCGGTGTATGCCCAGATGGAGGCCATGCAGGCTGCTGGCATGCCAGCCATGGCAGTCCTGGTCGCATCGACCCAAAACGGCGCCAAGGCCATGGGCCGAGAAGCCGATTTTGGCACCGTGGCGGCTGGGAAAATTGCCGACCTTCTGGTTGTGGCCGCCGATCCTGGCGTTGACATCAAAAACATGCGTCAGCTCAAACGAGTATGGCGCGCTGGAGTCGAAATCATCTCACGGCCTTAGAGCCGGTCCAAAAACTCTCCGCGTCGCCAGAGCGCCGATCCATCACTGCCAGCGGGCTTGCTCGTCGGTCAAATACACCCAGCATTGTCCACTCCTCGCGGACCCATTGGCGGCGCGCCTCGTCGCTCTGGCTCGGTCCGAGGTTTTTGGACCGGCTCTTAATTGGAGATCCCGGGCTATGCCGAGATAACGGCCGGTCTGCCGATCCCGACCCCTGATCGGGCAACAGAAGCATCATTCGGATTGGGCCTCGCTATGCCCCACCCACAACGACTTGAGCCGCAGCAGCGTTTCCATTCGCGACCGTTTGTTCGATCAAGTCGGCAACAAGCGGGCCCGGAAGAATGTCCCCCAGGAAAACGTCTTGAACATTAGCGGTGGCGAAGGTATCGAACGTATCCGCTCCTGGTACTCATCCGAAACCAGTTCGCTGCATAGCAAATCCAGCCAATACACGCCTTCGACTAGTCCATTTTCCAGCCGATGCCATTCCTGCTGCCAGCTGTAAGGCGTCAATCCGTCGTCCAATCCGTACTCTGCAATGGTCCGTCGGGCATTGAGTTCCCTGTGCAGCATCAATATGGTCTTGAGCAGCTCGCGCGTTCGCGTCTCCGCATCTTTGCCTCTGAAGTGGCAGGCCAGCACGCTGCCCGACACGACTTGAACAGAGTTCGCAGACGCCTCGGACATGAATGACATCATTATCTCCAGTTCCCTGCGTGCCACCACCACAAAGCCAAACTCCAATCCATGTCCTCGAGACAGGATATTGTCGACGGCAATCGGTCCCAGCTGATCGCTTTCGGTGCTGTCATCCACGGCTTGAAATCCCGCGTCGGCCATCATTGAGGCGAACGTATCCAATACAACACGCCGCTCGGCAGTGGCCGGGAGCAAGAGATGAAATGTGACCAATCTGGACATACGTTACTCTTCTGCGAGATCCTCTTCATCGGTGAGGATACTGGTATCGAGACTCTCCTCGACGGTTCCGCCCAGCTCCTCAACCTCGGCCCTGATCTGCGGGCTCACTTTACCGGCTTCATAGACATAAACCGGCTCCCGGCCGTGCAATCTGGCAATGCGAATCTGTCTGCGTATGGCTTCTCGCTGATGTGCATTGAGAGTGGTACGGGTCGAAAAGTCTCCGCCCTTTACATCGATCTGTTCCAGTTCGGTCTCGATATCCAGCTCGGTAGCAGCGCGCTGGCCCGAGCCAACGGTTTCACCTCGCCGCGTCACCTCGCGTCCCAAATGCTGGACTTCTTCTTCGGGGGTCGTTGCGCGACGCTGGCGCTCGAGTGCAACGGCCAGCTCCTGACGAATGGACAGAGCTTTTGCGGCTGACGTGTGCCTGACATCGTCATGGAGTGCCAGCTGCGCCGAACCGTCGGGTAATGCCTGAATTTCAGCTCTGACTCTTCCTGAAATTTGGCCTACTCTCTCGGCCAGCAGCTGCTCATCGACCGGTTCTTCTTCCTGCTCCGCTTCTTCTTGCCGTGGCCGCAGCTCTGCAATTTTGGCCTCAAATGCGTCGAGTTTGTCTTCGGTGATTTCAATATCGTCTTCCAGCTCGTGCAGGTCTGCGGGACTATCCTCAAAAGCACGATAGCCCTCCGCTTCTTCGCGTATCGCTAGAATCTCGTGTTCGTGGGGTCTCAGACGAGAATCATTGCGAACCTCAATGAGCGACCTTACCGCACGCTCATCCAAACGCTGGACCCGAACTTGCAGCCTCAGCGCTTGTTCTTCATCTGTACCGACCGAGATGGCATTGAATATGAGTGCGAGCAGATCGGCCAGCTCGAGCTCTTCGCTTTCGATCTCTTCATCCTTCCTGGAAGCACGTTCTTCTATTTCGGCTGCCCCGGAACGCTCTGTTGCCTGTTCGATGAGGTCATATACTTGCTGTGCGTCCATTTCCGTGGCCGCAGCCATCTGCTGAGCTCGGCCGACGATTGCGTCCCGGCGCTGCGGATCTGTGAAAGCGCTCGTGACTATGGCGCTGCTCAAAAAAGTATCCAGATGTTGCTTGGCGCTCTCCACTACGAGACGCGGTTGCCTACCCTGCACCTGGACATAGAGGTGATGGGTCTGGCCGCCACCTTCAAACCCAACCCTGCGTCCGATCTGTCCATCGTAGGGGCCTTCTGTATCGGTACTCTCTCCTTCTTCACCAGCAATGCCCACAGCGGCCAAAAGCGCCCTGGCCCGCTCGGCCAAAAAGCCGATGACTCGATCGAGGATGGCCTCGACCCGTTCCTGCAAGCCGCCGATAAAGTCGGCGATTTTTTGCGGCAGGCCACCCAGACCGAGGTAGTCGGCCAGAAAACCGATAACCGGGGTAATCAACCCGGCCAGGGCCATTTCGATCGCCGTGGCCATGCCGCCGATGTTGCCGGCAACGATGTCGGCCATGCCGTTGACAATGGTCTCGACCAGGCTGAAAATCCGCGCGGCATTCTCGAAAACCCACTTGAGCACCCGGTAGATGGCCTCGATGGCCGCTGCAATGGCGCCGACCGGGTTGAACATGGCAATGATGCGGACCGTGACCTGCTTGATCAAGGTCTCGATCAAATAACTCACCGCCATGTCGATGACCATATCGACCAGGGTTTGCGGGTTGAGCTGCTCCTTGATCATCTCGAAGATGCCCTCGGGGCCCTTCTCGATCAGCACCATGACCAGGCTGACCGCTTTTTCGATCAGGGCGACATTTTGCTCGCCGATATGCTTGGCCAGGAGCTTGCGGATGCGCGGCCAGGTGATGCCCATGATCTGCAAAAAGAGCGTGATGATGCTCTTGAGCGAGAAGTCGGGCGGAAGCTGCACGCCGACCTGGCCCAGCCCCGAGAACAGCCAGCCCAAAAAGCCGTTGAGCAAATGGGTGCCGATGTTGTCGAAGAACTGCTGAAAACCCTGCCCGATCGCGGCCAGCAAGTTGGACGCAAAGCCGAGCGGATCCTCGGCAATATCGGCGACCACCTGCTGGATCCGGTCGACCAGAGCCCAAAACGAGGCCGGCGGAATGCCGACCAGCGAGAGCAGGCCGTCGATGATAAAGCGGAGAGGATCTTCGAGAAAGGCCTCCACAGCTGCTGCGATGCGCCCGACCAGGCCGCCCGCGGCCCGGCGCAGTTCGTGGACTCGCTGGCGGACGTCCTGCACGGCGCCCGAGGCTCGCTCGGCCAGATCGCGGTTGAAGTCGTCGCGCACCGAATGGGCCCGCTCCTGCAAGGAGTCGAGCTGGGCATTGACCTGGGCCGCCTCTCCGGCTGCCCAGTCCTGTAGCTCGGCCGGTAAACTGGCCACAACCGCGTCGATATCGGCCCGGGCCTGCTCGATGATGGCCTCGCAGGTGGCAATCACTGCATTGACATCGCGCGAAATATCGCGAATCAGCTCGCACACCCCGTCGCCAAACGCCTGTTCGGCGCGGTCGTAGGATTCGACGACAAAATCGGGCAGGCCGGTGAGGTAATCGCCGATCGACAGAAAAAATCCGCCGACCCCCGAATGGCGCTCTTCGATCCAGTCCTCGACCACCTTGAGCGCGTCCTCAAACTTGCGCGACTCGATGTCGACCCCGGCGGTCCAGCGCGCCATGGCTGTTTGCGGCAGGGGATCGAGCAGCGCGTTGACCCGCGACTGGGCGTCGGCAAAGATGTCGCGCATGCGCTGGCCGGCCCGGGCGCGCATTTGCTCTTCGCTGCCGACCATCTGGCCCTGCTGCGCCGACCGCGCGGCAATGGATTGCTGGCGGGACGATGACAGGGCGTCGAGCGCAGCGGCCTGAAGTTCGGCCATATCGGCCTGGGCCAGGCTCAGAGCCTCCTCTTGCCGGGCAATGACCAGGGCCGGATCTTCGGCTGCCATCTGTTCGAGCTCGTCCTGGGCCTGGCGGGCCTCGGCAACCGGACCGCTCTCGATCAGCCGGGCTGGCTCGGTATCCATGCCGGCTTGTTCAATCGAGGCCCGCTGGGCCTCGACATCCCTGTCCAGGCTCACATCCTCTTCGGGGATGGGATCGGGCGCCGCTCGGCTCGCCGCGATGTCTGGCCCGGCCACATCCGCAGGCGGCTGTTCGTAGGACTGGGGCTGAGTAGCTGGCTCGCCTGCCGGTGGCTGGTCCATCGCGTCGTACTGGCTCTGGACATTTTCGGCGTCGGCCTCGACCGCATCGTTGAGCTCTCCACCGGCCTCCTGGGCCATTTCCTTGGGGTCGGCTTCGACCAGCGATTCCTCGTCGGGCGGCCGCTTGTCGCGAATCACCTGATAAATCCGGTCGCACAACTGCTCGATTTCGGGACTGGGTGCCGGGCGCTCGTCCAGCTCGCTGGCCAGCTCGCCCTCGGCCCGGGCCCGGGTCTCGGCCTCGGGCTCGGTGACCGCTGCGCGGGCATCGCCAACCGTCTGCTCGGCATCGGGCAGAGAGGCTTGACCGGCAGCCGTGGCACCAGCGCTGGCCTGGGCCTGCTGCAACCGGGCCGCAGCCTCGGGGCCGAGCTCGCTCGGCGGCTCGGGCATGAGCAACAATGACTCGCCGCCACCAGCAGGACCCGCATCGCCGCCAGCAGCAGCGCCGCCGCCAGCAGCAGCGCCGCCGCCAGCAGCAGCGCCGCCGCCGCCAGCAGCACCACCAGCGCCGCCGCCGCCAGCAGCACCACCAGCGCCGCCGCCGCCAGCAGCACCACCTTCGGCTGCTGTGTCCGGTGCTGCACTGCCAGCGCCTCCAGATGGCGCCGGCCCGGCAGCTGAGCCGGCCTGTGCTGGCCCACTGCTCTGTGCTTGCTCTGGAGTCTCGCCTGTCTCGGTCCCGGTCTGCTCGGCCCCGGCCTCGGCCATGACCTCTTCTTCTTGCTCCTCCACTTGCTCGGTGTCCACTTGCTCGGACACATCCTGTGGCGTGGTCGTGGCGATGTCTGTTTCGGGTGAGGTTGCAGCGTCGGGTTCGGCACCGGCGCCCGGCCCGGTCTCCTCTTTCTGGGCAGACTCAGCCTGTGACTGCAACCGCGGCTGGTTGGCTGCGGCAATGATGCTTTCATAGGCCGAAGCCGGCCCTGGCGGACCCGACTCCTCGGCCTCGGGACCCCGCTCCAGGGCACGTCGTGCCCCCTCGTACAAGGCGGCCGGCGATGGCAGGACCTCGGCGTGCTCGCCGGCCTCGGGCCCGGCCGCCCGGGCAGCCTGGGCCATGGCTGCGTTGCCCGCTCCCTGCTGGGCAATGCGCAGCTCGCTGGCCGCATCTGGCAAGACCGGCGTCGGCCTCGGGGGCGTTTTTGTCGAGGGAGGGCGCGCAGTCTGGTCCCGAGGCCGTTTGGAGCGCTTCGTCATCTAACCTCCTTGCTCATATCACGTCTTACGTTAGGCCTTGCCGCCGATGAAATTTTGAGCGTTACCAAGGGACCAGGGCCATCATTATTTCGGAATGTGCATTCTTTTCAACTTGGTGCCTCTGTAGGTGGAGGTCTCCAGGTTTACAAGATTACACGGTCCCCTATCACACTTATCACGCCTGCGGTCATGCGGCCCAGCCAATACCGCGACGATCTATGACTCCCGGGCGAGCTATGGGGCCAACCCTCTTGCCGACTCTGGCTGAGTTGCCGTTTCCTCGCGTTGGTTTCGGGACATAATTCCGTCGGTAACGGTGTGGTTGGGCCGGTGGGGTTGACGGGTTTCATTACCCGTGGTTTCGAGGCATAATTCCGCCCCGAGGAGGATGTGATGCTCGGCAAGAAACTCGACGGCCGTTACCATGTCTTGTCCAAGCTCGGTTCGGGAGCCATGGGCGATGTCTATCTCGTGCAGCACATCCTCCTGCGCCGGCGCGAGGCCCTCAAGATACTGAACAAGCGCCTGGCTGCCACACAGCAGTTCGTGTCGCGATTCAGACGCGAAGCGCGCGCCACCAACCGGCTGCATCATCCCAATATCGTATCGCTTTACGACATAGGCCAGCTCCCCGACGGACATTTCTATATCACCACCGAGTATGCCGAGGGCGAGAACCTGGGAGTGCTGCTCCAGCACACTGGAGCATTGCCTCCGGCCCGCGTCGTCGCGATTCTCGTACAACTTGCCGATGCCGTGGGCCACGCCCACGAGCGCGGCGTGGTGCATCGCGACATCAAGCCGGACAACATGATCCTCATCGAGCACCGCGGAAAACCGAGCACCGCGGGCTGGACATCCTGGTCAACAATGCCGGCGTGGCCTTGATGGCTTTGATGGGGAAATCGCGCGCACGACGATCTACACCAACCTGGTCGCCACGCTACGCCGCACCGAGGAGCTCCTGCCGCTGTTGCGACAGGGAGGCCGCGTCGTCATGGTTTCCAGCGGCATGGGCGATCGGGCGACACTGTCCGGACCGCTGAAGTGCCGCTTTCACGATGAAACGATGTCGCGCCAAGAGCTCCCCGAGCTGATGACAAAGTTCGTCGACGACGTGGTCGCCGGGCGCCACAGCGAGGAAGGCTGGCCGTCCTCGGCCTACCGCATGTCGAAGATTCGGTATGACTAAACTGGCCGAGATCATGGCCCGAGATCTCGAACGACAGGGCAATCCGCGCAAAATCCGGATCAACGCCTCGTGCCCGGGCTGGGTGCACCGATATGGGCGGACCCAATGCCGCGAGATCGGTTGAAGAGGGCGCCGATACGCCAGTCTGGCTCGCCACGCTGCCACAAGATGGACCGCAAAGCCTTTTCTTTCGCGACAGAAAGCCAGCTACATGGTAGCTCGAGACTAGCTTCCTCATTCGAAAACGACTGAGACACCGCAAAAAATTCTCGCCGTGGCAATGTCGACAACTCCGCACCGACGCGAAACAAATCTCTGAAGGCGTCGCAGTTGTCGCAGGTGTCGCACTGTAGTCGCAGGTGCGCCGGACAAAAACAATCGGTATTCTGCGATCCGCAGTGCAGCGAAACCAAGGGGAGTTATGAAGAAATTAGCTGTCTTCGTCTCGGTTGTAGTCATTGTGTTGGCTCTGTCGCTCTTCTTTTGGTCGCGATACCAACCCGGTAAGGGCGACCCGGGGCATGCCAGCCAGAGCGCGCAGACCGAAACATCGCCGACCAAGAAATCGGCCGCCGAGAAACAAACCAGTGCTGAAAAAGAGCCGATCCCATCCCGGGGTGCGCCCGAGGTGTTTCGCGACGACGACCCGCAGGGGCCGCTACGCCTCGAAGGCCAGGTGATCGACGACAGCGAACTCGCTGTCGGTGGTGCGGTCGTGGTCCTCAGCAGTAATCCGCCGCAGACCACGACGACCGAGGAAGATGGCTCGTTTGTCTTTGACCGCCTGGTTCCGCGGACCTATTCGCTCAGTGCACGGAAAGAAAACCTGGTCGGCGGGCCGGTAATGCATGAGCTGACTGAATCGAGCCACCCGGCAGTCATCCGGATGTCCATGGGAGCCGCTATTCTGGCCACTGTCGTGGACGAGAAGAGCGCACCGATCGCAGGTGCCGATGTCGAATTGCGCGACGGCGAGGATACCCGCAGCCAGACCACGGATGGCGACGGCAAATCGAAGTTCGGCGGAGTGGGCAGCGGCTTTGTCTGGCTGATCGCCACGGCACCCGGCTACGGCATCACCCGCCGGCCCGTTCAGGTCCCCAAAAAAGCCGGCGTCTCTATCGAGGCCCGCATCGTCATGGGCAAGGGCGTACCGGTCTCGGGTCGTGTCCTCGACGAAGAAGGCAAGCCAGTACGCGGCGCCCGCGTGGTGGCACGCGACGCATCGGCCGTATTTTCGAGCACGGATATACGCCGCGATGGCGTGCTCACCAATGACCGGGGACAGTTCGCGCTACCCGCATTGTCAGCTGGGATCTACCGATTTCGCGCTGTTCACAGTGAGTACGCCCCGGGCAGCTCGGACCTGATAACCGTCGATGGCACGACCGGCGTCGAAGACGTCACCATCGAGCTATCTGCCGGCGGCTCCGTGGCCGGCAAGGTCGTCGATCAGGGAGGTCGTGTGGCCCGGTTCGCGTCGGTGCGTGTCGAGACGACTCGTTCGCAATTCGGTGGCCTGGGCTTGGGATCGAGCGGTGTCCGGCAGGCGACCTGCGATGAACATGGCGGATTCAAAATCAAGGGATTGCCACGTGCCGAGGTTCGATTGGTCGCTCAATCGGACGAGGCGTCGAGCGAGGCAGTAACGGCCAACCTGCAGCAAACACCCGATCGGAGCGGCCTTGTTCTCGAGTTGACCATCTCCGGTACGATCGCCGGTGTGGTGGTCGATTCGGATGGCGAACCGGTCGCCGAAGCGCAGATCACGGTCTTGCCCGATTTCTGGCAAGGCGGTCCAACCGACGATTTCTCGTTGCGCGGGATGGCAGCAGAAATCACCGATGGTGGCGGGCGTTTTGCCCTTCGCGGCCTGCCCGAGGGCAAGTACCGGGTGCGTGCGTCGCGCGGCGAAGTGGACTTTGCCCAGTTTATACAACCAGGTGTACAGGCAACCACAGGGACCGAGGACCTCCGGTTGGTGCTCGATCGGCCAGGCCGCGTGGTGGGCATTCTGGCCCTCGATGATGGCAGCATCCCCGAGGCGTTCACAGTGGCCGTGGGGTTCCCCCCCGGGGTACCGGTCGCCAACAATACCGGCGCGTTCGAAGTCGACGAACTGCCCCCCGGCAGGTACGATGTGACCTTCCGCGGGCCGAGTTTCGCTCCGCACACCGTACGCGACGTCATGATCGCGGCCGGCAAAGACACCGACCTCGGTACCATCAAGGCGCCGCGCGGTCGAACGGTGAGCGGACGGGTCATCGACAGCGGTGGCCATTCGATCGCCGGAGCCACTGTGATCGCAGCGCGTCAGCTTTTCGGCGATGGTCGATCAATGCAAGCCGAGATCGGCACGGGCATGGACGAGTTATTCGGCGTCAAGCGGGTATTGTCGGGTAGCGATGGTGCCTACCGTATGCGTGGCATCAGCCGATCCGAGATGCAACTCATCGCCGAACACACTGAGAAAGGGCGTTCGCTCCCTTCATCCATTCCAGTGGGCGCCAGCGATCTAGTTTACGAACTCACCCTGCGTCCATTTGGCTCGGTGCACGGGACGGTTTTCGCCGGCGAGCAACCGGCATCGGGGATGAACGTAATTGCCTCGGCCAAGACCGGCGGCAATCAGATGCTCCTGGTACAGACCGGGCAAGACGGCAGCTATATCTTCGAGCGCCTTCCCGAAGGACCGCACCGCATCACCGCAAGTCTGAGCAGCCAGGGATTGGGCTCTTCAAAGTCGACCGGCGTCGATGTCGAGGTCGTGGCGGGACAGCGCACGCAGGCCGATATCCGAGTGGAAGTCGGCGATATCGAGTTCGAAGTGGAGGTCGCCGGCAAAGCCGGGGCGCATATCGACGCAGCTCAAGTGTTCCTGTTCAAGGGCCAGGTCAACGGTGACCTCAACGACACCAGCTTCGCCGTACGCCTGCAGGAAAACCTCGAGCACCTGAGAGTGTACTGCGAGACCAAAACAGTCGCGGCCTCGCCAGCCGCGCAGCGACATGCCGCAGTGGTGCCACCCATGGATCCCCTGCCCCAACCCCAGCTGTAGGCTATGCTCAAAAACTTCACGTAGGACCCCGATTGCCGGCTATCTTGGTCGCGAGATGAAAAAAGAAGCCATCATCGCCAAGATCGTAGCCGCAATGCCCGAAGCCGTGGTCGAGATGTGCGATCTCACCGGTACCGAAGATCACTGGGAAGCGACCATTATCTCGGAGGCGTTTCGCGGCAAAACACCTATTCAACGCCACCGCATGGTGTTCGATGCGCTGGCCGAAGAAATGAGAGGCCCCATCCACGCTCTCACCCTCAAGACCTGGACCCCCGAGCAGGCCGACGAAAAAACACCCTAATAAGGTACTTCCGCGATTCCCGCCAAACGGACTTTCCACTTATACTGATTTTTTCCGATAATTGCCGACCCAGTGCCCACGTTTCCCCCGGAAACCGATGGGTCTGGCGCAAAAAAAACAACTTCTTTGGTGAAGTAGTCATGTGAAGACGTTATAGTAAGCAAAGGTACATCGTTTACAGGTCTTGTGTTGAATAGTCGGGAGCAAACCCATAGGTGAGCACATCCTTGCTGCACTACTGAACCATGTCCGCTGCAGTGAGATGAGCGGGCCGTAACGAGGACATCGGGACGGGAGGCGAATGTTGATATCAATGAGTGGAACTTCTACCGGCGACTACAAGTCTTTTGGTCCCTACGAGATCTACGAGCGTCTGGGAATTGGTGGAATGGCCACTGTGCATCGCGCCAAAGAGCGCGGAATCGAGGGTTTCGAGCGCATTGTCGCGCTAAAGCGCCTGTTGCCACATCTGGCCGAAGACACGAACTTCGTCAATTCTTTCGTGCGCGAGGCCAAGCTCGCGTCTCTTCTACAGCATGCGAATATTGTTCAGCTGTACGAGTTGGGTCGGGTCGGCGCCGAGTACTTCATTTCGATGGAGTACATTGACGGCTGCGATCTTCGAAAGGTTCTCCGGCAGGCGCGCAAAGTCACCGGTCCGCCGCCCATGTCGGTGTTTCTCGCGTTGATGCTGCAGCTGTGTGACGCACTCGACTATGCTCATAATCGGACGGACCAGAGCGGGCGTCCTCTGCGGATCGTTCATCGCGATGTTTCGCCGTCGAACCTTTTGATCACCCGATCTGGTCATCTCAAGGTAATCGATTTTGGTATTGCCAAAGCGCAGGCTCAGCACCCACATACCCAGACCGGCAAGGTCAAGGGCAAGCTGGCCTATATGGCGCCGGAAGCTCTCAAGGGCCAGAATTGTGATGCGCGATCAGATATCTTTTCCGTCGGAATTGTCGCCCATGAGCTGTTGACTGCTCGCCCTCTATTTGCGTCCAGAAATGATTACCAGACCATTTTGCGCTTGCAGCAGATGAAGGTTGAAGCGCCGTCCGCGTATAGCCGCAAGTGTCCTCGAGAGGTAGACGAGATTGTGCTCAAAGCTCTCGAGCGCGACCCGGCTCAGCGCTGGCAGTCTGCAGCGGATTTGCGCGATGTGCTGCACTACGTGCAGTCGCGGTATCAGGTGAGTGCGACCAATCGCGATGTGGCGTCCTGGCAGGACTGGGCGTTTGCACTTGAAGCGCCCAAGACGGGCTCGTTTGCGGCAGTCAGCTCCACGCCGGTATCGCGCAGTCGTCCGGGCAGTCAGAGTCAGCCGGCGATTGCACCGGCTCGCGCGTTTGCCCGTGCTCCATCGAGCATCACCCCGGCCGAACGGGCGACACCGGTGAGCGACCCGGGCAGTAATGCCGCGCCTTTGCCACCTCCGCCGGCTGGGCCTCTTGCTCTGGACACCGGTGCTGTGAAGGTGGACAGCGGCGCTGTCGACGCACTCGAGGGCGGAGCCGATTCCAGCGCGGACGAGCTCTCGGAAGAGGCCCTGGATAGCGTGTGGGGGACAAACGAGAACGAGAGCGGTATTCCGGTGATTCTCGAGGACGTCCCAGATGTGAGCAAGAAGCTGGTTGCACTGGGCGGAGCAGAGATCGAGATCGAGATCGATGAATCGTTGAGTCCATCCGTACTCACGACGCAGGACAGTGTCACTACCGAGTTCCTCGGCCTTGGCTCTGGTATTGGAGCAGATGGTCAGAAAGACAACCCCCGGCGCCGCAGGCGTCGGTTTGCCATTGCACTCGGTGTGGCTGGAGCGGTGGCTGCGGCGGGCCTGGCTCTGGTCTGGGCGACCACGGCGGACACTACCTCTCCTGCAGCAGCGGTGCCGATTTCGCGCACTGCGACGCTCAAATTCGTCGTCGAGCCTGAGGATGCGGCGATTGTCGTGGCGGGTCTCGGCAGCCATCGCGGTTCGCCGCATAAACTCGAGGTTGCCGCGCCGGGCAGCTATCGCGTCGAGATCGCCCGACAGGACTACAAATCATACGTCACGTCGATCCTGGTTGAAGGTGGTGAAAATCACGTGGTCCGCGTAGCCCTGGAAGCCAGCAAAAACGACCGATCGCAAGTGACGATCAAGCTGGTTTCGGACGAACTGATGGTTTACCTCGACGGCGAGCCACTGCCCGACAACGCGATGCCCGCAAGTGCCGAGGTCAGCCCCGGCGTCCATGTTTTGTCGGTCCGAAACCGAGATAATGAAGAGCTGTGGAGCCAGGAATTCGACGCAAAAGCAAATACTAATTACGAGTTCGAGCCGTCGATCAAGCGGACGCGCAAACGCCGCAGCAGTCGCGACAAAGGCGAGCAAGAAAGCGACGAGGACAGCTCTCAGCCCGAGATCGAAATGCCGCTTGTCATCGAGGACGGCACTCCCGAACTCGATGACCAGGACAGCCCGGTAAAAGCTTCCCCATCGGTATTGAATGTCCAGCCACGCACTCCTTTGGCCCTGGCCTCACTGCCGGAAACAGAGCCGCCGTCGGCACCAGTTGTGCAAGCAACCCGTAAAGGCCCGGTGACCATTCTGCCCCACCAGGCCAAAAAACGCTCGGGTTCGCTGCCGTCGATTTCAACCAAAAACGAAGATGTGCCCGGTCATGCCAGCGCCAAGCTGTGCATCGATACACAGGGCGCAGTAACCTCGGTGGAGATGCTCACGCCCATGCCGTGGGTGGCTCGAAATCCGCTTGTGCGCAGCTTGCGTACCTGGCGCTATGCTCCTCACCTTGCAGGAGGCGAGCCAGTATCGGCCTGCTTTGCGGTCAATTTTCAAATCGCGAAATCGCCGCGCTGACAGGCGGCGGTTTATAGCGAGAAAGCGAGCGCCGCGACGGTCGCTAGCGCGGTCAACGCGATGATCGCATATGTGACCAGCGCGTTTTGCCGCCGCGTTCGCGTGCTGGCGGCGAGTTGCGGCAGCGATACGGCAGAAATCGACGGATTGGTCACCAAGTCCACGTGACCGGATAGCGAAGGCGACAGATCCAGCCGCAGATCGAGAGAATTCGGCAGCGGAGTGATGAGCGAGGGTTCGGCTGCCGTTGCTGTGGCCGAATCCGAGATGTCCTCGCCGAACGGTTCACCGTCTCGATCGGTGGAAAACCCGCGGGTTCGAATTTTCTCGACAAACTCGCGGCGCCGGTCGACCCGCTGGCCAAACACAGCGCGTCCCTTGTCGCTTACCTGTTCTGGCGTCGCCACCATGCCCGCCCGGTCGGCTGCCGAGAATAACGCCTCTGCCATCTCCTCCGCAGATTGATAGCGTCGCTCGGGATCTCGTTGGAGCGCGCGCATGCACACTCGGTCGATGCCGGCAGCAATCTCGCTGCGGACTTCACTGGGCCGGACGATCTTGGCTGATAGCAGATTTTTGAGGGTTTGTGCGCCGTTCTCTCCAGTGAAGAGAGGTCGGTTGGTCAGGGCCGTCCACAAAACAACCCCAGCGGAAAATACGTCGGCCCGGCAATCAATGTCGTCGCCCAGCGCCTGTTCAGGCGCCATATAGGCAAACTTGCCCTTTATAATCCCCGGTTCGGTCTGAGTGATTCGCGCATTCGCCTTGGCCACACCAAAATCGATGATCCGCGCGATGCCATCGATTCCGACCAGGATATTGCCCGGCGAGACGTCCTGGTGAACCAGGCCGAACGGATTGCCGTGTTCGTCCTTTAGCGAGTGCGCAGCATGCAGGCCGCGCAGCACGTCTATCATGACCCGCACAGCTGCTCCGACTGATAGCGGCTCACTGTGCCGCCGCGTCAGTTCAGTTAGCGTCCCGCCCTCGATAAAGGGCATGACGACAAAATGTCGCCCGTCAATCTGCCCGGTATCGCAGATGCCGACCGCATTGGCATGCGATAGGTGACGGGTCATGTCGGCCTCTGCCAGCAGCATCTCCACGAACACTAGTTGCTCGGCCAAATGCTCGTGGATCAACTTGATGGCGTATAGACGAGACAGCTCTACATCGCCGCGCTCGATACCCAGGTGCACCGATCCCATTCCACCCGAGGCAATGCGCCCAAGCAGTCGGTACCGGTCGGAGCTCTCGGACGATGCCCGGGGACCAGCTCCCTCAATGTTTGCACTGTTCGTCACAAACGAATCTCATCGAGACGTTGCTACAAATATAATACAAATAAAAACAAACCAGTAGCTTGTTCGATGAGAAATATTTGCAGTCCTAACTAGCTGTAATTAAGAGGGGTTATTGGTCGGATCATTCGGTGAAATGGCCACGGATCAGTGCTGCGTGGCGATCCAACTCAGCGCGTGAGGGGATTCCTGCGGATGGCTTGGTCGTGGACGAGAACCATCTGGTGGGATGGAGTGTTCGACCAATGCGCCATATGAGCGGCCTGGTGGCGAGTGTGGCGACTAGCTGCCACAGATCACCTCGCCGGCGAGGCAAGATGTGGAGATGGACATGCGGCACGGTCTGATTGGCAGCCCGGCCGTCGTTAATCAAGAAGTGAACGTCGTCACACTCGATGTCACTCGCGCGTATTGCTTCAGCCACACGAGTACCGAGGGCAAAGAGCTCTTTTCTGATCGGCATTGCCAGCTCGTGAACGTACTGGCAATGCGTCTTGGCAATCACCAGAACGTGGCCTGGCCGCCATGGAAAGATGTCCATGAATGCCATGAAGTTGTCATCTTCGTGGACGACACTCGCCGGTTTACGGCCTGCGATGATCTCACAAAAAGTACACAGGTCCAGAATGCGATGGAGGTTGTGGCCAGCACAACCGCATTGGAGCAATACAAGCAGGTAAGGTGCGGTGGTCGGCCTAGGCCGGGCGGGTCATTGAGTTGCGGGGCGCTCGACCGGGGTATTCCAGTCGCGTGGTCACCGTGTGTTTGAATACTGGCATCGCCTGGATCTCATGTCCGATATCGACGACGATTGCGCTGATGTTGTCGCGCCCACCCGAATCATTGGCGAATGCGACCAGCTTCTCGGCGCTGAATTCCAGTTCTTCATCGGCCAAGAGTACGCTCAGCTGATGCGGCTCTTCGAGATAATCGCTCAGCCCATCGCTGCACAGAATGAAGCGATCATCGGGCTCGAGTTCGATGGCCAATTCTTCCATTCTGACCCGTTCCTTCACGCCAACCGCTTCAGTTAGAGCTCGTCCACCCCACAGGTGGGGTACTTCCTCTGGCATGATAACCCCCATCATGAGGAGTTCCTGCGCCACGTTGTGATCAGTGCTGAGCTGACGAACAGTGCCATCACGCTCGAGGTACAGTCGGCTGTCGCCGACGTGGGCCATGAAGGCGCTGTGGCGGCCGAGGAGGAGTATGGTCAGAGTGCAGCCCATTCCCTTGAGCTTTCGATTCTCGCGCGCCATGCGGAGAACTGCGCTCGACGCCTCGGACACCGCCGTCGCGGCCAGGTGCGAGAGCTGATTTTCCGGCCTCTCACCATTGCGGATTTGCTCGATCGCGGTTCGGCGATGCCAGATATGCCGGGCGGCTGTGGCAATGGCGAGCTGGGCAGCGATCTCACCGCCGGCATGGCCGCCCATTCCGTCGCTGACCATGTAGAGACCCAGTTCATCATCTATGAATAGAGCGTCTTCATTGGTTGCACGGTGACGGCCGATATCTGAAAACCCAACTCCGACAGCTTGCATGCGTATTCTCCGAATTAGGTTGGCAGTAGATGGCTCAACATGGGACGGCCGGAGAGCGCTCGCGGCCAGCATAGGAACGGAAATGTATGGGTGCATACATCGGGCCAGTATCGGGCCGATGTCGCAACTGTTTGTAAGTTCTCGATACGGGGCACTCCAGGCGACGAGCCATGATCGTGGTAACCGCTCAGAGACGCTCTTTGCCCCGTGGCGTTTTGCCACGTGTGGACTATTGACCCGCACCAGCTGGTCTACTGTGTATTGTGCGGTGGGTTGGTTCCTCTCGCAATCAATGTCAGTTGGCTCGCAAATCATGCAGAAGCCATGGCGGCCAGAGCAAAACATGTAAAAAAAGAGGAGGGAACAGAGTAGAGATGACAGCGGGCAGCCAGCCGATGGACGCGTGGTCGTGACGGCGCGGTGTCGCATCGACATCCAGGGAAATACCTAGTATAAGTTCATGGTTCATTGGCTCGCCCACTAAACCGAATTTAGCGAGATGTTTCTCCATTCTCAATCAACGTCAGGTGGCTCGCAATTCTGCGAGAGCCGTGGTGACTAGCTGAAGCAGGTATGGAGTGGTCAAAAGACCATCCAGGTAAGACTGAGCAGTTCTGGAAAGTCGATTTCTCCAGGTACGAGGAGACGATTGATCGCGATCCGCGCGCGACGATCTTTCCGGACCGGGGCGAAGCCGGCACTGCTGAGTTCGGGGCGCTGCGCGTCCTCGAGCGTCTATTCGCTCGAGACGGGTCCTTGCCCGGCGTCCGATTCGAGCTGTTCGAAACCATTGGCACCGGCGGCAGCGGTGTCGTGCGCAAGGCCAAGCAAACTGCGCTCGGACGCGATGTCGCAGTCAAGTCGATCAGATCGCATAAGCGGACCGAGGCTGCGATCCGCGACCTGCTGCACGAGGCCTGGATTACGGGGTCGCTCGAGCACCCCAACATCGTGCCCGTGCACGACATCATACTCGACAAAAATGGCGATCCTCTCATCGTCCTCAAGCGCATCGAGGGGGTTTCATGGAGCCAGCTCATCGGCGATGCCGGTCGCGTGCACCAACTCTTTGGTGTGGAGGATTTGCTCGAATGGAACCTGGGCATCTTGTTACAGGTGCTCAACGCAGTGCGTTTCGCCCACAGTCGTGGCATTATTCACCGCGATATCAAACCGGACAACGTGATGATCGGCCAGTTTGGCGAGGTCTATGTGGTCGACTGGGGATTGGCGGTCAGTCTCCGCAACGACGAAACAGGCCGCCTGCCGCTCGCTGCGAGGGCTACGTCCCTAGCTGGAACGCCGTGTTATATGGCGCCGGAAATGCTCGGGGACAGCGAATATCCGATCACCGAGCGTACCGACATCTACCTCGTTGGCTCGGTACTTCACGAAATTCTCACCGGGCATCCGCCGCATATGGGCAGGGATGCGATGGCGATCATCGGCAGTGTGGTGACTTCGAATCCAGAGTTCCCGGCAGATGCACCCGAGGGGCTGGTCCGCATCTGTCGCCGCGCCATGGACCCCGATCCCGACGGGCGTTTCGAGAACACCGAGCAGGTACAACTGGCCATTCAGGGGTTTCTCCGTAATCGCGGCTCGGAGCGACTGGGCAGGCAGGCCGAGACAACCCTGAGCGAGCTTGAAACCCAGCTCGCCCGGGCAGTCAAATCCGACCGGAAAATCGGGTCGAAAGAGCGCTCGGAGCTCGATTCCGGGGAGTTATCTAGTAGTCCGTCCGCTCATCGGCAGCGACTCTACCGTCTGTTCGGAGCCTGTCGTTTTGGATTTCGCGAGGCGCTGGCCGCCTGGCACGGCAACTATAAAGCCCGCGCCGGACTGCAGCGAGCCATCGTGGCGATGATCGAGTACGAACTCGCCCAGGGCGATCAGCGCGCGGCGGCTGCACTCTACGCCGAGCTGCCCGATCCGCTGGAAGACCTGCACAGGCGCATCCAGCAGGCGATCGAATTTCAGGCGGCAGAAAAGCGGCGTGCCGCCGAACTCGAACGACTCGGCCAGCAACTAGACATCCGGGTAGGCCAGCGAGCCCGCGCACTGGCGACCCTGGTCTTGGGGCTGTCTTTCACCATCGTTCCGACCATCTGTACCTGGCAGTGGCCGTTCACCGCTTTCGACAATCATCCCAAGCTCATCGTCTGGACTGCGATTTTCGGTGTTTTTACGCTGGCGGTGGGCTATCGAATCCGCCGTTCACTGCGCGAATCGGCAGCCAATCGCCGGCTCTTCAGTTTGCTCCTACTGCTCATCGCGGCCGAGTTCCCCCTCCAGGTTGGCCTGTGGAGTGCCGGTTTCACCGCCGATGAGAGTCTTTTGGTGCACGAGTTCGTTTGGTTTTTCCTGGCCGCTATTATCGCCGTGACCTTCGACCTGCGCCTATTGCCGGCTGCTTTCGGCTATCTGGTCACTTTTTTCATCATGGCCGTATTACCCGAGTCGCGTCTGTACATCTTCAACGTGCCCCACGGTCTGCTCACCATCAACTACGTGCTCGCCTGGCGCTCGTTGTGAGTCCATTCAGCGATGCAACTCGCGAGCGGCCTGGGCCGTCATATTGCTAGCCACACCCCAGCGCGATTTGGACCAGCTGCGACGGTTGGCGAGAAATACGGCCATCGGATCGCCGACAAAGCGAAATTCCAATGGACGTTTGGCGGCGAGGTCGTTTTGTTCCAACGGGTCGCTGGGGAGGTCGTAGAGCATCCAGGGCTTGCTCTGACGGATCACGCGCACCTTCCAGCGGTCGAGGCGCATGGCAAAGCGGTCGGTGGGTAGGGACGAAAATGTCGGACGAGGATAACCGCGACCCACTCCGTGGGCCAGCGGGATCAGAGACTGGCCGGCGATATGGTCCGGTCTGTCCTGGCCGAGCGCGTCCAGAATGGTCGGAAAGACATCCACCTGCTCGGTACCCTCCTCGACTACGGTGGCTGGTATCAGAGGTGGATAGTGTATGAGCAGTGGAATATGCACCATGGGCTCGCGCAGTGCGTAGCCGTGGCCACACCGACCGTGCTCGAATAGCTCCTCACCGTGGTCGGCAGTGATAATGATCATGGTTTCATCGGCAATTCCCCACTCATCGAGTTTGTCGAGCATTTTGCCGACATAGTAGTCCTGGTAGCTGATGTCGGAGGTGTAGATCGCGCGAATGCGCTGAACATCGCGCGGATCGGGCTCCCACACACATCCCCTGTGGCCGGGGACCATTTTCAACATTCCGCCGGTGACTTCATCCTTAAAAATGCCTCTGTACGGTGTTTTATCGTATTTGGATATCCATGGTTCGTATGCGATCCACGGCTTGTGGGTATCGATCGTGCCGAGAAATAGAAAGAACGGCGTATTGGTTTTTTTCTCCAGCGCGGCAATGGCGACGTCGAAGAGTACGGATGAGGGAACGCGCCCGGCCATTCGGTTGCCGTAGCCGTCCCGCATGAGATTGCGGTAAACGTCGAAGCCCCGCCCAATACCGCGCTTCTTGGTGGCATATCCGTTCGCCGTGACACCCACGTTGTAGAAGCCGAGGTCTTTCATGACCGGTCCCAGCACAGCCAGATCCCGCGCCAATCGATGCCGCCTCAGCCAGCCCAGGCCGTGTTGGATCGAGTACAACCCTGTGAACAGGGCTCCGTGCCCCGCCTGCGACTCGGGACCCTGACTGTAGGTTCGCAAGAAGACTGCGCCTTTTTGGGCCAGCCGCTGCATATTGGGTACCTCGGCCACGGCGCGGGGGTTGAACAGCTTGATGTAATCAGCACGCAGCGTATCCATGACCCACAGGACCACGTACTTGGGCGGCTTGCCCTTGCGCCGCGAAACAGCGGTATCCGATGGAGCCTTGCCGGGTACTGTCAGGGCAGCGTGGTCGATGCGAGCGAGAGGACATGCCCGAGCCGTGAGTTCCACCCGGGCGATCCGACCGGACAGGGGTGATAGATCGACATGGCTGCTTGCCCCGCGCAATACTCCGGTCACCGAATCGCCCTCGTGCACAGACGCGGTGACCGCCACCTCACACGCGGGATCGCGCACCTTGGCGGTGAGACGAGCGCTGGCCGGAATCTTCAGGTGATAGGCGAGACCGCTGTTGTGGGGCAGAATCAACCCCGACGAGTCGTCGCCCGGTGAGTCGTCGGGTGACTTGTAAATCGGCATGAGGCGGTCGATATCCCCGGGGTCTTCTCCGATCGAGATCCACTGCACGGCTGGTCGCTTACCCCGCCCAAATTTCAGCCTGAGGCGATTTTCACCGCTTTTGAACCGACCCCGGGCTACCGGTACTTGAACGATTTGCCAACCCTTGCGCAGCCAGATCTTGTCCTTGCCGGCCCCGCTGCTCTGTTTTCCATTGATCGAGACCTTCAGCCGGGTCGATTTCGGCGCATGGAGCCTCATCGCGATAGTGGTTGTTCCGGCCGCCTGAGAGGAGGTGAGTGGAACCTGCAGTTTGGCGCGCCGGCGTGGCAGCGCGACTTTGATACCGTCGATCTCCCGGCCCGGCGACCAGGTCTTCTCGGGCATCGAGAAATTGGTATACTTGACAAACCCGGCCGAGCCAGCATCCAGAAGCAGACCGCCTCTCCACTGCAAGTGGGCCAGCAGGCGATTGTCGACCAACGAGAACACGCCGTGGCGTGGCTGGGCGGACACCACGGCATTGCTGTGGAACGACTGGACCATCGGAGGGTCCGGATCTGATTCCGCAGGGCCAGAGTGACCTGGCGATTGAGTGGTGCCGGACCCGCCGCAACCCAGTACGATGCCGACAATCATTGCCAAGACCAGAAGCATGACCGCGATTATGTCACGAGCTTTTTTCGAGGTCCGCTTTTTGGTAGAGCTGGGCAGTGCTCGATCGGGCCCTGCGCGTGGTTGTGAACGGACCGGGACCTGCTCAGTCGCCCCCGGTGGAAGAGCCGATCAGATCGGTCCCGAGTATAGTTTTCAGTCCCTCGCGAGCGCAGCCGATGGCCGCGGATATGTTACCTGCATAATTCCTCGTACTCGATACAATGTTCAATATCTACAGGCGCATATTCCTCCTCGAATCAGCGCGGGTTGATATCTGCATTCCATCCACGCAATGCGCGGGCTCTAACATGAAAAAAGCCGCTCACAGGCTGCGAGCGGCTTTTCGGTGATAAGGCATCGACCGTACACCGTCAAGCGAAAATAACCTCCAATTGGGTCGGCCAAAACGCCCGCATATCATCCTCGAGCGATCATGTAGAACACCGAGACGATCGCTCCGACCAGGAGCCAGCCGATGGCAAAGCCGGCGATCGATTTGCGGCTGGGTATGGGAATTTCCCAATAACTGCTGTCAAACAGTACCCGCCTGGGTGGAATTACTGCGCCTTCGGGCAGTGTGCACGGAGCCTTGCTCTCTGCCTCCCCAGTTACCGGCGTCCTGGTCAGGGCGTAAAACGTATCCAGCTTGCTGCCATCTACCGGGCGGGTGAACAAGCTGACCAGCACGCCGGCCATGAGCGCTGCGGTAAGGTAAAAAAACATCTGCCACGGCAGGTATATGGAGAGCCCGGAGCCGGTCTCCACCACGAATTGCAGCTCTTGCGAAAACGGCAACTCGTCCAGCAAATCGAGCATGCTGTCGCGAGTTGTCAACCACCACATGGCGAACCCGCTCAGGGTAGAGGCCCATGCCCCGGCAACGGTGGTTTTTCGCCAGAATAGACCCAGCCAGAACGCCACTCCCATCATCGATGCCACCTTCCACACGATTTCCAGCCCCGCGATGACATCGTCCAGCCAATAGGCGAACGCCACGCTCGAGCCCACGACCACCAGCGCGGAAGCGCGGGCTACCAGGAGATAGTGACGGGGGGATTTCCCCGGTAGCAGCGGCCTGTAGAGATTCTCGGCGAACAGACCAGAAGACGCGATCATGAACGAATCGCAGGTACTCATGACGGACGCGACCAGAGCTGCGAGAAAGATACCGAGCAATCCGGGCATGATGGCTGGCAAAAAATCTCGCGCCATCTTGCCGTACACCATGTCTGGATGAATGTCCGCTCCACCAAAATAACTCACAGCGGCAAGCCCGGTCAGGCACCAGGCAATGGTACAAATGCGCTTGACAAAATTGCCTCCCATATAGCCGATCTGCCCGTCGAGCTCGTTGCGCACCGCCGCACAGTTACTCATCGTGTGGGGCTGAGCCACGATTCCTACCAGCGCATTGATGGCGATCATCACGATGTAAAAAAGACCGATCTCGCCAGGAGCGACCAGCGAAAACATGTCCTTGTCGGTCACGATCTTGGGGATTTCACGGTGTAGCCCGGCCAGACCGTCGACCGCCTCCAACACATAGGGGAGCAGGAGAAACGAGAAAATGATGGTCAGTATGCCCTGAATGAAATCGGTCACGATGGCCGCGCTCAGGCCCCCGGCCATCCCGTACACCACAAACAAGATCGTCATGAGAATGATGGCCGCGTCGCTCGAGATCTGGCCGCCCGTTCCGGCGTCGATGACCGCGCCCGAACCCTTGAGCATCACTCCCATGTTGACCGTGTACCAGAGCAAACCCACCACAGCAAAAAGTATACTGACACTGCGGTCGTATCGCGCCTCGAACACGTCGGCCGTGGTCAGGGCGCGAAATCGCCTCATGATCGGAGCGATGAGCCAGTAAAACGGCGTGCAGAATAGGTAGAGCCATTGGTACCAGATGCCGGTTAAACCATTGGTGTACGTCTTTGACGCCACGCTTACTGCCTGGTCAGAATGGGTACCGGTGCCAAAGGCGTGCATGAGCATCATGGCCTTGCCGAACCGGCGCGGCATAACGAAATCAGCCATGCTCTTTACCGTCCTGGCAGCCCACGTCCCAATCACAATAATGCCGACAAAATAGGCGAACAGTACCAAAATATCAGCTATATGTAGTCCAAACATATCCCCTCCTCAGTCGTCGCAGTGTGCTCCCACCTCGGTTGCCGTCGCCGCTGCCAGTGACGAGAATAAGCGATTTACATCACGGTAACTATCGAGATTTCCCACATCATATGGGGCCTCGGCAAGAGAAAATGCATATACTGGCCGGCGCTTGCATATCCATGTTACAAAATGGCCCGGAGCATCTGGATTGTTTCCCTCGGCGAGATAACGCTCGACCTCATCCAGAGTGTCGCGGGTGTACGCGTAGATCGGAGGAGCTGCCCACTGAGTGGCCGGTTCTTCCGGCTTCTCGGCGAATGCGGCCACCCGTCCGTCGCGGTCCAAAATGGCCACTCCACTGCGGCGCAACCGCTCGACATCGATCTGCCGGTAGACGCCGATCACATCGGTTGCCCGCTTTCGAAAAAAATCGACCATGTCTTGCAACCCAAAAGTAAACACGTTATCTCCAGCCAAGACCAATAAGTCAGAGAAATCATCAGACGGTAGTCCAGGACAGGGAGGAGAAGCTAATTGAGTGAGGGCAAACTGAATATCACCAATCGCGCCCCGCCGGCCTTCTTCGCTGCTGGTGCCGTCGTCGAGGATATGTAGGTTGATGCCGAAATTGCACCCATCGGCCCATTCTGTGAATTGATCGTAGAACTTGTGATTGGTGACCAAAACGACATCGTTTATCTGCTCCACCTCGGCTACTCGTTCGATGATATGGTCGATAATTGGCCTTCCGCCTACCGGCAAAAGGGGTTTTGCGCGATGTCTGGTGAGCGGATACATCCGGATAGCATAGCCAGCTGCCAAGATCAGAGCTTTCATATGATCTCTGCGCCTTCATCGGAGTGGCAATTAAAAAAACCGTAGCCGTCACGGCGATCGGGATACTGTGCCAGATAGTCTCGGGTAACCCGGCCGCGGATGGCCTCGCTGTGGGTTGGGTCGATGAGAGCGACACAGCATCCCCGGAATCCGGCACCACTGAACCGGGCCCCGTATACTCCTTCGGTCGCACATAGAAGCTCGTAGAGAGAGACCAGCTCGGCACATCCACAGCGGTAATTGTGGATCGAGCTGTGGCCGGACTCTCTCATCAGCTGGCCGAACTGCAAAAGATCGCCGCTGTGCCACGCCTCGAGCCCGGCTCGCACGCGGGCGACCTCGCCAAAGTAGTGGGCCGCGCGCCGCCGCAATCCATCGGGCAGTTGTCCTCCCACCTCCACAAATACCTGGTATGGTACACTGCGGAGCACTGGTTTAGCCGGACCATGTGGCCCGGACACATCCGTCTCGGGCTTATCGTCGCCATATTCGCGATGTCCGGCTTCGCGCAGCAGGATGGCTGCGGCCTCTCGGCATTCGGCTACGTGCTTGTTGAAGTCGGTATCGATCAGACGGCCCACGACTCCCGAGTACACCAGGGCGATGGCAAATTGCGATTGTTGGCCGGGAAAACGTATGTGCTGGTAGTCTCCGCTATGACAATCCATATGGGTGAGCTGACCGCGACGGCCCAACAAGATCATACTCTGGTCCAGGATACCATTGTCTAACCCGAGATAAGTATTTTCGATATATTGATCGAGTTCGATGTTCTCGCGAGCAGTGACCGCGATGTTGTTGGCGGCTTCGAGGGCGAGCAGGCAGGCGACGCCCAGTGCAGCAGAGGAGCTCACGCCTCCGGTCGGCAGTCCGCCCGAAATGATACCGTCGACACCGGCGGTGAGGGGATAGGTGCGGAGCAGGGCGCGGGCAGCGCCCCTCGCGTAGTTGCCCCAATCGCCCGGCCGTCTCGCCGGGATGTCGTGGTAGGAAAATTCGACACTGCCCGGAAAATCCATACTGAGCAGCCTGACTGTGGGCTGCTCGGTCGGAACGAATGCGAGCAGAATACTCCGGTCGATGGCCATTCCCGACACTTCGCCGCCCTGGTGATCGATGTGTGCGCCCAGGGGACATACTCGAAAGGGCGCACGCACGACCGAGATGTCGGAATGGTGAGCCCCGTATTGTTCTCGTACCTTGGCCTTCAGAAACTCGATAGTTTCTCCGCGATCGAAGACGTGGTATTTGTGCAACTGGCTCACCATCAGCTGCAGAGTATCATGCGGCCAGGTAACACCGCGACGGTACTACATGAGTCCCCTTGGAAGGGATGCAATGTGACCCCACGTGGCCTGACCGCTTCGCGCTCGGGTCATCATTTCAGGCCAAGCCAAGGGCTATTTTTTTGGACCGGGCGTTTGGGGCAAGCCCGGCCGGCGCAGAGAAGTAGAGTCTCAGCCAGGATCACAAATTCAGATTCACTCGACCGGACAATGAGATGTCGCCTTTGTTTTCGTGGTCCACGATAGGCGATGTGAAGGTCAACTCCACATCGAGCACAGCCGGCCTGACCAGTTTGACGCTGCCACTAGCCTGAACCGAGCGGTACATGAGAATTTCGGTGCCAGCCTGGTAGACGAGCCGGCTGACCGGTATCTCCTGCCCCAGCTGTATCTCGGTCAAGGGCCTGTCCATCTCGATGACCAGGCTTTCGTGAATCGGATCAGTGCGGCGAAATAGCCGGCGCGGTGCGTGTCGCAAGTACACGAGCGTCGTGTTGCCAGGCTCAAAGCGAAGCGGTTTTTCGCCCGGCTCTGGCTGTCGAGGCCAGGCGATCTGCTGCCCGGGCAGAACCTTGCCATCAAAACTCCGAATGGATGTCGGGAACTCAGACATCGTCGCTCCTTTGCGCCACCCGGGCTTGCTGCAGCGCGTCGCGCAGAATTTGCGGCAGGTCGGGATCCTCGATCCGTGCCGTGGTCAATAACTGCAGTAGCTCTACGATCGGTCCCGGGTCAAGGCGGACGAGACCGAAGGTCCGGCAAGCCAGGCTGATGGAGGTGAGATCGAGCGTGGCTCCGCGAACATCGGCGCCAGTTAGCTCGGCCTGGGAAAGGTCGGTCCTGGTCAGATCTGCGGCGCGTAAATCAGCGCCGCGCAGGTTGGCGCCGCGCAGGTCTGCGCCGACCAGTGCGGTCCGGCGCAATGAGGCAAAATGCAGGTTAGCTCCAACCAAACATGCTTGCTGCATTTGCGCCCCGTCGAGTACGGCGCGGCGTAAGCAAGCTCCCTGCAGATCGCAGCCGGACAGATCGATGCCGCGCAGGTCGGCTCCGGGCAAGCTGACGTGGTCCCATTCGCGGCGTCCCTCCTGGTGTTCGGCGAGAAACCGGGCGAGTTCTGGATCGATGGGGTCGGTTGCAGCTTGCACGATGGTCTCCTCTCGGTCATGCCGCGCAGAGGCGCTCAGGGCGTCTTCTGACGCAGCTGGAAGCGGCCTTTGAGAGGCAGTGTCTTCTCGCTGGTCAGCGCGATCGCCGGGTCGCGAAACTGGAGGTCGACAGAGGCAAACATGGAATCACCGGTCTTGTTCAGCGCGACTGTTCCCGACGCCGCGAAGGAGAGATACATGACCTCGCCTGTGGCTGCGCGGGCAAAGACGCGCAGGCCGCTCTTTTCGATGTCCACAGGACCAGCTGCCATCGCCTGGTCGAGGTCCCGAGCTGCAAACTCGACAGCGATCACCCATTCCTTGGCTGTATCGTAAGTGAGCGGGCGCCCAGAATGCTTCTGATCAAAGAGGAGTACAATGCCGTCGCCGGCGGCGATCTGGTAGCGGGTCCGCGGAGCGTTCTTGCCAGTAGGATCGATGACCAGATGGCTTTTTTGGTACAGAGCAGCGCGATAAGCATCCGCGGCGGGTGGTCCTTTGGACGATACCGAGCTGTTACAGCTGGCGAGATTCATGAATCCGAGCAAAAGCACCACGGCACCCGTACAATTCCTGTTGTTCCGCATATCACCCCCGACCACTACCCGGTATAGCCGACCAGATCGAGTGCGAGCCACTGATACGAGTCGGCATTGTTTATCGCGTCTTTGGCATCGAGGGTGGTATACGCAGCGTCGTGATGGTACGCGTTATCGTCGGTTCCTGCGTATTTATGGGACATTTCGTGCACGATCGTGCCGGCACGCTTGTCGGCAGCCTGGTTAAACCAGGGCGCGCACAGATGGATGTCGCTCCACAGCCGATATACATAGGCCACCGCACTGGTGTCGTCAGCCTCGACCTCGATGGGGATAGTGCCACTAAAGGCGCTCTTTATCTTATTGTATTTGGCTTTGATCTGATTGATGCCATCTTCCTCTGTGGTCTGGAAGTTGGCCTGGATGACCGCGCGATTGGCGTCCACGCTGTCGAGCGCTGCCAGCGCAGTATCGACGAGTTCCTTGGCCCGACCGACTGCCTGTGCGATCATCTCGGCCTGCTCGTCGGTCTCGTCCTCCATGCGTACCTTCGTGCCGTCGACATCTGTGGTTCGATCAGCTCTGGAAGGGGCAGCCCACGAACCGACAAACGCCACAATTCCCTCGGCGCCCTGAGCCATGGTCGGGCTGCTCGAAGCCACATTCGCTCCGGTCTGAGCCTGCTCGCCGCCGCCGGGCGACTGGCTGTGGTCCCGGATGAAGGTCGTGCCCGAGATGACCCCAAGCCGGCGCCGAATCTTGCCGCCGCCCCCGCCGCCGCGGGTGATGCCGGCGCCCGCTCCCTCAGCCTGTCCACGTCGGTGCGCGATCGGGCTGCTCTCGGCCAGATTGGCCGCGCCACTGTGGTAGGCCGCCACAGCCCCCTGGCTGCTGCCCTCGCCCTTCACGCCGCTCGATGAACCCCGAGACACAACTCCGTGTGCGGCCGACATGTTCGGATCGCGCAGCCAGTCTCCAGCCGACGGCCCTGCTGCGGCCGACGCGCCCGCGGGCGCGGCCGCAGCAACAGTCCCACGCTGAGCCGACAACCGCGAGGTTGCCGTGACTTTGCCCGGTGCGGCACTTTGCTGAGTCGACCCGGCAGTAGTTTGCCTCTGCCCGCCCGAGCGGCTTCGTTTACCGTCTTTCATCGTCGTCTTTCCTCGGTGTCTGTCTTGATCGTTGATCCCGGTCGTTGATCCTGGTTGTCAGGGGCGCAGCATCTCACACGCCTTACGCTCGCGATTGGCCAATTGGGTCGCATTGGTACTGGCGTAGAGATCGGCCAGGCTGCACCGCACCACGGGGTCGAATGGACTAATTCGCAACGCGGCCTCGAATGCACTTCTGGCCCGCTCGCGGTTGCCCATGGTCATGTGAGCCAGACCCATGGTGACGGCTGGAGCGGCATCGTTGCGGTCGGCAGCGTGAAGCGGCTCGGCCAATTCGATGGCTTTTTCGTGCCTGCCCAGTTCCAGATATGTCCGGCTGAGTTTGGCGGTTATGAATGGATCGCTCCGTCCCACGATGCTCAGCGCTTTTTCGTACTCGATGGCAGCGGCTTCGGGCATGCCACGGGCGCGCAGCATGCCGCCCAGCCTGGTGTATTTGCGCGCCCTGGCACTGGCCACTTCGTCCACGCCGACATTTTCGGCGGCCTCGCCGTCTTTTTGGCCGCCTTTGTCGAAACGAATGCGTCGCGACTTGGCCCGACCGGCCAGCGTTCTGGACGACTTGAGGTTGCGACCGCGCAAATACGCTTTCCAGCTGCGCTCTACTTGCACCCAGCGCTTGCCGAGAACTTCGGCCACCGCGCGACGGGCACTCTTGCCGCTGCGCTGCAGTGCGATGATACGCCGGATACCCTCGTAGCCGACTCGCTTGTGCAAGTAACTCACCATCGTGAACACCTCGGCAAACGCCAGAGCCGCAGCCTGCTGGCTGGGTAGCTTGGCCATGGATGGGTGCATTTCGTCGAATGTGATGAGCCGGCCACTCTTGAGCGCAGTGGCCAGGAGATGTTCGTCGGTGGCAGACAGGGTGGCATCGGGTCCGGTGCGCCAGCGTACTTGCTGAAACCGCGCCAGGCCCTCGTGCAGCCAGATTGGCACGGTGTCGTGACTGACTCGAGAGACCACATAGTGCACGTATTCGTGCACCAGCGTGTCCATCCACGGATAGCCGAAGATCGTGGCTCGTGGGGTCACCACCATGAGTTTGCCGTATTTGCACAGCGCAATAGTGCCGGTGTTTTCGATCTCGGCTTCGGTCAAGGGCGAGAGTCGGGCGAGATCCGATGGCCGGGAAAGGATCTCGACACGGATTTTGTTCTTCGGCCGATAATCAAAATCGTTGCCGAGCTCGCGGTACGCGGCTTCAAGCACATCACCGGCCAGGTCGACGATGACCTCGTCCTTGCCCGGTGGGTAGAAGATGACAAAATGCCCGCCGGACGATTCGCGAAAGGCAAAATCTCGGGTGACCGAGAGGGTCGACACGGCCAGGGAGCGCAATCGACCGACATTGCCACCAGCGGCCTTGTCATCGACACCGTCGAGCAGGTCGAGCACGCGCTGGTACAATCCGTCGATGAACGCGATCTCGGCCTGCAGGTAACGAACTTCGGCTGCATTGGGCGAGCGTTTGGCAAGCCTGGCGATGTGCGTCCGGGCCTCGCGGTAGCGCCACTGCGACAAAAAGCGCGTTGCCTTGACAATGTCGCTGTAGTCCCCTCGCTTCGCGCTCACTCCGCTGGACCATGCCGCCGGCATGGCGAGCGCCAGTGCGATAACGAGAATTCCCAGCAGAAATCTGTTTTCTGCCCTACCGGTCATCTTCTTATCTGCCCTCACCTCACCTTTTTTCTGCCGCCGCATCAACGGATCAGCTCCTCGTAGTAGCGTTTGACCAGCTCGCCAAAGCCCTTGGGCGCCTCTTCCCGCTTCATGGCCTCGAGAATATCCTCGCGGAATTCTTGCGGAGCGCGGTACTCGTCGGCACCTGGAATGCGGATCGGCTGATCGCGCAGACCGGCGCGCCCCGCGGCCTGCCGCTGGCGGGCTGCATCTCTGGCTCCGTCCATGGTGCGCTCGAGCGCATCGGCGGCACCTCGGGTCTCCTGCCGCGCGCCAGACGGATCGCGGGCGCGCATGCGCTCGCCCGCCCGCTTCATGTGGGTCTCGGCTCCGCCGATCCCCTGCGAGATCGCCTGGCCGGCCCAGCCGGGTAGATCTCTCGACATCTGGCCGGCCCGCTCGGCGAGCCGACGAGCCCGCTCGGCGACGCTTCTTTGCCGCCGGCGCAACCGGCCGAGCAGACGGCGATCCTCTCGCGTCATGATCTCCCCGGGCGACGGTGTCGATGCCTCGAGTTCTTCGACCAGACGGCGGGCCAGGGGCAGCCCCCGTTTGACCTCGCGCTGGGCATCGGCAGTGCGGTCGCCAAACGGCCCGCCCTGTTCGTCATCGATGGCCGCATCGAGTTCAGATGCGATCACCTCCAGACCAGAATGAACTTGCCTGGCCATGGCCAGAGCCTCGGCAATGTCGCCGTCGCCGATCATTTTGTCGACGTCGGCCAGCCTGAACTCGACAATTTCCAGTTCTTCCCGCGCGAATGGGGTGAGCCCTGTTTCCGGGATCTTGTCCAGCTGCTTGCGCAGTTTGTCCAGAACACTGGCCACACGTTTGCGGGTCTCCTTGGCCTCTTCGCGCATCATTTCGTCGGCGTGCTCAGCGTATCGGTCCCAGATCTCGGCCGCACCCGCGGCCAGTTCGCGCTGATCCTGGGTCAGGTCGGACAGCTTGTCCATGAGTTCGCCGAATTTGCGTTCCTCTTCGCTGAACGTGTCGCTGCGCAGGGCTTGCAGAGCGCGCTCCATGGCCTCGGAAGCGCGATCGAACGTCTGCATGCACTGTTCGAGACGGCGCTGGGCCTGGGCTGCAGCACCGCGCTGGAGCAACTCGCGAACTTGAACTATACAATCCACGGCCCGGTCGCCTTGCATGGCCTCGGCGTTGACGAAGCGGTCGAGTACATCGTCGGCCAGACTCGAGCGCTTCTGTGCCATCTCGGCCAGACGCCGCTCGAGAAATTTCATCTCGCGCTCGATCTCGGCCAGAAGCTCTGGAGCACCGGTGCGGTCGTACTCCTGAAATAGCTGGCGCAGGCGGTCCTGATGAAACTTGATCTCGTCGCCGATGGCCAGAAGGTTCTCCATCTGCTGGCGATCGATCCAGTTGGCCAGCAAGATGACGTCTTCTTCGAGCTCGGCAACCATCTCGGCGTCGTGACTGGCGAGCCGAGCGGCCACTTGCTTTGGCCTGGCTCCGCGCGCCTGGCGCGCTGCCAGTCGGGACAGTAAATTGGCCTCAGACTTGGCCTGCTTGTCGAGTCGCGAGCGCATATCGGACAGGGCCCGGCGCAGGTCGTCGCCGGCCAGTTCGTCGCCGCGCAGCGCGGTCAACAGGGTTCCGAGTTCAACTACCAGCGTGGCCGTGGCTCGCTGCAGCACGCTGTGCGCGTGGAGATCTTCGGAGCTCACTGTGAGGCGGGCACCGAGCGCGTTGATCATGTGCTCGAATAGCTCGCGTTGCCGGACAATGAGCTGCTCGTGTCGCTCGCGCGGGCTGAACACGCGCAGGCGAAACGACCTCGAACGGCCGATATTGGGACCCAGTACAATGTCGTTGTCGGTGACCTCCAGGTGATAGGATACCCGGACCCCCGGTTCGAGCGAAACCTCGGCCAAATCCCACAGAAACTTGCCTTGTGCACTGGGTCGGGGCTGCCTGGACGAGGGCAGCTCCCTGCGCATCTGCTTGCCGCGATCGTTCCACACCAACTCGATTTTGGAGATGCCGTAGTCGTCCTTAGCAATGTAGGCGAGTTCGATGCGCTTGAGACCGGCGACGTCGATCTCGTCGCCCGGGGTGTACAGTTCGACTTGCGGCGCTTGATCGGGCTCGATCTCGATGTGGCGAGTGAGCTCCTCGACCCGGCGGCTGCCCGCCGGGGTTTCGATCACGAAGCGATACTTTGCCGGTTCGACGACCGGAAAACGAACCGACAGAGAACGCCCGTCCGGGCCGATGTCTAGGACCATCTCGCGCCGCTCCGACCGGGCGCCGTGAGGCTTTGTCGCCGGCGCCGTATCGGTTTTGGCGCCGGTACTCGAACCGGTATCAGTACCGGTGTTTGTCTCTCCATTCTCTGTCTCTGTGTCTGCATCTTCGAATACCAGCCGGGCTGTGCGGGTCGGCACGAGCGCGGTGGTCTCCACGACGACCGTGGTGCCCGGCATGGCGCGGAAGTCGCCACTCGAGGACGGCAGCACCGCCGCGATACGACCGGTGTATTCCGGGTACTCGAGTGTAATGCGCAGATCGCCGACCAGCGGCTCGCGCGACATGAGAGCATCGCCAAAAGGCCGCGGGTCCTCGGGGTGAAGCAGGCGATTCCAGCCCTCGGCGAGGGCCCCGGAAGCCATGATGAGAACGGTTGCGTGGAGCAGCAGTGCCGCACCACAGGTCACGCCGGCTCGCCGCAGCGTGCGATCGATGAGCGAACTCGATGGGATGGCAACAACTCGCTGGGCGGTTTGTTCGAACAGCGCGCTCACCAGTTCGCCAGATATGTGACGAGACGCTGCGGTCGTCTCGATACTGGACGTACCCAATTCGAGTGATGACAGTAGATCCGAGGCGATCTCTGGCTTTCGCTGGCCGACATACCTGGCCACTCTGCCGTCGGTTCTCCATCGCCACAGCGGGACAGCGACACCGAATGCCAGGGCCGCGGCGACTGAGGCACCGAGCAACACCGCACTGATCACGGCGAGTCCGGCGCTGCGATAGGGGGCCATTGCCAGTGCGGCGAGAGGTGCGACCAGAGCCAGAAAAGTCACACCGGCGAACATGTAGAGGGCTGCTTGTGCCGCAGCGCTCCGGAATTGCCCGCGCCTTACAGCAGCGAGAAACACTCGTATGCGAGAGAGCTCGTCCACGGTTGGACCATTTTGGCTCAGTCTAGCTTACATTGGGGAGCACTGCTACCTGCGCTATCGGCCGGATGTCCCGGCATGGAATGCGAAGCGGACTCCATACCGAGCGGCGCGGCCAGGTGATGGGGTACAATCTGGCCGTGCAGTGGACGCGGCGCACAGTGTTGCGCGCCCTGGGGAATTCGGCGCTGACCTCATTTTTGGTGCCGCTCCTCGACTCTTGTGCGGGCAGTTCGACACAGCAGAAAGCTCTATCTCTGCCCGCGCTGCCGGCCATTGGGGACCTCCGCGTCTGGCTGCGCGGTGCGGTCGGCGAGTTGTCGCAGCGGTTTCCCCACGCTTCGGCGCTGGTCGCAATCGACCGGCGGGGCGGTGTGTTTGTCGACCCCGAAGAGGGCCGCGCATCGCAGGCGGTCGATGCTGCTCTGGTTCTTACTGTGAGCAACGGCAAAACCACCTTCGAGCAGGCGACGAGCGACCTGGGACGGAGCGGGATCGACCGGGCGATGTGGACGTTGCGAGAACGGGCTGCGGCCGTGCCTCAGCCGTTTCGCTCGAGTGACCGGCGGACCGGCAACTCAGCTCTTGCCGGGCGGTGTGGGCGAAACCCCATCCGGATGAGCGCACCGCGCGACCTGTCCACCCCGCTCGACGCCGATTCCGATCCCAGATCGCTGACCCCCGGACAATGGATCGAGCGGGTGCAGCGTCTGTACGCGCGCACCCGTCGCGTGGGCGGAAACCGCATCGTATACCGCAGTGCGTATGCAATGATCGAGGACAGCGATAGGCTGTATATCGGCACTGGTCGCGATCTCCGGCAGCGCGTTGTCCGCAGTCGCGCCGGAGTGGTTTTCACTGCCCAGCAAACCGCGACGCACAGCCTGTCTGCGCGCTCTGACAGAATACCCGGCCGAGTATCCGGTCCGGCCATCGTCGCCACTCCGGTCGTCGAAGTTGCCGAGCGGAGCGGTACGATGGGACTCGAAGCTGTCGAGGTGTCTCAGGATGCGATCGATCTGGCAGCGGGACGGGCTCTGTCAATCATTTCGCCAATCGCTCCTCCTCGAGGGAATATGGATTTGCTGCTCGAGCCTGCGGTGGCGGCTCTCATCGTCCAGCGTTGTGTCGGCCCTGCTCTGGCCGGGCAGTCCTGGCTATCGGGTGAATCACGCGCAGCGGCCCTGGTCGGCCAGCCAGTCGCTTCGTCCTTGGTCACGCTGGTCGACGACCCCACGGTCTCGGCTGCCTTTGGCACGTACTTTTTCGATGATGAAGGGGTCATGGCCGGCCCGAGCACACTCATCGACGAGGGGGTGCTGCGCGGTCCGATCGCCGATCGCCACAGCGCGGCAGGGCTGGGTGTGCAGCCAACATCAAATGGTCGCCGGAGGTCCCCATTTGACAGCGTGACCGCGCAGCCCAGCAATCTGGTCCTGGCTCCGGGCCGAGCCCAGGTCGCCGGGCTCATCGGCGCAATAAAACGCGGTCTGGTACTGGAAGGCGGTGTGGCGGCTACTGTGGATCTGTCCAGCTGGAGATTCTCGGCCCGCACGGCTCGAGCCCGTGAAGTGGTCAATGGCAAGTTGACCGGCACGCTGTACCGCGGTGTCGATTTGCGCGGCGATGTATCGGAGTTGCTCCAGGCGGTGCGCGGCCTGTCTTCTGTCAGCCAGGCGTTCTCCTCGTCAGAAGGCCCGGCGGCCACGGTCACCAGCCCCTACGTACTCACCCGAGCCCGCGTATTGCCCGCCCCGTCGGGCCAGTCCGGATGATTCACCACGTCATTTGCCGCCGCCATATCTCAGGATCGAATAAGGCGTTTTTGTTGCCAGGCCAACAACCGGGCCGATCGCGGCTGCGTCTGGGGCTTTGGCCGAAGATGTAGGTGTTTTCCCGGCCCGATCGACTTTATCTTCGCAGATGTGGCTGGCACAATGACCTTGGTTTGACCGAGTGGGATAGCATGGAGCCGCGTTGCCAACGCGGTCAGGAATTGCAGCTGGTCCAACTGCGCCCCTCCTGCGCACGACTACTGCCGGCCTGTGTGCCGGGATGGCAATCGCCGGCCCAGCGGCCGGCGGATCGAGGAACTCATGGATAGCAAACTCGCAATTGTTTTGATCATTGTTGCCGCTATTGCCGGATATTTCGCCGGCGGGATGGGGAGCGACAAACCCGCTGAACCAACAGCGACAGCCACAACACCGGCACCGAAACCTCAGGCCGATGATAAGAAGATCCCTGATAAAGCCAAGGAGTCAAGCAACACCTTGGCTGCTGTCAAGAACAAGGGTTTTCTCTCTTGCGGCGTCAATACCGGTCTTCCCGGCTTCAGTGCACCGGACTCCTCCAACAAGTGGACCGGCATAGATGTCGATGTTTGCCGCGCCGTCGCGGCGGCCGTCCTCGGTGATGCCACCAAAGTCAAATATACGCCGTTGACCGCCAAGGAACGCTTCACCGCTCTCCAGTCAGGCGAAATCGATATTCTCTCTCGCAATACTACATGGACCCACACCCGAGATACGTCATTGGGTCTGAACTTCGCCGGAGTCAACTATTACGACGGCCAGGGATTCATGGTCAAAAAGGCTTTGGGGGTCAAGAGTGCCAAGGAACTCGACGGTGCTGTGATGTGTATCCAGGCCGGCACCACGACCGAGTTAAACCTCGCCGATTACTTCCGATATAACAACCTCAAATACAAGTCGGTGACCTTTGACACCACCGATCAGACCCGAGAGGGTTTCGAAGCGAATCGTTGCGACGTTCTGACATCGGATCAGAGTCAGCTCTATGGACTGCGCACGAAATTGAATGACCCGGACAGTGCGATAGTCCTGCCGGAGGTGATTTCCAAGGAGCCTCTGGGGCCTTCTGTACGGCAGGGCGACGACGCCTGGTTCAACGTTGTCCGCTGGACCCTGAGCGCTGTGATCAACGCAGAAGAGCTGGGCGTTACCTCGCAGAATGTCGATCAAATGAAGAGTTCCAACAACCCGGAGATCAAGCGTCTCCTCGGTGTCACTGGCGACATGGGGGCAAAACTGGGACTCGACGGTTCGTGGGCATTGCAGGCTATCAAGCAGGTTGGCAACTACAGTGAGATCTTCGAGCGCAATGTGGGCAGCGGTTCACCGTTAAAAATCAGCCGTGGGCTCAATGCGTTGTGGAACAAAGGCGGAATCATGTTCGCGCCTCCGATCCGCTGAGTCCGCACCTGCGCAAGGCGAGGCGGACCAGCAAGCCTCGCCGGCAAGGCCTCGACAGGGAACCAACCTGCGGCCTACAGCTCATGTCGAGTCTCGGCTCCTGTGACCTGTCCCGGTGACAGCTGGAAACCGGGAGCCGGGCGCATTCCAGACATTGCATCGTATAAACGTGTCCGACCAACCAAATACCCCGACGAGCAATCCTTCCAGACCGCCACCGTGGAATAACCCCGCTGTCCGGTCGATCGTTTATCAGGTGATCGCGGTCGTATTGCTCGGTTATTTCGCCTGGACCATCCTCAACAACACCCTCGACAACATGGCTAGGCGGGGCATCAGAACCGGATTTTCGTTTCTAAACAACGAATCTGGTTTTGGCATTTTGCTCAGCCTCATCGAGTATGATGAAAGCAGCACGTATGGTCGTACATTCCTTGTCGGACTGCTGAATACGCTGTTGGTATCGGTGCTGGGGATATTTTTTGCCACCATTTTCGGATTTCTTCTCGGCATCGCCCGGCTTTCCACCAATTGGCTGATCGCCCAATTGGCTTCGATCTATGTCGAAATGATTCGAAATATCCCGTTACTGTTGCAGATTTTCTTCTGGTATACCGCCGTTCTGCAGGCTCTCCCTGGGCCGAGAGACAGTATTCAGCTCGGTGACTCGTATTTCCTGAACAATCGAGGGTTCTATTTCCCAAAACCGATCTTTGAAGACGGATTTGGAGCAGTCCTTTTTGCTCTGCTGGCAGCCATCGCAGCAGCGATTTTTATCGGGCGTTGGGCCCGCCGGCGCCAGGACAGGACGGGGGCGCGCTTTCCGGTATTCTTGACCTCGCTCGGCCTGATCGTCGGATTGCCGCTGGTGGTGTTTTTGCTTGTCGGGGCGCCGCTATCGTTCGAGACGGCTGTGCTCGAGCGATTTAGCTTTACAGGCGGCTCCCGCGTCATTCCGGAGTTGATGGCTCTTCTGTGGGCCTTGACCATGTATACAGCTGCGTTTATCGCCGAGATTGTCCGTGCTGGCATCGAGTCGGTCAGCCACGGCCAGATCGAAGCCGCCCGGTCCCTCGGCCTGCGCAATGGCCCAACGCTGAGGCTGATCGTCATTCCCCAGGCCTTGCGCGTCATCATCCCGCCGCTGACCAGTCAGTATCTCAACCTGACCAAGAATTCTTCGCTGGCCACTGCGATTGGCTACCCCGATCTCGTCGCCGTCTTCATGGGAACCAGCCTCAACCAGACCGGCCAGGCGGTAGAGATCGTCGCCATGACCATGGCGGTCTATCTGACCATCAGCCTATCGATTTCGTTCTTGATGAACTGGTACAACAGAAAAGTAGCGTTGGTGGAACGATGAGCGCCACTGAGAACGGCTGGCAACCTGCACCCGATTTACCGCCTCCTTCGTCGTCTGTTGGCATCATCGGTTGGATCCGTCAGAATCTATTCTCGTCACCGCTGAATATTTTTCTGACGGTGGTCGGCCTTTATATCATTTATAAAGCAGGAGTACCAATCCTCGATTGGGTGTTCTGGAGTGCGGATTTCAGCGGCGAGGATCAATCGGCGTGTACCTCGGGGGGAGCCTGCTGGGTTTTCGTGGGCCAGCGACTGTCTTTCTTTATTTACGGCTTTTATCCCGAATCCGAGTACTGGCGCATCAATGTTCTATTCGTCCTTTTGGCGGTGCTCATCATTCCGCAGATGATCCCGGCCTTTCCTCATAAGAAATGGTTGGGGTGGTTCTTTCTGGTCGGATTCCCCATCGTTTCCTATGTTCTGCTGCTCGGCGGCAGTTTTTCGCTTCCCCACGTCGAAACCGAAAAATGGGGTGGCTTGATGCTGACCCTGGTTATTTCGTTCGTGGGGATTGTCTTTGCTCTTCCCCTGGGAACATTGCTCGCGCTGGGCCGCCGTTCGGACATGCCGGTCATCCGCGCGATCTGTGTCGGATTTATCGAATTATGGCGGGGTGTGCCGCTGATCTCGGTCTTATTCATGGCATCGGTCATGCTGCCGCTGTTCTTGAGTGAGGGTGCGCACTTCAATAAATTGCTTCGGGCGCTGATCGGCATTGTCATGTTTCAGTCTGCCTACATGGCAGAAGTGGTCCGTGGTGGGCTCCAGGCCATTCCCAAAGGACAGTATGAGGCGGCGGCCGCCCTGGGCCTGGGCTATTGGCGGAGTATGGGGCTGGTGATCCTGCCGCAGGCGCTGAAATTGGTAATACCTGGCATTGTCAATACGTTTATCGCGCTATTCAAGGATACGACCTTGGTGCTGATCATCGGTCTATTGGATATCCTGGCCTCGGTCCAGGCAGCGATCACCGATCCAGCGTGGAGTGCTGTGGCAGCCGAAGGGTATGTATTTACCGCCGTGGCCTTCTGGATCTTCTGCTTCGGTATGTCGCGATATAGCCAGGGACTGGAACGCAGATTGGATACCGGACACAAAAAACGCTAGCTGCTAGCTACGTCGGAGCAAGTTAATGAGTGATACGGCGTCACAGGAACCAGCAGAGACGAAAACTGCCCCGATGATCCAGATGATCGGAGTCCATAAATGGTATGGCGAGTTTCACGTGCTGAAGGATATCAATCTCGATGTCGATCACCGCGAGCGGATCGTCATCTGTGGTCCTTCTGGTTCCGGCAAGTCCACCTTGATCCGCTGCATCAACCGTCTGGAAGAACACCAGCAGGGACGGATCATCGTCGAGGGAATCGAGCTTACCAGCGACCTCAAGCACATCGAGCAGATTCGGCGAGACGTGGGCATGGTGTTTCAGCACTTCAACCTCTTTCCCCATCTGACTGTACTGGAAAACCTCACTCTGGCGCCCATATGGGTACGCAAGACGCCGCGCGCAGAAGCAGAAAAAGCGGCAATGACGTATCTGGAGCGGGTCAAAATTCCGGAACAGGCAAAGAAGTATCCGGGCCAACTATCGGGCGGTCAGCAGCAGCGTGTGGCCATTGCCCGCTCTCTGTGCATGAACCCCAAGATCATGCTGTTTGACGAGCCCACTTCGGCACTCGATCCGGAGATGATCAAAGAAGTACTCGATGTCATGATCGAATTGGCGGAAAGCGGCATGACCATGCTATGCGTCACCCACGAGATGGGCTTTGCCAAGACCGTCGCCGACCGGGTCATCTTCATGGACAGCGGTGAAATCATCGAGCAGAACAATCCGGATCAGTTTTTCGACAATCCGCAACACGATAGGACAAAATTGTTCCTCAGCCAGATCCTCTAATACAGTGTTCTGAATTGCTATTTGACATCGGGGCACCCATGGATACGAGACTCGCAATTGGGCTAATTGTTGTTGCTGCACTTGCCGGGTATCTGGTGGCCGGGGCAGTACACGGAAAAAACACCGAACCACCGGCACCAGCACCAAAAGCGCAGGCCGATCAGATGATTTCCGCAAGAGCCAGGGCGTCCAGCGACACCCTGGCTCTTATCAAGAGTAAAGGATTCCTCTCATGCGGGGTCAATACGGGTCTTCCAGGCTTTAGCGCGCCGGATACCAACAACAATTGGACCGGTATGGACGTCGATTTTTGCCGTGCCCTCGCGGCAGCGGTGCTCGGCGATACCACGAGAGTGAAATACAAGCCGTTGACGGCCAAGGAACGCTTCACAGCGCTCCAGTCGGGCGAAATTGATATTCTCAGCCGCAATACTACCTGGACCCAAATCCGAGACACATCATTGGGCTTGAACTTCGCCGGAGTCAACTACTATGACGGCCAGGGATTCATGGTCAAAAAATCTCTGCGAGTAAAGAGCGCCAAGGAACTCGACGGTGCTGTGTTTTGCATGCAGGCTGGCACCACCACCGAGTTGAACCTCGCCGATTACGCCCGACTCAACAAATTTACCTATAAGTCAATAACGTTCGAAACCAATGAGCAGGTTCGGGAAGGCTTTGAAACCGGACGCTGTGATGTTTTGACTACGGATCAGAGCGGACTTTATTCGCATATCACGAAGTTGAGCGACCCCGATAGTGCGATGGTTCTACCCGAAATGATGTCCAAGGAGCCACTGGGCCCTGTTGTACGGCAAGGCGACGACGCCTGGTTCAACGTTGTCCGCTGGACATTGCATGCCTTGATCAACGCAGAAGAGCTGGGTGTAACTTCTGAAAATATCGAGCAGATGAAGAGTTCCAGTAACCCGGCGATAAGCCGCCTCCTCGGCACGACCGGGGATATGGGGGCAAAACTGGGGCTCGACAACTCGTGGGCATTCCACGCCATCAAGCAGGTGGGCAACTACGGTGAAATCTTCGAACGCAATGTGGGTAGACTTTCACCGTTAAAAATCAGGCGTGGCCTCAATGCGTTGTGGAACAGAGGCGGAATCATGTTTGCGCCTCCGATCCGCTGAGTCAACTTGCGATCAGGGAGTGTCGCCGCGGTCTCCTTCACATTCACCGCCCTTGGTGATGGTGAATTCGACCCGTCGATTTTTCTCGCGTTCCTCTTCGGTGTCGTCCGACTGGATCAATAGCTGCTCTTCACCAAGGCCTATCGATTCCAGGCGTTTTTTGTCGATCCCTTGCTTGATCAGGTATTTCATGACCGAAGCGGCGCGTTCTCGGGATAGGCGCTTGTTGTATTGGTTTGAGCCTTCGCTGCTGGTGTGGCCTTCGATGCGCAGGTGGACATCAATGCGGTCTTCGAGCTGACGGACCACCTGGTTTAGCTCGGGGTACGATTTGGCTTTGATCACACCGCTGTTGAACTCGAATTGGATTTTGCCCACTTTGATCTTCTTGCACACCGGGCAACTACCCCCGGCGGTGAGACGGAACTCGATGCGACGGTTTTTCTGGCGGTCTTCATCGTTTCGCTCCGGATTGACGAGCAGGTATTTGGGGCCGTAGCCCACTGCCTTGAGCCGGCTCGCTTCGATGCCGTGATCGACGAGATAATCGGTTACCGCTTGAGCGCGGCGCTGTGACAGGCTCATATTGTACTCTCGTCGACCTTCGCTGCTCGTGTGTCCTTCGATTCTCACCCGTACATCGCGATGGGCATCGAGAACCCACATCACTTCTCGCCTGAGCATCTCCATGGAACGCGATGTGATGACCGCCGAGTTAACAGCGAACTCGATCTTCTTGGCCAGGTCGATTGTTTGGCACGGCGCCACTGCATTTTCGGGACAAGACAGGCTGAACGATACCGAATAATCATTCCTATCGTCGGACCCGGAGTGCGCGGCAGATTCAGCTCCCTCGCTGATAAACGACAGATTGCTCGCATTGACCCCTTTGCTGACAAGCGCTGTGAACAGCGCACGGGCGCGTTTTTCGGCGAGGTCTTTGTTCGCGTTCGGTCCACCTACCTCGATGGTGACTCGGGCATTCGAATGTTTCTCCGTCAAAACGTGAGCGAGCTCTTCAAATGGGACTCGAGAGGGTAGATCCAAAAACTCCGATCCGGTCCGGAAATGGAGTTTGGGAGTCACCTCGATACTGGCGCATTCGTTCACGGCGACCGACGGTGCGGGGCAGCCGTAATTTTCGGGTGTGCCTTTTATGCCCGGGCAGTAGTCGTGCTTTTCGATGCCCGGTGAGTACTCGTCGCCCGGTCCTGGCTCGGGCGTTGCCGGATCGAGGCCGCCTTCGGGAACCACGAGCGGCTCGGCATGCGGGCCCTCGCCGGTTGTCGCTGGCACCAGCCACGGCGGCGTGGGGATGCCATCGCAATCGAGATCATTGGCCGGAGGATTGTCGGGACAACCAAGTGCCGGACAGTGGGGATTCTTGGGATACGTCCCGCAATCGACAGGGCATTCGGGGCGATCGGCTGGTGGATTTTGGTTTTCTGGGCAAGGCAGTGACGGTGGTGGTAGTACTGCTGGTGCGCGGCGCGCAAAGCGAATTCCGCCCAGGGCGCGCCAATCGGGGGTCCCGAATCCCGCCCGCAGACCGAGGCCAAACCCGGCGAATACGTTCAACGGTCCGGTGACCTTGATATTGCTGCCGAGAAGCGCCTCGGTGTAATTGTGGTTAAACGAAGCGAACGGATCGGCCGCAGCCGAGGCCAGCGACAACGACAGACCCAAATCGACCGGATGAGCACTTTCTGCCCCGAAGCGATATCCGCCAGCGATCCGGGCAAACAGTTCGTCGGGCAGTTCTAGGTTGAGAATCTGGCGACTGTCGGGCCGGGTTCGATAGCCCAGGTTGGCAGCGAGTGAGGCTGGGCCGAAACGCCGCGATAGGGCCAATTCGGGGGTAAATATCAGAGCCGACTCTCCGAAATACGAATCGGACATCGCGGTCGGCAGTGTGATTGCCGGAATGACGGCGAGATCGAAACCGATGAAAGAGGTTCTCAGCAGCTGGATCTTCGGAGATACCGTGATATCGCCCAGGCCGGCAGATGATTCTGGCGACAGGGAATCAGCGCTGAAATCGTAGTTTTGGCCGACGATGACCGGAACCTGCACGCCGAGTTGCAACCACCTGCCAAAGCCAACAGCGCCGACGAACGCGCCACCGATACGCTGACTCAGAAATTTATCGGTACGCTCTCGTCCATCATCCATCTCCACATACAACGCCAGCGGATCATCCGCGAAACCCAGCCAGAATCCGAACTCCCAGTTCCAACGACCGATCACCGTGCCCGATTCGGTGTCCAGCATGCCATCGTGATCACTGGACAACCGAAATCTTTCGGCCGAAAAGTTGCGCGTGTCGTCTGTGCTTTGCGCGTGCGCGTCGCCCACAACACCGCTGAACACGAGCGCGATGACCGCGCTGGCGGCGGCACCGCGCTGGCGGCGTAAGGCCCACAACAAGAAAACGAAGAGGAGCGCGAACCCGGCGTCGCCAGTCGTGCTTGCGGCCGAACATCCGCCACCGCCGAGGGCTCGCTGCGTGAGCTGGCATGTTTTCAGACAGTCATCCAATTCGTTGTCATTTTTGTCGTCGCACTGCTCGTTGTCCTCTACGATACCATTACCACAGTAGCTAAGCTCCACTACCGAGGGGTCGGGAGCGCTGGTTGTCTGACTCGTTGACACTTTGGGATCATCCGTGGGTAGCTTGAGATCCGGTATGCCCGGCAGCGATGGGGGACATTGATTCATGTAGCAGGTCTCCACGCTCCCCTGCATTGGAACGCTGGTAAGTCCCGGTTCTAGTTGATCGGGGACCTCGCCTACGAAGGTAAACTTAACAATCTTTGCTGCACCAACGGGTGGTATTTGGACTTCCACACGGGTATCGTTGGGCTGGTTGCCCTTACTAATGGTGGAGCCGCTTGGCAGCGGATGCATGGGATCGGGTTGTCGAACTGTATTGGGGATTAGAGTGGAAATACCGGTGGGAAAACAGGGGGGCGGGTTCGAGTTCGGCGCACCGTCGTTGCAAGTAAAGGTCACCGGCAGGCTGGGAATTATCTCATTGGGGTTCTCGATTTCCACTTCATACCGGATCTTGTCGCCCGGCCTGGCCGGCCGGTTTGGGTCCGGACAAACGTCGTTTTGGGGATTGTTGAAATCAATACGGTCGCAAACCTTGGTGATCATTCTGACCAGGACGCTTGAGGTGGTTTGGATATGCTTCAAGGTGAAATCGAGATCACTTACGGAAATAGATTGAAACGTCAAAGCGCCGACGTTGGCAAAGAAATTCTCGCTGATCCCGGTTGCGGTCCAGTTGAAGAAGGACTGATCCCGAAAGGGGATTCGTACCGTTTCGGGATCAGTCCCCGTCTCTATCAGTTGTAGCTCTCCAGATTCCAAAAATGTAGTGTCGTTGATAAATAATTTTACTCTGCCGCGAAATTCCTGCTGAGTCTGATAGACCAGCAAGAACGAGTCGAATCGACCCCCCTGTGTGAGATCGACTCCGTTGGGTTCCACATCGTGAAGTCCGAGTTCGTTCACATTGTCAGACCCGGCCTCCATGTCGACACCATCCCATATGACGTACATGCCCCCTGTGGTACCGGAGTCCAGGCTGAACCGGAGGTGACCTTCTTCGACGAGCAGCTTGCCTTCGTTGGTTCCCGAGTTATTGGTCACATTGATTTCGAGATCCCTTTGTTTGCCCAAAATCGTGGACATCGCGGAGGGGTCCGTTGCTGCGCCAGCACGCGTACCGGTCTCACCTGACGACACTTCCACTTTGGGTTGGTCGACTTGAAACGTATCTATGATTACTCCCAAGCTCTCTCCGTCCGCCATCTGCGCAGCGCCTGTGGTTGGAAATAGCGCCGTGTTTGCAGCAACTATAGTCAGAACGATGCATGCCTTCGTAACTGGTGAATTCGAAATAGCTCGGCTGGGTAGCCATTTTTCTGTGTGAAACATTCGAGTTGCCTGACTCATCATGATTCCTCCGCAGTCGCATTTCTGGATCAGCGACGAATATCGCGATCGTGACTCCGAAGGTTCGGATCAAGTCGAATCAACTGTAGGCCACGGGCTCAAAGAATCGCAGAATCGGCTTTATATTAAGTTATTTGGGTAGATGGCAATAAACAAGCAACCAATTTCTGTCCCTTAATACCGAGATCAGCGCCTCGCTCAGAGGGCAGAACACTGAGCGCCGTACCATAACTCTCTCGATCAGAAAGAACGATGTCCACCGAAGGCGCTGCCTGATTGCGAGAGTTCGATGGGGAATCCACTCCCGCGTGCGGAGTCACCTCGATGGCGCCGCCGGTCAGTAGACGATTGGTCGGTTCCGAGCTAGCTTCGGGCATGGATTTGCACGGAAAAACCGCTGTAATCACCGGGGCCAGTCGCGGTATTGGCGCAGGACTGGCCGAGGGGTTTGCTGCTCGTGGCATGAAACTGGCATTGTGCGCTCGCAGCGCCTCTACCCTGCCAAAAGGCGCCGACGGGATAACCGACCAGGTCGATGTCGCCCGCGAGGCCGACGTGCGGCGATTCGCCAGTGCTGCCGAGCGAAAACTGGGCACGCTCGACCTGTGGATCAACAATGCCGGCGTCCTCGGACCCATCGCCCCACTGCGCGAGATACCCGCCGACCAGTTTCTCGCCCACCTACAGGTCAATATCATGGGCGTCGTGCACGGCAGCCGCGCCTACATCGACTATGTGCGCAGTTCGGGCCACAGCGGCGTGCTGATCAACATTTCGAGCGGCGCAGCCCAAAACGGGTACGCTGGTTGGGCCCCCTACTGCGCCAGCAAGGCAGCCGTTGATCGCATCTCCGAGGCCATCCAGCTCGAAGAAGGCGACCATCTGCGCGTCCACTCGATCGCCCCGGGAATTGTCGATACCGACATGCAGGCGCTCATTCGTTCCACTCCCGAGGACAAATTCCCCGCCCTGGGCAAGTTCCTCGACATCAAGAAGCAGGACGCCTTCAACTCGGTTCCGTTCGTGGCCGAGCACATCCTGCGCTGCGCATTCGACCCCGAGGCACGGCCCGATGACGTTGTGGTACGCCTGCCCTTCGAGAAATCAGCCTGATCGGCCCCTGTCGAGCTGGCCCATGGCTCTCGATCGAGCTATCTAAATCGCCCGACCATTCCCTTCCGCCTTCTCGGGAGGTCCAAAACCAGTCTCGCTGGGCGGGCTCTGTATCCTAAAACACTCTGGTTACAGTAATGTGAGTGAACCCCACTACAATGAGTACGGATTTTTTCACTTTTCCGCGTATAAGATTCACTTTGAGCTTGATAGTTGCGAGATAGTTTGCAAAATAGTTATCATATAGTTTGTATTATCAATCACAAACTAACAGTGCGATGAATCTCAAAAAAGTTCTGACTAGATTTGCCCTCTCTCCTGATGACCACGGAGAGCTCCGCCGGGTTGCACGGGCTCTCGGCAATGAGCTTCCGCGGCATCGATTGGACGTACTGCGCTCGTTCCGGTCCGAGCTGGCCCGCATGTGCGTTTCTGGCGCTTCGTATGCGGCTGGCTACGTCGCCGGGATGCTGGACGTGACCGCCGAATACGAATCGACAGTGCGCAAGGGCGAAGAGGACAATGCGCTTCGGCGTGTCGCGTTGCGTGAGGGTTGGCGCGAAGTACTCGTGGAGTTGCGCTCCGGACCTCGTCTGCCGAGTGAACTGTCCAGCCGGCTGGGCCGAGATCGGTCGACGATAACGCGAACCTTACGCCGCCTGCGTGCAAGTGGTCTAGTTCAGGCGACCAGCGACAGTGCGGATGGACGGACCAGGCCGCACCGCTTGACTGCGGAGGGGCGGCGGGTGGTGGCCAGCTTGAGCTCTGCAATTCCGGGTGACGTCGAGCGTGGGATCAGTATTGCAGTCCACTTGCTGCAATACCTTCTTGAACACGGTCAAAGCCCGGCTTCGGCACTCGACACCATTGCCGAGGCTGTATTGGGCGACGCCGACGCGGCCTCGGCTGCAGTGAGCAAGTGGGCCAGTGAGTCCGAAAGAGCGGGTATCGTGTCGACTGAGCGCGATCTTGCCACCGGCAGCGAGCGCTATCACGTCCATCCCGAGGCTCCGCCATTGCTGGGCGCACGTGCCACACTCTTGTGGGAAAGAGTTTCCTCCGTGCTCGATCAACGCAAACGGTACAAGGACGAACCAATCCCGATTTACGTACGCACAGGTGAAGAAGGTTGGGCCGCCTGGGCACACGCACTTCGCGCCGATGAAATCGGCAGTACATCGCGCACCATTGTCAACGGCGACCTGATGTCGGGAGCGGTCGCTCCACCCGATGAGCGGTTCGATCTTCTCTATGACGATCCAGCGGCGATTCGGGCCGACCGGGACGAGCCCACCATGCAGGCATTCATGGAACAGGCAGACTCAAAGTTTGTCGTTACCTGCGCTGAAGCCGACGTCCCCGAGGGGTTTATTCAGTTGAGACTGGACCTCGACTCAGAGGCCCAGTGAAACAAGCCGATTAGACCGCCGAAGCCAACTCTCAACCGCCCGGCCGCTTGCACACACCCATGCCACTACACCCGGTGGATGGCGCCGGACAGTCGGAGTTGACTTGACACGTTTTGGTACAGCGCTTTTCGCCGTTGCCGTACATATGGCACAGGCCCGACATGCATTCAGGGCCAGCATTACAGGTCGCATACAGCTCCAGCGAACCAGTGGCAGCGTCGACTGTGCCTCCATCGTCTCCGTCATCGCTACAACCGGAGAACGAAAGACACGCTAATAGTGCGAATAGTACAAAGATGAGACGTGACTTCATGTCTTTGGGGTTTCCTTGGAGCTACCCGGCACGGCTCTCGTGAGAAGTGGATACAGGTTGTTCGAAGCGTTGACTATTACTCCGAAGAGGTTACCAGTGGCTACCTGAAGGTCGAAAAAACGACCATCCTCCTATTCTAGGGGCCGCTTTGTCGAAATTCAAACTGAGTCACCGTCTTTTTTGGGGCTCGGGATTGAGCGGAGCCGGTCCCTTGTCGAGCATGTGGTGAAGCTCGTCATGGGTGTGCCGATACGTTTGTGGAGACAGGTCGTTGTGCAACTGGAGCCGATGAGCGCGGTCCCATCATCGTTCACCTGGCGATCGGACTGGTTCGATTCGATGGGCTGCTCGCGCACTGCCAGAGCCGATCATGGTACCCTCCTACCGACAACGCCGCATGGCAATGCGCGATAACACCACGGTCGACCACTCCGCGGATGCTGAGCCTCTCCGCTCGCGGCTGGAAACGTTCCGCGAAGACCCATCCAATGGAGAGCTTTATGACCAGCTGCGCGGTCAATTGCGGGAGCGCGCGTTATACGAGACCTTGGCCGAGCTCGGCGAACTCCGCGCCGCTCACGAGCTCGATTCAAAACGCCGTGCGGCAATCTGGAGCGAGGTCGGCGATGCCAGGCTGCGGGTCGAGCAGCGCGCTCGGGCCGAAAGTGCCCTGCACAAGGCGCTCGAGCTCGATCCAGCCGATCCCTCCGCCATCGCGCTGCTGGCCGAGATATACGTGGACGAGAGTCGCTATGCCGAGACCGCGGACGTCCTCGCGGATGAGCTCGAAGAGCTGAGACAGCGCGACGAGGGAGCGGGCGGTCCCGATCTGCCGCCACCCCACCTGGCTCGGCGGGCCGAGCGTCACCGCGCGCTGGCCCAGCTGTGGGACCAAAAACTGGGCCGAATAGACCAGGCTCTCAGTCACTGGCAGCAGGCCTGGCTCCTCGAGCCCGAGCGTGCTGACGCTCTGGAAGCAGCGCGTGCGATCTATGCTTCACTGGGCGACGAAAAAATGGTCGCCCGGCTGTACGAGGCCGAACTGGAGGTGCTCGGCGACCGAGGGCCGTCCCAGCGCCGCGCCGAGATCGAACTCGAGATCGGCAGAATCGCGGTCAGGCAGGGATACGCCCGCGATGCAGCCAAACACTTTGAAACCTCGCTGCGGCTCGACCGCATGTCTACCGCGGCACGCGAGGCCCTGGCCGAGATCTATTCCTCCCCGCACTTTGCCAGCGATCTCGAGCGACGCGAGCGGGCCAGCGAGCTGTTCGTCGAACTGGGCCAGGCGAGCCTATCCGACGATCGCGAAGAAGACGGCATTGCCTTCTTGCAGCGCGCCCTCGAGGTTGCCCCGAAATCCCGACTGGTCATCGATGCGCTCGAACGTGCGCTCACCGCCACCGAGCGCTGGGCAGAGCTCGATCAGCTCTACCAGCACTGCTATCCGCTCAGCGAGAGCAGCGAGGAGCGCACCGAACTTCTGAGCAAGCGCGCTGCTCTCAACGAGGAGCATCTGGACGATGGCGGTGCGCTCAAGGCGATCCTGGTCGAACTCGCGGCGCAGAGTCCGCCGCACAGTGAGGTCTCCCGACGCCTGCGCGCCCTGTATCGCCAGGACGAGGATTGGAACGCACTGGCCTCGCATATCGAGTCCGAACTGCCCGCCATCCGACACGATCGACAGGGGACCAGTGCCGAGCTACTCGAACTCGCCACCATCGTGCGCGAGCACCTCGGCGATCGCGATCGCGCGGCCGAGCTTCTGCACCAGATCCTTCTCGAGGTCGACCCACAGAGCGAGGAAGCCCTGGCCCGGTACGGCGACCACTTTCGTGAGCGGCGCGACTGGCGCGGGTTGGCCGACCTTCTCGACTTCGCGGTCCAGAACGCCAGGGATGTTGGGGCCCCGGCCAGCGAACTGGTCCGCCAGCTCGAGGAAATCGCTCAGATCGTCGAACTCAGACTCGGCGACATCGACCGGGCAATCGAGATCTGGAGCCAGATCCAGGACCTGGAACCCGACAGCCCCAAGCCCAGAGAATCGATTCGCCGGCTGATGTCGCGGGCCAAGATGTGGGAATCGCTGGTCGGGGTACTCGAGAAAGAAGCCGAGGCAGCGAATACTTCCGAACAGCGGGCCGAAGCCCTCCGGCGCATCGCCCAGGTCTACCGCGAGCGCCAGGTCAATCCCCACCGCGCCATCGCTCTCTACGAAGAGGTCATCTCGCTGTGTCCCGACGACGGCGGGGTTCTCAAGGCCCTATCGGAATTGTACGAACGCGATGGCGACGACACCGGGCTCGCCAATACGCTGCGCCGTACGCTCGATTTGCACGCCAACCAGATGTCCGAGCGGGGTCAGTTTTCCACCCCTCGTGAATGGCCAGTGGCCAGGCGGGCCGAACGACTGACCTCGCTGCGCCGGCTGGTTACCATGTACGAGCAGCTCGGCGACCTCGAGGGCGTGATCTTCAGCTGCTCTGGCATCATCGAGATGTTGCCCGGCGACCGGGATGCGCTGGACCGGATGGAGCGCGCTCTGGAGCAGGCCGGCGATCTGCCCCGTCTCGAGCAAACGCTCGAGTATCACGCCAGCTCGGCGAGTGGACCGGCCGAACGCGCCAAGGTACTGCGCCGGCTGGCCCGGATCGCGGTATTGCGGGACGATGAGACCAAGGCCATCGAGCGATGGGAGGCAGTTCTTCGCTCTGCGCCCAACGACCCCGACGCCCTCGACAGCCTGGCCGACCTGTACGAGCACCGCGAGCGCTATGGCGAACTCGCTGGAGTACTCGAGCGCAGACTCATGCCGCACCGCTCGCGGGCAACCACACAGATGAACATTCGCCGCTCCACCACTGCCGGATTGCCCACGGTTCCCGCCGGTGCGGACAGCCGCGTGCCCAGCCGGCCTCTGGCCCGCTCCTCGAGCATGTCGGACGCGGTCAAGATTCCCGATCTGGATACTCGGATCGAACAGCTCAAGCGATACGCCAAGGTGGTCGGTGGCAAGCTCGACGACCCGACCCGTGCCATCCGGGCTTGGCGCCAGGTCATCGATTTTGCGCCGCGCGACCGCGAAGCGCTTGATGCACTGGCGCAGTTGTACGAGGACCATGGGGAGTGGGGGCAATTGGCCGAAGTCCTGGCCTTGCAAGCCGAGCTATACCGAGAGAACGACCGCGCGATCTCCGCGGTGGTCGCGCTCAAGCAGGCCCGTTTGCTCGAAGATCGTCTGGGAGCCCCAGCCGAGGCGATCAAGGCACTCGAGTCTCTGATCAGCGACCTCGACCCGGCCAATCTCGACGCCCACAGGATGCTGCGCCGGCTTTACGAGGCGCACGGCGAGTTCGAATCGGCAGTGCGCATCGCCGAGCGCGAGATGTATCTGGCTGTGGCGCCGGAAGAAAAGATCAACATGGGGCTGGAGATCGGGCTTCTATGTCGCGATCGTCTGGACGATCCGGCGCGTGCCCTGCAGGCATTCGAGCGGGTGCTGGCTCTGCGCGGTGACCACGAAGAGGCGCTCGGTGCGGCTGCGGATCTCTACGCACGAGTTCGGGACTGGCACAGTCTCATCCGCATGCTCGAGCGGAGGGTCGAACTGTCGGCCAGCGAGTTCGAGCAGCGCGAGCTCATGAGCCGCATTGCGGCGGTATATGCCGAGCGGCTCGACCAGCACCGAGAGGCATTCCGCTGGTATCGCAAGGCGCACGAGCATGCCCCGGACGACTCGACCATGGCCGAGCTGAGTCGCGCTGCCGAGGCTTATGGGCTGTGGCGTGAACTGGCGGAAGTCTACGACGACGAGCGCAAGCGGCTCTTGGGAGGCGGCGATCAACCCGTCGATGCAGCGGCGTACGTGGCAGTATGCCGCGAGTTGGCCGGCATTGCCGAGCATCGGCTCGGTGATCCCAAATGGGCCATGAACGTCTTATTGGACGTCATTTGCGTGTTTCCCCGCGACACCCATCTCCTCGCCGAGGCCGATCGCATCGCCAAGCAGAATGACGACAAAGCGATCTGGCACCTGCTCTTATCGTGTATGGAGGCCAGCCTGGCTGGGGCTGACCGGGCCGGACGCATTGCCCTGCACCAGCGCCGTGCCCGCATTCTCGAAGAGCGATTGAGCGACGGCGAGGGGGCGGTCGAAGAGCTACTCAACGCCTTCTCCTGGGCTCCCGATCGGAGCGACACGCGCAAAGCCCTGTACGAGCTTGCCGAGCGGGCAGGTTCGTGGAATGACGTGATCGCTGTGGAATCGGCGTTGCTCGACCGGGCGCCGACGAGCGGGGCCCGGTTAGCTGCACTGCGACGCAAAGCAGTTCTCATCGAAAACAAGCTCGGAGACAAAGTCCGCGCTTTTCGCTGTCACCTGATTGCGTTTCTGCTCTCGCCCGAGAGGGAGGATACCAACTCCCATCTGTGGCGGTTGGCTCGAGACATTGGCTCGGTGTACCGCGAGGCTGACAAGAGTCCGCGTCCCGAGCCGCCACCGGCGTACGTGCATCCATCCGAGCCGGGTCGCACAACGGCCAGGGCGACGCCATCTAGGCCGCCGCGTGCCAGGCCGCCTGTACCCGGGGGCATCGAGATCCGTCCGTCCAAAGAGCACCGGGGCGAACCGACGATGGATCTCTCGCTCAGCGACCTGCACGGCCTGGGTTCTGGCGATAGACCTGACGACACGGGGGACCCGGCAGAGGGCGATCCGATCCGCGACGATCCGACGATGAAACTCTCGCTCAGCGACCTGCAATCTCTGCGCGTGCCTACCGAGCCTCCGGATGATTCGCCGATGTTGCCGCAACTCGTAGCTCCGGTGGACCCCTCGCCGGAGGACTCTATCGGCGACTTCACCGACGACGACGCCGAGCAGAACCGGACCATGCAGCTCGAACTCGAAGACGTCGAGTTGACTGGCGATGCGGAAGGGGACAGCGCCGATAACCGCGGCGCCGGTGCGCAGAGCAGCGCTCGACGCCGCAAAATGGCCGGCGAAACCACTGCCAATGACGACGACGGGTTTGCCCGTCCCGATCCCACGATCGAGTTGCGCACTGAAGATCTCATCATGTCCATGGGGCAACACGGTCCCGAACGACGCCGGTCGAGGCCGCCGTCCCCGCCACCGTTTTTGCCCGGTGTTACCCGCCGGCCCCCACCGGTGCCAAAAAAGCCAGTGCCGCCGCCGGTGCCCAAACGCGAGGTGCTATCGGCGATTCCGCGCATGCCCATGCGCGAATACAGTTCGCCGTGGGAAGAATACGCCACTGCCTGCGAGATGATTGCCGCGCCCGACGCGTCTACCCGCCAGCGCTGGTTGTTTCGGGTGGCGCAGATATGGGAGACCGGTGCCGGTAACATCGGTCGTGCCTTCAACACGCTGGCCCGCGCGCTCGATCTCTCGGACGACGATACCGAGGCGCGGGCCCGGCTCTATCGCCTGGCCTCGGAACACGATGCATGGGATCGGCTGGCCGAACTCTACGAAACTGCGGCCGAGGAAGCCGATACGGCAGAGCACGCCATCGGTTTGCTCATGGACGTTGCGGAGGTTCGTGTGCGGCAAAAGCGTCCCCGCGATACCGAGGCTATTTTGCGCCGGGTCCTGGGTATGCGGCCCGATCACTCGCTCGCGCGCCAGCGGCTCGAGACCCTCTATCGGTCCGAAAAACGGGCGGTAGACCTGGCTGCGTCTCTCGAAGAGCGCACCGATCCGCGCCTGGGCACGGCGGCTCCTGAGAGCGAGCGGGCCGATCTCTTGCGCGAACTGGCCGAGATCTACCGCGGCGCACTGAATCGGCCCCACGATGCTATTGATGCTCTGCTCCGCCTGCGCGAGCTGGTACCCGAGGATATTGGTGTCTTGCGCGAGCTGGCCGATCTTTACGGCACGGTCGGTCGTTGGAGCAAAGTGATCGAAATGCTCAACCGGGTCAGCGAGATTGCCGAGGGAAGTAGCGATGCCAGGGATGCCCTGCGTCGGATCGCGCAGATTTACGAGAAAGAGCTCGAATTGCCCGATCGTGCGATAGTTGCCTATTCGCAGCTGATCGCGCTCTGGCCCGACGACACCGAAGCCCACGCTGCGCTCGACAAGCTATATGTCGAGCATGCCAGATGGCATGAGTTGGCGGAGATATTGCGGCGTCGGGCTGCGCTCACCCGCGATCCCGAGACACGGGCATTGCTCCTGCGCCGTCGCGCCGACGTGCTGCTCAATCGGCTTGCTGCTGCCGAGGAAGCTGCCGCGGCCTTGCGCCATGCTCGCACTCTGAATCCAGACGCACCCGGGCTGGCCGATGAGCTGGTTGCCGCGCTCATTGCCGCGCGCCGCGAGCGCGAGGCAGCGGCCGTGCTGGAAACGCGGATCGCGGCACAACTCGAGGCCCAGGGCAGTGCAGAATCCGACGAGTTCTACAGTGGTGCCGAGCAGGGGGCGGGGGTTGGTGATACCGCTGCGTTGATGATCCGGCTCGCTCAGTTGAAGGCCGAGCACCTGGGTGATCCGGTCGGTGCCAAGACGACCCTTCACAACGCACTCGAACTGGTCCCCGACCATCCCACCGCGCTGGCTGTTCTGGCCAAGCTGGTCGAGGCCGAGGAAGACCCTCGAACCTACGCTGAAGCCCGACTGCGCGAAGCCGAGGCGCTCAGTGACGTCGATGCCAAGGTCGATGCTCTGATGAAGGCCGGGGTTACTCTGCGCGACCGTTGTGGTGACATCGAGGCCGCGCGCGGGGCTTTTGAGGAGGTTTTGCGCGTGCGTCCCTATCACTCCGACGCCACCTGGGCTCTGGCCGGTCTGGTCGAGCAGGGCGGCGATCCGGATCAGGCTGCACAAGTGCTCAAGACCCGCCTGGAGGATCAGACTCTCGATTCAGCAGAAAAGGCTCGTATCATGACGCAGCTGGCTGCGTTGGCCCGGCAGGCCGGGGTCGATGCGGCTGCTGAGCGTTACCTCATCGAGGCTCTCGAGGCCGCGCCAAACCATTTGCCGGCGATTATTGCGCGTGCCGATCTATTGAGCGAGCTCGACCGATTTGAAGCCCTCGCGGCATTTCTCAGCCAGGCTTTGCCCCGGGCAAGCGAGGCTCCGACGGCGATTCTCGCCGAGCTTCACCGCCGGCTGGCCATCGCCTACGAGCGGCTCGGGCGCGACGACGATGCGTACCAGACCCTTTTGAGCGCCGACCAGTTACACCGCGGTCATCTTCTGGTCAAGCTGGCGTTGGGTGAAAACCGCTATCGGGCCCGGCGCTGGCGCGAAGCGGCGTTGCATCTCAGTGCGCTGGCCATGCACGTCGACGCCAGGAACCACCCCGCCGAGGTCGCCGAGGGCCTATATCATGCTGCGCTGGCCGAGATTCGCTCGTTGCGGCCGGAAAAGGCCAAGTCACTGTATGAGCGTGCCATCGATCTCAAGCCCAATTTCACTCCTGCCTTGCATGCGCTGGCCGAGATTGCCATGGAGGAGGGTGAGCACAGGAAGGCTGCGGATCTGCTTACCCGGCAGGCCATGGCGACTGACGATCCGGTGGAGCGCATGCAACTATTCGAGGCTCTCGGTGACATGGCGCTCAATATTCTGCGCGACGGAGAGCGTGCCCGGGTGTGTTACGAAGCCGCGGTCAACGCCGCTTCGCCGCTGGAGTCCAGGCACCTGCCGCTCCTGGACAAGCTGCTATCCCGCCAGACTGCGGCGGGGGAGCATCGAGGAGCTGCTCGCACGGCTGAGCTCATGGCCGCGTTTGGCAGCGACGCTCAGGCCAGCGCGGCTCGCTACACCACGGCTGCCGAGCACTACTTTGCCATCGCCGACGGCGAGCGCGGTATGCAGGCGGCGGAACGCGCTGTTGAGGCTGATCCGCACGACATCATGGCGGTAACCGTATTATCTGAAAAACTCATGGAGAAGGGCGATCACGGCCATGCAGTTGAGGTTTTGGACCGGGCACTCAGCGCGGCCGAAGACGATGACGACGAGTTTGTCCTGGCCAGAAAATCGCAGCTATGGAACCGCCTGGCCCAGGCCCACAAGGCGCGTGGAGATTTTGCTGGAGCTGCAGTGGCGTGGGAGAAGTCGGTTACTATTGCGAGCGACTCGGACGGTGCCATGGCCTCGCGTCGAGAGCTCTTGCAGGCATGGAAAGATTCGCCCGAGAAACGGGAGCAGTTGCTCGAGTTTCGCCGCGTCCTGGCTGCCGACACTTTATCTCTCAAGGATGTTGTCACCTATGCTCGTGCGTTGTGTCAGGCCAAGCACGACGACGGGGGACGCGCCATTTTGGAGCTTGCTGCGGTCATTGGCCACCGATACGACAAGTTTGACAGGGCGTTTCTCGACCGCCGGCCGGTTTATCCTATGGCGGCGGACGAGGCTTATCAGGGCCGCTTGAGCCAGGGTTTGCGTACTCAGTTGATTCTCGATCGCGACAGTGATCAGGGGGAAGAGGAGCTTTTGGCCCGTCTGCTCCGCACCGTGTGGGAAGCGGCCTCGCTGCTCTGGCCCGAGCCTGACGAGGCTCTCGAGCGCAGCGGAGCGCGTGATGTGAGCCGAGTAAACGCGCTCGAGAGTTTTGCTGCGGCGAGCATCTTTCCACGTGTTGCCGCGGCGCTCGAGCTTTCGGCGACGGTTCTCTACAGCACCGAAGCGGCCGGCTCACCGGATGTTCAGGTTGTATGCGTATCGCCTCCCATCGTGGTATTCGGGCCGCGGACGCAGCGCCGGCCCGAGGCCACGGAGAGCGATCAAAGAGCGCCTCTTTCGCTCACCGAGTTGCGTTTTTTGATAGGACGTGCGGCCGAGCTAACCCGGCCTGAGCACATCATTGCGGCCGGGTTACCGCGGGCCGATTTTGACAACTTACTGGCCTCGTTGCTCAGATCGTTTGGTCCTGAAGAGCTGCGCACTGCCGTGTCTGGTGACATTCATGACGAGGATGTGAAGCGCACTCGCGACGAGGTTTTGCGCAGTGCGCTTCCAGTCAAGCTACGCGGCCAGATCGAGGAGATCCTGGCCGAGGCCACGCCGCGCGACCTCGACATCAGGCGTTATCTGGACATCATGGAGCGAGCTGCTGACCGCACCGGTTTGCTCTTGTGTGGCGACATTGCCGCGGCCATCGCTCACGCCAGCTATCGACAGGAAAGCGGCCGCCACCTTATCCAGACCGCCCTGCGGCCGGGATATCTCGAAGCCCGCGCTGCTCTCGGAGTCGGCGTGCGATAGTCTGTCGCATATCCGCGCAGACAAAGCGCCGCGAGAGAACACATCTCCATTCCACCCGGCGGCCTGGTGTTCGCGATTGACGGACTTCTCCTCCTGCGGGGTTGTCACAGCACTTGGGTACGATTGCTGTGGCCCACGCGAGCCCCGGCGCTGCCCGGACGGCGTCATGCATCTCGAGATGGCGGGGGATCGTGGAGGCTGCGTCCGGGGTCTCGGGCCTGATGACGACCTGGCGTCGGCCGCCGTATGCCAGGTGCGCGGACATCCGCGCTTGGAATTCGCGTGCCACTCCCACGTGGTCGGTGAACAACCACGCGATCCAGAACCCCCTGGACCACTCGTCGTGCGGGCGTAGCTCTGTCCACGCCTGTTCGCCCGAACGGCCGAGGTCGAGCCCGACACCGGAGGACGACGTCACGGCTCCCTGGGCCGACGTTCTCGATTGCGCTCCGCCTGTCGCGCAACGTAGTCGCTTATCAGGGGATGCACGGACCACCACTCCTTGCCGTTGCGGTAGGCGAGCACCAGGTGGTTGTCGAAGTAGCGCGCGAGCTGATGCAGCCTGGTGGCGTCCTCCAGTTCGGTGGCCTGGGTGGTCTGAATGCGCGCCAGCCAGATCGCGTGCTGATTGGGAATGGGGAGATAGCTGTTGCGGATCTCATGCTCGACCAGGTCGATGCGTTCGTTGTCGGCCGGCAGTGGGCGGTCGCTCGACAGCCGCAACAGCGCTTGCAAGAGCCGGAACAGGTCGCGCAGATAGCCACCCGATACCAGACACAGGCGGTCGAGCGCGGTGCGTTCGCCGAGCAAGCGCTGCCAGTCGCCTCGCTGAGCGATCAGGCGCTCCAGCGCATTGAGTCCAGCTGGACATCGGGCGCCGTCGGAATCGCGCGCTTTCACGCACGGTATCTGCTGGCTGTTGTCGTACAGCGCAGCCACGCCCGGCGCCTTGATCTTCAACCAGGGTGGCACTGTGTACACGACGTGCAGATAGGGGAAGCCGAGCTTGTCGGCGTGGCCCTGGAACAGGTTCTCCACCGAGGCCGCCACGCTTTCGGCGTTCAGCGAGGTCCCGCGGATGCGCTCGACCGAATCGAGCAGCAGCACGACGCGGACATCCCCTCCGTGGCGGGCGCACATGGCCTTGAAGCACTGTTCCATGAACGAGCGGACATCAGCGGCCAGCGTGCCCAGGTGACCGCGCAGCTTGTCCTGTACAAGCTGCCGGAACGTGGGATCGGCCTTGAGGCTCACTTTGATGCTTGTGCTCTTATCGCTGCCGCTCAGGCTCGGCAGTTCGATGCGAGTGCGCGTCAAGAAGCTGGCAAACCGTGTCCAGTAGCCCTCGTGTTGCATGTCCTCCCCGAGCAGGTCGCGATCGCGCTGGAGTTCATCGCTGAAGGCACCTGCGACCGAGACCAGGAAATCGCTGATGTCGACCGGCGTGGTGAGATTGAGATACTCTTCCATGTTGCACAGCACTACCCTGGTGTTGTCTCCGGCCGACAGCATCTTTCGCAGCCGACGCAGTTCGGTGCTCTTGCCTGTGCCGCGAAACCCACTGAACAGCTGTTTGCTCTCGAGGGGGCTCCACTCGATGGTCCGGGCCAGCGATGCGATCGGATCGGCGCTAGTGAGGGCGGCGTCATTGTAGAACGCGATGTATCTCGGATCGTCGGGCTCGAGCGGCTGGTCGGCGAGCGCCTGGTAGAAATCCCTGAGATATGCCTCATGGCGTTGCATCCCATTACGCTACCACGCCGGACCGGGCAGGTGCCGCCTACAGCGCCGCCCGTCGAACGACCCGGCATCGTCGAGCAGACTGCCGCCTCCGGCAAACACCCGGGTGGAGGATGTGCAGGCGGTAGCGACTTAGAGCCGGTCCAAAAACTCTCCGCATCGCCAGAGCGCCGATCCATCACCGCCAGCGGGCTTGCTCGTCGGTCAAATACAACGAGTATTCTCCACTCCTCGCGCACCCACTGGCGGCGCGCCTCGTCGCTCTGGCTC
>JAKSDA010000202.1 GCA_022360315.1 Pseudomonadota bacterium
CATCGGCGCTACACCTCTGTCGATAGAGCAAGCCTGCAACACTTCTAGCTCTTGGATGAGAATTTTGGAGAAAACTCGGGCCGACCCTGCGATCAAATCACGTTGAGACGATGCTGGATATAGGACTTTTGTCTACCCTTTTGGGGTACCCAATCACGTCAGGACAGATAGAACTACGGTGATTCCAGTTAACTACAACAAGTCGAAGTGACTACGCGAGGGTAACACGTTGCGAAGTTGCATGTAGGGTTGGGTAAGTATGGGATCTGTAACGGACAAAAATCTGTCCCCTACCCCGTTGTCCGATCACCTGAACACCATCCGCGCGCACAACGATGCCAGTGCCCGCCAGCTACGTTCTCCACGATGGCCCATTGGTGAAAGCTCCGCAATGGGTCCGTTTGCCCTAGGTTTCGGAGGAGCTGGTGGTAGATAGAATCGATTCAGTAACTCACGGTTCGGTATTGGAGACCGATGAATCCCGGGCGCGGCGCTGATCCTGCCAGCTCTTGGCACGACCCACCCGCCGCAGTGTTCGCTCACTCATGGGCTCGACGCCATCGATGGCTTCGAGGAAGAGGATGTGTTCCTGGATGTCGGGTGCGAGGAGGGTGAGGTCGAGGAGCTGAGTGATGCGGGCGCGGGTGAGGCCGAGGCTGCGGGCCAGGTCGGCGCGGTCGCGGTAGTCGCCGCGATCGATGGCGGCTTGTAACCGGTGAGCGAAAGCGAGCATGCGGGCCACGTGGGCGGGACGACGAACGGGCTCGGGAGCAGGTGCGGGCGGTTTTTGCGTGAAGCGAAACCCGTGTCCGTCGCGTATGCGGAACAGGTTTCCTCTGATGATGTTGCTGCGGGTCGGACTGCTGTTGGATGCGGCGTCGTCAGCACTCTCGGGATCTTGCTCGCGATCCGCGTTGTTGATGAGTTCGGCTGCTTCGATCATGCGGTTACTTCGATCGGTTGCGATTCGTTTGTGTTGTGAGCGGGCGTTCGGTTATCCATGCTCGCCGGCCGCGCCATGTCGTTGGTAGCCTCAAGGTTGGTGAGGAGCGCGGTCCGGCGATATTCTGGCCGTCGGTGCCGAGCAGGAAGACAGCCGGGCAACCGGGATCGGCGGCAACGAGGACGACAACTCGATGAACCGGAGCGGCGCCGTCTATGTGTTTCGGCGGACCGGCACAGCCTGGCAACAAGAGGCGTACGTCAAGGCTTCCAACACCGATACCGGAGATGGTTTTGGCCACAGCCTGGCGCTCTCGGGCGATACTCTGGCAGTGGGGGCCTACGAGGAAGACAGCAATGCGACCGGGATCAACAAGAGCGAGCTCAACGACCCGGCCGGGACCAACAGCGGCGCGGTCTATGTATTCCGCTGGATCAACGCCGTATGGCGTCAGGAGGCCTATGTCAAAGCCTCGAATACCAACCTGTCGGACCGCTTCGGATGGAGTGTGGCGCTGTCGGGGGATACCCTGGCCGTGGGGGCCAATGGAGAGAGTAGTGACGCGACCGGAGTTGGCGGTGATGAGGACAATAATCTGTTCTCAAATAGCGGTGCGGCATACGTATTCCGGCGAACCGATGGCACCTGGCAACAAGACGCCTATATCAAGGCAACCAATACCGAATCGGTCGACCTATTTGGACACAGCGTGGCTCTGTCCGGCGATACCCTGGCGGTCGCCGCCAACCGTGAGGACAGCAATGCGACCGGGTTCGAAAACAGTGGAGGTGAGGACAACTCGGCGACCGAGAGCGGAGCGGCCTATTTGTACCGACGGCCTGGCCAGGAGTGGTTGCCAGCCGGTTATGTCAAGGCCTCAAACACCGGGCAGGACGATCAATTCGGGACCAGCATGGCCCTGTCGGCCGACGCTCTGGTGATTGGTGCGTTTGGTGAAAGTAGTGGCAGCACCGGAGGTAATGGTGATCAGGCCGACGACTCGGTTACCAACAGCGGCGCTATATACGTCTTTCATTAAAAGAGATCGGCCGTTCTCACATCGCATGAGCTTACATGAGCGTTTATTGGCACCTATGTAAGTATGAGCGGGAAAAATCCACTATCACAGGCCACAGCTTTCTTCAAAAATGTGATCTCACAGACGAGACATACGGCAGATGGATGGTATAGTTCCAAGCTGCGTACGTAAGTATGCTCCGGCAAGTGTTTGCGCCGGATCAACGCCTGCGCAGAAAAAGTACCCGAATATGGGCGTTGAGGCTGGCAAGGCGCGAAGAGGACAAATACGTCGGAGTATTTAATCAAATGAGCAACACAGCCAGGCGGGATGGATGGCAGATGAGCCACAGACCGATCATACAGACGCAACTCCTCCATGCTTTCGCGCGTTTCATGCTCTGCATGCTTGTGGTATCGAGCGCGGCTTGCAAGGGATCGCCACAAGACCCCGAGCCCATGATACCGGACCCAGCTGACCAGCAGTGTCGAGATGCGTATGCGCACGACTCGGTCATCGTGAAATTTCGCTCGTCACATTCGGTATCGGCGTTTAAGAGAGCCATGACCGATCTCGGTGGGTCGATCGAGGATGTCGACCGCGATGGAATTTATGATCGTTTCGCCCGTATCGGCGCCGGCGAGCTCGCGTTGCTCGAGCTCGATGCCTCGGTGACAGTGGAACAGGCGCTTGCCAGACTGAGCAAAAACCCCGACGTGGAGTACGCAGAGCCCAATTATTTGATTCATATCACCGAAGCCCGGTTTCCGAACGATGCATCGTTCGACGAGTTATGGGGGCTGCACAATACCGGTCAAACCGGAGGTACGACGGGCGCTGATGTGAGGGCTCCCGATGCCTGGAGCACGAGCGTTGGAAGCAGAAATATTATCGCTGGAATCATCGATACAGGGGTCGATTACACGCATCCCGATCTGTCTACCAACATGTGGGTCAATCCCAATGAAATCCCCGAAAACGGTATTGACGATGATGGCAATGGCTATATCGACGATATTCACGGTATCAATGCCATCACGGGTTCAGGTGATCCAATGGACGATCACGGCCACGGAACCCATGTGGCGGGGACAGTCGGCGCGACTGGCAACAACGACAGCGGTGTGGTCGGGGTGAACTGGGAGGTCAGCATGGTTGCCATGAAATTTCTGCCCAGACGGGGCGGCGGTAAGGTGGCGGATGCCATCGCCTGCATCAACTACGCATTGGATCTCAAGCAACAGGGGGTCGATATTCGGATGCTGAACAACAGCTGGGGTGGGGTTCTTCCCACTCAGGCTCTCGAAGAAGCGTTGGTTGCGGCCAGCGACGCCGATATCCTGCTGGTTGCCTCGGCGGGCAACCTGTCATCGAACAACGATGAATCGCCCGATTATCCGTCCAGTTACGAGATACCCAATTTGCTGGCAGTGGCCGCGACCGACCACAACGATGAGCTGTCACCATTTTCCAGCTATGGCTCTCTCTCGGTCGATCTCGGTGCGCCGGGTTCGGCGATCCTTTCGACCATGCCCGACCGGCAATATGGGATGAAGCAGGGCACGTCCATGGCCACCCCCCATGTCACTGGCGCTGCAGCCCTGGCTCTCTCTGTCAACCATACCCTGACGGCTGAAGAGCTCAAGATCATGTTGATGGATTCGGGCGCCCCGGTGGCTGCGCTCCACGGTCGGACAGCGAGTGGCCGTCGCTTGGACGTTGCCAGCATGGTCGAGCAGGTTCCACCGCCAAGCCGATTTCACCTCCGCATTTCGCCAGCGGGACAGGTGATCAATCAGGAGGAAACTGCGGTCTATGACATCGAAGCGGCCGTATTTCGAGGCTTTTCAGATCCGGTGAGTCTTGATGTTGTTGCCCGGCCAGAGCTCGATGCGACCATGAGGCTGGCTGCCAACCCCCTTGCAGCTGGCGCCACCACGACCTTGCGTATCGAGACGACCCGGAACACGATTCCTGGCGAATACAGCCTGACCATTACTGGCAGCAGTGGCTCTCTCGTTCTGTCTCGAAACATCTCGCTCACGGTCAGGCCGTTCGGTACGGTGGTACGTACCCTGTCCAGTACGGATACGCCGCTCGATATTCCAGACAATCTCGCCAGCGGCGTCATCAGTACTATCACAGGCAAACATTCTATCGAGGTCGATCATGTCACAGTTGTTTTAACCATAGAGCACACATATATCAGCGATCTGATAGTGACACTGACCTCCCCCGCGGGCACACAGATCGCGTTACATGATCGCCTGGGCGGTGGCAGTAATGATATTTTTAAAACCTACTACCTGTCGACCGAGTTTAACTCCGAGAATTTCGCGGGCGACTGGGTGCTTTCCGTCTCCGATCATTCGCAATACGACTCTGGAAGGATCGCCAGCTGGGATTTAATCATCCGTGGCGTGGCACTGAGTCCGATCATCGATCTGGAAACCGCATCGGCGACCCGGCAGGTCAAGCAGGGCGATTCCGCGACATATGCAATGGATGTCAAGATGTACGGAAGCTCGAGCAGGGAGGTGAGCCTGGCTGTTGAAGACCAGCCGGCCCTGGATATCTCCTTGTCGTCCAATCAGGTGATTGCTCCGGATTCGGCAGTGCTGACTGTGGAGACCAGTCCATTGACGCCACCCGGCACCTATCCATTACGAGTCACGGGCACCCACAAAGACCAGAGTGAATCCATCGAGCTCACGCTCGATGTTCGCCCGCTCGAGCCAGTTATTCGATCGTATCACAGTGTCACTCTACCCAACGATGTTCCGCAATCCGATCCGAGCGGTGTGGTCGATACGATCAGCGTCACCGACTCACTACAGATCGACACACTTGCTGTAGAAGTGAAGATCACGCATCCGGCAGCAGCGCGAGTTACGCTGATCTTGACCTCGCCGTCGGGAACTCGGATTGTGTTGCGCAGACACGGAGACTGCTCGCCCAATGTTTATGAGATTTTTCGGCCCGTGCAGTTTTCTGGTGAAAACTCGGCCGGGCAATGGGCGTTGCGGGTCTCGGACGAAGCGTCATTTGGCGCTGGAACGCTCGACAGCTGGAGTTTGACGGTCACCGGCATGCCGCTCGACTAGCCGCTTGCAACCAGACCGGGCGGGCCAGGCCCCCGTGCGTTAGCCGCGCTATTCCCCAGACCATCTGCTGTAGTGAATAGTTCACGGCATCGGGTATCAGCTAATTTAGACCTCTAGTCCCATCTATTTCCGCATTGGTGGCGGGCTAACCAGAAACCGTGATGTGCTCGGTATCCCGGCACAGCTGGTCGGCCAGGGCGTCGACGTCGAGTCCTTCTTCTGCCCGTTGAAGGTCTCGTATGCGTGCTTTGGTAGCCGGATGCTTGGGCACGAACAGAGAGCAGCAATCGTCGTAAGGCAAAATCGATGTTTCGTACGTACCGATGCGCTGGGCCTGTTTTACGATCTCGAGCTTGTCGTGGGTGATGAGCGGCCGCAGTATCGGCAGAGTGGCGGCATCTTCGATGACGGCCAGATTTTCCACAGTCTGCGACGCTACCTGGCCGAGGTTCTCGCCAGTGACCAGGGCTTTGCTGGCCTCGGCATCGGCCAGACGAGACGCGGTGCGCATCATCATGCGGCGGTAGAGCAGTACCGCGAACTCGGCCCGTCCGTGCTCGCGCAGCTGTTTCTGCACGTCGGTGAAGTGAACCACATGCACGTTCATCGGCCCCTGCCACCGGGCCAGATGTCGAGCCAGATCGAGCACTTTCTCTTTGGTCTTGTCGCCGGTGTACGGGAATGAGTGAAAATAGATCGCACTGGCCTGACAGCCCCGGCGCATGGCCGACCAGCCCGCGACCGGCGAGTCGATGCCGCCCGATAAGAGCAGGGCCACCCGACCGCTCGTGCCCACGGGCAAACCGCCCGGTCCCGGCAAGATCTCGCCGAATACATAGCTCTGCGGCCCGATCTCGACGTGGATGATCTGGTCCGGCTGGTGTACATCGACCGGTCGCCCGGTCGCCGCGGCCACCGCACTGCCCACGGTTCGCGAAATTTCCGGCGAGGCCAGCGCAAAACTCTTGTCACGGCGCTTGCTCTCGATCTTGAAGCTGGCCCCGGGCATGCGACGCGCAATGTCGACCGCAGCTCGGCTGACCGCGTCGAGATCAGCGTCGACGGCAATGGCCGGAGCCATCGAGGCCAAACCAAAAAGTCGGTCGAGACGGTCGATACAGGCCTGCCTGAGCTCGGGCGGATGGCTGACCTGGGCGCGCAAATAATGAGACTCGACCGATACCCCATCGAGGTCGCCGAGCAGTCGCCGGGCATTGTGGATGAGGGCCTTCCAAAACGAGCCGCGATTTCGCCCTTTGAGAAAAATCTCGGCGACACGGAGCACGATCACCTCGCGCCCCCCGTCCCGGGGTTCTCTTCGACTCTCGGAATCAGCCGTGGAATTGCGCTCAAAAGTCTTTGACTGCATCGATCAATATCTCGGCGGCACGCTCGATGTCCTGGCGCGTGGTATCGCGACCAAACGAAAAGCGGATGGTTCCATCGTCTCGACTCGCTCCGATGGCAGTGAGCACCGGGCTCGGTTTTCGGCTGCGCTCGGAGCAGGCCGAACCGGCAGAGACCAGGACGCCCCGGCTCTCTAGAACGTGGAGCAACGGTTCGGCCGGAATGCCGGCAAAGGCCAGACTCACAATATGCGGCGCTCTGTGCCCGTCACCGCCGTTGATCGCGACTGATACGCCCGACTGGTGGGCCGCGGAAACCAGAAGCTCGGCGAACTCCATCCATCGCGCCCGGCGCTCGGCCAGTCCATCGCCTTCACAGGCCAATCGCACGGCCTCTCCCATGGCTGCAATGCCCGGGACATTGTAGGTGCCCGAGCGCAACCCATCCTGCTGGCCACCACCGGTCCACAAGGGCACGATACGGGCGTCTCGGCGCAGCCATAACGCGCCCACCCCCTTGGGGGCATGCAGTTTGTGACCGGCAAACGCCACACTGTCTGCACCGAGCGCGCGCACGTCGATGTCGATTTTACCCAGAGCCTGGACCGCGTCGCAGTGAATGTGAATGCACGGCCGGCGTTCCTTGACCGCCCGGGCAATCTCGGCCACCGGCTGGATGGTGCCGATCTCGTTGTTGACCAGCATGAGGGCAACAACCGCTGTGTCCTCGGCAACCGCATCGAGCACCCGCTCAACCTCGGTCACGCCGGCGCTGGACACCGAAAAAGCGCCGACCCGCCATCCATCACGCTCGAGTAAATGAGCCGATTCTCGCACCGCAGGGTGCTCGATGGCCGAATACACGATGTGTTTGCCGCGCTTTTTCAGCGCCCGCGCAGCCCCGAGCACACCGAGGGCATCGCTCTCGCTACCACCCGAGGTCCACAACAGATGCCCGGCCTGCCCGCCGGGATCGCCGATGGCTGCCAGGACTCGATCGCTGGCCTGTTTGATCCATTTCTCAGCCGCGATCCCCATGTGATGAGCCGACGACGGGTTGCCGTAGTCCGCCCGCATACACTCCTCGACCACCGCTGCAACCTCGATTGCCACCCGGGTCGTGGCCGCATTGTCCAGGTAGATGGAAGTCATTAACGAAATACTGTGTCAGGAGCGAGGCCAATCGCAAACACCCCAGTGGTCGACAAGCCGTCAAGGCGGCCCGACAACGAGCCGGATGCCAACCTCCACAAGCGGGCATGATCGCCTCTGTCATTGAGTATAATCAATTGAATTGATTAAAGAAAATGACCGCAGATGAACTGAAAACCGACCGCATAGCCAACCGCTCCGCTCCGCATGAACTTCGCCGCGCATTCCTTGTCGAGACGTCCGGCCGGTCCGTGACGATCGTGTGCGGTCTCGCCTTGCCAGCGGCGGGTCCTTGTGGTGCAACTCTCTGCGTCATGCCCAGGGTCGTCATTGTCGGGTCCAGTTGCGCCGGAAAAACCACTCTGGCCCGCGAACTCGCCACCACTCTTGCGCATCCGCATATAGAGCTCGATGCTCTGCACTGGATGCCCGACTGGCAAGAGCGCGCGGTGGATGAGTTTCGCGCTGTGCTCGCGCGAGAAATCGCCGCCGGTGCCTGGGTGCTGGACGGCAATTACCTCAGCCAAGCACAGGATATCGTATGGCCGCGGGCCACCCATGTGGTCTGGCTCAACTACAGCTTTCCAGTCGTGATGAAGCGGGCCCTCGTGCGGACTGTGCGGCGGAGTCTGGTGCGCGAGCATCTGTGGTCGGGCAACCGAGAGAGCTGGCGAAGAAGCTTCATGAGCCGCGATTCGATTCTCTTGTGGGTGGTCACCAGTTTTCGCGATCGCCGCCGCACATTGCGCCAGCTGTTCGACAATCCTGACCTATGGCCCGAAATCGACCACATCGAACTCACCCATCCCAGCCAGGCCGGGCCGCTCGTGCGCCAGATGGAGCGGCTGAGCTGCCTTCAGGCACGGTAAAACCTCGGGCACCGGAATGTCGATGATTTCGGGGCTGCAACCCCACGGCCCACTTGCTCGCATGACTACGCATCAACCCCACCGTTACCGCTGAGGCTGCAAGTCTAGCTACCGGCCCACTGACTAGGTTTTGGCCGGACGGGATTTGCACCCGCTGGAGACCACCTCCAAATTTCATACTGTCATCTCCTTCAGGAATCCTTTCAGACCAGCATTGCCTGGTCGCTTCTACCACTCCCCGCAAGTAAGTACCCATCATGCCCAACCAGCCCGCCGATGACTGCGTTGCTCGTCGGTCAGTGGGGTTGCCAGGCCTCCTCCTCGACGCGCTGGATCGACCCGACTGGGCACTGGCTTGCGGGAGCGGTACTAATCTCACCATGCACTTCTTTTCCGGCCACATTCCCTGCCATGATAGTCCCTGGAGTCTTCACGCATGGACATCGAAACCCTCGCTGCCAAGCTAGAACTCGCCGAAGGCTGGAAAGAGCGGCATAAACTGGTCCGGGACGCGGCAAAACGGGCTTCCCGGGCCGATTTAGAGGACATCACCAGGCTGCTCGGTCACCAGATCGCCCCGGTTCGCCTGGGCGCCATCGAGATCCTCACCGCGACGCGTTTTCGGCCTTCGCTCAAACACCTGGCCGCAGTCACAATACAGCGTACGGGCGAGGAACGCGTGTTCGCTGCACGCGCTCTTGCCCACCTGGCCGAGCCGAGCGACCGAAAACTTCTCGAAAAGTTGGCGCGGTCGTGGCTCAACAGCAACGACTCATCGTTGCACGGCCACGCAGCCGATGTGCTCAAAAAAATCGGTGTACCGGCACAGGAGTCCGGGCCAGCCGGGCCATCCAGGTCTGCTCCGGCCGGGTCCGCCCCGGGATTCGGCATTACCTCGGCCGACCCATCGACGCGAAAACAGGCGATCGCGCACACCCTGGCCATGAATGGCGAACCCGAGCGCATCTTGGTCGACGCGCTGCGCGAACCGCAGCCGCCCGGGGTCAAGCTGGACCTGGTCTCGGCCCTCGAAGAGCTGGGCGCCGACCGGTTCGCCAGCGCCGCGATCCAGCTCCTCCGCAAGCCCGATGGCGACCTGGCCGCTCTGCTCGCCCGTGCCCTGCCCCGTCACATTACCCGGCTCTCGGACCAGGGTGTCGCCCAGGTGCGCGACGCCCTGGACCAGGCTCATCGCAACCTGGCCGGTGACGAATTGGCCCGGGCCGCCATCGAAGAATGCATGCTGGTTGAACCCGAGCGCTCGGTCGAATCCATGGTCGCACGGGCCGACCGAATCTCGTCCAGAGCTGCGCTCAAACTCGCCCTGGCCATGGTCGATCTGCCGCGGCCGCGCCGGCTCGGCCTGCTCGGCGACCTGTTCAAGGCTCTCGAGCGCGTGCCCCGCCGGACCCTGCTCTTCGCCGAAACCCTCCACGATGCCTGGCCCGATCTCCGGCCACCACGGCGCACCCTGCTGCGCCAATTGCTCGAAACCGCCTGCTCCGATCCTCTTCCCGACAAAATTTCGGCCAGTATATTGGCCACGATCGGGCAGCTCTACGCCCGGGTCCTGGCCTGGAGCTCCAATCGCGGCACGGGGACAGAATCGACAGCGCCGACCCATCTTCTCGCCGCTCTCGACCGGCGCGACGAGCCCGAAGCGGCCCTCGCCGCCGTCGCTATTTATGCCGCCATTCCTGCTGAATCATCGGCAAAAAAACTGGCCGGATATCTGGATGAGCCTGCAGTCGAGGTGCACGACGCGGCCAGAGCAGCGCTAAAAGACCTGTCGGTCCCTCATGTCACGATCCGAGTTGGCGACGACGATTCGGTATCGGTCAGTCCAGACTATCGGACCGAAACTGGCCAGCGGCTGATCGCCAGGTCGGGCTCGCTCGAGACCGAGTCGGGCATCCGTTACGCACTCGACGGGCGCGGCGATCCACAAAAAGAGAGCGACAGCCAGTGGGGCGGCTGTCGCTGCTGTGAACGTCCTCGCATCCTGGTTCGCACCGGTCGAGCGCGGCCGGTGTGCCCGGTTACCGGCCAGTCTCATCTCATCGATGACAGCAAGCCCATCCTCGAGCACGGCCATCCGCTGGGCGGCTGTACGGTATGCGAGAGTGTGCGCCCGCTGGCCCGCCATGGTGCGGTGATTCGGTGCGACGAGTGCCATACCGAGCACGTCGAGCGCGACGGCCGGTACATCAAGAAACGGCGGCGGCGGCGGCGGCCCGAAGGACCGGCCGGTGTACCCCCAGGGCCCGAACTTCCCGGCAACGGCGCGGGCGACGTGCCGCCCGGGCCACTGCGAAAAAAAGACCTTCCCGAACCGCCGAGCCCGAGCGATCTCCAACTCGTCGAACCCACCATCCGTCACGCTATGGCGGCCAATGTCTTTGTCATTGGCGATACGGCCGACGAACACTGGTCGGGTTCGGGAGTCATTGTCGCGCGTGACGGCAATGAACTCGCTATTCTCACCAACCGCCACGTGGTCGAGGACCAGACCGAAGACGGGGCCACGGTTCTGGCCACGATCCGCGTATACACCATCTCGGGCGAACTCGTGCCCGCAACAGTTGTGTGGCGCGCAACCCGGGGGCTCGATCTCGCCCTTATCAAGACTGCGGTACGCGAACCCGATCGAGTGATGATCACCGAGCTCGGCGAGGGATCGTGTCTGGTCGGCTCGCGGCTCTTTGCCATCGGCAATCCGCTCGGCCTGAGCTGGAGCTATTCGTCGGGCACATTGGCCGGGTTTCGCAACTGGAAAACCCGCGACGACCTCGACATCCGCTTCATCCAATCACACGTAACCATGACGAGCGGCTCGTCGGGTGGCGGCCTGTACCACGAACAAGGTCATCTGGTCGGTATCAACAGCTTTGGCCAGGGCACCGTCATGGGCCCGGGCGGCGACCAGAATTTTTCCATCGCCATGCCGTCGGTCGCGGCCGCCCTGCGTCGCGAGCGGCCCACATTTGCCGGCAAGCCGCTCATCACTTGACGATCGACTGGCCATCGAGATGACGATCGCCTGACCATCGAGATGGCTCTACATATCGGGCCGGTGGGTCAGTCGCAGGGCGTTGAGGATCGGTTTGCCAAAGCCGTATCGCTCGATAAATCGAATGTCCATATGACCGTCTTCGACCTCTGCAAAATACCGTACATCGTGGGCGACCATATACCCTGCCTCGTACGCAACATCGTGGGCGGGAAGTACCAATGCGTTATCGACCACAACGTCGAAGAGGCGATCTCCCACCAGGTAGCCTGCATGCAGTTCGGCAAATTTCAGCTCGATCTCATACAATCCCGCGGGCAGGTCATCGAACCGATAGACGTAGGGATCGACGTGTTGTGACTGATAGAGTGGATCGTCAGTGGTGCCTGCGATGTCGGACGTGGTCGCCTGGATGGAGCCGCCCTCGATATAACCCCAGCTCCCCTCGGTGAAGGACTGATCGATCGCCCACTCGTCGCCATCGTCATCGACATAGGCCAGACAGGAGCCGTCGTAGCCCGATCCACTGCTGTCGCCATCATCGTCCACTTCGCGGCAACTACCCGCATTGACCCCCTGGCGGTACGCCGTGATCAGTGCCTCGATCTGAACAATGACCTGGGGTTTGCGGCCGCTGTTGCTGATAAAGTTGAGCGCGCCGAAATAGATGCCTAAGCTGGCAAGAGTGCCGTCGACTGTGACCTCGACACTTTGCGAGTCGCCAGGTGCCAGTGTCCCGCTGGTAACGTCAGCGCTCAACCACGGAATGTCTGTACAGCTGCCCGGGACTCGTTCGCAGACATCCCAATCGAGATCCAGCGAACCGGTATTGGTCAAAGTCAACGTCTTGGTGCGAGACTCTCCGTGTAGCACAATATAGTCGAGGGCGTCGATCGATACCTCGGCACGAGCTGTGAGCAGAGTGAAGTCCTGGGTGACCACTGCGTCTTCCTCGTCGACGACGATCGAGGCCGACTCGATGGAATAACGCTTGGCGCGGACTTCCAGCCCGTACGAGCCCAAAAAGAGCCGTACCTGGTAGGAGCCATCGTCGCTGGTGAGCAAGGTCTGCAGTTGGTTGCCATCTGCGTCCAGGATACGCACACTGGCTCCACTCACGCCAAGGCCATCGTTGTAATCGATCACCGTGCCCTGCACGGTTGCCGATGGTGGCAGTTTGAACTGCAAGGCAAACTCGGAATCATCGATCACTTCCTCGTTGCGCGAGTACTGGAACCCCCAAGTACTGTTGAAGTTTTCAAGACCGAGCGTGGCCGAGTTACCCCTCTCTCGGCCGTCCTGGGCAATATTTCGGTATTGCATGAGGATATGGTCGCTGCGCTCGGATAACACCACCTCGAAGTCGACCCGCCGCGTGTGATCGCCAAAAAAGCGCACATTGCGCCACTCGATGACGAACTGGCGTTCGGGTGCCGTGCCGAGAACCTCGGTCCGAACGCTGGCCGGAGAATCGACATAGAGATCATCCCAGAAGGGGTAGATGGCCCCATGGGGAATACTGGGAGACGGAATACCGGTATTGGAATAGCGGCACGTCGGGCTGACAAAGCTCACATAGCCGTTGGTGCACACGTAGACCCGGTTGTAGGTCTGCCCATACAGATGAAAGCCAAACGGAAGGTCCACGGATGTGCTGCGATCATCCCCGGTCAGGGCGAGGACATTACTGGCCTCGATGTACTCCGGCGTCGGGGTTTCGCAGTAATATCCATATTCGTCGGTACGGCGGGGAATGTGGAAATCGCTCCGCTCGTCGCCATCCACGATCAGATCCAGGACCTGAGAGCCAAAACAGCGGCCCATGGCCGTGGCCATCACTTGATACTGCCCTTCGGGCACGCTGGCAAAGTGGTAGAAGCCGGATTCATCGGTGGTCACCGGAGCGATGGGCACAGCTTGTATGGCCACAGTGGCATTGACCACCGGATCGCCATTGTCATCGTACACATGCCCGCTGACCGGATGGGACGGTGCTGTGGCCAGGACAATGTCCTGCGTGGTGGTCTCGTCTTCGGTGATGACAATCTCCGATACCGAGCTATCCAGATATCCAAATGCACGCACGGTCACTGCGTATGTCCCCACGAGAAGCCGCAGATTGTACGCTCCACTTTCGTCGCTCACGGTTGCGCGGTCACTCGGTCCGGTAACTGTCACTTGGGCGCCCTCGACGGATCCGCCGTCGGCCGCAGCAGTGACCGTGCCGGCCAGATATCCGGCAGGCCCTGTGGGCGCCAGATCGACCGCCTGGAAGGCGTCCAGGCGCCCTTCGCCAAACACATTGTTGTTTTCCGCACTACCGCCGCACAACGTATTGTTAACGTCAACTGCAGTCTGATCGAGAATTGCACGGGTACCGTCGATATCGCCGATCAAAGTGGGTGCCGACGACCATATCAGGGCGACCACACCCGCAGTGTGGGGCGATGCCATCGAGGTGCCCGACAGAGAGCTATAACCACCTCCCGGCACACTGCTGCGCACGTTCACGCCCGGTGCGGCGAGATTGGGCTTGGTACCGCCAAAATAAGAAGGCCCGCGGCTCGAAAAC